>CAZDTP010000069.1:0-17387 GCA_964508365.1 uncultured archaeon
TACTCCTTTTACCTTATGATTATAATAGAATTTAGTTTTAATTAACTTAATGGAGACCAATTTTTGAAAAATCGAATATTCCAGTAAAAAGTAAATAGGTTAAAAAAAAATTGTTATATTTTAAGCTATGGTTATATCTTTAGATAAATATACATCTTGTACTGCGTTAAGAATTCTAATTCCCTCCGGTGTTGGTTTCTTAAACGCCTTTCTTCCTAATATGAGTCCCGTACCACCAGAGCGTTTATTGATGACTGCAGCCTTCACAGCATCAGCTAAGTCGTTTCCACCCGTTTCTCCACCAGAATTAATTAATCCAACCCTTCCCATATAACAATTAGCGACCTGATAGCGGTTCCATTCGATGGGATGATCTGTTGCTAATTTGTCGTAAACAAGTTTGTCGGTTTTACCGTACTTTAAATCAAGGAAGCCACGATTTAACGTAGACAATTTCTGTTTTACAATATCAGCTTCTATAGTAACTCCGAGATAGTTTGCTTGACTTTCTAAATCGTTTGCCGTGTGATAATCCTTTCCATCTTTTATAAATTCTTTCGTATTCCTAAGATAAGTCCATAGAACGCATACTAATCCAAGTTCGTGAGCGTATTTGAACGCTTCAGATGTCTCTTGAATTTGTCTTCTTGAGTATGGAGACCCAAAATATATTGTGGAGCCAACAGCTGCAGCACCCATATCCCAAGCTTGATCAACGGTAGCGAACATAGTTTGATCTGATAAATCAGGTTTAGTTAGTAATTCGTTGTGATTTAGTTTTACAATAAATGGAATTTTGTACGAATACTTCCTACTTATCGAACCTAATACTCCTAGAGTAGACGCTACGCCGCTACATCCTCCCTCTATCGCTAATTTGACGATGTTTTCTGGATCAAAATATCGAGGATTGATTGCAAAACTGGCTGAAGCAGTATGTTCAACTCCTTGATCTACAGGGAGAATAGAAAGATAACCAGTACCCGCTAATCTACCACGCTGATTAAACATGCGTCCTATATTATTCAGTACTAAATTATTACGATCAGAATGCTCCCACACTCTATCTATAAAATCTGGACCAGGTACGTGAATCATTTCTTTTGGAATACCTGTACACGTGTGATTTAACAGGTTATCTGCATCATTGCCGAGTAATTTTTTAATTTCATCAAAATTTATTTTCATTCACCAGTTTTTTTAAATTGAAACTAACAAAGAAATAAGAGCCTTAATATAAAATGTTTTACTTTTAATTTTTTATCCAAAAATTAGAGCTTAATCTGAGTGAGAATCGGAGGCAAAAAATTCTTTTAACAAATCAGAAAGAAGGTGATAATTGTTTGAGTTTATCTTCGACTTACCGCATTCTAACTTTAACAAAATCTTACGCTTTTCAAATCCATTAGTTTCCAGTTTTACTGTTAATTTTTTGCTAAGATACTGAGAGTTTTCAGCTGTTTTTGAACTTTTTCCCCATAAATCTTCTAATCGTTCGATTGCTCTTTCTTTTTTATTCGCGCGGTCAATAGGATTTACGGTTTGAGTTCGAGATTTCTCCATTACATTCACACTTCTTTAGATTTGAATATTTTAACTAATATCTTTATTTTTAAAACTTTCTATAAAAAGTCCATTATTCTTTTTGTGTAATAACCCAATAAAAAACGCGTAAAAAAACTTTAATTTTGTATACCTTTGAATAATATATGCCAGATGAATTTGATTTTAAAAATTACAAATCAATGGAAGAATATAGTCAAACTATGGAGGGGACTAAATATTTGCACGATCTTTATTTAAAAGCAGTAAACCACCCTGTAAGAAGGGAGATATTGGAGATAGTGAATAAAACCAAGAAAATTTCCAGGAAAGAACTTCTTAAACAGCTTATAGATTCTAATTTTATTAAAGAAGAAGATCAATTAGTTTATAACATTGATTACTTAATAAAAGCTTTTTGTATAAATTCCATCAAAGATGATGTTAGCGGTGAAATTTTCTATAAAATTACTCAAAGCGGAAAAGTAATAGAATATTTTGAATGATATTATGCTAGAGATCTCTACCTAATTTATTTCAGCAGTTATAGCCGATCATCAAAAGAGCAGCTACAAAAAATCAATACTTTTTTCTTTACTAGAAAAAAGATCATTCTCAATTTGTTGTGTTAATCTTTTAATTTTCATAACTTTTGAAGATGCAAAGTACTCAAAATCGAAATCTACGATATCCCCTGCGTTTCTTTCAGGGATCGGCATGAGTCGAGCAGTCAGAGGTTTATTTAAATTTAAAGAAATCGTACAAACATCTAGTAAAATATAAAATAACTCTCTTTCTGTTATATCACCCGGTAACGGAACACAATCTAATCCTGTTCCGCACATAGTTGCATAAAGTAGTAAAGTGTCCAAGTTAAAGTTGTTTTCTGATAGACTTTTAGCTATAGTATAATCCTCAAGAACAGAAGGCATAAATCCTGAGAATCCTATAACTTTCTTCTTTTTTGGAATAGCTTTTTTTATCAGAGCTACGCCTATTAGTGCTCCCGAAGCCCCAAAATATTCAAAATTTAATTTTTCGAAGGCAGTCCCTATGCTTCTTTCTACTGTAGGAAAGGGTGCTGGGGAAAAATCTATTCCTTTGAATTCGATTTTGTATTTATTTGCAACATCCTCACAGATACCAACTAAATTGTCGTAAATCTCGTTAAATCGTATTACTAAGTTATTATAAGCCTCTCCGATACTGTTTGAACTTTCGAAGACATCCACGACTTCATCTGCCATTTCCAAAGCTAGTCCAACCGAAGGATTTTCTGAAACATGATAAGCTGCCGGGAAAAAAGGAGTGTCCGGGGAAACATTAGAACTAACGCAAAAGTTCAAATTATTGAAAGGATCTGGAATGGACAATGTTTTTATAATTTTAGCACTGGAACGAAGAGCACCTAAATTAATTCCGTTTTCCTTGGATGCTACATGAACAGAAGTAAAGAACTTCTCTCTCCTCTTAATAAAGTTAGGTACTTCATTTAATAATAATTTCTCATATATTCCAAATTTTTGTATTTGTTCGTCCGCTAATACAGCGCAGGAAGCAAAATAATCAAATTCATATTTTGATACAATTCTTTCTATAATTTCCAACTGATCATAGATTCTTGTGATGGTTTCATTTAAGTTTTTAGAATAAAATTGCTGTTCATATGATAATATTGGTTGAGAGCACAATCTTTTTGTTTGTACTTCAATTTCTTTCTCGTTAAGCCTTTGAACAAGTTCATAATTGAAAGAGTAAAAATTTTGAAGATTATGATCCAATATTTCTTCAAGTTCTTTATCCTCTATCAAATACGGGATTTTATTTCCAACGGTAATAGCTCGAACTTTCATAATTTTTCAATTAAAAGAAATTTGGTTCGTAGTTTAGTTTATAAAAGAAAAATAGCCTTAAAATCCTTACATCTTTATAATTCATTTAATTTTGCTTTTTTTTTCTCTTTCTTGTTTTCACCAACATATGGTTTTTGATATTCTCCTGGTTTTACTGGTCCTAATTTTTCAAGTTCAGTTTTAAAATTTGACACAACCCGTGCGAATTTTTCCCCTTCTCCAGCAGAAATACTCTCTATCCTCACGCGATTTTCATTTAATCCCGCCTCGCTGAGGATTTCTCTAATACTTTCATATCTATTGGCCGCTTTTATAAAACCCGTATCGTAGTGGCAATCTTGTGGGTGGCAACCTGCAATCAATACTCCATCGGCTCCATTAAAAAAAGCTTCAAATACTAATGATGGGTTTAGCATTGCTGTACACATAACCCTTATTGACCTTACATTAGTAGGATAATTTATTTTGCTGGTTCCAGCCAGATCTGCTCCCATATAAGAACACCAATTGCAAAGGAATGCTATAATTAATGGATATTCAGCTTTTTCACCCAAAATCCTATTAATTTGAACGCTTATCTGTTTTTTAGTAAAACCAGGGATATATAACGCATCAGTATGACACATCGCTGCGCATGCCCCACATCCCGTACAATTGGCAGTAGTGATATTCAATTTATTGTTTTCTATTTTTAGGGCATTATATATACAAATATTCTCACATAGTCTGCATAAATCACATTCATTTGAATTAAAGTGTACGATATGAGGATCAAGCTCGACATGTCCTTTGGACATTAAGGCAATTGCTTTCGCGGCCGCACTTTCAGCGTGAGCTATACTATTCGGAATATCTTTAGGACCTTGGATAGCTCCTGCTAAAAATATACCATTTACGGACGTTTCAGAAGGTTTTATCTTAAGATGCTTTTCTAATAAAAATCCATATGGACCTTGAGAAATGTTAAGTAATTGACTTAATTCATCTGTGTTTTCAGCAGGTTCAATTCCAACGGCCAAAACGACGAGGTCAGCCTTTCTTTCAAAAAGTCTATCATTTATTACATCTTCGCCCCGAATCAATAATTCTCCAGTTTTAGATAAGTCATCCTTAAGAACGGCAGATATATTACTCTTAATAAATCTAATACCAAAAACTTCTTGTGCGCGATTGTAGAACTCTTCACAGTTTTTTCCTATTGCTCGTATGTCATTATAATATATACTAATCTCAGTTTCTGGATGCTCTTTTTTTATCATTACAGCTTGTTTAATTGAAACATTACAGCAGACTTGACTGCAATAGTCGTGGTGAATCGCGCTATTTCGTGAACCTACACATAGAATAAATGAAACTTTTGTAGGTATCTCTCCATTAGATGGTCTCACTATCTTACCGTGCGTCGGTCCATCAGTATTTAGCAAACGTTCAACTTGCATGGTTGTAACTACGTCCAAATATTTCTGGTAATTGAATTCACTAAGCAAACTAGGATCAAATGTTTTGAATCCTGTAGCGGTTATTATAGTTCCAACTTCAAATTCAATTATCTCGGATTTTTGCTCGAAATCAATTGCGTCGCGATCGCAAGCTTGGGCACACGCTTTACATCCAATACAATACTCCTCTAATATGTTTGGAATGAGAGGAATCGCCTGTGGATAAGCTACATCTATAGCTTTTCTAGGAAAGAAAGTGTCTTCAACATCAATGGGACAAACATCCCTACATAAATTGAAGCAACCAACGCAAGTTTCTTCGTTAACAAAACGGGGTTGTTTCTTGACTCTTACGGTAAAGTTTCCAACATATCCATCAATACTTTCTATGTTACTATAAGTAAATAACTCAATATTCGGATGATCCTTGACTTCTAACATCAGTGGTCCAAGAATACATATAGAACAATCTAGCGTAGGAAAAGTCTTGTCAAAAAGGGCCATTTTGCCTCCAATTGTTAAGTCTTTTTCCACTAAGTAAACCTTGTACCCCGCATCTGCTATAACTAGCGAAGCTTTAATCCCCGCAATTCCACCCCCAATAATTAGTGCCGAAGGATTGACTTTCGCACGTTGAACTTCTAAGGGTTCGAGAAGTTTAACTTGTTCTATTGCCATATTTATTTGATCTATTGCTTTCGTTGTAGCTTTCTCAGGATTATCGTCATGCACCCAGGAATTTTGTTCTCTGATATTTGCAAAAGATATCAAATATCGATTGATACCAGCTTTTTCTATTGTTTTTCTAAACAACAATCCATGCAATTTAAAAGAACAAGCAGCAATTACTACCCGGTCGATCTCGTGTTCTTTTATCTCGCTAGTAATTTTTGTTAAACCTAATTCTGCGCATAAATATTGATCTCCTATCACGTGAACATCAGGGTACTCTTTAAAGTGGTCTATTAATTTGCTGTTGTCAATTACTCCGCTAATATTCTTACCGCAGTCGCAGATGAATAAGCCAATTTTCAATTTAAACCCTCACATTTATATTCAATTTTTGCAAACCTATGAGTAATATAAAATGATGTGTATATTAATTGTTCCTAGTATATGATTAAAATTAATTTTAACCATTGTTTAGAATAAAGATTTTGCGGTTTTTACTTATTTAGCATATCTTTTGATAAGAAAGAGTATATGCCGAAGATATCAGGTTTAATAAAAGATCCCGAGCCAATCACTGCGATTTTGTCTTTATTTTTCTAAAATCAATTCTAATCCTTATTTTTTATTCAAGCTCGATTTGTATATATTTCTTTTGAAGTTTTAACATTGAATCTAAAATTTTTTTTGCTTGCGATGTGCAATTTATAACGGGATCGGCAAGAAGCGCTTGTAGAGCAACTTTCTTTGATTTTGTAAGAATTGCCTCAACGACAAGGTCTTGAACAGAAGCCTGATTTCTTAATAAAGCGGCTAAACCTTTGGGATATTCTCCAAGCGGTACTCCGTGAAGGCCATCTTTATTAACGACAGCAGGACATTCTACTACAAGGTCTTGCGGAAGATTCGTAATAATACCATCATTTGGAATGTTCACTGAGGATTCTTCGTGATTGTCATTAGTAATTATGCCTTCAATAATAGGAATGGCTCTTTCACTATCAGCTTTCACGAGTTTAGCGCCCTTTCCGCCTTCTATAGTTCTTTTTATTCGATTAAAACTTTTAGTTAAAAGAACTTCGTAGGATTCCCAGAACTCACGGCCATGGAGCAAGTTTGCAACTTCCCACGCCCATGACATGTATTCCCCATAGTGGTTGTCCGTCGTGTATGCATAATAATCATATATTTCTAAAATGAATTTAATTAAAGAAAGGTCTGTTTTTTCAGCCAATCTCCCTAAAATTGCAGGGCCTTTCTGACGAATATCTGGATAAGCATCTCTACCAGTATCGCGATATTTTGCTTCTAGAACAACTCCAAAATGATTTAATCCTCCTGCTTTAATTTCAATGTTTGACATCGGCGTATCAAGAATTTTTGGAAGGATCTGAGGGGCATTATTTCCTAATTCGTGGCATAAGCCTACAAATTTTTGATTTGGAAATTTTCGTTTAATTGCCAGACAAATTCGACTCATAGGATTGGAGTAATTTATAAAAAACGCATGAGGACAGATCTTCTGAATGTCCTCACAAATGTCTAAAATAGGAGGTATCACTCTCAATGAATGGAAGAAACCTCCAGGTCCACCATTCTCACCAGTAATTTGCGTGCTACCCCACATCATTGGAAATTCAAAATCCCACCTTAAGAGTTTAAATCGTGGAGGTATTTCTATTGCGTTGATAACAAATGTTGCGTTTTTTAAGGCTTCTTTTCGATCTAAAGATAATTCAACGGTATAGTTTAATTTACCACTCTCAACAGCAGATTGACATGCTTGAGTTGCTAAACTTAAAGTTTCTTCGTTTATATCGTGAAGACATATTGTAGAACCATCTAAACTCTCACTATGTATTACACTGCCCACGGAACCTAATCCAAATTGAAGAGACCCGGCACCAATCACTACTATTTTTTCTTTACTCATTATTAATCACTGATAACTAAATTTTTCAATACAGATATTTATATTTATATTGTTCATGGATATTTTAATTTTTAGCAACAAAAATGAGAGGAATGTTAAAATCGGTTATGAAATCATATCTTTTGACAAGAAAGGGTACACTTTGAAGATATTAAAATCGTTTCGTCTCATCTCAAAAAAATATTCTTTCTCCATTTCGTATTCTTCGTTAGCCCATTTTATTATCTCCTCTTTCGAATAAAACTTTCCTTTGTTATCAAGCGAATTTTGAAGCGCGGGACATTTTTTAGAGTAATCATTAAAATTGCTTACGCTATTAATGAGCATGTTCCATCCAATTGGGAACGCGCGACATTGGAAAGGTCTAGCTTTGTAGATCGTACATTCGTTTTCTTTTAAGAAGTCGCAATGCTCGTCGTCCCCCGTAAACTTAAACCCAAGAGATTTATATCTGTAGGTTTTTCCTTTTTCTTCTCCAGGTTCCTTCCAAAAGAACGAATCGTCTATTACTTTAAGGTACTCCTTCGCGAATTGTTTTAACCCTAAAGTACCCCTTATCTTTAAGTGCTTCGCTAACCTTTTAATGTCGTCTTGGTACAAATACACTTCTCCTTCCTTAAAACCCCGACAACAAGAACCGCACGTCTCGCAGGTGAAATACACGCCGTTTTCGAACTTCTTTGCTAGCTGAATTTTACGCGAATACGAATCGGTCACTTACAATCAGATACAAAAATAAGTATTGTTAAATAGATATTAGCTTTTAACACATATTAATTTCTCGATATCCTCAAGGATCCTTCGAGGAATCCCCCTAGTTACTATAAATTTGTTCTTTTTCTCTTGCCATAATCGTACAAATTCTTTAATTTCTGCCCTAAGTATTTCGGGATCGAATTCGAGCGCAGTATGACTGCTAAACGAAAGACATTTTACTTTAAAATGATTAAGGTTACAATGATTTTTGATTCTTTGTTTAACCATTATTCCGTAGGACGCAATCTGTGGAAGGGATTTATAAATCTCGTACGCGTCTTTTTTGTAATCGCAAACAAATAAAGTATCTTCTTTAACCATAATTAAATCTATGTGCCCAGTAAAAAAGGAGTTTTCTTCCTTCAATTCCTTCCAAATAGGCGTCTCTATTGCAATTACATCTCCGTTACCTTCTAGTAGTTTCGTTAAAATCGGTTCGTGAAACGAGTTATCGGGGGGAGTTACCCCTTCTTTTTTGTATCTTTTTATTACGTCCTTCGCAATCGCGCACAATTCGTAGTTCTCGTCGTGCTCTACTTTGTGCTTTAAAGTATCGATTAAATGCTCTTTTATGTTTATGTCAGTTCCAAGCTTTCCTCTCTTTATGGCGATTAACTGAACGCTCTTATCACCTTTTAATATCAAGTCCGAAGCCCTATATCCCTTCATTTCTTTGAAAAACGAGCGCGGTATGTTCTCTTTTAAAATCTCAGTAATTAAATGGGTCAATCCTTTTTTAATCTCAGGGTTAGCGTTTTCTAATTTAGATAAGTTGACTTTAAAGTGATATATTTTGCCCTTGTGGTGAAAATGCCTGTCGGTTATTAATTTCTTTTTATACTCCTCTTTTTCAGTTCTAAAATAAGCGTTCGAAACGTAGGAATACAGATCGTTAAAACCGTGATAGCGAATTTTATAACGCTGGATTTGATTTAATGATTTCACAAACTCTTTTTGGGGTAACACAATTCCTCTAAAATAATTTAGGTAAACACAAAGAAATACAGAAGCGATTAATTTTGGTTGTCTTGAACCAGAAGGTAGATTTTCGTAAAAATCTTCACTCAAACTTTTCTCGTATATTTCTATAACGCTTTCAGCTAAATTCTTTGAATCGTTGATAATCTGACAATATTCTTTAACGTAATTTGTTACCAATCGAAAATATTCTTTTTCGCTTAGAGATTCCGAAGGCATTAATTTACGAATAACCTCGTACTTAGGTCTATGTTTCAGGCGATTGAGAACAAAATTTACTCCTATATTGAACTTAGGGTAACTTATTTTTAACTTTTGAGCAATTTCGTTTTGTTTTGGTAAGGTCGATTTTCTGTCGTAGGAATCAATCGTGTAAACAATAAAGAGCAAAGCGGAAAAAAAGTGCTTGTACCCAATTTCTTGTTGCTTAAACGCTTTGTAAAAATTTTTAAACCCAATTATTCTATTGTACTTATCGAAATCGTCCATAAGGCAATCAAATGCTTCTAAAGCCTTAGAAATAAGTTCGTTGCCTAGATTAAGTTTTCTAGCGTCCGTTAAAAGATTTCTATTCATTAATTTTGAAAACGAGTTAAGGTTTAATTCTGTTTGATTCTCAAGATAAACTTTCTCGTAATTTAGAACTCGTTCCAAAGTAGAATGAAAGATGTTACACGAGTCGGAAAACATCTTCCTCTTTAGTCGCACGATTTCGGAAAAACTACTTTTAGTAATCTTCTTATGAGGTTCTACAATTTCTTCTTTCAACAGAATATAATAAAGTATCGAACTCGATACATACGCTGGTTCTTTTATAGGGGAGAGGTCGCAAAATAATTGCTTAATTGACTTTTTCTTAGATTCAGAATTGAATTTATTTAATAGCTGGTTATACAATTCTATAGATTTATTAAGTAAGGTGTTGTAGTTCATACTCGTAAGATTAGCGTTAATTATTACGGTACAATAATGGTTTAAATATCTCTTAACCAGAAAATCTAAGTCTAAAAGAGATATGTTTTTACTCGAGGGAAGGTAAATAACTCCGTATCCATCTATTTTCTTAACCCATTGTAAAACGACGGGAAATACTTTATCTAATCCGCCAATAGAGAACGAATCGAAAAGGCGAATCACGTCTTTTCTATAAATGACGCCAAAATTACTCTTTCTTATGTTTCTCCAGTTAAGTAAATAGGTAATTAACGCTCCCGCTATATATTTTGGGTGTTTTACCGTGGTAGGTAAAGCGTTGTAGAACTCTTTAAAAGCAGATTCCTTACTTTCGCAATGTTTTCGAATCGAATCTAAAATAAGATTAAAGAGTACGAACGCTTCGTTTTTAAAATCGCTATTGAGCCCGTTATTTTTTCCCATTGGAAAGCTTAATTCTATTTCTCTATCCTGTATTTTCCTATTTAAGGCGTCAACAAGCTTAGTGATAGATTCCCATACTTTTTTTTCGTATATGTTCGTTTTAAGCAGTATTTTCTCACATCTCGTATTAGTTTCGTTAATTTATAATTCTATTTTTAACATAATAAATAAAAAGAGATAATAGATTTATCGTTCATAATGTTCGTACCAACTGAGGCTTATATCCCACAATTATTTCGAATTTCTTCCTCGGAATAAAATTTATCGCATTTAATGCAATAGCAGATATTACTATCTAAAATTTCTAATACCGTATCGCACGCAAAACAATAAACTTTTATCTCTCGGTGGTTAGTGCTTATTTCTTCTTTTAAATTGTTTAACTTTTGTAATATTCCATTCAAATCTTCCTTATTAAAATAAAAGGGAACGTCATTGTTTTTCTGCAACGCAAAATAGTCGTTGACTATAGATTTTAAGATTCTAATTTCAGCCATCTTCTCGTTTTCCTCTTGCACTGCTATAACCTACTCCTTTTGGCACTTTTATTAATCCACAATGACTACATTCAAAGATATCTCCCCGCTTCTCCATGTATTCAATTTGTCCGTTATTATAGCTCGTAGGACAACTTAGACAAACTCTCGCGATTGAATCAGATTTGTAATCCCTCTCGCAAATAATGTTCCCGTTTTGGTCTAATTGTTCTATTTCATATTCTTTAAGGTCGTAAAACCTTTTAGAATGCTTCACGGTTATCTTACGCACCACGCTGTCGTGATACCCGTTCCCGTGCGCCCTTCCAACTTTTATTGACATTTTTCTCTTTTCATCTCATTTAATGTTATACTTAGTGTATACTTAGTATTATACCAAACCTAGTTAAATATCAAAGGGGGGTGTGGATTTTTTGTATTATACCTAAAGTTATAAATAGTATAATAGTTTATGTATACCTATGGAAAAAGAATTAATTACCATTCTCGTGAAAAAACCCTCAAAAAAAGGAAATAACTACTATTTCAGCATACCAATCGAATTTATTCGCACAGCAAAAATTGATCCTGAAAAAGACTACGAGATTCACATTTTCTCTATTACTCAAGATTAAATAGTTGTGTGAAATAAAAAATTAGCAGAGCTCTATTATTTATAAGGGTGTATTTTCTTATTTACCGTAAAAACATTGTTTTTTAAAAAGATTAATTGCTAATTGAAATGAAATTAGAAAAAGTAAAACTCTATTATTATGTTTATCGGGTTACACCGTATTTTATCTTTCTTAATCTCGCACTAAACACCTTGATCAATTTTAATTTTTTTATTTATTTATTAATTACATGTCTTTTAATCCCAATATTTGTGTTATCTTTAATTCAATATAATGAACTAGAGAAGAAACTGAAAGAAGAAGTAAAATTAGAATTAGATAAACTGGATGAAGCTGCAAAAAATGTGGAAACTAGTACTTCTTTGGTCACTCCTGAGTTTGCCCTATCATTTACTAAGGATTATTTCTTTTCTTCCGAAGATAGGGGGGATATTAAGGAGTATTTCCTCGAATACTTGCTGGAAAATAAAAAGCAAGAGAGTAAAGCAATATTAACCAGATTTCAAAAAAGTTATTTAACGATTATGCATGAATCTTTAGAAATTTTACTTGATTTTCTAAATTTAGAAGAATATAAGTTGAATAAGTTTCTATCTATTAAGAAAAAGCATTACTTCCTTATTTGGTCAACAGTTCAAGTAATTGTCATAATTGCAACTTTAGTTTTTGGCTTTTTATTTGCCTTTATTCAATTATCGAACTTTTTTTACGCTACTCTGTTTATTCTCTATTTACTTTTTAAAGATATTAAAATTTTCGTTAAAGGAAAGTTCCAAAATGGACTTTATAGGTACCAGAAGAATAGAAAAATATTCAATGATTACCAAATAAATTTTAATCTATTATGCAACAATCATCGTTTACAATCCTTTAAACAATTTGAGGAGATCGCGCCACTATTAAAATTAGCAAATAAAAAAATTAATTATTATAAGGAAATTATACAACCTTACTACTTTTATCTACAAAAATACGAAATCGTTGGTTTTCTAGGAATTCTTGTAGTAATTATATCAGTAATTATTCAAGAGATTATTCACAAAATGCCCATCACATTTTTTAATTTCGATATTGTTAATATATTCTTCTTTTTACTCCTTTTTTATGGTTTTATAATATTTCCAATAATATACAATAGAAAATCGACTCAAATTAATATTCTAGCTGACGAAAAAGGTATAAATCTCAAAGAAAACTTAGAGACACTGAAAGTAACACACTATCAATTCATTTACGACTCTAAAAATCAAAGTCAATAGTATACCCTTTTTTAGGTAACTTAATTATATTATTTTCTCCTAATCTTAATTTCTAGTCCTATTAATGAGTTACTTTAATACTCAACAAAATGCACTCCCACCGTGGCGACTCGGGCGCGTCCGCTCCGAAGGGGCGGTAGGACGCCAAGCCACGCATTAAGCGAAGCGCCAATATCAAAGTCGAAATTTTAATTAATAGTAATAATATAAATTCGTAAAGTTGTACAAGGCAATATATATCCTAAAATTTTATTTTATCCATCTATTGGGATCATTATTTAAATTACTCATTTACTTTTATACAGTCTAAAAAATGCAAAAATTATTATCTAGTGACAATTATAATTTTAATTAAATGAAATGAAATATAAATCATGAATACATTTTAAACGCTAAAGAAGAATTAACATCATGTGATCGTTATGAATTTAAAGCGAAACGAATTTAAGAAAACACAAATTTCAGATAAAACGATCAATTCTTTAAAGATTGAAAGAGGTTGGCAAGGTAAGGGTTCAAATTTCGAACCAATTATTATTGATGATTTAAGAGATTTACGCCCGAGCTTAAGAATACATCGCAGTACTCTACATTACAATATTAAGAATCTCATCATCTACAATCTAACATGCCGCTACACCCAAAATATCACGATCGAAAATTGCACGATTTACAAACTTAAAATTAAAGGTTGTTATAACATGACTCTATTAAACAATAAAATCTTAAATCATAAAATAGTGAATTCTAAAGGAAACACCTTTATAGGTAATAAACTATCGCAAATTCAAAAACTTAAAAAGAACGATGATATACCTGCATTCAATCCACTAATTAGGCAGTGGGCAAACCCTCTTACCTGTTTCCTTGCTTTCACAGCAGCTTCGGCTTTTTTATCGAGAACCGAATACTGGTTTATGGGTTTTATTCCGTTTGGCTTGCTTGCATTAATGAATTATTTCATCTACACTCGGCGTAAGAGAATAAAGAATAAAAAAGACAATGTTTATGTTAATAACACTGAGCTTCAAAATAAAAATGCGATCTTAAATGAAATTATACACCATTATAAAGACTTTGATAAGATTTAATATCAAGGTAATTTACTTATAATTTATTGTATATTCTCTATTGTCGGATTAAAAATTCTACTTATTTTTATTGTCTATAATTGGTTTAATAGCAGTCATGGGAAAATGAGGAAATGGCTATTAATTTAATTCGATGAATTTTAATTACTACAAAATTTAATAGTATTTTTTAAATCAGTTAAATAATAATCATTTCTTAAAATTTTCTCAGGTTTAAGAGGAAAATCCTTCGGTTGAATTATAAATTCAAGCTTATGAATTTTAAAAAAACTTACAATCCCCCCATTTAAATTGAATTTTTAGTCATGTTATTTAATAAAAAATCGTAATTTAGCAATAAAGCTGTATAAAAAAAAAAAGTTATTTTCTAATATGATATCAAACCCGAATCTTCAAAAAATTGCCATTTTCCAACTAAATGGTTATAGCATGGTCCAAAAGTGGCTTCAATGTTATCAGAAGCATCATATTCAATTTTTAGCGTTATATCGTAATAATTAGAGGAATCCCAAATATAAGAAAACCTTCCATGCACTTCATACGTAATTATAATAGGACGATGACATATTGGACAACGATAAATATCAATATTTTCAGAATATTCTGTCCAACTCCAGTAGTAAGAAAGGGTATCATATTCTTCTGCATGGGACGAAATAAAATAATGTCCACACTCTGGGTCATATGTTCTTTCTGTTATTATTTCAATTGTAAGCTCCCAACCAAATACCCACCACCAAAGATAAAAATATTCTCCCTTTTTTTCCATCCATGCACCTCTATTATAAGCTTTGACAGGAAAAGCAAGTAATATTAAAGAGTGTGAAAGAAAGGAAATTATTAATCCTGTTTTAATTTTATTATTGATTTTCATCTTCAATACCTTTTTGGTTAGATAAGGATTTTACTCCTCAAGATAAACTATTAATTATCGTATATTTAAATCTTCTGATAAAATTGTCCAAATTTTTTTCGATTCAAAATTATGAAGAATCGAAAATTAGATAACTTCGTTAATTAGTTTAAAGGTTGATTAATAGCATCCTTATTTTTATTAACGGATGAATCACTAGATTATTTTCAAGAACAAAGTAATTGTTAAAGAAAGGATAGTTGAAGCATTTGGAATAACTTTTAATGTAATTCTTTGATTTTTTATTATTATTTTCTCATAGAATATCCAAAAAAACACCTAAACCCCATATGAAATCTATTTAAATAAGATTTGTGTAAAAACTCAAGTATTTATTTAATTAAAAACAAAATATTTAGTGACAATAATTTGAACGAAATAGTATTAAAAATAGACAACTTAAGTAAGAAGTTTAAACAATTTGTTGCAGTTAATAATGTAAGTCTTGAGGTTAACAAAGGGGAGACGGTGGGATTTGTCGGTCCAAATGGAGCTGGTAAAACAACAACTATAAAATTAATCGCAAAACTATTAAAACCCACTTCTGGAAATGTCTTAATAAAAAATATGGGGGGAGATTTACAGGATATACGCATAAATTCGCAGGATCTCGTCTCAATGGGCTTTTTAATCGACATTCCCGTGTTTTACGATTCAACTCCTTATGTTTTATTAAAACATTACGCTCAACTTCACAAATACCCAAAAAATAAAATAGATCAACGAATTGACGAATTGCTTTATTTTTTTGATTTAGCAAATTGGAAAAAAAAAAGGATAAAAAAATTTTCGAAAGGCATGAAACAAAAACTAGGATTTATACAAGCTATCATTCACGAACCAGAGATTATATTCTTAGACGAGCCTCAAACGGGGTTAGATCCAAAGGCTCGAATCAAAATTCGCCAATATTTGATGACTCTCAAAGAACAAAAAAAAACGATCTTTATAGCATCGCATATGCTACGAGAGATATCAGAAATATGCGAGAAAATTGCGTTTATAAACAACGGAGAAATTATTAAATTTGATCGAATCGAAAATATGGAAAAAGTGCTTAAAACAAGCGAAATTGTGTGCCAACTTCTTGAGCCAATTCCAAAAGAAAGATTTGAGCTGGTCGAGAAAAAACTTAACGAAAAATTAGCTCCGTATTTGGATAAAAATATTGATCCTACGATTGTAGAATCGCCCGTGCAATATCAACCCTCAAGCAAGAATCTTACCATCTACTACGATGGGAGACTTGAATCTAAAGGAGAGATTTTTAAAATTTTAGGAAAAGATTTCGATTCAGAGTTTACCGTAATATCGTTTTCACAATCAAAAACATCGCTCTTAGAAAAACTATACTTAGAAAAAATTAAATAAGAATAAGATAAAACGGGAACAAGAAATGGATAAAAGAATAGTAAGAGAGAAAAAAAAGAACTTCAATCCATTCCTAAGGACATATTTGTTGGAACTTAGGTTGCGATGGAAGAGAGTTTTATTTTTTAGTATCATTTCTGTTGTTTATGTGCTTTTATTTTCGTTTTTTTATCCTTATCATTTTGATGAGGGTCAATTTTTTCGATATGAACTTGATTTTTTTAGGTTTTTTATTCTATTCGTTTCGTGTTTCTTTTTCTCTGACATCGTGTGCTCAGAATTCGATAAGAAAACGGGGTATATTCTGTTTCCGAAAATTAATAAAAATAAATTAATAGGAGGAAAATACCTCGCCAATTTAAGTATTATTATTCTTTTAGTGATAATACATTATTTGATGTTGGATATCTCTGTAGTGGTTATTTACGACACCGTAATCCCAGAATCGTTTATTTCGCTTGGAATAGCTATTTTCTATACAATAACTCTAAGCGCTTTAATATTGTTATTTAGCACAATTATGCCGAAAGCAAATTTAACCACTATCGTTGTCATTTTGATATATCTTGTAGGATTTCTGGTCCTCGAGCAAGTTTTAACAGCAATAAATCAAGAAATAGAGCCCATTTTTTCGTTAAATTATATAGGAAATTTAATAAATTTTATCATCCCAGGGGGTCTACTTGAGGGTCAACGGTGGATGTGGGTGTATTACGCAGGAGACGTACTTCCTCCCGTAAAAGTTTGGCGTACGCCAACCATCGAAGTGGGGATTTTGATTATGAGCCTCTATACAGCGTTGTCGTTTTTTTTTATATTCTTAGCCCTTAAAAAAAAGGAATTATAGATTTCGAACTAACTGGTTGGAACAATTTCAACCTATTAAACGAGGAGCTATACTTCTATATGACGATAAAGAGAACAGCTTAGGTATAAAAATGAGTAACATCAACGCTCCGAAAATTCACTCCCACCATGGCGACTCGGGCGCGTCCGCTCCGAAGGGGCAGTAGGACGCCAAGCCACGCTAAGCGCCAATACCAAAGTCGAATTTTTAAAGGAGCAACGGTTGTGAAATGATATTTATGAATGAAA
>CAZDTP010000070.1:0-16794 GCA_964508365.1 uncultured archaeon
TATTCGATTTTTGGTTAGTTAAATCAATGATTCATTGAAATTATTATAAATATATGAAACCTTGACAAAATTTTTATTAATCCTATTATAAACCGTTAATGCTGTCATGATTTAAATTATAAATTCTCCTCAATTTCTACACTATTTATTTTAAAATTATATTTTTTAGCAAAATTTGCATAATAATAAAAATCATCGTCCTTTTTTTCCTTGGAATATTAAGAATTACCACTTTAAATAAACCTAGATTTTTCTTAACAACATTGTATATTAAACTCCTTATAAAATTATCGACTTTAAAATAGAGATTTTATTTTTATTCAAAATTAATATTAAATTTTATGAACTAAGAATCGACTTAATAGAGTCGTATATGAAATTTTTAAGAAGAAAAATTTCCCTTTTTGTGTGTGGATAAATAGTAAATATTTAGTTAATTTTTTACAAAATTAACTAATTTGATAAAAATTTTCTTCAAATTCAGGTTTATCTTCATATTATAAGATTTAAATTTCACATTTCGGATACTTATCAAAAAGAAAATTTCAAAAATTAAAAAAAAATTAAGGTTTTACCTAAAAAATCAATAGTTCTTGGTTCAAAAGCTCCTTGATTTTCCTTTCATATCGAAACTCGCTATAACCCCACTTCTATTCTTGAACTCCCAATTCCTTTCAAAATCTTTATAGTTCCAGAAATGAGTGTTACAGATTTTTAAATCTGAAAGGTACATGCCGAATAGAGAATTTTCAAGTCTTTGAGGATTTTTTCCATCGAGTCCTGGAGTATAGGATAATTTCATTTCTCCGTAAGGCATAGTAATGTGGAAAGTATTTCCCTCTTGATTAAAATTAATATCCACATATTTTATTCCTAAAATTTTCGTTAGAATCATCCCACCAGGAATTTTATTAGTAAAAAACGGTTCTAAATATTTCCTTTGTTCGTCAGTAGTTTTATCGCTTATGTATAACCCTCCTTCTCCACCTTTAGTCAATACATCCGCAGCTTTATTAGAATATAAATCAATTACATGAATTGCCATTACACCGCCGATATCTACATTGCCTATTTTTCCTTCGTCATATTGGAATAATTGAAATGATTTACATGGAGTTTCTCTATCTCTTCCAAAATAATACGAACAATGCCCCTCTGAGGCGCATGCCTCATACCAACTACCTTTTGCACTCCAACTAATTTTTTCTTTTACTTCTTTAGACATTCTTTTACCCTTCTATCTTTGCATATTTATAATTACTATATTATCTATCAAATGGAAAATAAAAATTTTCATAAGAAAAGAGTTTAAAATCATATTTAATGTTATTGACTCCTTTGTCTAAAGGTAGGCTTTAACGCATTTAATAGTTGTATTTAAAATTGTTTCTCATTTGAAAGATGTGAATAGAATAATTAGAAAAAAAGGATGAATTTCAAGATTGGTACGAGAATTCATGATCTTTATACGGAAGATTTCCACAGACTATTGAAACTTAAATATAAAAGTAATAAGTACACAAATGGTGCCTTAATCGATTAAAAAGCAACTACGGTAAGTTTTATATTTAATTAAAAATTCATATTCTCAAATATAGATCGAGGTCCTAATATTTGAAAAATCCTATTATTCAGACTTTTGGGGTAACAAAAGTTTTTAAAGATGTTATAGCAGTCAATAAATTAGATTTAAAGGTTACAGGGGGGATTTACGGACTCTTAGGACCTAATGGTGCTGGAAAAACCACCACTATAAAAATGATGATTGGTTCACTGTTTCCAACAGAAGGGCGTATAGAGCTGTTTGGACATGATATTCATGGGAAAGACAAAATGGATATCCAAAAACGTATTGGATATGTCCCTGAACATCCAACATATTTCCAGTCTATGACAGCAGAAAAATTACTTACTTATATCGGATCGGTTTTTCATATGCCAATCCAAGAAACCAAGAAAAAAATTAAAGAACTTCTTCGGCTTGTGGATTTATCTGATGCGAGAACACGTATTATCGCAAAATATTCTGCTGGAATGAAACAAAGAATAGGTATTGCTCAAGCTCTCATGAATGATCCTGAATTACTAATTTTAGATGAAATTACTTCAAATCTGGATCCAGTTGGTCGGAATCAAATTATTGAACTTCTTAAGAATCTCAACAAGGAAGGTAAAACGATTTTTATTTCGACTCACATTTTACCTGAGATCCAAAAAATGAAAGCTGATTCTATAGCTATTATTGATCGTGGTCGTCTTATTATGGAGGGAAGTATCGATGAGTTAAATGACGAACTGAAAACTCAAGTAATCGTTATTAGCCCTAATCATAAACTGTTCCGAGAAGCTCTCTCATCTGTTGTTCCAAATATCACTGAAGAAGTAGATTCTCTTATACTTAATACTGATAAATTAGATGAAGTCTGGCAGATAATAGCGAATATTTCCCTTCAAAATAAAATTGTTATTAAGGAATTTCGATCTACTGGAATAGATATTGAACAAATCTTTATGAAAGCATTAAATTCTGAACAGCTTGGAGGGATAGAGAAATGAATAATATAATTCAGAAGCTAAAGAAACTCAAATTACCTATTTTGATCCTTAGCCTATTCATTGCTGCTGGCTTTATTATCCAATATACCATAATAAATGAAAATAAATCAGAAACTTTTTCGCAAGACTTTTCTACTCCGCTTCAAAATAGTATAACTTATGAAAGCGGAAATATTCTAATCGAGAACCAAACGATCTTAGAGGATATTATCATAAAGTTTACCGCAAGTGTCAGTGTAGTGAACTCTACTCTACAAGGAAGCATCTACATGTTCAATATGGGGAATTTATTCATACTTCAAAAATCAAACATTACACAGAATTTAATCATATCAGATTTTTCAACTCTTTTTATAGATAATTCAACAATTGGAGGTTCTATTGAATGTCGAGATACTACATCTATGGAACTCTTTGAATGCTACACTCCTACAACAACAGTTTGGAAATTTGATTATGCTAATATAATTCTAAATAGTAGTAATCTCGACACACTCAATGAATTTGGAATTGCTGGGAACATCCATGTTGTTAATTCTAAGATTAATTTAGTATCGCTGAATGGATTGTCATCCTCACGTACGTATATTACAAATTCTAATATTCTCTTGTTAAATGATCTGGTGTTTCCATCAAATGTGATCACAGGCCCATTTAGATTTGGCATTTTTACTTTCAATATTAGTTACTCTACTTCCGAAAGGATTATTAACCTCACATGGATAGGATGGGATAGCCCTATTATAGATGGTTATCTTAACATTACATTTCAAATTTATTTCGATAACCAGTTTTATGCTAAAATTAATGGCTCTGGTTTTCATGATCAATATTCTAGTAGTTATCAAATAGAAATATCTGATCCCGGCGAACATAATATAACTATTGTTTCCATTGACAGCATGGGTAATAAGTATTCATCAACAATTATTATTGAACTACTTACCTATCCACCATTTCAATGGATACCTTTCTTTATACTTATAGCGGCAATTACAGGGTTGATCGCAGGAATGATAATTTGGATAAAGAGAAAACAAAACCGAGGTTATTTTAGTTCAATAGGAACAATTTTTAAAACCGAATTAGTCGCGGGTAAGAATAAACTTCTAATTTTTGCTATAACGAGCGCTGCTCCGGGAATATTACTATCTTTATCCTTCTGGGTAATAAATCATCTGGTAGGTTCGATTGCTTTTGATGGTATCAGAGACTTGATTAATATGTTCTTTAATATTTACATCTACTATTTTGGACTGATCTTCAGCATTAGTATAGGGGCAGGTTCAGTGGCTAACGATAAAAAGAATGGTTCATTGTCATGGTTTTTTAGTAAGCCTGTGAGACGGTGGGAATTTCTTTGGGGAAAAATTTTGGCCTTCATAGTAATGATTGTCATTACAATGATTTGTGTATCCATTTCATTTACATTAGGGTCGATATTTTATGTTGATCCCATCTATATTACAGATATATTATCCATAGGAGGATATATATTTCTTATCGGTCTTATAGCACTTCTCCCATTGACAGCTATCGTTGTTTTTTGCTCAAGCGTATTTAAAAAAGTTGGGCTTGCATATTTCGTTCCCATCTTGGTTTTTATGGCTATGCCTTCACTGATCAGCTTTCTCACGATCTTAGCAGGAAGTGATTGGCCACTTCTATTTTCCTTCACATATTATTTCGAGCAATTAGGAAAGGTTTGGATCTCAAATGTCGGAGGATTATTTGGTTCAATAGGAAGTTATGGGGGCCTTTTGGGAATAACTATTACACCTTTAACTCTTGATCCTATTACGATTATTCTAATTATGGTTGCTTTAACCATAATTTTCCTTAGCCTTGCGACCTTGATCTTCCAAAAACAAGATATTCCTTAAAACCAAAGAAAGAATTGGAGAGAGATTTGAATATAAAAAAGAATTAGATTACTTGATAAAATTGTTCTTCAAATTCAGGCTTACCCTTATACTTTTATAAAAAACGCTTGGAAAGGAGAACCTTTTGATAGTATTGAGTTCTTAAATGGTAAGATTATGGAACCTAGTCCAGGAATGAATAAAACAGTTTTATTTGGAAAATGTCAATTTGAAAAAAATAAAGATCATCCATATATCAATGAGATGATCCCCATTAAAGGTTGTTCTCCGACCATGGAAGAGGTAAAAGAAGCGTTTAGTCAGATTGGAATTGAAATAGATCCGATGATAATTAAAAAAATCGACAAAGGAGTAGGAATTCTAATGAAAAAATACGAGGGAAAGCCTGAATTTGAAGAGAAGTTCTTTTAGATTATATAAAATCTATTATTTCTATTTTTTTTTAATAAATAATGTAAATAAATTTAGGAGTAATAAGCGATTACCTCTTAAAATAATCTAACACCTTTTTCACACAACCGAATGAACTCTTTATCTTACTTACATCGCAAGAATAAGTCATATTATATAAAACGATGTGTTTTAACCCGACATTAGCATAAGCTTCAATTTTCGATATAATCTCATCTGGCGTACCATGTAAAAAGGTTTCTTGGCATAATTTTGAGGGAATTTTATCTAAAGCTTCAATCATTGTTTCACGGTTATACTGTGTAGGGATATAATCAAGAAGTCCATAAAAATTCTCGCCAAGGGGATGTGTAATTCCAAACTGTTTAAAATACTCATTTGATTGAAGAAGACAATAGTTCTTTACAAATGCTGTTTCTAACATTCTATCGCATTCACTATGATCTTCATCAATAATAATATTGTGCCAAAGACCAGGAGTAATATCATTTGGATTTCTTCCTACTTTTTTAGCTGAATTCCGAATAGTATTAAGCTTTTCTTTATAAGTTGAGACATCAAAATTTGTCGGTAGCCATCCATCTGCTAATCTTCCTGTTAAATCACACATCTTAGGTCCATGTGCTGCGACCCATATGGGAGGATACTTTCCTTCTGTATAAGGTTTTATAGAAAGTACAGCATTTTTTAATTTCCAAAATTCGCCATCAAAGCTTACCTTTCCTTCATTTTCCCAAAGAAGTTTAATAATTTTGATTGCTTCCTCTAATCTACTTACAGGTTTCTCCCATTTTATACCATAAGGAATAACATTTTCCCCTTCCCCTGTTCCGATACCAAGAATAGCACGTCCTTTTGAGATATGATCCAAAGTTATAAATGTTTGAGCAAGAATTGCTGGATGCCTTCTAAATGATTCAGTAACACTTGTACCCAGTTTCACTTTTTTAGTTACCCACGCTGCAATTGCAATCACAGAAGACACATCGTAAAAATCATGAGGGCTATTTTGAATATTAGACATTTGAATAAGATCGGGAGACCAGATTGATTCGGGAATCCAACCCATTAGATGATCTGCAAACCATACTGAATCATATCCTGTTTCTTCTATCCTTTTAACAGTTTCAATTCCTCTGTCAAAGGGAGGGATGAAAGTCCCTTCTGTTCCGATTTTTATATCAAGATCCATCTTATCACTTTAATATATTTTATGAATACTTATAGAAATTCTAAAAATTTTATAAACCTATAGAATTTTTATACTTATTACAAACAAAATAAATAACAAATATGTTAGGACTAAAATTTCTAAAATTTAATGAGAAATTAAAAAGGAGATTGATTTAAAATGAGATTTAGTTTTCATATTCCTGTACCGACTCCCCGGCTTGAATTAATGATTGAGGGTACAAAGAAAGCCGAAGAATGTGGGTTTTTTGGCGTTTTTTATGCTGATCATACAGTAATGCTACCCCCAGGCCCTGGAACTTGTTATGATGCATATTGTTTTTTAACTTCTTTAGCTATGGTGAGTAAAAACATCAAATTATGCACTGGCGTATCTGATTGTCATCGTTTTCACCCTGCTCTAATGGCACATAAGGTTGCAACTTTAGATGTGATTTCTAATGGACGAGCGATGATTGGCATTGGGGCAGGTGAAGCAATGAATATTGATATGTATGGATTAAATCGGAATAGATCAGTGACTAAATTGAGAGAATATATTATTTTAATGAGAAAGTTTTGGACAAAGAAAAAGGTGAATGCAGATAGTGAATTCTGGGGAAAAATCAAGAATGCATATATTCAAATAAAACCTATTCAAGAAACGCCACCAATTTATGTTGCAGGTAATGGTCCAAAAACCCGTCAAATAACTGGAGAATTAGCTGATGGCTGGTATCCACTGTATCAACCTCCATGGGTTTTTAAAAAGAATGCAAAAGAGGTTATTGATGCAGCTAAAATAAGTGGTAGAGATCCCTCTAAAATTGATTTTGTATATGATTGTTTTGTAGCAATTGACGATGATGACCCTCAAAAAGCAATTGGGAGATGTGAATTTTTTAAGTCATCCTATGTATTAAATGCTTCAATTACAAATCAGGCATACCCCAATTTAAATATACCCGAAGATGTAAATGTACACAATTTTGAAATGACTACTGAAGGCGTTTCAGAACAATTACAATATTTAGATAAACTACCTGATTCAGTTCTTCAAGATTTTAATTGTTTAGGTACAACCGAAGATGTAATCGCTAGTATCGAAGAATATAAAAAAGCGGGAGTAAACAATTTAAGTATTATGAATAGAGGTCCGGATCCAAATAAAGTATATGAGATTTTTAGAGATAAAATTATACCATATTTTAATGATATGGAAACATAAAAATTTTTTTATTTTTCTTTTTTCTCTTGAAATTAATTCTTAAAAGAAAATCCCTTTCTTACGAGCAAAATATTTAACTATTTTAAAAGATACGTTACAGATTAGCGAAATTAAAAAACACACCAACCAATCAAACGTTTTAAGTTACATTAACTATTTTAAAAATTAAATTGTTTTAGGAATAAGTTTTAAATTTACTTGGTTCACTCTCTTGGTTTCTCTTCCCAGTCTTCTCTTAGGATGGCCATGATGATCTCGTCGTAATACTTGCCATTATGATACCTTGCTTGCCGTTTTCTTCCTTCTTCGACAAATCCAACTTTTTGATATGATTTGTAAGCACGAATATTAAATTCGTAAACGATTAATTCGATCCTATTCATATTTAATGTGTTGAACCCATACTCTACCAACATTTCCATTGCTTCTGTTCCATATCCTTTGTTTTGATATTCCTTTTCTCCGATAGTAATACCGCATGAACACGCTCTATTTTTGCTGTCTATGTTTTGAATGGCACAATTTCCAATGATTTTTTCAGGATCTTCCTGATCCAATAAAAGAATTGAGAAATAAACACTATCTTCTTTGTGTTTGAGCGAATCGAACCATTCTTCTTCCCAATCTCGGGTCAATGGTTTATACATTATTAAGTATTGCGTAATCTCGGGGTCGTTAAACCAATTTAGAAAAATATCAATGTGTCTCCTTTCAAGAGGAGCAAATTTAATCCGCTTTCCTTTAATCATATATACTAAGATTTCTACAAATTTTAAAAAATTAACGGATAAAAACAGTACGATATAAAATAAAATGTTATTTTAATATTTTAGTTAAGGAGTACTTTTAACCCTCATCTCGTCTTTTTTAGGATAATGATATGAGATTAATCCTACAAAAGATGAAGAACTAAAAATTGTAATCCATTCAAATATGGGGATATAGAAAAATAGGAAAAGAATATTTATTGATGCCCAAACGATACCATAATAACCAATTATTCTCGGGAAATTAGCGTATTTTGTTAGAATAATTCCTCCAAATAGCATTGTTGGTAGTAGGATAATGAAAAATGTTAGAGACCAGAATAAATGTGCATCAAAGTTATCTTCTGAAAAAATTCCAATCATAATATCTGAGAAGGAAAGGAATATTCCACTTATTATCAGAAGTACCAAGAATATCTTGCCTTTCTCCATATTATTTAGTAATTTTCTCAGCCCTATAAAAAAATCATAAGAAAAGAACCTGTAAGAATGCATCCAATATTATATATGATTGCTCCATATGGATTAAGAATTGAATTCCCCAAATCACTTATCCAATGATTAATAGGATCAATAAGAGATAAATTAAAAAAAGCAGATATACAGGTACAAATCAAATAAATACTAATCGCAATATAACCAATTAATGAAGAGTTAATCAAACTTTTATCAATTTTCAATTATAGTCACCAAGATTATTATAATACTATATCTATTTATGTTTAAATCTGGAATATTATTAATGTGCTGTTAGGTGTAAGTTTTATAAATTATATAGGAGATTAGAAGTATATTCCTGATCGTCTTGCCATGTATTTGATGAATTCGAAGGAAACTATACAGATTAGCGAAATTAAAAAGCATACTAACCAATCCAAACCTGTGAGGAACATAAATCTAAAATTTAAACCCCATTCAGCGAGTGTTACTTGGACTCCCGGAATATATATAAGTGCGAGAAACACGGCAAATAAACACCCAATTAGAACGTACATGAAACGGGTGCTGTCTTCTTTTATACTTCGAATTAACGATTTGTTTGGTCTCCGAATTTGTAAAATTAAAAACGATTCGCAGAAGTAAATAGTTACCATTAACATTGTAAGAGTTTTAACTTCGTTCAGAGAAATTCCACTTCCATCTGGGAATGTAAGGGGAGAAAATAAATAAGCTTCGTTTAAATCTCCGAAATTGATAACAGAAACTTCAGGACCCAAAAGTGTCGTGAAATAAACGACGATCATACTAATCGCCAATAGAGCTCCAAAAATAAACAAAAGGACGACTGTATTTTTAGATAATATCTCTTCCTCGTCATGGGGTGCCTGCTTCATTAAATCCTTAGAATTACGATCGAACGTGAGTATTAAACCCGGAAAAATGTGAACCGTTATCGAGAGGAAAATCCATTGGAAATAGAATGGGGGGTCTAAAAAGTAAGGGAAGTTCAAAATAACAGATAAAATAAATTGGACAATGCCTTCAAAAACATTTATGCAGATATAGAAAAATACCACTGCTCTGATGCGAGCAAAAATACCCCGTCCTTGTTCAATACCTGTAACGATTGATATAAAAGAATCGTCGCTAATTACCATATCACTCGCTTCTTTCGCAACATCAGTTCCTTGAATACCCATAGCTATTCCTGCATCTGCCATATTTAAAGCTAGAGCGTCGTTAACCCCATCTCCAGTCATAGCTACAACTTGATTAGCTTCTTGGTATTTTTCGATTATATCCTGCTTATGCTCTGGAGATACTCTAGCAAACACTTTAATTTTTTGAAAATCATAAAACGATTTAACATTCTTTATTTCTTTACCTTCTAATACAATTTCGTCTTCGTTTTTAATAATAGAGATTTGCTGGGCGATAGCTCTCGCCGTGGTGGGCGAATCTCCAGTAATCATTACAACATCCACCCCAGCATTATGACATTGTTCAACGCTTTGTTTTACGCCTTCCCGAGGAGGATCATATATCGTTACAAACCCAATATAAATCATATCCGACTCGCACAACTTTCTACTTTCCTCGTATTCTAGTGGAATTGTATCTAATTTGTTATAACATAAACTTAAAATTCTATATCCCTGTCCTGCGTAGATATCTGAAATCTTTAAAACTTTATCTTTAATTTCGTCTGAAAATTCTAACTCTTGGTCTTTATATATGACTTTTTTGCATAATGGTATTAATATCTCACTTGCACCTTTGGTAAAAGAATAAAATTTACCCTCTTTTTTATAAACTTTAGTCATTCTTTTAACCTTAGAATCAAAAGGGTGCTCTTTAATATACTCAAAATCGTCTAGGAGATAATCACCCATTCCCTTTTGAAAGAGAACCATTAATGCACCTTCAGTAGGAGATCCAATTACATTCCAATTCTGGATAGTTTTACCTGATATCTCGAGCTCGTTTTTGACTAAAGCAGAGTTATTGTTCAAGAACCCTGAAGTTAGAAGCAACTTGAGTTGAGGATAATCATCTATGTGTTTCACATATACAGAATTTTTCGGATCGTCAACTAATATTATATCTCCCTCAGGACTATAACCACTACCAGAAACCTTATATGTAGAACCATTTGTCCATACATGCTGGATGCTCATTTGATTTTTTGTTAAAGTCCCTGTTTTATCTGAACAGACTACACTTACTCGACCTAAACTGTCTACTGATGCAAGATTTCTGATGATGACACCATGATGTGCCATAGCTACAACGCCTGTCAACAAAATAATTGTTACAAGGAGGGGTATATTGATAGGTAGTAAATCCATGGCAGAATTTAGACTTTTGACTATATCTAACTTACCTGTAGCGCCCCATAGAATCAAGAGAATAAAAAACCAAAAACCGATAACAATCAATCCTAGCCATTTACCAAAATTATTCATTTTTGCTCGAATTGGAATCTCGCTCGTTCCTGCGTCTTCTAAACCTTGTGATATTTTTCCTATTTCGGTATCCTTTCCCGTTTTTACTGTTATTGCCGTTGCATTGCCAGTAGTGATAAAAGTTCCGTAAAACACCATATTATGTCGTTCAGCGATAGATACATCATCGTTTTTTATTGCGGTTCCAATATAGACTTTTCTGACTGGCTCAGATTCTCCCGTTAAACTGGATTCGTTAACTTCTAGGTTTGAAGATTGAATAATTCTCCCATCAGCAGGTATTCGATCTCCTTGCTTAAGGACTAATAAGTCGCCAATAACTACATTTTTAGTTATAATATCATTTTTTTGACCATTCCTTATTACAGTGGTTGTAGGTGCAGTCATTTCTCGTAGTGCGTTTAATTTTTTTGTTGCTCGGTATTGCTGTATGATTGCTACAACACAATTGAGAGCTACTATCCCTAAGGTTAACACAACGAATAATAATTGTCCTTCGCCCATTATGATTGCTGCTAAAAAAAGTATTAACGAGGCGAAAAGATAAATTACGATTAGCCAATTAAATAAGGGAGCGAGATAAATTTTGATAAAACCTTTAGAAGCTTTCGGGATCTCGTTAAATCCGTAAAGTTCAAGTCGCTTTTGGGCTTCTTCATTTGTTAATCCTTTAGTTGAGTTCGTTTCAAATCTTTGATAGATTTGCTCTAACTCCATTTTATAGTAGACTTCTTCCATTAGAAATTCTCCCGGGAATGAATATTATTTTTGATTTTATGATAAAAAGTAATTATGATAAATACACTATAACAATTTTACTTTTTATTTTATAGTATTTTTATCTAGAAAAATTAGTAATGGAAAAATAAATTAGTATGCTTCAATTGAAAAAAAAAATTCTGCATTTGTGTAATAATACCTTTTTCTAATTTAAGACAATTTAAAAAATTACATTTTTTCTTCTCGCTAAGTATTTAAAAAGCTCTATTCCAAGTAAACCTGGTAGCGCCATCAAAATACAGATTATCCAATCAGTGCTACTCAAAAAGAGAAAGTTGATTTGTAAATCTAAGCCAAATTCTTCGTTCACATAATAATTAACATCTTTTGAAAATAAAACAAATAAAACGTGTAGGGCGAGCGTAAATAAGCTTATTACGAGTAGGGTTAACGAAAATTCGTTTTTAAGGCTTTTGATAAGTGATTTGTTAGGCCTTCTGAATGTCCAGATGAAGGTAGTTTCAACAATGTAAAGTGTGGTGATAAACATAGTTCTTGCTTTTTGTGCTAATAATTTGGGTTGTGTTGATCCAACTGGAATATAACTAATCGCAGGATTAAGATTCCACTCATTCAATGGGATAAAACCTTCTAATGTAAATTGAAGAGCTGCTACCAGTCCAATTCCCATTAAAAAAGCTTGTATTATTAGTAAAATCCACATATTCTTGTTTAAAAGCTGTTGTTCGTCTCGAGGTGGCTCTTTCATTACATCTGTGGGATGTTTATCAATAACTAACGCTAATGCTGGAAGTGAATGAACTATCGCGTAAATATAAATATGCTGCCACTCTGAGCTGAACAAATCAAATAATGGGACAAACTCATAAGCGAAAAAGATAACTGTTTCCATTAAATTTAAACAAATGAAAAAAAATATTATATTTCGAATTCTCGCAAATAAACCACGTCCAATTCTAACTCCTTTAACAATTGAAGTAAAGTCATCATCACTTACTACCATATCAGCGGTTTCTTTAGCAACGTCTGTTCCAGTAATACCCATAGCAATACCCGCGTTAGCGAGTTTTAATGCTAATGCATCATTAATACCATCGCCTGTCATGGCGCATATATGACCTTGGGATTGATATTTTTCCACAATTATTTCCTTATCTGAAGGATTTACTCTAGCAAACACAGAAACTTTGTTAAATTCTTTAATACTCAATTTGGAGACCTCAGCTCCTTCTACAATTAAATCTCCCTCTTTATAAATTCTCATTTGCGACGCAATAGTCTTAGCTGTTGCAGGGTGATCGCCTGTGATCATAACGACCTTTATACCACCTGATTCACATTCTTCTACCGATTCTCTTACTCCAGGTCTGGGAGGGTCTAGAATAGATACATATCCTAAAAAAGTTAAATTATTTTCTACTTCCTCTCGTTTAAGATCACCAATTTCTTCAAATTTCTTATAACCTATAGCTAAAGTTCGATATCCTTGGGTTGCTCGAGTTTGTATTTCTTTCAGTAGTTTTTCTTTTATATCATTAGTTAGAACATTTTCTTTACTATTTATTTCAATTATATTAGCGATTTTTAAGATTATTTCAGGAGCACCTTTTGAAAAGGCGATTTTATGAGAATTGTCTGTTTTAAGCTCGCATACAGTAGTCATTCTCTTAAATTCGGAGCTAAAAGAAAATTCCTGCAATATTTTATATTTATTTTTTATATCGTATGGTATATACCCTGCTTTTTCAGCTAAAACTAACAATGCAGCTTCGGTCGGTGAACCTAAAGCTTTTCTTACCGCTATTTCTTTTGAAGTTTTTAACTTCACCTTTACATCTTCATATACTAGTTTTGCATTATTATTTAACACACTTGAATCAACAAAAGTTAGAAAAGTGCTATTGTTGCGTAAATTCTGAATGTCTCCATTGATGAGAATTTCACCCTCAGAATCATAACCCGAGCCTGTAACAGTATATTCCTTGTTATTTATCCAAAACCTCTCTACTGTCATCTCGTTTTTGCTAATTGTTCCCGTTTTGTCCGAGCAAATGACTGAAACACGTCCAAGAGATTCGATAGCTGATAGATTTTTGACTATTACGCCACTTTGAGCCATGTTAAGAACACCTGTAACAAGAACGAGGGTCGACAATAATGGAAGATTAATGGGCATAATACCCATTGATCTTAAGATTGAACTTGTAATTGCATGATTTATATTATTGCCAAAAAATAATCCTTGCAATCCTAAGACACTAAATTTGTAGAATATTAGAATTATTAAATTAATAATTACAATCGTCCCAAGGATATATCCTAATCTATTAAGTTTTTTCCTAAGTGGAATATCCTCAATTGAACCCATCTCGTTAAGTTGATTCGAAATTTTACCAATCTCAGTATTTAATCCTGTTCCAGTGACAAGCGCTGTTCCTCTTCCAGTGTTTATATATGTTCCCATAAACACCATATTATTTTGTTTTTGGATTGGTAAATTCATTTCTTTTATGTTTTTATTGCTTTTTTCCACTGGCTCACTTTCCCCAGTTAATGGTGCTTCGTCAATGGTTAAGTTGATAAAGTTAATAATATGAGCATCCGCTCCAATCTTATCACCTTGTTCTAATATCATAATATCTCCTGGAACCAGTTCTTTTGTAGGTATTTCGAACTGAATACCATCTCTTAGAACAATGGATTTTAGAGCAGCAATTTGTCTTAGCGATTCCAATGCTTTTTGGGCTCTGAATTGTTGTGTGATAACCGTTATCGAATTTATTATTACTACAGTGAAAGTAATGATTGTCGAGGTTTGATCTCCCAGAATGAATACAATAGCAGCGGAAATTATTAAAATTATGATTAAAAAATTGAAAATTGGTGCTAAATAGATTTTCCACAGAGATTTTTTAATTTTTGGTAGTTCATTATAGCCATATTTGATAAATCTCTTTTCTATTTCAGAATTTTTCAAACCATTGTTAGAATCTGTTTGGAATTTTGAAATTAAATCGTCAATTGATTGGAAATATGAATTATCAGAACGAGATTGTGTTTGATTCATCTCAATATCTATCCCAACTTAACAACGCATTAGAATTTTATAAATATTGATTTAAACATTTATAATTATATAATTTTTTCTCTAAAACTAAGTTATCTGTTATGATTGAATATTAAATTCTGATGGATCTCCTAATAAATATTTTAAGATGTGATATTTTTTTCTAATGGTCGTACTTGAAAATCTGCTTGTTTGTTCAACAATACTTTGAGTAAAAATCTTGCTATTATCTAAAGTTTGGCCAATATAGTAAATAAGTCCTGCAGTAAAAGCCTTGTAATTCATGTTTAAAATTTGCTGGTAATTTATTTTCTGCAAAATTTTATCTACTAATAGTTGCATTTCCAACTTTAATTTTATGTAATCTAATTCGCTTGAAAAGTGTTGTTCAACTCTTTGGTAAAGTATATTGTTTAAATCCTTCTGAAATAGAATTTTAATTTTATTTTTTATCTCTTCTTCTAGATTTATAGCGTTTTTATAATCTTTTAACCTTTTATCCGTTCTTTTGACTTTTAGCATTGCATTGTTGAGCATCTTTTTGTTTATTTTATGTCCTAACTCTTTAGACACTTTGATGAAGTCTTCAATCCTCACATTTGTGGTTTCTTTTATTTCCATCCAAATGATTGCAAGAAAAATAATTACCATATTTTCATAAGTCTGTCTATGATATTTGTTATATCGGAGATACTTGTCCTTTATTTCATTGTATTTAACATTGTCAATATTTAATCCAATACCATTATTTTTTAGCATGCTGATAGTTTTCTTTTGCTCCGTAAAACTATTCTGAGAATCATTAAACCATTTGGACAAAGTTTTAATTTGCTCAAAACGAGCTTTCGTTTTTGGATCTTGAATAGCTCTTGAGTCACTTATTCTTATTTTTCTTTCGTATTCTAATTGAGATTCTGTATAAAAGTCAGGTGGCGGAGTTTTCTCGAAAGCGATTTTATCTTTATCAATTAAACCACAATCTTGACAGACAAAATATCCACCCTCTTGCTTAACATTCTTGTGCTCACAATCGGAAATTTCTTTATTATTGCTATTCAAGAAGATCACAATGAATTAATCTAATTATAATCTATCATATCTATTCAAAAAAAGTATTAATCTTTAATTTATAAATATAGCATAAAAAAAACCATCAAATTAAATATTATATAAAAGATTTAAAAGAAAATAATGAGTATAAAATATAACTAGAAAAAAACGAGCGATTAGTCATGGAGCGTAGAGTTGTAATAAAATGGTTAAAAATCTTTAGTATTGGCTTTCTTATTCTTACCCTAGTTGGTTTAGTTGATCTCATTTTGATGAGTACAATTATTAATATAACTTTAGATAGCCAGCTATTTAATATTCTAACGATAATTTTTCAATCAGGCTTTATGTCTGTTCACGCAGCTTTATTATGGATTGTTTTACTCAGTATCTTTTGTGGCTTTATTGTTTTATCATACTCAATTTTTAATGTTGCTAATAAAAACACCATCGAAGATAGAATTCTTGCTAAATTTTTATTGCTTATCGGTTTATTTCTAATTATTGGCGGTTTTATTACTATGAATTTCATAGTTCTATTAGGCAATAGTCATATCAATACTGGTATAACTTATATTACATTCCAAACCGCACTATTCTCGCCTTCGATTACTTCTGTTATTGGAGCAATTATGTGGTTCTATAACACTGTTATGGTTTCTTGTTTCTTAACCTCTGGTTTAATTTTTGGCGGAATTGGTCTTAAATGGATGCTACTTATCCAAGAGGAAGAATCCACTAATAATCAAATCTAATTTTTAACTTAATTATTCAGATTCTTAAAATAAATAAAAACAGTATCAAAGGATTTTGAAATCTGAATCTTAATGATCTGTGACTTATTCTATTTAGTTTTACATCTTAATTAATATTTGGAGGATTTAATTTTATATAATCTGATTTCTAGATCGTTTACCGCTAAATTTATTAGAAAGAAGTGATTATATTTATATTTGCCTCCAAGCAATATATTTCCAAATTTAGTTAAGATATCTGGAGTTAAATCACTTCTTTC
>CAZDTP010000071.1:0-16702 GCA_964508365.1 uncultured archaeon
TCGTTATCAATATCAACTATTTTTGCATCAAATTTAGTGTCATAAGGATTGTCCCAATATAATTTTTCTGTCATATTAGCTAATTTTTCCCAGATAATTAAGATCGAAGAATTTTAATGATTTTTTCAATAACGTCTATAATCTTTTCCTCCTTTAACCTTCCTACTTTGTAGAGAATGATATTAGTATTTGCTGTGAAGATACGATTAGGTCTTATATTGCTTATTACTCTTAAGTGGCCTTCCCTAAAATCATCTGCTTCTAATAGAATACCATATTTGTCTGATATTTTTTGGCTAGTTATCTGACATAAAATAATATCATTCCCTAATAATTCAGCAATGATTAAAGCTGGTCTTCTTTTTGATTTTGAAAGATCTGAAAAAGGAAATGGGAGTACTACTACATCTCCCTTCACAAATCTCGCCATGCTTCATCTTCCTCGGGTAATAACCAATCCTGCTTTAAAATTGATTCACTAGCTAATGCCGTTGCCATCTTCTGTCTAAAAATTTTACTTTTGATAAAATTTATATAATCCAGTACATCATCCAAAAGATTTTCTGGAATATTTTCTAATTCAGCAAGAATTTCATCTTTTTTTGACATCGTTTTATCTAAATGAACTTGTTACTAAGATTTAATATGATGACCTAATCTAATAAATTTTCTCTCTTATAGAAGGGATTAATTCGTGAAAGAATCCTTTCACGATGAATTATATATATCTTAGTAATATCTTATAGAATGATTTGTTGATTATTTTTATTTTGGAATCAAATTTTTAATTTTTTTCCTTAAATTTCTAATAAACCGGATATTTTCTCAAGAAAAAATTACACTCAAATCCAAATTCATGGTATATTCCCTCAAATCTTTATCAAAAGTTAATTTAGCCTGCTGAATTACAGTTGAGATTAGTTTATCATCAATCTTTAAAAAGTCACTATGTGTCAATGCAAACCAGTTAGGAATACCAAGTATGTATACATTCCACAATCCGTTTTCATCTTCAATAGAACGCTTTAGACTTTCTCTGCAAATTAGCATCCAGAATAATAACAATTTATGTGATATTTTTACATCTTCTTTAACTGAAGCTCGACTAAAAGACCCAAATGCCAATATTATTAGAAAAGCAAGACCGTATTTTATTTGAATTCTACACGATTGCTTTAAGGTGGCATTTTTCAATTCTTCCCATTCCATTTTAGAAAATTTGAAATTGTTATAAGGAATTGATTCGAGGCTGGATTTTATTACATTATAATAGAATTCTTCTGAAAGATACGGTTTTGTACCTATAAACTGAAAGATTCTTAAAGCACCAGCAATTCTCCAGTCAATCTCCTCAAAGGAATATAGAAATGCCTTTTGAATAGCTAGTTCTTTCTCAGGAAGCAATGAAAATATGTTCTTGAGTTTCCGATTTATTTCTTCATAATAAATTACATAGTGATCGAAAATCTGTGAATAGGAATAACCTAAAATGTCAATGAAAGTAAAGACTTCCAGTAAATCAACGAATAGGTTTAAATAAGTCTGATCAAAAACTAATGTACGAAGCGATGAATCATTCAGTAACGAGTAAACTCCATAATATGTTGATTCTCCAGTGTAAATTGTAGCAAAAAGAATATGATATTGAATGACTTTCTCAATTAAGATTCTATCATTTCTGGCCAAATGGTATGGCGCAAGTAGGTTTTTTCCAGAAATTAGAATATAACTTTGGTGGGGATGGTCTCTTTTGCGCACAAACTTCCCAATATCGTGGTATATTAAGATTAAGGGAATTAATATGTTGTTAAACTCTTGAATTCTTTTTATCTTATAAGATATTTTAATAATAGTCTTCTCTGAGAATCCCTCATAAGAAAAAGAATTACTTGATAATTTTAAAAAAATTTTAATTGTTCTAAAAATATGCTTGATAGTCCGAATAAATTCTTGTTTATCTCTTTTTGCCCCAGATTCGAAGATTTCTGACAAATTTGAATAAGAGGAGAGGAAATCATTATAAATTAGTGAATTTTCAATCTCTTTTAATGAGTCTATTTTGCTTAAAGATGTATCAGAAAATATATTTTGTAGTGTTTTTATCATAGCTATAATTAAAGAATTAATTGCTAAGTAATTAAAATTTGGAGATTTATTATTATGAATTTTAACCCATTTTCAATAATAATTTCTTAAATGGTTTTGGCAAAAAGAACCCAAAATAGAATGTAAATGAGCTCACAACTAAAAGTGATCTATAAATTAATAGGGTAATAATATCTAATTCTAAGAAAACATCTAATAGTGATCCTACTATAAGAAAAATAAAACCTATCAACATAAAGATCCCCTTTAACCTCATTTCCTGTTTTTCTAGTTTAAATGATTCCCATGCAAAGAGAGTGCCTGTAATTATTAGCAAAATCGCTATTTCGATTAAAAAGAATATTATAAACGATTTATAATTCGCATCTATAACTCCAATACTTTCAATTATTATTGACGCATCAGTAAAAAGAAAATACATAGAGAAGATTTCAAAAAATATCATTTGGATTATAAACAATATTAAAAGTGGTTTTTGGAACTTCTTATACTTGAGATCTGTAAAAGCTATCATCCAAATTGTTATTCCCAAAGGTATCAAACTCATCGATATTATGAAGAATATTTCAATTGGGAGGGGTTGATTAGTAAATATTAACATTAGGAATGAAAGAGATGGACCCCACCATCCTTCATACATTAATAACCAAGTTAATCCTGCGAATAATAATGCTCTTTCTTTATATTTAAAGTATTTAAAGGTAAGTTTTATACCAATAACAATAGAAACGATTGAAACGATCAAACTAGTGGTACCATTAGTAACTAAAAGGGGATCGATTGCCAATATCTTATTCCTCTATTTATTTTAATTAAGATTAATCCATATCATAATTATTTAAATTTATCTCATTCAAGAGCTTGAAAAAACTTACGGAATTCTTTTAATTCAGAATCATATTCAATTATTTGTAACAAGGGAAAAAAAGTATTTAATACAAGATATGGTCTAACGGAATCTTTCTTTTCAATATTTTCTTTTCTAATAATTTCTTTTAATTCAGACTTATACATCTCATTCATTTCTATATATGCTTTATATCCATTCTCAGACAGAAACCAAAAATCATATTCTAAAGGTATTTTGAAGTGAGAATCTTGAAATTCGTTAAAACTCTTTGCTTGGGACTTTTTATTTTTATTGAAAATTGCCTCATAATATAAAATTACTTGCTCAAATAGTATTTTAATAACTTTGAAAAATAGGATATCATTCGATATGGCTTCACTAAAGTGATTATTTTTCTTTCTTGTAATATTTTGCTGTTGTTCAATAGAAGACTTCTCAAGGAATCCAGGAATTAATTCATAAAATTTTGCATCTATAGAGCCGCGCGCCTCTTTTCTAGTTGATTTTATAACGCCTAAAGTTTCTAATTTCTTTATATGATGAGTTATTGTAGATTTAGCTCTCCCTAATAATTCGCTCAACTTAGTTAAACTAATCTTTCTGAAGATAAGAATCGCTAAAATTATCCTAAGTCTAGTAATATTATCCATCAATTTTAGAACTTCAATCCTTAATCTAAGATCGCTATTTGAGTTATCACTACTCATTATTTTTGAGCTCTACTTCATGTGTAAATATTTTTTTCTAACACTATTTTTTAATAAGTATCTAATGTATTTTAATCTGTTCATATTAGAGAATTAACAAGAATGGTAAGGTTCTAGCAATTATGTTCGAACATTATATCCCTTTATAAGGAGATCGAACATTTAAATAAAAATGATGATTAAAATATTACAACAACAAATTTATTAAAAATTTTAAAAATGAGTAAATGATATAAAATGAGTGATGTAAATAAAGAATCAGGACGAAAACCTAAGTTTCCTATTGCTCAGGCACATGATTTATTGCCTCGTTCAAAATGGTTGAGAGATTACTATTTTTCTGGTTTCAAGAGAAAATGGAATAATCAATTTATGTTTTTCACAACTGGAGTAGATTGGGATGTCATTTTGTATGAAGCAGAGTTTTATGTAGCCCCAGATATATTAGCTATGGTAGGAAATAAAGGTAAAGGTGCGTATTATTCTGCAGAATCGATGGCAGTAGAGGTAGATTTACCTGATAATTTCTGGGATTATTCGCTTCCTGAAAGAAGGACATTATTCTTTGAAAAAGTAATTCTTGATTATGTACCTCAAGAAATAATTTCTGAAAATGATTTATTAGCTGGAGGTCGGTTTAGTACCATGTTAAGCAGGTGTTTAAATGAAAAAGAAGCGAAAAATTATTGGAAACAAGCATTTAAAAATCGCGATACCGTAAAAGAATTTCATTATAATGGTTTTGGAAATACAGGAGCGTGTTCAGGACATATCATTTGTGATCTTGAGACCGTTATCAAAAAAGGATTTAAATTTATTCATAAAAATATTCAGGATCGCTATAATCAGTTGACAGAAAAGGAGAAACAAGGAGAAAAAGGGGATCAACTCCGAGCTATGTTACGATCCGCAGAAATCCCAAAGAAAATTGCAAAGAAGTATGCTGATAAGTGTAGGATACTAAAGGAATCGGCATCAACCCAAACACGGTCAGAAGAACTCGAACAAATGGCAAAGAATTTAGAAAAAGTTCCTTGGGAACCTGCTGAAACATTTTGGCAAGGCGTTCAATCTATCTGGATGACTCATTTGCTTATTATGGCAGAAGAGTCTTATCCAGGGCCAGGTACTTCCTTTGGAAGGACTGATCAACACCTTTGGGAACTTTATAAAAAAGATGTAATTGATGAAAAAAACATTACTAAAGATTTTGCAAAGGAAATTCTTGGTAGTTTCTGGTTTCATTGTCACACCGCATATGATGCTCTGATGGTGATGGGTGAGAAACATGGTATTAATAGCTCATTCGGGCAATTAATTACATTATCAGGGTGTGGTCCTAATGGTGAAGATTTGACAAATGACTTAACTTATACAATTTTAGAGGTAGTCGATGAATGGTATCCTAGTTTGGAACCAAAACCTAATATAAGATTACACAGAAACACTCCAGAAAAACTACTGGATGTAATTGTTGATATGATATCCCGTTCTCAGGGTGCTCCTTTTCTGCTTAATTTTGATGAGCGTTCAATGGCAGGTCTTGTTTTAGAAGGAGTGGCAGAAGATAAAGTGTGGGATTATGCATGTGTTGGATGTTTAGAGAACACAATGCAAGGTAACGATCGATCTGGAACTGTTAATTGTAATCCTAATCTGACTAAAAGCATCGAATTAACATTTTGGAATGGTAAAAATATGCCAACGGATCTCCCAAATAAATCCGAAAAGCAATTAGGTCCAAAAACGGGAGAAGTAGATGAATTACTAACATGGGAAGATTTTTGGAATGCGTGGGTACAGCAAATTAAATTTCATATTAAATATCTGGTTGATGTGTATAATCCTCTAGAAAAATTAAGATCTGACTTTTTGCCAACTCCATTTGTTTCTACAGTTGTAAAAGGATGTGCTGAGAAAGCCTTAGATGTACGAAGAGGTGGTCCAGAACTCAGATTCATAACAATTGAGGGTGTCGGATTCGGCACAACAGTTGATTCATTACTTGCTATTAAGAAAAATGTATATGATGATAAGAAATATACTCTAGCACAAGTAAAGAATGCCATACTAAACAACTTCCAAGGAGATGATGAAATAATGCGAACTTTTTTGAAAAATAAATCTCCAAAATATGGTAATAATTCGGATATTCCTGATGAGCTAGGGAAATTAGTGATGAAAACATGGACAGATGAGTGTTGGAAATATAAAACTCCAAATGATTTTCAATACCGTCCAGGAATGCTTTCATGGAATTATTGGGCGGGACCTGACGCCTCTCTGACAGTGGCAACTCCAGATGGTAGAAATTATGGTACTTTCTTATCAAATGCTATATGTCCTTCGACAGGAGTGGCTGACAGGGGTCCTACAGCTGTTACTAATTCCGTAGGAACTGCCCTAGGAGGTAAATCCGCCGATGGCGGTTATATAAATTTCCTACCCAATGGTGCTAGTCATACAATTACTTTTAATCCAAGTATTTTAAAAGATAAGGAGCATCAGGACAAATTCAAGGCGTATTTACGCGGTTATATCGAGAATGGTGGCACTGCTCTACAAGTTAATATGATTGACTCTGAAATGTTGTTAGATGCTCAAAAGCATCCAGAAAACTATAAAGAATTGCTAGTACGTGTCACTGGATACAATGCTTACTTCACAACAATTGGAAAGGAGCTGCAAGATGAAATAATATCAAGAGAAATGCATAAAATATAGGAGGAAAATTAAATGTCTGATAAAATATTTACAGAAAATTGGGATAAGGAATTAACAGATGAATGTTATGAACATGCTCAAATTCCTATGATGGTAAAACTAATGGGTACAACTGATGAGAAAGGATGGCCTCATCTTACTTTTATTGCATCTAATAGAGCTAAATCAAAAAATCAACTTGTTTGGGGTCAATTTTTACATGGGAAATCTAAACAATACATCCAAGATAATCCTAAACATAGCTATTTGTTCATGTCCATAGATTTGCCATTTAAAATGCTTCAAATGAAAGCGAATTTCACTCACGCACTTGATGCAAGTGAGGATCTTGATAAAATGAATGCTGGAGATGATATGCGATATTCAACGACCATGAATTTCTTTAAAGCTTATTACAGCGATATTCTTTGTGCTTCCCATCTTCAAAAACTCTCAATTGTTAAATTACTTAAAAGTATTATCTTGAGTAAAATTGGGAAAGGGGGGCTCAAATCTAATAAGAACGCTGAGCCTCGTCTTGATAAATTTGGTCGTGTGATTTTTAATGGAGCTCTAAATCCAAAATTTATTGCATATTTAGATCCTAACGATGGTTTTCCAATAATAGTACCATGCTTTCAAGCCTTTACGCATGATCACACAAAATTAGTATTTTCACCTTCCATGTTCAAAGAACAACTTATGATAATACCGAAAGATTCAAAAGTCGCTGTATTTGGGATGACAATGGATTTTATAGCACAAGTAGTAAAAGGTACGTTTTCAGGATTTGAAAAACACCGAGGAGTCAATCTAGGGATAATAGAGATTGAGGAAGTATATAACTCGGCCCCTCCTTTACCTGGTTTAATTTATCCTGAATTAGAGATTTTGCCCGAAATTACTGAATTCGTAATGCCCTAAATCATTTCTTTTTTTTTTTCATTCTTTATATTTAAAATTTGAATTTAGCTGAAAAGGTACCTTTCCTTTTAAAATTGGATCATTCGTTTCTATCATCCAATCAAATAGGTTTTGTTTTAACTCAGTTGAAATGCTATTATAAGTGGGATTGTTTATCAAATTATTGACTTCATGGGGATTTTTTTCTAAATCGTAAGATTTTTCTTTTACGATCAATTCGAGATAGGTCTATATTATCTAATTACATAATAACATATTATTTAACAAAAATTTTGTTATCAATTTTTAAAAATCTTTTTATACAAAAAAGACAAAATTATATTAATCCAATTCTAAAAAAAATTACAGAAAAGTGAAAGAGGAACATGTTAGATAATATTGATCTTAAATTAAAGTTAAAAATAATGTACATTATAACTATTGTTCTTGCAGGAGGCTTTGGATTACTGATGCTGATTGTTCCAAGTTTTGTGATAACGCTTTTATCACAACCAGCTCAAGATTTATATCTTTATGGGGTTGCAGCAGCTATATGGGCTACCTTTGGATTATTAGCAATTTTAGGATTGCGTGATCCCATCAAATATATGCCTATACTTCTATTTCAGTTTATTTATAAATTAATTTGGATATTTGCAGTCTTTTTACCTAATTTAGTAGTTGATGGAGCACGTTTTGATACGATTTTCTTATTGCTAGTTTTTATACTTTTTATTGTCGGAGATTTTCTTACATTACCGTTCAAAGAGTTAATTAAGGGAAAAGCAGAATAAGAATTTTTATAGTAAAAAGAATTTCTTGAAATTAAATAACTTTTTTTTATATTTACCTAATAATTTTTTCCTTAAGTTTTTAACCGATCGTCTTTTATCTTCCCATCTAATAACGGATCAGTCGTTTCTTTCATCCAATTTAGTAGTTTTTGCCTTAATTCGAATAGTATATTTTCATAGGCGGGATTGTTAGCAAGATTATTAGCTTCGTTGGGATCGTTTTTTAAGTCGTAAAGTTCTTCCTCACTCCTCTCTATCTCAATTTTATCCTTGACATATTGACCTGATAATCCTCTCTCAATATCTAACGGGATTTGATAGGACCTCCTATATTTTTCGAAGTTCCTAATATACTTATATTTGCTTGTTCTAACACTCCGAATAGGATCGTATATTTCGTGGTAAGTTTTTTCTGTAAAAATATTCTGCCTGAAGGATAGCTTAGGATTTTCCAATATTGGAAGAAAACTTTTTCCTTCAATACCTGGAGGGGTTTCACCTCCGGTAATATCAAGTAGTGTAGGCAAAAGATCGATATTACTAATCATTTGTTCAATAACACTCCCATTATGATACAGATGAGATTTGGGCCAATTCATAATCAGAAGGGTTTTGATCCCAGGATCATATAGCGTACATTTAGCTCTTGGAAAAGGACTTCCGTGATCTGTTGTGAAAATAAAAAGGGTATCTTCCCTCAAACCGGTCTCTCCTAAAACTTCGATGAGTTTTCCTATTGTTCTATCTAGAGGGTTGATAATTCCATAAAACAAACTAAGATCTTTTCGAACTTTATCGTTGTCGGGTAGAAATGGAGGAACTTTTACGGAGTACGTATCGTCAGCTTGACTCCAAATAATAAATGGTCTGTGTATTTCAATCGTACCGATATTGAGATAAAAGGGCTTTTCATCATTTTTATGATTCTCTAAGAAACTTTCGTATTCGCTGAACATTCTTTTCGTATCGTATTTGTAATCTTTCATTCTTTTGCTAAAAGAGTCGTAACCTAAAGTCTTTACATCCGTTGCTTCATGTTGTAAACCAATTAAATGGGTTGAATAACCAGATTCTCTGAGGTACATAGGAATAGTTTTGTTACTAGAGGGTAGAGACCAACCACGATTAACCAACCCCATCAAACCATTTTGATGTGGATAAAGAGATGTTTGGATACTTCCTCGACTTGGTGAACATTGTGGTGCTGTACAAAAGTAATTCGTAAATCGTATTCCGCCTTTAGCAAGATTATCAAGATTTGGCGTGTGTAAAGAATTTGGCGTTTGAGGTGTATCGTAACAGCCTAAAAATTGACCCTGATCATGTGTGATAAATAGAATGATATTTGGTTTTTCTCTCATACTTAGTCAATATTTTAGGTATCATTTTAGTTTCATTTCTATTTTCCTTAATATTATCGACAAATCGACAATTTCTTCTTATTGATGCTAACTTTAATTGTGTATTTATAATAAGAATTAATTAATTTTGGACTTTTTTTACATGAATGGAAAAGAACTTTAAAAAACAAATTTTATAAAGATTTCTATCTAATACTTAAACTAACGAATTTTTATTATAAAAATTAATTTAAAAATAGTGACTATCTTTATGGAAACTAATGAAACAGTTCGGCATAGTAAATTAAATATGGCTAGTTACGGAGCTGGAAGTGGAGCTCGCGAATTTGTCAATATGGCTTTTAGTGCGACCGCGTATTTTTATTACGAAAGTGTGGTTGGTCTTAATGGTGGGATTGTAGCTCTCGCTATGATTTTCTTTGCAATCTATAACATGTTTAACGATCCCATATTAGGGTATTTAACTGAACGCCCATTTAAATTCACAAGAAAATATGGAAGGCGATTTCCTTGGTTGCTAATGAGTGGGATTCCTTTGGCGCTTAGTTATATCGTAGTTTTTTGGCCTCCTGTAACAGATCCGATATCTGGAGCCTGGATTTTGTTCGCTTGGTTACTTTTTACTTCGTGCTTATTTGATACATTCCACTCACTTTTTTTCTTAAGTTATCTTTCCCTATTTCCTGAAAAATATAAATCAAATAGAGAACGAAGAATCGCTAGTGGAATTTATATTCCTATAGGTGTAATTGGAGTAGCCTTAGGAGCAATGATACCTCCTCTTGTCTTTAAATATCCTGGTGACGCACCTCATGCTCAAGTTTTAACGTCATTCTTAATGCAAGGAATAGTGATAGCATTAATCTGTTTGATTGGAGTTCTCCTCGCAATACCAGGTTTCCGAGAAGATCGCGACGATATAGATAATTATTTAAAGATCTACGAACAAAATCCAACACGGGATTCTTTTTTCAAGACATTAAGTGCAGCAATAAGGCAAAAATCTTTCATAGTATATATGGTAATTTATACTTTGTATCAATCACAGATTACTACAATGCAGAATTCTATTAATTATGCTGTATCTTTTGTAATAGATCAACCTATAGGTCTTTCAAAAAATCTTATGGCGACTTTAATTTTTGCTGCTTTTCTTGTTGGAGTAATCGTTTCAACACCTTTCTGGCTGCGGTATTCTCATAAAGTAAACAATAACAAAAAAGTAATGTTAATAGCTTCTGTATTTTTAGGAATTTTCACAGTACCCTTACTTTTTTTTAAAACCTATATCGCTGTTGTAATTATTATGTTTCTATGGGGTCTACCTTTAGGCGGTTTTTGGTTTATGATATTTCCAGTTATGTCTGATGTAATGGATGAAGGGACTGTAATACATGGAAACCCTAAAGAAGGAGTTTATAGTGGATTTTCCCAATTTTTTGGTCGTTTAGGAATCGTTGCTCAATCACTTACATTTGCATTAGTACATTTTTTTACAGGTTTTAAAGAAGGTGAAATTACTCAAACAGCATCTGCACAGTGGGGAATTCAACTTCATTTAGGATTTATTCCAGCGATATTTATATTCTGTGGAGCGTTAGTATTTTGGAAGTATTACAAACTAACACCAGAAAAAATAAATGCCAATCAGATAAAATTACACGAAATGGGTATAAAATAAAAATTATTAAAAAAAAATTTCTTTTTTTTTTCTAGTTTGTCAGTAGCTCTTTGTTTATTTATTGATATAAGAAAATTTTTACTTAAAAGCATCGTCTATTAATTCAACAAAATTTAAAGAAAGGGCTAAAAAGTCTTTCAATACGTGCTTACTTATATTTTCGGGTGAATCTTTTACCGAGTGCCAATTAATAGCTTTATTTTTTTTACTTTCTGCTCCAAATACTGAGGCTGCTTTATATCCACTATGGATATATCTACAAGCATCACATGAACCAATTATTAAGCTCCCAATGTCTAACTTTAATATATTTGGGTTCTCTTTTTTAGCATTTTTATAAGCAATTTGAAGTTTTTCGTTAATTTCTTTAGTATAAGCTTTAGTATGCATATCTTTTTCGATTAAAAGAATTCGGTCAGCAGCTCCGCAACATTCTAAAACTACAGCATACGCATTATCTAAAATGCCCATTTTTCCATACTTTTCTACGAATGCCTTTGCTCCCCTATCGCCCACTTCTTCACTTCCTTGGGAGCCTATCCATACCTCTACATGTTGTGGTCTATTTTCACTTAAAATTTTTCCGATGGCCGCAGAAACTGCACTAGCTGATAGATTATCATTTGCCCCTAGAACAACTGTGTTTCCTAAAAATCCTTTTAATAACAAGATAAAAAACGGATAGATGAAAATAAGGGAAAAGAAATAGATTGTATCAATGTGCGTCCAAGAAAAGATCGTCCAATTAAATATAACTATAGCACTACCTGATATAAATTGAGCGATAAATTTCCAAATAGAGAATATGATTGTATGAATCATAAAATAGATTCCTACTCCGGCAACGAGTTGGCGTATCCGAGGTTTATAGCTTGCAATATTCATTTCTTTTGCACTATCAGTATGTCCTTCGAAAATAATGCGAAATTTAACTTCTCCAATAGGTTTTATTATTCCAAATACATTACTAGATTTTTTAGTCTTGAATAGAAACCCAATCCATCCTTTCATCAAAAATAACTCGCTATAGAGTATTACTATACCAAGAATTACAAGTATAAAAGATAGTAGAGAAAACGGGAAAATTAAAGTCATAAATAAAGGAGAAATTCCGCCTAAAAATCCAGCTACCTTAATAAAGCCTTGGGGATACATCGCAGGTCGCGTTTCAAACTCGTCAATGAAGGTTTCGTCGCAAAATTGGTCAAGTTCTTTTTTTATCCAAATATTTGCGTTCTTCTCAGCATCGCTACAAGAATATCTTGGTCCAAACTTCGTACAGATTGTATCTATGAAACTAAACATATAATCAGAAAAAGATTCATCTATTTTCATAATCAATTCTCAACTTACATTTAGTAAAATTAATTACTATTAAGAATTCAACATAAATTTTATTTGTATCGCATTTTTTTCGAGTTTTCTAAAAATTCAAATAAAATAATTCAATACTATTCTGAAACACCTAATGAATTGTTTAATATGAGCGAAAAAACTCCTAAATCAAAATTTATTTTTTATGACGAAACTGTAGAAGAAGAGATAATTACAGAAGAAGAGAAGACAGAAGGATTATCAGAAGAGGAAATAGAAAGGCGAAAAAGAGATCTTAAAGAACTTAAAGAAAAAAAAAAACTAGAAAGCGAATTAGAAGAAAAACAGAGAGCTGACCATCGAGAGTTATTAGAGCAGAAAATTTTGACGATATTAAGGAAAGGGAAAGTGATTTCTAAATACGATTTAACCAATTTACTTCTCAACTCAGGGATTAAGGAATACACTTTTCGTATAAATTTAATTCAGAATGTCTTAAATCCCGAAATACCTCTAATAGGAAATGTATTGAAAAAATTGCGGTTTAGCGAAAAAGTACACTTTTCTATTGATGAGGGAGCTCATGTTTATTACACTGATTTTAAAAAAAAAACATTAAAACCTAAAGAGTTTAAACTGAGATTTGATTGGAAGAAGTATAGCATCCCTAATGGAAATAATGAAATTTATGTGATCCTTAAAGTTCCAGGAAGTAATATTGATCCCCACCATTTACTTAGTAGCCTATATCCATACGCTGATTTTGAGGGATTTAAATTAAAAGTTGATAAAAAATACGAACAAACTAATAGTTTTCACATTATTGATGACGACATGGATGGATACTTCGACGAAGATAAACTAATACTTAAATGCCAGACAAATGACAAAGACACCAACAAATCTCTCTATCGCGTTATACAAATAGGTAGAAAACTAATTGAAGAAATGATTAAACTCAATTTGAGGAAATCTGAGGTACTAACGATAATAAACAAGAACGATCTTATGTTTATACCTGTCGTTCCAGTATTCAGGGCTAAAGAAAGAGGCGCCTTTTATGAGACTAAATTTACAAATGCATTAAGGATAATATATGATTTTCCTCAAAAATTTGAAGGAAAGCTAGTTTATGGTAAAATTTCCCTTATCTCTAACGAGTTAAAAGATGAAAATTTCGACATTAAGTCATTGTATAACTTTTTTGACTCTACATTTGAGTTTCAGACCAAATCGTTTATAACACATGCGATCATGGCAGATTGGATCATCAACCCAACAAAGGCTTTGAATTACTTAAAGGATGATGAAGAACTGAAAAAATTAATTGAAGAATATTTACAAGATATCGATACAGACAGGATAATTCAAGAAAAGTTAGAACAATCAATGGAAAAGAGCGAATTTATTAAAGACATGACCACAAACCTTTTATTAACATTACTAGGCCTTTCAATGATTACCGATTGGTTACCGTTTCAAATTATCATAATTATCTTCTTTATTCTAATAAATTTATACTATTTAATAACTAAATCTAAGAAAACCAAGAAGATCTTTTCAAAGTAGTTATTCTTTTTTCCCCTTTTTTTTTTTTTAAATCAGAATTTAGATTATTGTATAATTCATCTGTTAATAAAAATTGAGGTCAGATTTTTATTTTGAAATTAACTAATTTTAATTCAATATTATCTAACTAAAACAAATGAAAACTTCAAAGGTGTAGACGTGTTAAAAATGAGTCGTCTTTTGAAAAAAAAAACCGCTTACTTAATAATAGGTATTAGTATAGCATGTTTGATACTTGGTCCAATAATGGGAGTATTATTAGATAAAGTGACAGTTTACGATATGAGCACTCAACCTATGAAAGAAGATAGCAGTTTAGGAATTACGAAAGCATTCGCTCATCAAGCAACTTTAGTTAAAGATCAAAAACTTATAATTGAAATTTCAGATTTTTATCCAAATTCAAGTGTTACTATAAAAATTATTGCTAAGAGCATGTATGATCGAGCATACAGTTTGAATAGCACTCCTAGCGGAATTACAGGTTTAGAATTTGTTTATTCTGAATTTGGATGGGGTTCAACACCTGCTGGAAGCACTAACGGAGCTACAGTATTATCCTTACCTGGTAACGGAATTTATTTCTATATCGAATTTATGGGTGATAGAGTAGGTGATTCGTTAATATCTTGGCCAGGTGATTATTATGTTGTAGTTTATGGAACTAATTCAGGTTCAGTTTCAGCAACAGATGTATTTTTTGATATTAACATAAAAGTTGATGGTCCAGGAGAGACTTTGAATGATCTTTTAATAATTGTAGGAGCACTCATTCTAGTTGCTTACGCTATCCTAGCATTAATATCAATTTTAAAAGCAAATTATCTTAGGTGATTAAAAATGGGGACAGAAGAAAGAAAAGTAAGCTTATTAGATACATTACCGGTCATGAATAAGGAAAAAGCTACTAAATTCCTAATATATGGATTATTAGTAGCAATCATTTTTGGAACCATACTCATGATTAGTAAATCTATTGCAGATAATGCTGCTACATGGTTATTATTAGAAAACCAACAAAACGAAATGAACTATATGCAAGGATTATATGGGTATAATGATTATATCGTAAAGGTTGAAAGAGCGAATTTAATCAGATATTGGATGGAATATCAGGTAATTATTATTGGAAATATAGCTAGAATCGGTGTAAATGTTGGTTTATTTTTCATTGTGGTAGCATTTCTGAGTTTTGCTTTAAACGACAAATTTGACGAAAAATCAAGAAGAATATATCTTATTCTAGCTGGTGCTATTCTGTTTGTAATCATGGTAACCACATTTTTCTCTCAAATTGCGGTTCAAGTATTTTAAATCTAAATAATTTTCTCCTTTTTTTTATCTTTTGCTATGAAAGAGTATATATAATACTTCAAATAATTACAGATTAAATGTAACATAAGATAGGTAAATCTCATTATGAACGCTGAACAAAATAATATAAAAAGACAGGAGCTAGTTAAAGCTTCATCGTTTGCAGAATTTATTATTTTTTTGCTTTTTGCACTAGGTCCTTTAACGGGTAATGTCATTCTTATCCTATTTGGAGTGCTGTCCGATGAATTTGATGTTTTACCTAGTGTATTATTAATAACAATCCCTGCGTTTATGTTTCCACTTGCCTTAGTGCAATTATTTTCAGGGGCAATTTCAGATGTGAAAGGAAGATATCCCGTAATTTTAATAGGACTGTCAATTTTTGGAATAGGAATGATCGTAGCATCGTTATCCTTCTCGCTGATGGTTTTTATTATTGCAAATATATTAGGTGGAATTGGTTTTGGTTTTGTGAATCCAGTTTTAATAGCATTGATTACAGATATAACCCCAGGACCTAAAATCTCTAAAAAAATCGGATTACTTGGTGCTGTTGCTAATTTGGGAGTTGGAGTTGGTCCTTTACTAGCTGGACAGATATTAATATTAGGGTGGAGATATCTTTACATAATTTTTGTAGTTGTTATTGCTATAGGTTTCATAATAATCTTTAGTCTAAAAAGAAACCAACCAAAAACTACATCAGAAATGGAAATCCGAATATTTTTCTCACACATGGGGAAAGAAATTCGAAGACCTGTAGTATTACTATTGATTCTGTCAGCTTTTTTGGTTTCCCATACTTTTAGTGCAACGATTATATGGACTTCGCGATCATTTACAAATGTAATTCCTGAGAATATTTCAAGTGTGGTTATATTACTATTTGGGATCATGGGTTTTGTATCTGGATACATCGCGGGGATAACGATTAAGAAGAAAGGGATAAGGTTTACTCTATCTATGGGATTGACTTCACTTATTATAGCTGATATCATTTTAGTTATTTTCGGGGATAATAGTTTTGAAGCCCTTGTTTTAACTACTACAGGTTTGATGTTTATGGGCTTCGCAGGTGGATCTTTATTTACTTCTCTCATGTATTACAGTCAAATATTATCTCAAGAAAGGAGAGGCGCTCTTGCTGGCTTAACTACAGCAGGGTTATTTATTGGAATTTCTTTTGTTCCTATAACTTTTGAAGCCCTCTTTAATTTTGGAGGAATTTCCTTAGTATATGGAGCAATTTTAGTTATATCTTTAATATTAACAATTGTATTAACAATTCTGAATATGCTAGCAAAGAAACTTCCATAACTAAACAAAGAAAAAGAAATAACTGAATAAAATCATTTAATTTTTTAATTTTTTAATTTTTTAGTGGACCCAATTCTTTT
>CAZDTP010000072.1:0-16399 GCA_964508365.1 uncultured archaeon
TTATCTATCCCCATAATATAGATGACTAAGGTTTCTTTTTTCGGCTTCCGTAGTGTTTTTTGCTGAGTTGGTTGATTTTACGTGAACTTACTTTACGCTCCTGACTTTATTCCTCACAAAATGTGCCGTACTAACAACTGTTAATAAAATATCAAAGATCTGCTTTTTTGAAATGATATTGTTCATATGAACTTCTTCGGAATGGATGAAAATGATCACATCTTGACTGAAAACATGGATCGAGATTATTAAAAAACAAAGCTTTATAAACTTTTTCTCTATATATTATTTGGGTTTCCCGATAATTATTTGTCAGTTTACAAACAAAAGTACTGTAATCGGAAACTCGACTACTGAGAACAGTTATGATATATTTGATTTAGTAGAATAAATTATTAAAAATGAAAATGAGAATAACGAAAAAGAGCGGTAAAGGGGTATTTTGAAAGTTAAAAGTTTTGAGGATTTAATAGAAGAAGTCCATAAAAAAGGGATTTGTCAGCAATGTGGAGGTTGTGTGAGTTTCTGTAATTCGATGGAATACGACGTAATTGGTTATAAAGAGCCGAATTCTCCTCCAGAATTTATAAATAAAGAAAATTGTCTTAAATGCGGAATTTGTTATCATATATGTCCACAGACTCACGTATTGGACAACGATCTCGATAGAACCTTTAACGTGTTAAATTTTTTATCTATGCCCCTTGGTAATATTTGTGATCTCTACTCATGTCAAGCGGTAGATTACGACTTTTTACGCCATGGAACTGATGGAGGAGTTGTAAACGCACTGCTTAATTTCATGTTTCAAGAGAACTTAATAGATGGAGCTATTGTGGCAAAAACAAGAGCTCCTTTCTCGAGAGAGCCTTTTTTTGCTAAGAGCAAAGAGGATTTACTCAGTGCGTCAGGGCTTAAATTAGGGGTTTCCCAGCAATTAGACGAAGTTCAAAGGTACCATTCCTATTCGAGTTCACTTCCTAAGATAAGCAGTACCAAGTTTAAAAAGTTAGCGGTGGTCGGAACTCCGTGCCAAATTTATACGATTAGGTGTATGCAAAATCTTGGCATCATTCCTTCACAAAATATAGAGTTTTGTTTAGGATTATTTTGTTACGAGAATTTCGAATTTGACCAACGAAAAGTGGAGCAGTTTGAGAGGGAATTCAATATTAAGTTCGAGAACATCGAAAAGATTAAGATTAAAAAAGACCTTATTATACAGTTAAAGGCAGATAAAACAAGAGAGTCATTAATTCATATACCTTTTGAGGATTTAAAAGATTATATGCGACCAGCTTGTAATGCGTGTCGCGATTTTACAAATGTATATGCTGATGTGTCGTTTGGAGGTTTAGGTTCTCCAGAAAATTTCACCACAGTAATTACAAGAACAAAAAAGGGATGCAAATTAATAGCTGAAGCCCTAAAACGAGGAATTTTTATTAACTTAGAAATCGATTCTTCGAAAGAAAAACTCGTCAAGAATCTTCTTTTTGAATATTCAATTTCAAAAATAGAGCGAAAAGAGAACTTCTTGAAATCAAAATTAAGACCTCTAAAAGAAATTAAATCTACGGTTTAAAAATTAACAAAATTAAATTTAAAATTAATTCCAAAAACTATATGGTGATGTTGTAAAAGGGTGTATTAAATGTCTGATTTACAGATCAAAGTTAGAATCGGTGTTTATATCTGCAGATGAGGAGTTAATATTGGTAATAGCGTTGATTGCGATATCGTAAGAGACTTCGTTGAAATGCTCCCAGATGTAGAAATCGCGAGAGTAAACAATTTCACTTGTAGCGATCCAGGGCAGAATATTATTAAAAATGATATTTTAGATATAGGATTAAATCGGATCGTTGTTGCAGCGTGTACTCCAAAAATTCACGAGTCTACTTACCGAGCTGTGTTAATCGAAGCTGGATTGAGCCCCTATTACTTTCAAATGGTAAACATTCGCGAGCATTGTTCGTTTGTGCACCAAAACGACATAAAAAATGCCACTGAAAAAGCGATAAGAATGGTAATAGGAGGAATAAATCGAGCTCGCCAGTTAGAAGTCATCCCTTACAAGGAGATTCCAGTGAAGAAAGCTGCTTTAGTAATCGGTGCGGGGATAGCAGGAATGAATGCAGCTTTAGACTTAGCAAACCAAGGTACAATTGTTTATCTTGTCGAAAAAGCAGCTACTATAGGGGGAAAGATGGCACAATTAGACAGAATCTACCCTACAGACGATTGTGGTATATGAGTTCTGGCACCAATTATGGTTAGTACTTCGAAACATCCTAATATAACCTTACTTACATACAGCGAAATCGTTGAATTTAGTGGTATCCCCGGGAATTTCAATGTTAAAGTAAAGAAAAATCCGCGGTATGTAAACGAAAAAAAATGCACAGGCTGCGGACTATGTACGGAAAAATGTCCTATCAAAGTTCCTAACGAATTTAACAGGGGAATTGGTGAAAGGGGCGCGATTTACATACCTTTTCCACAATCTATACCTAAAATCGCCACAATAGATAGGAGTGTATGTATTGAATGCAATAGCTGTCAAAGAAATTGTCCTGCCGAAGCAATTGAGTTTGAACAACAACCGGAATATATTAATTTAAATGTTGGGGCAGTAATAGCTGCAACTGGTTGGGACGAGTATCCCATTATGAAATATAACGATTATAAATACGGTATTTATCCTGATGTGATAACTCAAATAGAGTTAGAGCGAATGCTAAGTCCGATTGGACCAACAGGAGGCCATCTTTACAGAATTTCTGACGGAAAAAAGCCAAAAATAGTAGCTATGATTCAATGTGTTGGTTCAAGGTCGTTAAAAAGAAACCCATATTGTTCTGTAGTATGCTGTAGCGTTGCTCTTAAAAACGCTCAGCTGTTAAAACAGGAATATCCCGACATGGAAATAGTCATATTTTACATAGATATGCGCACATGGGACAAAGGAAACGAAGAATACTATAGAAAAGTGAGAGAAGCAGGTGTTTTAACAATTCGGGGGAAAGTAGGAGATATTCAAGAAGACCAAGAAACAAAGAAGTTAAAACTTACAGCCTCTGATACTCTTTCGAATCAAATAGTTAATCTGAACGCTGACTTAGTCGTTTTATCAACGGGTATGGTTCCATCCAAAAGTTCAGCAAAACTAACTGAAACATTAGGTTTGAGTACAGATAGTTATGGATTTCTATCCGAGATTCATGGGTGTTTAAAGCCTCAGGAGACAACTAATATGGGAATTTATATATGTGGATGCGCTGCCGGTCCAAAAAACATACCATCATCCGTCTCAACAGCTTTAGCGGCCGCAAGTAAGGTAGCTACATTGCTTTCGAAAGACACAATTATTCAAGAATTAATGATAGCGGAAGTTGACGATACACTCTGTTTGGGGTGTCGTAGATGCGAAAAACTCTGTAACTACAACGCTATAAAAGTCAACGGATATGCAATTGCTGAAGTAGATGGTTTAAAATGTAAAGGTTGCGGCGTTTGTATATCATCTTGTCCTGCTCGTGCAATTGATCTTAAATATTATCGTGATAAACAAGTAATTGAAGAAATAAAGGGGATTTGTAGTACTGCCCTTGAATATAAGGAGGAATTTATTGAATCAATTGAGCTTATTTGGAAAAGAATAGAAGCTTTAGCTCCCCATCAAACTTAATCTGAAAAAGAATGATCCTCTTAAAAAAATCATAGTTGAGAGGTAACTAACCCATAGCATGGGTTTTCAGAATATTATATAAAAATATGTGATATAAATTTATATCATTAATTCAAATTAATTTGATTTATTTGATTAGAAATCTATCTTTCTTATTTTAGCTTCTTTAAGTTAATAATGTATAAAATCGTTTATCCAATGGTTGCTAAATAATTTGTTTATTTCTTGGTTTTTAAAGAAATTAATTTTTTATACCATTCTAATTTCTTATTCTTCCATTCAATAGTATAGTTAGATGGAACAATAAATTGCTCAATTATATCTTTTGAAAGCATAGTATTAATTACATTTTCACCATTATCAGTTCTAATTATTATCATCGAATATCCTTCTGGTGCTCCAGAGGCCCCAACACTAATATCTGTAAACCTTCCTGTGAATTCATCACATTCATGGCAAGTATTTCTAACAGCGGGGTCTAAAGTTTTAATATCGATTTCAAATTCCTTATCATCTCTGGTTTGTATAAAGAAATTCTTTTTTATCCAAGTTTTTTTGATTATAGTAGGATCCACATTGGTTTTTGTCATTAGAATATCATACAATTGAGTATAATTAAAATTTTCAAAACAGAAAAGACCTATAATATATTTAATAACATGAGCAGGTTTAACATACAAAAATTTCATTTTACTAACAGCTCTACATTGACAAGGTGTTCCTACAAATGCTATACGTAGATTGTCAATATCATGAATTCCTTTCTTATCAAGGATTTCTCGAGATATATTAGAAAGATCTTTTAGAGGTAGGATTTGAGAAGATATTGAATAGCGCGTTCCAGCAGACTTTAAGAGTTCTTCTTTATTGAATATTATTTTTGGAATAGGTTCTAAATTTATGTCATATTCAGAGACGATAGCAGCATCAATTTTCATTTCTTCAAATAAATAAGTTAAAATTGTTGAAACAATTCCACCATCTTGTCCAACTTTCTCAATTGCTTTTTTAGTAGTTTTTGCAGCTAAGATTTTAATAATATATCCAAGCTCATCCTCAACAGACCAGGTTTCATTTAATTTTTCTATTACCATAGGTGTTTGAGGACATATGTAATAACATACTCCACACTCATTACAATTTTCCACAGTTTTATCTGATTTAAACTTAGGAGAATAATGATCCATTTCAATAACATTGAAACTCTGACTTTCGCAATAAGCTATACATGCCCCGCATGCACAACATTGCTTATTGTTAATTACTTCTTTTTCAAGATCTTTAAATGTTTTTACAATTTCTGTCAATTTTTTATTAGACTTTATTTCTGTCATGATTCTATCGTTAAATTTTCTTTTTAACTAGTTTTCATTTTAATTTTTCCAGATAGTTTAAGAATATTTGATTCTCCTAATTTGCTTATTTTATCTGTAAATTTCGTAATTTTTTCTGCAAACATTTTTCCTTCACTAGCAGAAATTTGATGGATTTCTATTCTATCATCTTCAATTCCAATTTTACGTAAAAGATTTTTGAGATGATCCATTCTAAAATAAGCCTTTTCATTTCCACTAATATAATGACAATCACCTATATGACAGCCCGCAATAAAAACTCCATCAACACCATTTAAAAAGGCTCTTAGAATATAACTTTTAGACATACCTCCAGAACACATTGTCCTTATAACTCTAACATTTGGGGGATATTGATAGCGACTTACACCTGCTAAATCCGCTCCAGCATAACTACACCAATTACAGAGAAACGCTACTATCCTTGGTTTCCATCCCTCATCGAATGATTTTACAGCTTCGTCAACCATTGGTTTAATCTGTTTATTTCCATAATGATTCATAATAATTGCAGAGGTAGGACATTCAGCAAAGCATGTTCCACATCCTTTACAAACAGCTTTAATAACTTGAGCTTTTTTTATATGTTCTGTAAATAATCCCATAGGCCTAGTAATATCATACAATCGAATAGCATTATAAGGACATATTTCAAGGCATTTTCCGCAACCTATACATTTTTCTTCATTTACATAAGAAGTGATACCTTCGGTTTCTAACATATCTTTAGATAAGATTGTTACGGCTCTAGATGCTGCTGAAAGAGCTTGTGAGATACTTTCTTTTATGTTTGCAGTTCCTCGTGCCGTTCCGCATAAAAACACTCCATCTGTTGCAAAATCAGATGGTCTTAATTTAACATGTGCTTCTAAAAAGAAATTATCTTCATTTAACGGAACTTTCAATATCTTGGCGAGATCAGAGTTTTCCTTGGGGGCGACAATGCCTGTACTTAATACAACTAAATCAGCATTAAATTTCAGTTCTCCAATATCAGTTCTACTTAATAAAATAGTTAGGGTCTCATTATTGACCTCCACTTCTGGAGGTTTATCTTCATTAAATCTGAGAAAGATAATCCCTTTATCCCTAGCTAAATTGTAATATTTCTCCTTAAAGCCATAAGTCCTAATATCGCGGAATAAAACAATAATATTAATATCTGGATTAAGTTCCTTCGTTTTCAAGGCATTTTTTATTGCTTCAGAACAACATATTCGACTACAATAGGGATGCTCTTCATTTCTAGAGCCAACACATTGTATCATAACCATTGATTTTATGTTTTTTATTTTCATTTCATTAGAAAAGAGAATTTTTTCTAATTCTGCTTGCGTTGTGATTCTATCATCTTTTCCGAATAGAAATTCATTGTTCTGTGGTTGATATTCTTTTGCACCAGTAGCTACAATAATAATACCATGATCAACACTTGTTTTTATACCTTCTTTACCATAGATTATTTTTGTATTAAAATTGCCAATATATCCATTAATAGATTCAATTTCAGCATCAAGAAACACATTTACTAATTTATGTTCAGTAATTTTTTGTATTAAGTTTGTAATGAATTTTTGAACATCATCATTTTCTAAAGTCCTAAAAATTTTATTTGAGAAACCACCTAACCTATCAGTTTTTTCTATAATATATATTTCATATCCTTGATCTGCTAAATTCAAAGCTGCTGTCATTCCTGCAACTCCGCCTCCAATTACGATTCCCTTATGAGTAACTTGGACTTTTTGTTCTTCTAAAGGAACAAGGTTTCGAGCTTTTGCAATAGACATTCTTACTAAATCTTTAGCCTTATTAGTAGCTTCGTCGGGCTCATGCATATGTACCCAAGAACATTGATCTCTTATATTTGCCAAATCAAATAAATATTTATTTAAACCTGCTTCTCTAATAGTTGCTTGGAATAAACGTTCGTGTGTTCTAGGTGTACATGATGCTACAATTACTCTATTAATCTTATGTTCTTTAATTTTTTCTTTAATGTTTACTTGAGTGTCTGCTGAACAGGTATATAAATTTCTTTCAGCATATACTACATCAGGAAGGGTTGCTACATATTCAACAACTTCAGGGACATTAACAACCCCTCCAATATTAATACCACAATGACATATAAAAATACCAATTCGAGGAGGTTCATCACTTATATCCAACTCTTCTGGAAGCTCCTTTTCTTCAACTAATGTATTCTTTACATCAGATAAAAGAACATTAACTTCTCCCGCTGCCGCACTAGCTTCAACAACCGTTTCGGGGATATCTTTTGGCTCAGAAAACATTCCGCACACATAAATTCCCTTTCTGGAAGTCTGTACTGAAGAGAATGGTTTAGTTTCGCAAAAACCGTACTCATTTAGGTTTATATTTAATTTCTCTGCTAATTTTTGAGCTTTATGGTGTGGTTTCGCTCCTACTGAGAGAACAACTAAATTGAAAGTTTCTTCAATGATCTCACTTAGTTCAGTTTCATAATGTAGAATAAGATCATTAGTTTCTGAATCTTCCTTTATAGATGAAATTCTACTTCGAATATACCTTACTCCATATTCTTTTTTTGCGCGTTCGATATATTTATCAAAATCTTTTCCACAGGCTCTAATATCCATCGAAAATATTGTAGGTTGAACAAGCTCCATGTGTTCTTTAGCAATTACAGCTTCTTTAGTAGTGTACATACAACATACAGATGAACAATATTCTATTCCAATACGTTTATCTCTTGAACCAATGCATTGTAAAAATGCTATTTTTCTAGGAATTAAACCATCAGAAGGTCTAAGTATAGTCCCAGTAAAAGGACCACTAGCACTTAAGATTCTTTCAAACTGAGTACTTGTAACTACATTTAAATATTTCCCATAACCATAAATTTTAAGAGGTGCTGGATCAAATTCATCAAATCCAAGAGCTAAAATAATAGCACCAACATTGATTCTAATATTTTTATGCTCAAGTGTGTAATCTATAGCGTTAGCTTCACATCTTCCTTCGCAAATGCCACATCCTATACACATATCTTTATCTATAGAATATACTAATGGTACTGCTTGAGGAAATTTTACTGATATTGCCGATCTTGTTGAAAGCCCTTCATTGAATATATCAATAGCTTCTACAGGACAAACTTGGGAGCATAGCCCGCAGCCTGTACATTTATTTTGATCCAAATATAAGGATTTTTGTTTAATATCAACAAAAAAATTTCCTGCTTCCCCTTCTACCTTTTCTATACTAGTTCCTATAAGAATATCTATATTTTCATGTCTTCCTGCTGCGACGAGTTTTGGGGCAAGGATACAGATTGAACAATCGTTAGTAGGAAAGGTTTTATCTAATTGAGCCATCACACCACCTATGCTCATTGTTGATTCAGCTAAATAAACTTTGTATCCAGAATCTGCTAAGTCCATAGATGCTTGTATACCGCCGATGCCACCCCCAATGACTAAAACAGCGCCAACTTTTTCCATATTTAATCCTCTTGAATTGATATAAATGTTGGAATTATATCATTAATTATATCAAAATCAACTAATCCTCTAGATTTGAGGTATACTATATGTTCTAATACTTTATTTGGTTTAACATTGATTTCCTTTGATATTTCCGGAACAGATTTACCCTTATTCTTTATTTTTACTAATATTTTATGGCGGAGATATTCATCATTAATTGCCTGCTCTAAAAGCTTATTATATTCCTCTTCGGGGACTATTTCCTCATATACATTGCCTTCTGTTGTTATAGATCTTTTTCTTGCTACTAAAGCTCTTAATCTTATATCTGATAAAGCTGATTTTATTGCTTTAAGCTCATCTGTTATTTCTGCTTTTTGATTCTTATCTTTTATAGGGGAGGGCCCTAAATTACGGACTTTTTCTGTGAATTCATTAACAACTTGAGCAAATCTATTACCCTCTGAAGCAGATACCCAATCTAAACGTAATCGTTCAGAGAATCCACTAAATCCTAATATTTTATCTAATAATTCCATTTTTATAACAGCTTCATAATTTCCGCTAATGTAATGACAATCTCCAAGATGGCAGCCTAAAACAAGTACACCATCGACCCCTTTTAAGAAAGCCTCAAGGATAAAAACAGGATCAACCCTTCCGCTACACATAACCCTAATCACTCTTAGGTTAGGTGCATATTGGATTCTACTTACCCCAGCAAGATCTGCACCAGCATAAGAACACCAATTACATAAAAAACCTAGCAGTTGAGGTTCATAAGTCAATTAGAATTCACCTCCACATGAGGCTATTTCTGATAGAATTTGTTCATCTGTGAAATGAAGGATAGTAATTGCTCCAGTAGGGCAACTTGCTCCGCAAACACCACAAGCTTTACAAAGAACTTGATTCACTTCGATTTTTCCTTCTTTATTTTTATAAATTGCTGAAAAAGGGCACATTCTTGTACAGATTTTACATTTTATACAAATCTCTATATCAACTTCAGCTGTAGATCCTTCCACTTCTAAAGTATCTTTTGATAAGATTCGGCTTGCCCTTGATGCTGCAGCATATGCTTGAGATATACTCTCACGAACATCAGCAGGCCAGTGTGCAGAACCGCATATAAATATTCCATCCGTTGCAAAATCTGAAGGTCTCAATTTAACATGAGCTTCTAAAAAGAAGTTGTTATCTTGCTGAGGAATTTTTAATAATTTAGCAAGCGTGGTTGAGTCTTCATGGGCTATAAGAGGGGTTGACAATACAACAAGATCATAAGGGATATTAATTTCTTGATTTCTCAATTCATTATAGACTTCAATAATACTATCTTTAACTAGTGGAGGCTTATCAGAAGAATATTTTATAAATATAATTCCATTCTCTCTTGCTTTTCTATAGTAATCCTCGTAGGTTGTTCCATGTACCTGAATATCTCTATAAAGTATTACTAAATTTGAATTTGGATTGAGCTTCTTTATAATCATAGCATTTTTTAATGCGGTCATACAACAAATATTTGAACAATACGGTCTTTCTTCATTTCGTGCTCCAACACATTGAATCATTACAATATTTTGGGCAACTAATTTATTCTCTTTTAATAACGGTTCTAAATCTAATTGAGTGATTATAGATTTGCCATTATAACGAAATAAACCCTTAGGAATCAATGGTTTTGCACCAGTTGCGACTATTATGATTCCTGTTTTTATTTTAGATATCTGTTCTCTTTCTTTTACTGATATTTCAAAATTTCCTACAAATCCCTCTACTTTAATTGGAACAGCTGACGTAATTACATGTATATTTTTATTTCTTTCTATTATATCGATTATTTCTAATAATTTTGAGGCATCCACTTCGATGGGATACAATTTATTCAATAATCTTAAGTTTCCACCCAATTGTGATTCCTTTTCAATAATTGTAGTTTGAAATCCTTGTTTTGCTAAATTTAGAGCTGCAGTCATACCTGCAATACCACCACCAATAATAGCAGCAGAGGGCGTAACTTCTACCTTTATCTTTTCTAAGGGTTTCAATAAAGCTGCTTTACTTATACCCATATGGATTAAATCCTTTGCTTTTTCAGTTCCTTTTTCAGGTTCTTTCATATGAACCCAAGAATCTTGATCTCGAATATTTACCATCTCAAACAGATAAGGATTTAAACCGGCTTCATGACAAGTTTCTCTGAATAAATTTTCATGAGTACGAGGGGAACAAGAAGCAACAACAACGCGATTTAAATTATGTTCCTTTATCTTACCTCTAATCTCAGATAAACCAAGTTCAGAACATGTATAAATATTATCTGCAGCATAAATGACATTTGGTAAAGTTTTTGTGTATTCCGTGATACTCGTGATATCTAATATACCACCTATATTTGTGCCACAATGACAAATGAATACTCCAATTCTTATATCTTCCATTTTTTCACCTCTCCGATAAAATTTCGGTAGCTCTCGCAGCAGCACTACTGGCATCTAAAACTGATGTAGGTATATCCATAGGTTCCCTACATGCACCACATAAGAAAATGCCTTCTTTTGAAGATACTTGAGGATGATAAGTATCACCTTTAAAGAAATTGTAATGATCAAGCTCAATTCCTAAAGCTTTAGATAATTCTTCGGCATCTTTCTTAGGAATCATGCTGGCTGCTAATATAACCAAATCAAAAGCTTCTCGTTCTATTTCAAAAGTTTTTGTATTTTCATAGATGACAATCGGATTTTTTTTCTTATCCTCAATAATTTTAGCAACTTTAGCCTTAACATAATTAATGTTGTATTCCCTATTTCCTCTTTTAATGTATTTTTGAAAATCTTTTCCTGGAGCTCTAAGATCTATATAAAAGATAGTGGAATTAATTTCATTATCATGTTCATAAGCAACCATAGCTTCTTTAGTAGTATACATGCAACAACATGAAGAACAATAAGGATTATAATTAATATCTCGAGATCCTACACAATTAATAAATGCTATTTTTTTAGGCTCTTTCTTATCTGATGGCCTAACTAAATGTCCACCTAAAGGACCCGATGCGCAAATTAATCTTTCGAATTCTAATCCAGTTACAACATTATTAATCCTGCCATATCCTAAACATGGTATTAAAGTTGCATCAAATACATCAAATCCTGTAGCTATTATGATCGATCCTACATTAAACTCGATTTCCTCATCTTTTTGAGAAAAATCTATAGCTCCCGCCCCACAAGCTTTTACACATAGTCCACATATACCATAATTTAAATATAAACATTTTTTATCATCAATTAGATATACTAGGGGGATAGATGATGGGAAGGGAATATAAATTGCGCCATGGCTATTCAAATTAGTATCAAATCTATTAGGTAGTCCTCTGATTGGGCAAATTACTTCACAATCTCCGCATCCTTTACAAACATCTTCTATTACATATCGTGCTTTTTGAAGCATCTTTACTGTGAAATTTCCTGCTTCACCTGTAATATTTTTTACTTCTGATAAAGTATGAAGTGTTATATTTGGATGACGATTACATTCAGCGAGTTTTGGAGCTAAAATACAGATGGAACAGTCATTAGTTGGAAAGGTTTTGTCTAGTTGAGCCATTCTACCTCCAATACAAGATTCTTTTTCAACTAACTCAACTTTAAATCCTCGCTCAGCTAAGTCTAAGGATGCTTGAATCCCTGCTATTCCTCCACCAATGATTAAAACACTTTTTAGGTTTTCTTCCATGAGACTACACTTAATCTAAAATTATTCATTCCAAGATAATACCAAGATTTATGTAATACTTTAATGTTTTTTTTAATTTTATGATTTCATTTAAATTAAATAAAAATAATGAATTATCTATTTCTTAGATTTAGCATTTAAACAAGGTAGAGTAACTCTCCAATAAAATTTGCTAAATCTATTATCCTTATTTTATCTTTCAACTCGTTGAATTCTCCATTCAAAGAAGGCTCAGTAAGATAGCAGTTGAAATGTGTTAAGCATTTTGGGCATGGTACAATTAAATAATCCGCTCCAGTTTCAATAGCTTCAATAATGCGATTTTTCCTAATTGTACGTGAAATTTCATCACATCCCATAAATGCTGAAACACCACAACAATTTGCATCATCTTTTATATTTTTCATTTCAACTAATTCAACACCAGGGATCTTTTTAATTAAATCTCTTGGAGCATCGTATAGTTTTCCTCCCATACGCCCTAATCGACAAGCGTCATGATATGTAACCTTGCGATTAAGTCCTTGAGGGAATTTAATATTTTCAAGAATTTTCTCTTTTAAAAAGAATTCTGTGAAATGAAAGACTTTAAAATCAAAATCTTTTATTATTTTTGGATAATCAAATTTCCAAGTTCTATATCCCTCAGCACAGCCTATTATAATTGTTTTAACTCCAGCATTTTTATATAATTTAACATTATACTCCGCAAGTTTTTTAAAGGTTTCAATGTCTCCTTTACCCCATAAAACATCATGACCACAACATTTTTCATTTAAAACAACTGGTATTATTCCCTTCTCATTAAGTAAACTTATTATTGATTTTGCTATATTTGAATATTTAATACCCAAGTTATAGAAAATATCTTCCATTAATGGTAAACATCCAAGAAAATATGCAATTTCACCTGACACTGTTGTTTTTAAATGAGTTTCGTTTAAAAATTCTAATTTATTTGGCTCTAATTGATCTTCTGCCATAATTTGTGAAATTAATGGAAAAATATCATCATGGGTTTCACATTTAGCAATCTTATCCAATTCTGAAGTATTACTATTTGAAATCTTTCTTAATTCTAAAATTAATTCAGGTATTCTTACACCTTCATTCTCTTGAGTCATTGGACAATATATTGTACATTGACCACATGTAAGACAACTCCATATATTATGTTTCTTTAAAACTTCTCCTAATGAAGAAAAAACTAAATCTCCTACTAAATTTCGTGGATAAAATACATCTAAATGCGAAAGTGGACACACATTTACACATCGATTGCAAGCATAACAATAATTTGCCATTGAAATTATTTTTTTAATATCTTGCTCTAAGACTTGGGAGTTAGAATTAACAGAATTAATTTCATTATTGATATAAGATATCATCAACAATTACTCCTCGAAATAAATCTCAGAATATCCACAGTTAGAACATATATATGTTTTAACATTAGGTGCTCTATGTCTGTAAACATAATCAGTATTTATTAAAGGTGCCTTACATTTTTTACATATTTCTTTCTTTACTTCTATTAACATGTATTTATCACCCCTATTTTTAATATTTAACTTTCTATTTTTAAGAATTAAATACGAAATTCTGATAATATTGTATGTTTTTAAAAAAATATTTTTTTAAAATGATCCATCTCTATTATAGAAGATGCATTTTGCATTTAAAAACTCTTACTTTTGATTACGTTTTTCATTAATTGCATTATCCAGAAATGAAATTTATATTATAGATAATCAAGAATTTTTATGCTAACAATAAAAAGATATGATAATTTTGATAATATTGTTGATCGAAATAAACAATTTTCTGATAATAATATTGATCGAAATAAACAATTTAATTATAAACATTGGTTTTATCTGTTATTTAATTTCTAATCTTATTTTGCCTACATTATTAGCAAATTATATTGACCCAAGTTCGCTAGATGGGGAGAGAATCGCTGCTCTAATCTTAGAATTAGGAACCTTATTTTCTATAGTAATTGCTTTATTAGGATTTAGAAAGAAAGCTAATTACAAGAAATAAATCTCCCTAATAAGCCAATCCCTTTAGTATCTGGACGGTTGTATATTGATTTTTCCCGCCCATCCTCAAAAAATCCATCGCTTCTTCAATTCCTTCGACGGTCAAGTTATACATTGGGATAATGCTTGAAATTATTTTCCTCGTCCATGGTACCCATTCAAGGCGTATTAACTCGGGATTTAACCACACCACGTTATTCTTAAAATGATTCGCAAGCTCTCTAACATAATAAATCCCAGGCATCTCATTTCGATGGTAATAGTAAATGCTTCCATAGCGTTCGGTGAGCTCCCAACTCGCCTGTACCGGAAAATAACCGGAATTCGGTTATCCTATAGCAGCGTCGCCCACCATTACAACCTTATATTTACTATTATACTTTTTTAAGAATTCTTCAAAAGGAATTGCCTCATCTGGATTCCTTTGTGCATTATTATAAAGTTTATCGTAAACACAGTTATGAAAATAATAAAACTTAAAATCCTTCCAGTGGGACATATTATTAGATGCGGAGAAAAGAAGATTAACGAGATGAGCATACGGAGTCATGCTTCCTCCAACATCCATCAAAAGAACGAGTTTTACGTTATTTTTGCGACGTTTTTCGACTATAATTTCGATATCTCCACCATTCTTCGCAGTTTTGTCGATGGTTTTATCCATATTAAGCTCGTCAAGTTTCCCAATTTCTTCTAATTTTTTTAGACGTTTTAACGCAACTTTTATTTGACGAGTGTCGAGCACGATATCCTTTCTATAATCAGAAAATATTCTTTTTTGGGCAATTTGAACTGCCATGCGCATTCCTGAAGATCCACCTATCCTCATCCCCATCGGATTTTGTCCCGAATTACCAAAAGGAGAAGTTCCTTGAGTTCCTACCCAGTGGTCTCCTCCGTTATGTTCTTCGTCTTGTCTTTGCATGAGGTCTTCGAATTGCTTCTGCATTTCTTCGAGGTTAAAAAATTGGTTTAGCATCTCTTGAAAATTACCATCTACTTGTGAAAGGTCTATATTTTTTTGTAACCAATCCCAAATCTCCTCTTTAACCTTCTCCGGTGCGTTTATTAATAAGTTTCCGTCTAGGTCTTCATTGAGTTTCTGGAGCAATCCTTCTAGGAATTCTTGGAGGTCCTCAATATTTAAATATTGTTGGTATTCTCTTAATAGAATTTTCAATCCTTCGATTAACTCGGGAATAGTGATTTCCTGGTTTAACCAGTCCCATATTTCTTGCTTAATATCGTCGGGAAATTTAATTACAGCGTTTTTAAAAAAGTTAGCAAATGCGATATCGTATATATCAAAGTGGTGTTCATTTTTACATAGGATTGAACGCGATATGTAATAAAATTCGACCATATTGTGAATAAGACCTTTATTTAACGCTTCTATCAATGCCATATATTCCGTTATACTGACCGGTAATCTTTCCTTGAGATAATAAAAATATTCTACAAACATTATGTTTAATTTTTCAATTTATTCTCTTTTATAATAAAATTGAATTAATCATCAAATATAGTTTTATGTTAAATTCCATAATGGTAATTAAAATTCTGTTAAATCAGCGTTTTCTGATTAAGACAATCTAGAAATTAGATTTGTGATAGATAAAACTTGAGTAGTTAATTTTTTAACAATTTTTCTTAAAATCGAATAGATGTTTGTCTTAAAACCACATAGTAGCGTCGGCTTCTAACACTAAATCGTTCAATGTTGCTGCCCCAACAATTTTCAATCCTGGAATTAAATCAGCAGTTTCCCAACCTAACATTCTTTTTGAAGCTTCGCAAACATAAATTTCGATACCTTCCGCAAGTGTTTTATCAATCATTTCCTTGAGCGTTGGGAAGTTTCCCGCTTTAATCTCCTCTGCTTTGCCAGGTTTTAAGATCCTTATTCCTTGACCTAGATAATAAATAAGTGCTTTAACATCCATTGCTTTAGCTGTCTGTGCTAATACATGTGGTGAATACTGGCGTTCAGGATCATCGCTAGTTTGCACATACAGAATACATTTTTCTTTATCGCTCGTGATTCCTCACCTCATTTTTAAATTATAATATGAATAGATATTATTT
>CAZDTP010000073.1:0-16293 GCA_964508365.1 uncultured archaeon
TCAAAAGCAAAATTCACATTTAAATGTACTCGATGCGATAAGTGTTGTTTAGCTCGTGGGCCGATACCGATAACGTTTTGGGATCTTGAATTATGGGCTAGGAATGGTGTTGTTGCGAACTTTTTACCATATATAGAGATATATAGTAAACCAGATGGAGGAATTGATTTGATCCTAAAACCTTTACCACCTCCTCCAAAAGAAGGTGAAGAAGAAAAGCCACGTGACCCATTTGGTGGAGTTCCAATAGAAGATTTACTAGAAGTTAAGTGTCCCCTCTATAACAGAGAGAAAAAAGAATGTTTAGTATATGACAACCGACCTCTAAGTTGCAGAACTTATCCGTTAGAATTTGATGGAAAAAATTTCACTGTTGTCGATGTAGAATGCCCAGGAATAGGTGAAGAAGGGATGACAAAGGAAGAATTAAAGGACATGAGAGACATAGCGAAACAGATGTTTTATGAGCTTACTCGCATGAGGATCGCATTACCTGTTTTAAGTCAATTAATATCTCAGAAAGTAATGATGGATTTAATGAAGCAAAACATGGAAGCGATGTCGAAAATGAGCGATGAAGATCGAACAAAACTCGATGAGATTTTAAAGAAAGGACAAGAACCACAACCAGAATAATTTTCTTTTTTTTATATTATCAGAATTGTACAAATACACATCATATAAGATGGATACTATAACTGTTAAAAATTCTTTAATCAAAATCGTGTTAGGAGATATAACAGATTTAGATACTGATGTTATAGTCAATGCTGCGAATGCTCAACTAATACTCGGTGGTGGAGTAGCGGGTGCGATTAAACGGAAAGGAGGTCCAAAGATTCAAGAAGAATGCAATGAAATTGGGGGGACTTTCGTAGGTGGAGCTGTTATTACAACAGGAGGGAATTTAAAAACTAAACACATTATTCATGCCGTTGGTCCTAGGATGGGTGAGGGTGATGAGGATACTAAACTAACAAATGCTGTTCTAAATAGCCTAAGATTGATGGACGAGCATGGGTTAAAAACTATCTCATTTCCAGCTATATCAACTGGAATTTTTGGATATCCTATCGATAGATGTGCAAATTTATTGATCTCTACTACAAAAAAATATCTTATTGGAGAAACTCAAATAAAAGAAGTTATTTTTTGTTTATACTCAAATCCGGATTACGAAGTTTTCAGAAAGGAGTTAATTTAAATTTAAAACACATCTTTTTTATTAACAATTTTTGTATACTATTTTAGTACAAATTAGTAAAAATGAAGATTTAAAAACTAGAAATAGACTATTTTTTTAACTCCATGTTTAATCACTTAATTTTTATTTTTTTCTTTTTTTTAATAGCAACACTCAATTGAAGAATTACTTTATAATAATTTGTTAATTTTATAGATATCATTTTTAGTAATAATTTTATTAGGTACCAAAAACTTTAAAAAAAAATAATAGAAAAATAAATCTGTAGTAATTTTATAATGGAGGGAAAAAAACCAAACTTTCGCTACATCAAGTTTTTCGAAGAAGTAAGATCTAATGATGTGGGTATTGTTGGAGGAAAAAACTCTTCTTTAGGAGAACTCCTTTCTTTTGGAATCCCAGTACCATTAGGATTTGCTGTTACAGCTGATGCTTATGATTATATTTTAGAAACTAATTATTTTAGGATTAAAAACGAAGAGATAACGTTAAAGAATTACATTAAACGGGATATTGATAGAATTGCAGAGGAACTTAAAAAAGAGGATATAAAATCAATTCAAAAGGTAGATAAATTTTGCGCTGATATCCGGTACGTAATTGAACAAGCAAAAATACCCGATAGTTTGGCAGACGAAATAATAGAAGCATACCATATCTTGGTGGATCGAATCGGTGGTGAAAGCACTTTTGCAATTAGAAGCTCTGCAACTGCGGAAGATTTGCCCGATGCGTCTTTCGCGGGTCAACAAGATACACACTTAAATATTTCTGGAGAAAAACAAATTTTAGAATACATCCTTAAAGACATGGCTTCAATTTTCACAACTAGAGCTACGATGTACAGAGAAAGAGCTGGTTTCGATCACTTTACTGTTAAATTAAGTGTAGGCGTGCAAGAGATTGCTGGAGGGTTAAGAGGCGTAAAATCCTCCGGTGTTATGTTTACTGAAGATCCAGATTCGGGAAATCCAAATGTAGTTGTGATTAGGGGGACATGGGGCTTAGGAGAACTCATCGTACAAGGTGTCGAAGCAGGTGACGAATTCATCGTTTTTAAACACGGTCCAAAGCTAAAGGTTATCAGTAGAATTTTGGTAAAAAAAGAACAGATGATGATTTTTGATACTGAAAAAGGAGGTACTATAACTCTTCCTGTTGAACAAGATAGGCAGAAGCAGTTTTGCTTAAGCGAAGATGAGATTAGAGTTTTAGCAGAATATGCTATCAAAATACGAGAACACTACGATCGACGTATGGATATCGAATGGGCTCTAGGATACGACGGTAAAATTTACATCGTTCAAGCTCGACCTGAAACTGTTCATTCACAGAAAGGTGATACAGAAGAAATCTTTTATCTATTAGAAGATCCTCTAACTTTAACTAATGATGGCTTCTTCATTGAGAATAAAGGAACAGCGATAGGACGTAGAATCGGATATGGAAAAATTAAAATAATTGAATCTATCAACGATGCTTATTTATTAGAAGAAGGAGATATTCTAGTTACGGAAGAAACAAATCCCGATTGGACCTCTTATATGCAAAATTTAGGTGGAGTTATTACTGAACGAGGAGGACCTACTTGCCATGCTGCTATTGTCTCTCGCGAATTAAACATTGCTTCCATAGTCGGGGCGGATAATATTATTGAAATCATGAAAGAAAAACAAAGAGATGGTCTTATAAACATCACTATTGATTGTAGTGAAGGGAAACCGCGGATCTGGCTGAAAGATGTAGAATATGATTTTGATTCTATCGAATTTGCACAACTACCAAGTACGAAGACTCAAGTTCTGGTAAATCTAGGAATTCCCAAAGGTGCTTTATCTTCAGGCAAATATCCCGATGGTACAGGTTTAGCCAGGTTAGAATTTATTATAAACGATGAGATTCGTATTCATCCTAACGCTCTGATCGAGTTTGATTCACTAGTTATGAGGTATGGAGTTCTTTTAGAACATAGAAAAAAAATAGAAAACATCAAGAAAAGTGATCTCTACCACAAGGATCCATTTAATAAAGAAATACTGAAATTGAAGGAAACTCTTGATATGATTAGGGAAATTACGACGGGTTACGAAGACAAAGAAGAATTTTATGTAGAAAAGCTAGCGGAAGGAATTGCCACTATTGCAGCCGGAGTCTGGAAGAAATTACCAAATGGGGAGTTGGCTGAATGTGTAGTTCGTCTTTCAGATTTTAAGACTAATGAGTACGCAAATCTAATTGGTGGATGGATATATGAAGGAGAAGAGAATAATCCAATGCTTGGATTTAGAGGGTGTTCACGCTATGTTCATGAAGATTTCCAAGAAGCTTTTATTTTAGAATTGAAAGCAATTAAAAAAGCAAGAGAATGGGGATTAATTAATATAATTCCAATGCTTCCATTTTGTAGGAGTCCTCAAGAAGCGAAAAAGATTATTGAAATAATGGAAAACGAAGGATTAGTTAGAGGTCAGGATGGTCTTAAGGTCTATGTTATGGCAGAGATTCCTTCGAATATAATATGTGCAGATATATTCTGCGAATACTTCGACGGATTCAGTATCGGAAGCAATGATCTTACCCAATTAACATATGGTGTAGGTAGAGACAACGAAAAAATGATCCCCCTGATGAATAATTACGATTATAACACAAATAGTGAATCAATTCGGAGATCTGTAAGTCACTTGATTAAAACTGCCCATGAACGGAATAGAAAAGTCGGCATTTGCGGTCAAGCTCCTAGCGATGATCCAGAATTTCTAAGATTTTTGGTTAGGGAAGGTATCGATTCTATTTCACTTAACTTTGACACATTTGCGCGAGGACGAATAAATACTTGGCGAACAGAGATTATTGAAACTAAATTACCAGAAGAGAATCGAGCGAACACATATCAGTTTTTGGACAAATGTGATAATCTAATTGAAAAAATAAGAATCCCTCGAGGTAAATTAAGAAATATGGTAAGAAAGCAAAGAAAAGAGGTTGAACCGAAGTTAATAGAAACTACTGATAGATTTAATAATATTTTCTTAGAGATATCTGGAGTATCTTATAATTTCGTTAAAGACTTGAACCAAGTTGGGGGTTCAGCGTTTAGAGAAATATACGATAAATATTATAATCAGCTAACTACTTTCGGGGAAGAAATTCCAGAATTAATGAAAAAAATCCGTGAATTTGGAATTTTCTAGTTTTTTTCATTATTACATCACTATTACTCTATATGTATTAGAAAATCAAAAAAATTAAATCTTAATTAATATTCAAAAAGATCAAGCAATAGAGTATTTTATTAGTATTTTTTTTAGATTAAATTCAAAAGTGAGATGGTTATGCCGAGGGGGCCAGAATTTACTGAGGAGATTTTGGACGCATTTTCAAAAGTTGATTATTTACTTAATGGAATGATTAATGATCGAGGCGTTCCAAGAAATATAAAGCGTGTTGCTTTAAAAGGAATCGAGGAATTAAAGCGTGAAGATGATTCTCCCGCAGTTCTTGCCAGTAGTGTGATGTATATGATTACGGACTTATCTCAAGATGCAAATATTCCATTTCATTCGCGAACGACTATTTATCGGATAATTTCACTCTTAGAAAATATAAAAGATTAAATTGTATTATTTTATTTCCTTCTTATCTGTATTTCAGGTATAAATTTAAGTTCCATACAAACGGTCCTTTATTGGGAAGGTGGTCTAGCTTGGAATGATACTGAAACCTATGAGTTTCAGCATTAATCTCGGTTCGGAACTGAGAGGTCGGGGGTTCAAATCCCCCCTTTCCCATTTTACTGAAGGAATATTAATATCAAGCCATTAATTTTAACTTTTTCAATCTAAAAAGCGTTAATATTTATAATTTTAGTCAATAATTATATTAAAGAACTTTTTACTCTTTTGTTAATAGTAATATCGCCTTACTATGAAAGCAAAACTAATAAAAGGAATATTATACACTGAATTGGACGATGAACTTGGACCAAATCCATTTGTATGGTTAGGGGATATGTCCCCATTAAGTAGACTTCATATTAGTGTTAAAACAATTACAGTCCTATCAGGAGAGAGTGGTCTTATTCCAAACTCGTTAGTTATTATTCCATTTCCTTCTTTGAATTTAAAGGGTTTGATAAAATATTTACAATGGAATGAAGAATCGAAGCGAGGCGGAATTGGACAAGGAGCAATCACCTTGTTATTTAAGGAATCTGACGACGTTATCTTTTATAAATATTTGAATTATTTCAGTGCTCCATTTGAAGAAGTGGCTGAAAAAATAACACATTTGCAGAAATCAAATGCTCCAAGAGAGAACCATATAGATGTTTTAAATGAGCTTTTCCTTACTATTGACCAATCCTTAACCGAGTTTAAAAATAACGAAATTGCTGAGGAGAATGCTAAAGCTTTTCCTAATCAAAAAATAAAAGAAGCCAATTTAATTAATTATAAATTTAAAATCATTATTTGTGGCGACCCTTCTGTCGGGAAATCCTCATTAATATTAAGATTTACCAATAACGCGTTTCGGAGGCATTATATCCCTACACTTGGCGTTCACGTTTCGGATAAGATATTTCAAGTTAAAGATTCTTATGTACAATTGGTATTATGGGATATCGCCGGGCAGCAGAAGTTTCAAAATATGAGGCAGCAATTTTATTTAGGATCTGATGGTTTATTCCTCATATTTGATTTATCAGAACCAAGCTCATTAGAAAGCGTTTCAAATTGGTATTATGATATACACAACCAACTAACAGATAGACCCGCTTTAACAGGTTATGTTATTGGGAATAAAAAAGATATTGTCCAATCTTTCGGGAGCATATCTGAAAAAGGGTCTGATATTGCGAGTTATCTTAATTTAGGATACATTGAAACCAGCGCTTTAACTGGTGAAAATGTTGAATATGCCTTTTATACTATAGCGGAATCACTTTATAACTCATTACAATAATTCTTAAAAGTGTTCATATAACGAATTTTATACAATAAAAAACTTCTTATCTTTTATAATACATAACTTTCGATAGCTCTATTAATAGCATCTATCAATTCAGCTATAGTAAAAATTTTGTCTATAAATAAAAACGCTCCAATGGATAAAGCTTCTTCTTTAACGCTAGTGTCGGCAGTTATAAATATAATTTTTACCCTATTATCCATTTGTAATATTATCTTTGACGCTTCAATCCCACTCATTTCGGGCATTCGCTGGTCCATTAAAATAATTTTAGGCTTGTTTGGAAACAATTTGAACATGGAAATTGCTTCTATTCCGTTGTTGGCAATACCTGCCACTTTAAAACCGTTAAAAGTTAGAATTTGCTTGTAAAAGATTTGAAGCGAAGGTTCGTCGTCAACGATAAATATATCCTCTATTTTAATCAACCTCAGGAATAAATAATACGATGTTACTTCCTTTTGAACGGTCTCCCTTAACTCTATCTTCGACCCATATCTTTCCGTTATAAGTTTCGATGATTCTTCGCACTAGCGACAACCCTAAGCCCATTCCAAGAACGCTTTCGTCGTTGTACCCTCTTTTAAAGATTATATCTTTCATAGAATCTGCAACTCCCAAACCGTTATCCAGAAATTCCATTTTAACGTAATTTACGCCGTTTTGTTGCTCTCTTGTAATTTTAACGATAATATTTATTATTAAATTTATGTTATATTTTATTGCGTTAATTAAAAGGTTTTCAAACACATCCTCTAAATAATCGTTGGCTTCGATAAAAAATTTTTCTCCAATAGAATCGACTCGAATGGCTAGATTTTTATCTTTATTAGATTCCTTCACGATTAAAATAATATTTTTTAAAACATTAAGAATTTCAATTTTGTTTAAATTTTGTTCTACTTCTTCGAGTTGTGAGAGTTTTCGCACATTAGAAACTAGTTTTGACCCTCTAATGACTTGGTCTTCAATAATTCTAGCATTTATTTTTAAATTTTCGAGTTTCTCTGGATTAGTGAGAATTAATTGGTTAATTTGCATCCCAGACAAAATACTTTGTAATATATTATTAATGTCGTGAGCGAATAAATCTTTATAGAACTCTGCCCGATTGTAAGCTTCTCTATATCTCTTTTCAGATTCCCGCAATGCCATTTCAGCTTGCTTACGCTTTGTAATGTTCATAATAATTTCAATTACTTTTTCTGTGTTTCTATCTGAATCGAGATATGGTGCTGAAAATAACTCATAACTATTTCCATCAACACCGGTTAATTCCAAAGACTCGATTGCATTATTTTTTAATGCCTTAATCATAGGGCAGAAATCACAAGGAGCTTTTAACCCCATATAATTTTCATAGCATAGTTTTCCAGTAATATCACCAAACTTTTCTTTTAAAACTTGATTTTGAAACAAAACCTTGTAATCTTTAGTAACAATATCAATACCGATTCCTACTGATGTAATTCCATCCATTAAATATCGAGATTTTAACTCAGATTCTTTTAATTTTTCCTCTATTTTTTTACGCTCTGTAATATCCAAAAGAGATGCTACGCTTCTTTTAGTCTCAGGGATCATATCGATAACTATTAATATGTCTCGAATGTTACCTTCTTTATTGACAAAACGAAATTCATACTTTTTTTGAGTAGAGTCTGGATCTTTTCTCCGGTTGTAATGAAGTTTTTTCATCCTTTCCAAATCTTCTTCGACAACAAAATCTGTCCATTTTTCTTTCCATTCGATCTCTTCTCTTGAGATACCAGAAAGTTCTTCAAACTGCTTATTTACAAGTGAGATCGTTGTATCCTCCTCTATTATAACTGTGGCAGTTCCAGTATTTTCGAAAATAGTTCTATATTCTTCCTCAGATTTCAAAACACTTTGCTTTAGCTTTAAAGTCAATGCTTTTAATTCTTTTTCAGACTTTTTCAATATTTCTAAGGCTTCTTTTTTTTCCGTAATGTCTTCTATATGAACAATAACTAAATTTGGGGGGATGAAACCATACTTTATAGATAGAAATCTTTCCTCTCCCGTAGATTCGGAACCATATTCATTTTCTCTGAAAATACTAATCTGATTGCTAGCGCAGCGATTTAATTCTTTTAAGATTTTTGGTTGATTCTTATACATTTCTGAAGCTTTTCTACCTATATGATTCTTCATCATTCCTTTAGTTAATTTATCTGCAGCATCGTTATAATCAATTAAAATTAAATCATTTTCAATTTTTTGCCATAGATATGTAGGAATAGGGATGCCTTTAAACAACGCTTTAAAATTTATTTTTGAGATTTTCTTTTTATTTACGATTTTTTTTCACTTTATATTAATTTTACACTCAAAATAGTTCTTTTTCATCAAAATGTTCTTTAATTTTTCTCAAAAGGGTAATAATGTAGTTTTAGTATTACATATAAGGCGAAAAAACTTGTATTTAAATATTATTGAATTTCTTTTTGCATACAAATTAACTAGAAAAGTATTATTCGTGAAAGATTAATTTCACGAAATAAATTGTCATTTTTAATTTCAGTCTAAATTCATGAATTTTTATGTTATCTTTAACTTTATAAAGAGGAAGCCTTTTTTTCACATTCTAAAATTCTTGATTTTATTATGCCGATTTCCGGCATTCCTCCATTATGATTTCAGAGATTATAATAACTAAATCAAAAACCAGTATTATAATGTGGAAATCTCATTTCGATTTCATCTTAGATAAATAGAAATTAAGCATTTTTTTAAATACACTCCAAACTTAATATTATAATTGTACAAATAAGATCTCTCAAAGATCAAAAAAGTGATATTTATGAATGTTAATGAAAATAAAATTAAAAAAAGAGAGAATCGTGATGTAATTTATCTAAGAAATTATTCCAAAGCGATATTTTTTTTCCCGTTGTTCCTTACATCATTAATTTTATGGATAATAGAAGCATTTTTAGGCGTACCGGGAAAGCCTTTAGCTGGACTGGGATTTGTATGGACCTTAATATTCATTATTAATTTACTCGCAATTTCGTTTGATTTTTCCTCAATAAAGTTAGTTATAATTGCTTTAATTATAGTTATTGCAATTCTTCTGCTGGTTTTTCTTGTATTACCTGCATCATTAACTATGATTATAGAGGAATTTCAAAACTTTGAATTTAATATTGGAATGACAATTGAATTTTATATGATAATGTCAATAAGTTTTGCCGTAATTTTAGCCATTGCATTTATTGGAGCAAGATTTGATTATTGGCGATTGGAACGAAATGAGATTTACCATAAAAGAGGTATTGTCGTCAAATCCGAAAGATATCCAACTCAAGGATTAAGAATTTTAAAAACTATTCCTGATATAATAGAATTTGTCTTATTAAGAGCAGGATCTATAACATTAATTCTTGGAGAAAATGATATTGCTCATTTAAGCACGATACTCAATGTTAATAAGAAATCAAATGAGATAGATAAACTTTTAAGCGAATTGGATGTAAAAGTCGAAAAACCTGGTGCTTGAAAAATAAATGACTAATTAAAATTTAATAGATTTTTTTTATCTTCATTATAAATAGTATCTATGCTCCTGAATATTATGCTTTAAATTGATGAAAAATGAAAAAAAATAAGTTTTACAAAAAAAAAAAGCATTTAATTTTAATAATCCCATTAATTTTTTATACAATTTGTTTAATATTTCTATATTCAAGCAGGGTAGAAAGTTATGTTTATTATGAAAGATTACAATTTCAGTCTTCTGGAGCTACTATTTATGCCAACTTATATTATCCTAATCATAAATTAACTTTTCAAGAAACAAGTCCTCTAATTATTTATGCCCATGGATTCGGAAGTCAAAAAGACTTAGATCCTCGCATCCCAAATGAATTTACAAAAAGAGGTTTTTATGTGGCATCAATTGATTATAGAGGTAATGGAGAGAGCTCTGGACATATATTAGATATTAATTATCAAAATTATGGAAATAGAACAAATGTCCCTGCGATTGCCCAAGATTGTTCAAAATTATTAGATTTGATAGAATCTTTACCCGTTTATGAGAAAATAAATTCTTCACAAATTGGGTTGGTTGGTCATTCACTAGGAGGGATGATTGTTTTGATGAATGGTGCTTTAGATGATCGTTTTGTAGCAACAGTGACATGGGCTGGTTTAGTAAATTTTTCAGCAAGCTTCTTTGGAATTAATAATGACCATCCATTTATGAATTATATTCCTGCTAAAATAATTAATAACACAAATCCGAGAAATATACTTGGAATTCAATCAATTTATGATGAAATCGTACCTTATAAACAAAATGCCTTAATTCTTCAAAAATTAACCAATTGTACATTAGTAAACATAACTCAAAATTTATTTTTAGGCGCACATTATCTTTTTACTGATACGGTTTTAATTCGTACAATAAATTGGTTTGAAATTACTTTTTTTACCTCAGATATAATCAATGGTCCAATACATCTCTCTTATAAATTAACTTTAATATTACTAGGTTTAAGTTTAATAGGGTTATTTTTAACAACCTTGTCAATTATGATCTTCATTTTAAAATATTTTCATATAGAAGATAAAATTAAATGTGGTGTAAAATCTTTATCATCCGAAAAAATTGAAAGACGCACAATGTTAAACCCTTTTAAGCAAACTTTAAAGGTCCTTTTCTATTTTATAAGTTTTTTAGGAATCTGGCTTGTTTTTTTTCTATTATTAGGAATAACTAGTCTTATATTAACACCTATTATTATGATTATAATATATCTTGTAACTATTTTAATTAAATATTATATTAGTTCAGAGAAAGTTGGAGAAAGGCTAAGTTTATATATTGAATTGCAACTAAAAAAGGAAATTAAATCACAATTTCATAAGAATGTTTTATTTTATTCATTTTTATCAACAATAATTTTTTTAGCATTATATATAAGCTTTTCAATTTCTTATCCATTTGCTTTTTTTTCGCCTATAAATATCCTGGATTTTATAATTGCTTATACTGTTTACCCATTTTATTTAACAATAGAATTATTTTATAGAAAAATAATTTATCCTTCATTATATTTCATTAAATCTACATTTAAGAAAACCTTGATAACTAGCGCATTATCAGTTATTAATATTTTCATATTAATGGTTTTATCTTATCCTATACTTATAATTAATTCAATTTTGGTTAGTTTTTTAATCTTTTTAGCGGTAATGATTATGAATTCATTAATATATGAAAAAACAAATAAATTTAGTTCAGTATTGATAAATTCTTTCATAATTATTCAAATATTTTTCGGATCTGCTGTTTCTACTATTTTAGGAATAGGATCCTTGATCCATTTAATCACATTATAAGAAATTTTTATATAAAAAGATTTAAAAATAAAAAGAACAGTATAATTTTATTCAAAAATATTTCATAAAATTGTTTAAAATGAGAATTCAGTGTTAGATAAAAATTTAATTGATGAGAATGATATAAAAACTAAAGAGAAATTATTTCATTACATAGAAATATTCAGCTTCCCGAGATTAGCAGGATCTGAAGGTGAGAAATCAGCTGTAAAGTTAACAGTAGAAACATTTGAAAAAATAGGTTTCAATGAAAATGAAATTCAAAAACAAGAATTTGAATTTTCGACTTTTTATTCAGAAGAATTAGTAAAAATAATTGCATTTATGAGCCTTATTCTTATCGCGATACTCCTATTTATTAAGTATCTTTTTCCTGTTTTAGTTATTTTTACAATAATCGGTATTATAATAATTTTTCTCTCGATGGTTAAAGTCTTAAAACACCCCGAATTAAAAGGATTTTGGGAAAATTTTTTTGGTAAAAAGGTATCTGCTACTAATGTTTTTGTCAAAGTTCCAGCAAAAAAAATTCCATTTGAAAGTGCAAATAATATAATTATTTCAGCACATTTAGACTCTAAATCCCAAACAGTGAAAACTATATGGAGAGTTATTTTTTTCGTGATATGGGAAATTGGAGGAATTACTTTACTGATTTTTTTTACATTATTCCTAATTGACTATTATTTTGGCACATTTAAAATCATTCTTATCGTTCTAGAAAGCTGTATAATTGTAGTATCGTCTTTAATAATTTTTTCAATATTTATGATTATTATAATTAAAACAGGAAATAAATCTAGAGGTGCTTTAGATAATGCTTCAGGAATGGCATTAGTTTTTGAACTGAGTTCAATTTTTAGAATTACTCCTTTGAATAATTTTAATCTATGGTTTTGTCAATTTTCAGCCGAGGAAATAGGAACTATGGGTTCTAGAATTTTCGTAGATGAATATGAAGATTTTTTTAATAAAGAAAAGTCATATCATATTAATTTTGATATGGTTTCATCTATAAATAATAAAAGAAACATAGTTGAATTTATTAAATCCTATGGCTTTTTAATTCCCAAAAGTGCGTCTCATTTATTGCTTTCTTACATCCATAAATCTGCTGATGAACAAAAAATTAAGATTTACGGTCATCGAGTATTAAGTGGAGCTCACACAGATTCAATTCCATTCCATTTGAGAAAATATGATTCGATTGATATAACCACATTATCTGCTGCAAAATATTCTCATAGCAAAAATGACACCCCAGATAAAATCAATTCTCAAGTTTTATTAGAAACTGGTAAAATAGTTCGAAGATTAATCTCAATGCTCGATGATAATTTATTAATGTGATTTAGATGTCATGAAAAAAGATAGGATAACATAATTTTCATGAAATAATTATAATCTTTGATTTAGAATTCATCAATTTACTCAAGAAACTTAGTTTGAAGGCGATAATCCAATTAATTTTTTAAACTCAGGTGGTTCATTTCCCTCGTCAATTGCGGCTATTTTAAAGTCTACGCCATATTCATCTCTGATTTCGGGTGCTTTTTGTGTCGCAATGAATTTTTTTCTAATACTTGCTTTCTCTCCTTGCCAAATCCATATCTCTTTTTCTTTAGGATCGACGATTATGAAAATAAAGAATGTATCTAAAGCCGTGTATATGGGGGCATCTAATAAGTCTATTTCGTCAAAATTTTCCTCTTCTTCATTAATTATAAACACTAAAAACTGGTCTTCTAATACGCTCATATTATTTCGCCTGAATAAAGTATACAAAAAAGTATAAATAATTATTATGCAATTCTTTTTTTTAAACTTTATTGTATGATTGAAAATTTTGAGAAGTTATTCAATCTCAAATAATGATAAAAATTTCCAGTTTGTTCAAATAATACGCTAAGAGCCAGATGAAAGCAGTGTGAAAGATAGCTAATGGGAAGAGAATTATACTAGGTGTATCGAAGGGAAATATCGTATAAATCGTGTAAGCAATCAACATATGAATTAAATAAAGGATAAACGCATTCTTCCCCATAACGCTGAATATCCTCTCTTTTTTAATGAAATTATAATTTATTCCCCTTTCTTCAAATATAAAATATAAAAGATAGTAAAATATTGACGCCACTCCCACGCTAATTAAAATATAGGGCACCGAAATATAGGGTCTACTTATTTCCCAAATGAAACCAGATCCAATCCCAATTAGTAGACAAATAAACCCTCCATACAAGAAATAGCGCTTTACATATTCTTTACCCTTCCCTAAACCCTCTGCTAAAAACGAAGATAAAATAAGCATGGAACCCCATGAAAATCCTCCTAAAATTCCGCCTTCTATCGATTCGTAAATTATTACGCTTGCAGGTGTAAGAAGAATTAACTGATGTAAAACCATAAAGATTATGGCGAACAATAGCTTCACAAATGGTTTTAATTCGATTAGAGGTAATATCATTAATCCTGAAAACCCTAAAACTTGAAGAGTACCCCATCGGAAGTAAAACCCGTTGAGATCGATATAAATAGTTAATAGTAGACCTATTCCAATGAAAATTAAAAATCGGCGGACAAATCTTAATGATGCTCTTTTCTTCCCAACTTTTTCAACACGCCGTTTATATGAGATATTCATATTAAGCGCCAGCATAAATACAAAAAAAGGTGCCACCAAATCAGCATATGTTAATCCAAAATCCCCAGCGTGTTTAGTCCAAGCTGGAAAATCATCATAAGGATGAATAGTGTTAAGAAAAACCATTAGAAAGATTGTTAACCCTTTAAATACATCTATACTTAAAATTCTTCTATTTTGATTAGCAAGAGTATCTTCCTCTTTAGTCATATCTCTGCGAAATTATAATTCAATTAAAAATTAAAAGAGAAAATTTAATCAAAAGTTTTATTCCAATTATTCATCAGAACCGTACTTATAAAGTAATTCTTGCGTTCCTTCGATACTGGGAATTAATAATGGATGACAACCAGCTTTTAGAACTTCAGCATAAATAACTTAAAAAAGGCCTTCAGCCATTGCTGGTCCTACTACAGCCATGCGTTGACCTTTTTTGACACCCACGGTATAATTTACTGCTAGTTTAGCTAATTTTTCGTAAAATTCACTTACCTTAACTTTTTAAAATTCTTGAAACTTTAAAAATCATCCTCCAGTTGAATCATTTATATTATGCATTTCTTTTTTTATTGATTTAACTTTAAAATACAGGGATAATCAATCCAAATATTTAAAGAAATTCTATTCTTTAATAAAACAAAAATATAGAGATTAAAATCATGCCGATTGTTGGAATAGATTATGAAAAATGTAATGGATGTCGATTATGTATTAAAGAATGTCCCATACATTTTTTCATAGATGAATCAAATAATAAAATTTTTTTTGAGGATATTGACAATTCATGTAGTTTGTGTGGACACTGTATCGCAGTCTGTCCACAAGATGCAATAATTTATGAGGATTTTGGAGATGAGGCATTCACATTTGATGGGATTGAAAATCTAGATAGAATTATACCATATGATAACCTGTATAAATTTCTAAGAGCTCACCGTTCGATAAGACAATACAAAAAAAAAGAAGTACCGAAAGACACTTTGAAAAAAGTCCTAGGTCTTATGCAATATGCTCCAACAGGCAGCAACCTAAGATATGAAAAATACGTAGTTGTGTCAGATCGAGAAAAGTTAAAGAGCTTATCAGATATGGTAATTGACACATTGTTAAATACACTCGGAATGAGAGCACAATATGAGAAATCTTTTGAAGCTCGGAAAAAGCATTATGATATTCCCCTATTCCATGACGCCCCTCATGTAATATTTGTGTCTTCGCTGCTGGATATGCAACTTGCGGATCATAACATTGGTATCATTATCACTTACGGTAGACTCGCAGCGCAATCCTTAGGCTTAGGTACTTGTTGGAACGGTTATATTCAAATCGCATCTCAACATAACAAGAATATAATGAAACTAGCTAGTGTTAGAGGAAAACATATGGGAGCTTTCACCATTGGTTATCCTAACATAACCTTCAAACGAGCTCCTCCTCGCTCACGAAAACCGGTAAAAGGATTGGATTTAGATTAATAATAATTTTCAGAAAATATTTTTTTATATTACACCATATAATTGATAGTCATTTATAGAATCGTTCTGAAGAATTAATTAGTACGTGAATTGCAGATTCAGAAACATAGTAATCATTGAATAAAAAGACTTGATAAATATAATCTAATCCGTAGTAGGTATCTGCGTAGTAAAACTGAGCGTTAAATATTAAGTGATAATTGCTTTGAAATCTACTATCTACTTTAATATAGTCAAAATACTCATCATTCAATATAAGACAATATAAGAAAGGTAATATTTTGATCTAAAATGTAATCAACATCTTCAGGGTTCTAATATAGGTGCAAATCTTGTAAACTATTTGGAAATATATCTATTGTGCGGATATCAGAATAAAAAGGAATAGCTCCAGCATCCCAAGCGGCAAGAGATGCGCTTTCTGATGAATTCTCGTTAATTTACTTTCTTAAAATAATATATACGCAACTAATCCTAACATAATGGTAGAAATTTATAGTAAAGCAGCTAAATTTATGAAAGAATAGGGAGTAAATCCATAAAAAAATAAAGCTGGGTGTGCACGATGTGGTGGCGATTCAGCAATTAAAGAAGCGTATATTAGTATATCACATTAAAAGAAAATAAAA
>CAZDTP010000074.1:0-15909 GCA_964508365.1 uncultured archaeon
GTGGAGATTACGCCTATTTGGCGACGACCTGGGACTTGGTGTTCATCGATGTTTCCAACCCAACAAATCCGGGAACGCCTGATCATGCCCCCACGACTGATAGGGCATATGGTATTCATGTGAGCGGAGATTACGCCTATGTGGCGGTTGGCGATGATGGCTTGGCGATCTTCGAGATTATCGATCCTAACCCAACAGGACCGATCCCCGGCCCAGCGCCTGGAGGAATTCCATTTGGTAATTTCTTCTTGATAATCATTGGAATTAGCGTAGTTTGCTTAATTTTAATCAAAAAAGCCAAATTGTTCGTGCATCCAGATAATAAATCAAAAATCTAAAAAATTAATCCTAACACCCTTAAGGTGTTATAGTTTTTTTTTCATTTTCTTTATTTTTAAAAACATAGATTGATGTCGTTGTATCCAACATTTTAAAGCTTTCTCAAACTAAAAAATTAATTAGGAAAGCGGTGTATTATTATTTATTTAAGTAGTGATTAATAGAAAAAAGAGTAGCACTATGATTGAAGTTGAGATTAAAGTCAAAATCTCCGATCCAAACCTTATACGGGATAAGTTTGAAGAGATTAATGGCGTATATAAACTTTCTTTAAATCACGAAGATATATATTTTAACATGCCAAAGGGCTTAAGGGATTTTAAACAGACTGATGAAGCTTTAAGATTAAGAAAGTCTATTGAATATAATAGAGTTAATAAAGCAATCACTCAAAAAATCAACTATTTTATAACTTATAAAGGTAAAAAAATTGATAAAACAACCAAAACAAGAGAAGAAATCGAAGTAAAAATAAATGAAATTGAAGATATGAAAAATCTTCTCAAACTATTAGGATTTCGAGAAGTATTTACCGTCGTTAAGGAAAGAGAACTGTATGATTTCAAATTTAAGGATAGAAGAATAGAAGCTTTGATCGATTATATTCCTATTTTAGAACAACATTTCGTTGAAGTAGAATTAATAACAGAATCATATGAGAAAGTAGATGAAAATAAGGAGATACTTTTTAAATTTTTAGAGAATTTCGGGATTAAAAAACAAGAATCCATTAGAATGTCTTATTTAGAGTTAATTGCCGATAAGTTAATGGGGGGTAATTAAGATGTTATTTAATTTTATTAAAAATGAAGTAATTTTACATGGTTTTTTTCTTTAATACGATATATTCTCCATCAATAATTTGGGAGATATATCTCCTTCCTTTAATTATCCACATGATTTTATGTCCTTCTCGAGCTTTTTTCCCCCATTCTGATTTTTTTCTGTAATTTTGTTCTATAAAGCGATACCCAAATAAATCAACATATTTAATTCCACTTGAAAATTTCTTAATAGGGTATTGAATCTCGTCAATTTCGACAGATTTTTCTCCTTGAAAAATTGCGTTATATATTGCCAAGCCTTTTTCCTTCAAATCTTCCATATTAGATGCTCCTAAAATTTTATGAGTTTTCTCTCGTTTTAGTCTGTGATTATATAAATTTAAGGTTTTTTAACTTTTGTATCGAACCCAACTAGGTACTTTATCGATAGTATTATTCTTAAATTTAATCAGTTTTAGCGACATGAGATTTGGACATTTCTCAGGATATTTGTCTATTTTGCAATTGGATATTTCCAATTCCTGCAAATTTCTTAAGTTACAGATCGAAGAAGGAATTTCATTAAGATCCGAGAGAATTAAACTTGTTATAAAACCTCCCTCAGCTTTCTTAACTCTACCCAAACCTTTATTTCCGATTTCAGAATTTTCTTCAAGTAGAGTTTGTTTATCTGGATATGATAATTCAAATTTCTCGAGAAAATTATTAAAATCGGCTCGAAATTTCATAAAATCAAGGTATTCAATATCTAGGATTAATTTAGCATCGATTGAATTTAAGCTATATTTAGATGTTATTTTTTTATAAATTCTTTTCCGAATTTGGTTAAATTGAGGATAATCTTCAGTTTCTAATAAGTCGATTAAGTTTTTAAGAAAGTAGATTGAATTTTCATTTTGTATTGCCCATAGTAACGGTTTTACTACTCGTTCTGGTAAATAATGAATTAAAGTTTTCGCTGCTCCGAATTTAACTACAGGTGATTCGTCGGAAATTAAACAATTTTCAATAATATTGAAGGCTAATTCGTCATCAACTGCTAATTTGCCCATGTAATCTAACACGGTGACTCTGATATCCTCATTATCACTCGTGTTAATAATGGATTCAAATAGCTTTAGAGCTTGTTTCGTTCCTATCTTTTTATCAACATATTTAGAGTAGATGCTCTCTGGTGTTGGATATTCATTCATAACTTATTTCATACTATCCTTCAAAACCTCGTGGTGACATACTGTTAACGACATTGTTTCAGGCGCTAAGATTTCGAGATTTTCTAGCACTTCTACAAATGAGGCTAATATTACGAGATTTTCATTATTTCCCTTTAGTATAACATTTTTTTGAATGTGGCAATTATCGGCGATAATGGCTCTTTCGATCTTAACATTACTTGATATATAAGATTCGTTATAGATTACGCTATCTCTGATTTCGACATTGCTATCAATAAATACATTATCTCCTATTATTGCATTTGGACCAATTGTACTATTTCCTCGAATTACAACATTTTCACCTATGGTACAAGGTGAATAAATTTTTGAGCTAGGGTGAATGTCAGCAGAATGATCTATTAAATTCTTAACATTAGCTTCTAAATTTTTCATTAAATCTACCATTAGAATCATATTACCTTCGAGTAAATCGTATGGCTTTCCAATATCTTTCCATATACCACTTATTTGATGATGATATAGTTGTTCCTTTTTTGCTACAACAGGAAATACTTGTCTCTCTATTGATACCTTTTTATGTGGTTCAATATAAGTAAAAATTTCTGGTTCCAATAGATAAACTCCGGCATTGATAGGCATGGGGATAATCTTACCGTTTGGAGGAGAATATTCGTCTTTTTCTAGAAATTCCAATATTTGGTGAGTATCCTTATTTTCTATTAACACGCCATACCGTGAAGGATCGTCAACAAGCTTACTAGCAATAGTCCCAATACCTTTTTTAGTTATATGAAATTTTAACATTTTATTTAGATCGCAGTTTAAAATCACATCCCCGTTTAGCATGAAGAAATTTTCCTCTTCCAAATAGGACTCAGCTATTTTTACTGCCCCCGCAGTTCCCAAAGGATGTTTTTCTTCTGTATAGTGTATTCTAACTCCTAACTGGGAACCGTCTTTAAAATAATTTTTAACAATATCATCCATTACGCTCACCGCCAGAACGATTTCTTTAACCCCTGCTGACTTTAAAAGAAGAATCTGTCGCTCCATAACCGGTTTGTTGACGATTGGCATTAAAGATTTTGGTATGCTGCATGATAATGGTCGTAAGCGGGTTCCGTATCCTCCCGATAGTATAATAGCTTTTGTCATCTTTTTTCAAAAAAAGTTAATATTGGAATATATAAAATAATTAAAAAGACCTTTTTTAAAAACTATTTCAATTATTACTATTCTCTTCAAATTCATATACTCTATCGTAATTTGTGTTTCTGATATTAGAAAACATCCAAACAATTACAATAAAAATGATATTCAACAGCGAACTCGTAATAAAAAGAACCTCGATACCAATTACTTGTGCTATAGGCCCTGATATTATCATACCTAACGGGGATACCAAAGTAACAATCGTAATCACATTTGACATGACCCGACCTTGCTTGTCTGGAGGTATTACAGTCTGCAGAATCGTTAGAAACATGGTGTTAACAAAAGGAACAATAAACGCAAAGATAAAACCACCTATACTAATAATTGTAAAATTACGTGAAGGTGCTAAAGCTAATATTAAATGTCCGATTTCCCCTATAAAGATGCCAAGAAAGATTATTAAAATTTTTTTTTTCCAGACTTTTTTTATGACGACGATTATAGCCCCAACGAACATCCCTGCCTGGATGGAAGCCAAGACAAACGCGGTATTTTCTACTGTCCCGAAATGAGTTACTTCTACAAAAAATATCATTAAGGTGCTAAAAGGAGTTCCTAAAAAATTTAAAATAGTTGCAACAAAAAGCAATGTAAGGAGTCCAGGGACAATTTTAATAGCTTTAAGACCTATCTTAAATTCTCCAAAATATGATTTTTCTTTTCTGATTTTTTCTTTTTTAGGTAGTGGAGGAATTCTTATTAATAAAAGAGGTATAATAGCAAATAAAAAAGTCAGAATGTCAACCCACAAAATTTGGTCTATTGGTAGGAGTAGTAGGAGAGTGCCTGCGATAACTGGTCCCATAGTATTAACTAAACCTGTGAAAATATAGTTAATAGCGTTCATTCTGCTTAAATGTTTCTTTGGTATCATTAAAGGAATTATAGCATTTACTGCGGGCCAATGAAATCCTTGAAATAATCCTCTAATACTATTTATTAAAATAATCATCCAGACTTGTTGGAGATCAAAAAAAAACAATAGTACTAAGCTTAAAGTCGTGATAGCTTGAAAAAAATCAGAGAGAGCTATCATGAGCTTGCGGTTCCAACGGTCGGTAAAAACGCCTGCTAGTGGCCCAAAAATGAATTGAGGGAGAAATGAGAAAAAAAAAGCAACTGAGATGATTGTGAGATCCTCAGTTTCAATTGTGATCCACCAAATTATTACAAATTGAACAATAGTAGAGCCTAGCAACGAAAAAAGCTGACCTGACCAAAAGAAAAGATAATGTTTAAATGATTGTGATGAAGCGGGTGTCTCCATATTTCCTAATGACAGAAAAGAATTAAATGATATTTATCCATAATTAAAGATAATATCTTAATTTTTCTATACATCTTTAGTTACTTTGTGCGAATACAGGAAAATCCCAGGAACAATCCCCTTTTTTTCTGCAATTTTATAAAATAATAATTGAAGAACTATTATTTCCATAATAGGGGCGAGATGTGGATCTTTTATTCCGTGCTTGTATGTGAATATCTTCGAGTTATCATGTAATTTTTTTACTCTCTCATCAAACTCTTGATTAGTAATGTGTAGTAATCTCCCAAATGTCCATTTTTTTACTAGATTTTCAATAAACTGGACATTCAAATCAAAGTTTTCTTTATCAGACGAAAGAATTACGATGTTAGTATTCTCGTTTAAGCATTCTATGCCCCCATGCCTAAAAGTCGATATAGAGTTTGCTTCCGAATAAGATTTAACAATTTCCTTAAAATTTAAAGCTGCTTGGTGAGCTGTTGTAAGTGAAGAACCCCTCGAGAGAATTTCTAAAAAATCAATCTTTTCTCCAAATGTTGGTACAAGATCTTTCCATATTTTGTTAATTTGTTTTTGGTTCTGCAATATATCTTTAATTTCCCTTAAATCTTCTTCTACTCCTTGTTTTTGTTCTTCGGATGAAAAAAATTCTCCTATAATTGTTTTAGCCATTACATAAAGCAATAGTAGAGTACAAACGTAACTCTTAGAAGTAACTGAAACTTCTTCGTCAAAATTCATGAAAATTTGTAATTCGGTCATATAAGCAAGATAGCTATCTGGATTATTAGTGATACCAATCGTTAATGGTTTGTCGTCTATAGATATAGCATTAATATCCCTTAGGAGATCCCTGATTTCTCCAGATTCACCAGATTGAGAAATTATTATGATTCCTGTGTCCTTAAAGCATGTTTGCTTAACTCGTGGAAAAGTATTAAACAAGAATTCTCCTGCCTCTCGCATTTCAACAGCAATTCCGTATTGGTTTAAAATATAATAAGGCAAGTATGAACTAATGTAACTTGAACCCATCCCTGTAAAAATTAATTTAGTTATACCTCCTTTTTTTATAAAGTCTCTAATTATTAAAAATTGAGGTTTGCCTTCGCCTACGATATAATTTAAGGTATCTTCTAACGCTTGAGGTTGAGATTTAATTTCTTTAAGAAAATTATCGCTCATTACTATCTCCGAAAAATTTATTCATATTTTATTATAAAAAAAAATATAAGATAAAATTAATTTAAACAATTCAATAACCAAATTAAAAATAGTGATTAACTTTGTCATGTATACATGGATTGGATAATAATAACTGCCCTATTTGCCGAATATCGAAATCTACGATCCCTAACACTCCATTAGCTAAAAATACTGATAAAATCGAAAACTTAAGGCCAGAAAATCCATACTTTAAAATTCATATTGAAAACAAAAATCAAAGTGAGGAATACCTCACTAAAAATAATACATTATTAAATCCACATCTAATAAATTCATTACCTGAACCAAATCTTATAAATAAAATTCCTAATTTTGAAAATAAAGAATTTATGAAAAAGTTAGATGGATTAAATCTTAAAGGATTAGATCCTCACGGAATTTCAAAGAAAATCAATCTTGAAAGTCCAACAGTAAAACTTGATGAAAAATAGCTATAGTTTAATATCTTTTTATTATTTTTCCGACAATCCCTGACTTTAAGCCTAAATTAATGCATACTAAATTAAAACTTACATATTAATCGTTTTAACATAAGATTTTAAAACAAGAATTTTAAAAATAATATATAGATAGTATTAAATTAGAGAAATCATAATTCAAATTTAAAACCCTGAAGAGAATAGATTAATTATGGAAATTGACAAAGATTTGAAAGATAGCACTCAAGTTGCATATATTTCTATGGAAATCGCAGTAGATTCAAGTATTCCAACTTATAGTGGCGGATTGGGAGTATTATCTGGTGATACGGTTAGATCTGCAGCAGATTTAGAACTTCCTATGGTAGGAATATGTTTGTGTTATAGTTCTGGTTATTTTTATCAGTTCTTCAATGAATATGGAGAACAAAAAGAAAAAGAAATTTCGTGGAATTTTTTTTATGAGTTCGAAAAAATTGACGAGCCAATAAAGATAAAAATTGAAGATAAAGAAGTTTTAGTATCTGCTTGGCTATACCGAGTAATGGGTCAATCAGGTCATATTCTTCCGATTTACTTATTGACTACAGATATTGAAGGCAACGAAGATTGGATGAAAAAAATGACGGGTTCCTTATACGATTCTACATCTCGTTGGAATAGAATTGTACAAGAAATGATACTCGGAATTGGAGGTGTGAAACTTTTAAAATCTCTAGGATACAACAACATAGAAACCTACCATCTAAACGAAGGACATGGTTCTTTTTCTATTGTGGAACTGTATAATATGTTAAACGGGGATCTTGACAAAGTAAGGGATAAGGTTGTATTTACCACTCACACTCCTGTACCAGCCGGACACGATAGATTTGATCAAGATTTGGTTACTAAAGTTTTTGAAAATAGGATGCCTTCGGAAATAAGAAAAATTGCGGATGATCATGGTAGTTTTAACATGACATATTTAGGGATGGGGCTTTCTCGATATAGAAATGGGGTCGCAAAAAAACACGGTGATATATCCAGAAAAATGTTTCCTCAGTATGAAGTTGATTCGATTACAAACGGAATTCATTTAGGATTTTGGGTTAGTCGACCATTTCGTCAAATTTTTGATAAAAAATGGCCTAACTGGAAAGCAAATCCGTCGATTCTTCAAAATGCAATTGTTCTTGATGACTTGGACATATTTGATGCACATATCGAGAATAAATTTAATCTAATTAGCTATCAGAAGGGACACAGTTGGAACCTTTTAGACGAGGAACTTATTACTATAGGATTTGCTCGACGATTCGCTACCTACAAAAGGGCTACATTAATATTTAACGATATTGATAAGCTTGGAAAAATCTGTAAAGACAAAATTCAATTCATATTTGCCGGAAAAGCACACCCCCAAGACACAATGGGAAAGGAATATATTAAGGAAATTTATAATTCTGGTGAATATCTCTATGATAATTATGGAGTGAAGGTTGTAATGATGGAAAATTATAATATGGATTTATCTCATATGCTAGTATCTGGATGTGACATTTGGCTTAATACTCCTGAGAGATATCGAGAAGCAAGTGGCACCAGTGGTATGAAAGCAGCATTAAATGGTGTTTTAAACTTTAGCGTTCAAGATGGTTGGTGGTTAGAAGGGTACCATATGAATCCTATGGCAGGTTGGGTAATTGGCCCTGATGACTCAAATCCGAGTGATCCGGGAGTTTCTAATGATTGGGATATTGATTCTAAGGCAATATATGAGGTTCTGGAAAATGTAATTATACCTACTTATTTAAACCATGAAGAATGGTTGTTTAAAAGTAAGAATGCTATAGCTTTAGCAGCTTTTTTCAACACTAATCGGATGATGAAAGAATACGCTAAAAAAGCGTATAAACTCAGAAGGCAAAAACCGTGGCAATTTGTCAAATAATTAATTTTTTTTATTTAATTCCTTAAATTTAGTAAAGAGATTATTTAATACAATTTAAAAGCTTAAACGATCTAATTTTTACATAGTCATCAGGATTTTTCTGAGCGAAATAATCTTCAAAAGTTTGATAAAATATATCTTCCATCGTAGATACTCCGGATTTTAACCCGCTTAAATCTTTTGCAAGTAAAAGCATATACTCAGATGTCGATTCCAGATAATAGCATCCTATCTTTAATTCTAAATGACTAGGAGGTTCAATAATTTCATTAGCTTTCCTAACAACCTCGTGAGTAGTAAAAATAATGAGATAAAAGGTCTCTGCAAACTTTTCTTTTAAATACGAATCTCGTATTCCAGAAGCCTGAAGTGCGACTTTTGTATATTCTTTAAAAATATTTTGTAATTGAGTAATTTCCTTCCTAAATTTTATTTTATTGTGAAAAAAAATAAAATCTTTATTTAATTTTAGTGGTTCTTTATCTAGATACGTAATTTCAGTTGGTTTAACTTTGAAAACGTACTCCTTTAAGTTTAGTGACATTTTAAGCAATTGTTCTATAATATGATATAGGTCTTTAGTGAAATATATTATACTTATTATTTCTAAATTAGATAAACTGAAGTTTCTTATAAAATTCTTGTTTATAGAATGTAAAAGATAAAAGAATAATGTTTTACAAATAAAATGAAATTAGGAACGCTCTTTTTAGAAAATAATTTAATTTTAGCCCCAATGTTACAAGTATCTACTGCACCATTTAGGCGATTTTGTAGGAAGTTCGGTAATATTGGGTTAGTGTGCGTTCCAATGCTTTATACCAAAAGGATTGAAACTCATTCCAGAAGTGTGTTAAGGTATTTGCACAAAATCGAGGAAGAAAGACCAGTAAGTGTACAACTAATTGGTTCGGATTTAGACGCTTTAAAAAGTTCCATCGACTTTCTAGAAAGCTATCAATTCGATGTTTTAGATATCAATGCTGCTTGTCCCTCCAAAAGAGCGATAAAAGCTAAAGAAGGTGGATATCTTCTCAAGAATCTCGGTATATTGGAAAGTTTGCTTAAAGCTTCAGTAAAATATTCTTCACGACCTGTTTCACTAAAAATGAGGACTGGTTTTAATAATACAAATAATATCGATACAATAGCCGATATTGTGAATCGTTCAGGTATTGATTTCCTAACAATTCATGGAAGAACAGTAAAAGACCGATACTATGACTCAACCCTTGACCTAAATACTATAAAGAAAATAAAATTATTAGTCAAGATTCCTGTGGTTGGAAATGGAAATATTCGTGGAAGGTTAACCGCGGAAAAATTCTTAGAATTTACTAATGTTGATGCCCTTATGATTGGAAGAGCATCAATGGGAAATCCAGAAATCTTTCAACAAATTAATCAATATTTTTCAGAGGGAATAGAGCCTAAATGCGAAAATGGTTTCCTTAAAATGAGAAAATATCTTAATTTATACGAGGAATGCGTTGATGAGTTTTTAGATAATACAATCGAGATGCCTTTTTCCCATGAGAAATTTAAGTTTATGGAATTGAGAAGAAATGCAATATGGTTTACAAAAAATATTCAAGACTCAACTAGTTTAAGAACACAAATTTCAAAAACAAAAAACTTAGAGGAATTAAGAGAGCTAATTGTTTTTGATTAACTTTTTAGTAAAAGAATTAGGAAAGCTATGATGTATACACTTAAGATTAATCCATTAATAAGAAGAACGAGATCGAGAATTTGAATGAATGTACCAGTTAAAGATGATCTTAACATTTCAACTGTCCAGATAAAATCGCCTAATTTCGCAGATATCATCAAATAGATAATAAAACCTAAGAGTTGGATCTCTCCAATGATAAAAATTTGAAAAAGGGTATCCTTTTGTTTTTTATTAAGCTTCATTTCTATATCCTTCCGAGTTAAATCACATATTTTATATTAATTTTTTAGACTTTGTACTTTATTAATAATTCTTCTGGTGAGAAAACACCGTCTTCTGTAATTAAACCAGTCACTAATTTAAAGGGCGTTATATCAAACGCATAATTTAAACACTCGACACCTTCAGGAACGATTTGCACTTTTCCTAACACTTTGCATACTTCACTACTGTCTCTTTGTTCAATTGTAACATCTTTTATTGTTTCGTGAAGTGAGAGCGTAGAAGTTGGAGCAGCAACATAGAAAGGAATTTTATTATCCATTGCAGCTAATGCTACTAGATAGGTGCCAATCTTATTAAACACCGCATCTGAAGTAACTCTATCGGTTCCTACAATTACCTTATCCACTTTTCCAAGCATCATCAACAATCCTGACGATGTGTCCGAAATTACTTTTACAGGAATATTATCGTATTGTAGCTCATACGCCGTCAATCTAGCGCCTTGTAATCTCGGTCTTGTTTCGTCAGCAATAACGCTGATATTTTTTCCCTCTTCAATTGCTGCTCTAATAGGTGCCAGTGCAGTTCCATATTGAACAGTAGCCAAAGATCCCGCGTTACAATGAGTTAAAACGACATCCCCATCTTTTAGTAGGGAAGCACCATTTTTTCCGATGTTTTTATTAACATTTATATCCTCTTGTGCCATTAGTTTTGCCTCTTCAATAACAAGATCGGAAATATTCGAGGGATTATCGGGGAATTCTTTGATTATCTTGAGGATTCGATTAACTGCCCAAAAAAGGTTAGATGCTGTAGGTCTTGTACTACGTAATAAATCAGCAGCTTCTTCCATTTTAATGAGGAATTTATCTTTTACTAATTCTTTATATTCAATCGTAGCTAACGCCATACCCATTGCAGCTGCTACACCTATTGCCGGAGCACCTCTGATATTCATAACTTTGATAGATTTTGCAACAGACCTAAAATCGTCAAACTCTAAAAACTCAAGTTTATGCGGTAGTATAGTTTGATCAATCATCTTAACTTTGTTGTCGACTGTCCATTCAATTGAAGGAATCATATTAATCTTAAATATTACAAGATTTAAATAATTAAATTAGTAATATTTTTAATCATAACAATTAATTCAATCCTGATGAATTCTCCAATTCTAAATAAATTAATTTTTAAGATTGAAAGAATTATTGAAAGATACAACTTACTATGAAGCAAATATCTCTAATCAAAGACCTTCAAAATCGTTTACTCTGGGATAAGTTTGTAAATAATATGGAAAGGGAAGGTTTTTTTAAACTAACACATATTAAAACCTCTAAAGTATTAGAGAGTAAATTTAATTATCAGTCTATCCAATCGGGGTATGTGATGCTTGTAGGAAATCTAATTCAAGCAAGCGTTATAAGAGATACATCACATCTACATATTAGACCTTACATTTTGTTTAGACCAAAGGAAGAAAGCCAATTACGAGTTATATTAAAGAATTCACAGAAAAATAATATCCCAATTACATTTGCCGGAGGAAAAACAGGGCTTTCTGGAGGCTATAGTAATTATGGTATAATTATTGATATGGTCGATTTTCAGTCCTATAAAGAACCAATTCGATATGATTTTAAAAAAAATACCGTCCGAGTCAATCAAAATGTTTTAATTTCAGATCTAATTAAATACACACTACTAAGAAGCGATAACAAATTAATCTTTCCCGTCCAACCAGCAAGTTCTCTTAAATTACCTGTGAGAGTAGGAGGACTAATAGCTTCGAACGCAAGTGGAATAACTTCAGGAAAATTAGGTTCTGCCGAAAATTGGGTAGAAACAATTCGGATTATGAAACCAGATGGAACATTGGTTGAAGTTGGTAGAAAAAATCCACTCTTCTTAAAAATTATTGGTGGAAATGGGTATTTTGGTGTGATATTGAGCGCAACTTTCAGATTATACGATCCAGAAACGAACTTAAAACAAGCCATCTTGTATGGTTATAATATCACCCTTGCTTTTAATGGATTGCAATCTGTCTTAGAGTCAAAAATTTTTCCCCTGGTTAGTGAATTTGTAATATCTGACCAAAAACTTCCCGGAAAATTTAATGAACTTGGAGAAGAAAATTCTGAGGATAAACACGCCAAGTGGGCAGTTCTAATTAAAGGTTCTGCAGATTTAGTTGATAGATTTATTGATACTATGAATAATAAAGCTCATTGTAACTGGAATATGTTAAGCGAAGAAGAATTTCAAGAATTTCTCCAAGAACGGTCAACTTTTGCTTTATTAATTCAGTCAGAAGATAATACATCAGATTTTATCGCTTTTCCTGGATTTGAAGATATACTCAGCGAACCAAAACACTTACCTGAAATTATTCAGATGATAAATGATATATTTATTGAGAAAGGCTTTCATAAAGTTATTTTTGGATATGGTCATATTAACTTTAGAAAAGGTCAGGGATTGTTATTACATATGCGTCTACCTGTCCCTATTGACTTTTTTTTTAAGGAAAATCGAGAAAAAATGAAATTAATATGTGAAACTGTTTATAGCGTTATTCTTAATCTTAATTCCAAATTCAAAATAAAGCACAAGGCCGAACATAGCCCTGGTCCGTTCAAAATATGGTTGGATCCTGTATTCAGACGATATCTTAGAAAAAAAGTTAGCGAGGGCGAAGTTTTTACAAACCCTCACTTAATGATTTTTGATGAATTATTTATTAGGAAGTATAAATCTTCGATTAGCGATTTGTCGAATATGGATAACGATGATTTTTTATCCATAGAAGATAAGAAGGATCTATTTGTTTCAGCAATGATATTATATTTGTCAGGTGAATAATTTTAAATTGTGAGAGAAAGTATTAATGTACTAGTTAAATAGGGAAAGTTTAAGTGAAGAATGGATAATAAATCAAACAATTTTGGTAAAATTATACAATCCCCGATAATTTCTTGTTCGCGTAGAACAGACATACCGGCATTTCTAATGGATTGGGTATGTGATAAAATTCAAGTCGGTTATGTAGATGTGGTTAATCCATTCAATCGAAAGCAAGTGTCTAGAATATCACTTAAAAATAAGGATGTAAGGTGTTGGGTGTGGTGGAGCAAGAATTTTGAAAATTGGATAACGATGTACGAAAAACATCCGCAAGTATTTAAATCCTATAAGGGACATTATTTTCAATTTACAATTAACTCACCTTCTGAATTAGAGCAGAATCTTAAGATTTCCTTAGAAAAAAGATTTTCTCAGTTAGAATGGTTGATCAATGAGTTTGGAATAAAGGCTATAAGTTTTCGATTTGACCCTATCATCTTATACAAAAGAAAGGATGAAAAAAGAATAAAAAGTAATCTAGATAAATTCGAATATATTATTGAAAATGTATCTGCCCTTGGATTGAAGGAAATGATATTTTCCTTTGCGACGATCTATTCAAAAGTGAAAAATCGCTTGCAAAACAGAGGTTATATTCCCATTGATCCACCATTAAATAAGAAAAAGGAAATTCTCAATTCCCTTTTAGAAATTTGTAATAAAAATAACATGCAAATGGAAGCCTGCTGTCAACCAGATTTGATTGGTAATAAGGGAATAAAACAAGCTCATTGCATTGATGCCAATAAAATCGAGCGATTAATAGGAGAAAAAATTCAAAAAATCAAAGATACAGGGCAAAGAAAGGGTTGTGGCTGTTTCAAATCTAAAGATATTGGAGGCTATTCAGGTATATTTCGGTGCAAGCATAATTGTGCTTATTGTTATGCTTCACCAAGACGCAAGTAATTCGCAAATCTATTTTTTCAGTAATCCGTTTAATTTTAATCACTCGATCACATCAAATCTTGTGTACTAATTTTAGAATGATATCATTATTAAATTTTTGTCTAACTTAGTATTTATTTATTTAATTGATTTTATCAGCAATAATTAATACCTGATATTCTGGAACAATGGGTTCACAAATTCCCAAATTTTTTGTTTTAATCACATTGAATCCATATAATTTCAGAATTTTTTTCCATCCTTCTAGCTTAAGAAAGTTAAGAGGTATATTGATATCTTCATCTCCAATTACTCGATTGTAAAACCAATCAAAAAAGCAATTAGTCATTCTTTTATCATCATCTTCAATATAAGCTTCTATAATTACTAAGCGTTTTTTGGTTACTCTTGTTGCTTCTTCCAATAGATGTTCGGGGTCACTCGCATGATGTAGCACAGTAAATAGAATAGTTGTATCTATTTCCTTATCTGCTAAAGGTACTTTATCCTCTGGATTGTATAGGATCAATGGTAGATCTGTATAATTATAATCTAAAATATCAACCAGTACAACTTCTTTTTCAAGCTGTTCTTTTATTTCTAACGCTAAAAAACCATCTCCCGCACCAAGATCAAGTATCTTCTCTCCTATGATATAATCTTTTACTACTTCAAAACTTCTTTTTACACGTTTAATTGCATTACCCCTTCGATCTTTTTCATTATCGGCACGTTTTCTGATAAATTTTCTCAACGTTTCTTCAACTTGAATTAGACGCTTTCCGTTATTCAAGCCTTTTTTTATGGTTCTGTTTACATACAACCAAAAAATGTTTCTTTTAACATAATTTAAATTAGCATTTTTCATAGCAGTTAAAAATAACGACCGAATTTCATTCCAATAATGCTTATCTTTTTCACTTTTCTTGGAAAATATTGGATATATAAGACTTTCAACAACTTCTATATCGTTTTGATTAATAGGGTTGTAAAATTTTATTGTTTCTTCTTGAATCATCTGTTTATCACATTCATTAACTTTTTATATAAGTGAGCATTTACTCATTTATAAACTTTATGAGTAATTACTCATTTACTATTATAATAATGTCAAGTAAAAAATTTTCAAGAAATAAACAAGAAAAAATTAACCTGATATATGATACTTTCTTTAATCTAATATTAAAACAGGGTTATGACAAAATAAGTACAAATCATGTTGCAAAATCAGCTAAGATTAGTATTGGTACGATTTATAAATATTTTCCGAAAGGAAAAGAAGATATTATGCGAAATTACTTTGAAGAATCGATGGAAACCTTTTTGGATAATCAAGATTTAATTAATATAAATGATGAAAATATACGAGATTATCTAAATCATTTTGTACTAGATTTATTTAAAAACCACAAAGAAAATAAAGGATATAATCAAGCTTTTATATCTGCCATCCAATCGGATATGTTATTACATAAGGCACACAAAGAGAAGATTTTCACTATTTTTAAAGATAGAGCTCAGAAATTAAGGAAAACAAATAAAAACTTTAATGAAATACCCGAGGAAAGATTGATTGAAGTCTTTATCTTCATATATAATCTTATCAATGCGATTCTATATCATCATTTATCTGTAATGGAATTATTTGATACAGATGATAAATTAATTGAATATCTTTCAAATTTAGTAGTTTTTTCATTGAAGTATTTAATTCAGAGTTAGAAAATTTTAATAATAAATCAAAGTAGAAAAACCTATTTTTAAAAAAGGAAATGGGAGGACAAATAATATTATATTTTTAAGAATTTTATTTCCATGTTTCTTTAAATACTCTTAATAAATTAG
>CAZDTP010000075.1:0-15741 GCA_964508365.1 uncultured archaeon
AACTTAATGGTTCAGACCAACTTAAATCTTCTCGGAGAATGGCGGTTCTAAAATCATTCACACCTCCTAAAGTTGCATTCATAACTGAACATAAGGTAATTATATAAGTAATAAATTCAGCTCCTAATTTAGTTGAATTGATGGGCATTACCCGGAAGAAATATTTATATTTAGCATAATCATCTAAAATATTTTGACAAAAAACATCCGATGAGAGACCAGTACCTAAAAAAGGGATTTTTGCGTCCATAAAAAGCTCAAGATATGCTGATACTGATTCAGTTCGATATCCACCTATAATGAAATGTGGATCATAAGATAGTATTCTATTTGCAGCGTCAATTCCCTTAGATATATCTAAAGTCTCGTTAGCTTCATCAGTGTCTTCTGCTGCTAAACCTACATAAAATTGTGTTGCGTTAATGATAATACCACCAGCTTCGTTAATTTCTCTTGCTGCCAATAGTGCTCCTTTCCATGCATATTCACCCGTGATATCCTTCAGGTCGTCAAGTAACCCAATTCTTATTGATTCATTTAAAGCAATCGAATCTGGAACTCCTGGAAATGTATAATTTCCCACAATAATATCAGATATCTCTGGATCAAGACTCTCAACATCAATTCCCTCTCCAGCATTAAGATTAAAGTAGGTTAAACCTACTAAAAATGGAAGAGAGAATAAAAACAGAAAAGATAAAGTGGCCGCTTTTTTTTTCATTATATCACCATTTAAAGATGATTAATACTCAAATAATAGGATGAATAAAAATTATCCAATGATTTCTTATATTATATACTAAAATGTCTAGCTATTTAAAATTTATAAATTTAAAAAATTTCAGTGCTACCTACCAAATGGAATTTTCTTATTTAATTTCCAATTAATGTGTTTATATAAATTTGTTAAAATAAGTTTTATAAGGAGTTAAAATAAATTAGTATTATTCTAAAGGTTTAGTTGTTCAAATCTTGCTTGAAAGAATCGTAAATATTTAGGTTCATAGACCATTTTCAGTCCAGGAATGGTTTCTCTTTTCTTATAGAGATTTATAACAGAATTTGCGGTATACTCCATATGAGTGTTGGTATAAACTCGTCGCGGAATAGTAAGTCGTACTAGCTCAAGTTTTGGGAAGATATTTTCGCCCGTCTCTGAATCTCTTCCTTTAGAGATAGCCCCTCTTTCCATTGTTCTAACCGCTGAATCTTCGTATATCGCAGCAGATAATGTTTGTGCAGGCCATTGATCTCTAGCAAGATGCGGTAAGAACTTTAATGCGTTTAGAAAAACAGCGTGTCCACCAATAGGTCTAACGATAGGTACCTTAGCATTCATCAAAAGTTCTCCTAAATATCGAACTTGTTGGACTCTATATTTTAAATATTCATATTGAGTACCTTCTCTCAACCCTCTAGCAACCGCTTCCATATCCCTACCTGCCATTCCACCGTACGTATGTAATCCTTCATACACAACGACCATGCTTCGGGTAGCTTCAAAGATTTCTTTATCGTGTGTTGCTAAAAAACCCCCAATGTTCACTAAGCAGTCTTTCTTTGCGGAATAGATGCAACCATCCGAATAGCTCATCATTTCGTTTAATATTTCCACGATTGGTGTGTTTTCATACCCTTTTTCTCTTTCTCTAATAAAATAAGCGTTTTCACTGGAACGAGTTGCGTCAAAAATGATCTTTAATTTGTAATCGCTACAAAATTCTCTTAGTCTTCGCAGATTCTCCATAGAGACGGGTTGTCCTCCGGCCATATTCACGTTCATTTCGACATTTACAAATGCTATTTTATCTACTCCATAATCGTCGATATACTTTTGTAACTTATTAAAGTCTACATTTCCCTTAAAAGGATGAGAGTTTTCTGGATCGTGTGCTTCATCGATTATTACATCGACCATCTTTCCACCAGGAAGTTCTACATGAACCTTGGAAGTCGTGAAATACATGTTTCTTGGAACTAATTGTCCCGGTTTTACCAAATTACTAAACATTAAATGTTCTGCTCCTCGGCCTTGATGAGTAGGAACTAAATATTTGTAACCTAATACATCCTGAACAGCCTTTTCCAAATTATAAAAGTTTTTGCTTCCTGCATATGCTTCATCTCCTAACATCATACCCGCCCATTGATTATCGGACATTGCTGACGTTCCAGAATCTGTTAGCAAATCGATAAATACATCGTCAGAGAATAGTAAAAAAGTGTTAAATCCTGCTTCTCTTATCGCTTCCTTTCTTCTTTTTTCGGAAGGAATTTTAACAGGTTCTACAACCTTAATTTTAAACGGTTCAACTGGTGGTTTCATTTTTTATTCACTAACACTTTCTTTCTTAGATCTAGAAATATATTGCCCTTCAAAAAGATTCTTGTGATGTGCTTCCCATCTTTTTCCCATTCAAGTGTAAATATTAAAGATTTATTACTTTCAGAGAATAAAATTAAAAATAACAGGAAAAATAAAGAATCAATCCTTCTTTTTATGTGCTTTTATTGAAAAAATCATCGGGACTGAATGCTTTAAAGTTTGAAATTCCCAATATTTATCGTCTCTTTGTTTCATATCGGGATGAATCTGAAAAAAACTAAATGGAAATTCGTGGAGAAATTCTAACTCAAAATTAACTTTTAATAATGAATTAATAACATCTCCCATTGGATGAAACCAATCGTAGGTTTCAAAATTTTGTAATTTAATATTAGGATCGGCGTATGCTCCATCATCTTCATTAAAATGATAAGGTTTTCCTTCGTTAAAGTAATCGTAGCCAACCTGAAAAGCATCATCGTACTTTTCATCGATTAAATTGCCAAAAGGGTGATTATCAGTAATATAAAAAGTACCACCGGGTTTCAGACAATAATCGATTATTTTTGCCCATTTATATAAATCTGGTAACCAACTGATAACGCCATTAGATGTGAAAACAACATCAAATTTATTGTCTAAGATATTTGGTATATCGTAAATATTAGCATTAATAAAGTTAGCAGGGATATCTAATTCTTCGCTTAACTGTCGTGCAAAAGCTATAGCTTTATCTGAGAAATCTACACCAGTAGCTTTCGCCCCCATTCGCGCAAAAGAAAGCGTGTCCATACCAAAATGACACTGTAAATGTAATAATGTTTTTCCTTCTATATCTCCTATTTCTTTGCGCTCAATTGGAAAAAGAGAAGATTTTCCCGATTTAAATCCATCTAAGTGATATGATCTCGATTTAGCATTGATCTCAACTAATTCGTTCCATCTTCTTAAATTTGTTTTAAAGTATTCCTCGTTATCTTTCAAACAAAATCACTTATTTTATTCTGTTACTTTAAAACTCCATGCTCTGTAGTTCGTCTTTTGAATTAGTTGTTCCGATTAGCACGCTATTTTTCATATTCAGATTTTTAAAATTAAGAGAGCTATTCTTAGCAACAACGCAATTCTCCAGTTTAAAGTTCTCTCCAATCTTTACATTGTTAAAGATGATCGTGTTTGAAATCTCAACGTAGTCTTGAATCTCTGAATTGGCACCTATGTATACATTAGGTCCTAAAAGAACATCGTCTCCAATTTTTACATTGTCTTCTAAATAGACGGGTTCAATAAAAGTGGGATAATCTCCCACATAATTTTCAAGACGGTTACTTAATTTTGTGAAGAACCTTTGCATTAATTCTTTAATATCTGATTTATCGATATCATCAAAATTCCTAATAAGCTCCTCAATCTTAACTAATTCTTCTTTCATAATTCCTCAATAACTTTGGTTTATAATCCCATTAAATTCATTAATTTATCAATATTCTCCCCAGTTTTTGCGCTTGTTGTAATTACTTCTATTTTGGGGTTAATTTTTTTTGCATCAGAGATCATTTTATCGACATCAGTTCCAAGGCGTTCCTTTAAATCGAACTTATTAATTACGGCAATATCTGACATTTTAAAGAGCATTGGATGCTTTTCAACAACCCATTCTCCTTCAGTTGTTGATACTACAATTAATCTCTTATCAGTTCCTAAAATAAAATCTGATGGGCATATCAAATTTCCTACATTCTCAATAAAGACAACGTCATAATTTTTTAAATCTTTGTTTTTGATTATTTTGTGAATATGATAAGCGTTTAAGGCGCATTCTCGACCTGTATTGATCTGAATGGTTTCAGCATTGTGTTTTTCAATACGATCAGCATCCAATCGAGTTGTAATATCCCCACAAATCACTAATATTCGGTATTGTGAGGACAATTTCGCGGTTATCTTTTCTAATAAAGCAGTTTTCCCTGATCCGATAGCCCCTACAATATCAAATGATTTTATATTATTATCTATAAAACTCTGATGAACTTTATTAGCTAATAAATCGTTATCTCTTTCTACTGCTTTCTTGGTCTCGATTACTTCGTCTCTTATATCATCTCGAGCTAAATTAATACTTTCGATTTCTTTAATTCTTGATATTGTTTTATCTTCCTTATCTGACATTGAAAACACATTGTTGTTTTTATGTTATTAATATTAGAAATAATTTCAATTTTTTGATATTCCATATTCCTTCCATATTTGGTGCTAATTACTTTTGGGATTAAATTTCCCGTTCTTTATTATCTGTTATTTGACATCATAATAAGTTTTTTAAAAATTTATTAAATCTGATTAGAAATCCTTAATTTTAGATTAAAAAAAAATCAAAATAAGGATCTTCATTTATTTTAAATATTTTAGCGTAATATAATTAGCTAATAGAAGAAAAAAACCTCCTATGATAGTGAAAATAGAGAGATTCTTTAAAAAAATTGCGGTATTAATAGTTGCCATAACAGGTTCAAAATACGATAAAATTATAATATTACCTCCTTTATCTTTTTTCACTCCAACATTATACAAAGTAAACGCTAAAGCAGTAGGGATAAGCCCTAGCATTAAAATAAATATTAAATCCAAAATTGTGATTCTAAATAAATCTGTAATACTAAATGGTAGAAATGGAAAAATTAAGAATACAGTTGACCATAAAGTTAAAAATGTATCAAAATTTCCATTCGAATTAATTTTTCCTCTAATTTTATAAATTTTTTTTTTAGAAAAAATCAATATACCTAAGCAAAAACCTGAAAAAATCCCAATAACTATTCCCAAAATTAAAATTTGACCGGTCCAAAATTCCATTATAATGGATATTCCCACAATTGCTAAAATGAAACTAATAAAGTTGATTTTTGATACTTTATCTTCTTTCGTTATTACTAAAAAGATTAATAGAAAAACACCACTAGTATATAATAAGAAAGCTGCAAAAGCATAACTAGTGAATGTTATATTCAGAAAGTAAAGATATACTACTAATGGATTAGAAATTGCTATTATAATTAAATATTTCCAGTGCATTTTGAAACACTCTTTAAAGAAAGAAATAGAAAAAGATCTTGTTATTAGCATAAATATAGTTAGAAAAGCCGCTCCAAAAATACCTCTGAACAAGACTATTGAATAAATTGGATACCCACTTAATAAAGAAATAAATATCCCCACATTTCCCATTAAAATTCCTGATAAGAACATGCTTATTTTGGAAACTGTTAGATTAAAATGAGCGTCATTTAATTCCTCTATGGTCATTGTATTGTAGAAGTTAATAATGTTTTAATTCTATTGGAATTTAATAATTCATAAACAAAATTGGTGTAAATCTAAAAATTATCTGGTATTAATAGGCTACTTATCAACTTCATATTAATTGGGAGGAAAAGGAATAAAATTCCATTAAAAACATACCTATCTATTAATTGATTAATTTTTAAATCCGCACTTAGGACAATTAGAAGTACCTCTTAAAGTGAAACCACATATCTTGCATAATTTAATAGTACTTTTTCTTGGGGGTTTCAGGGTAGTTATAGAAATCGTTTCTTTAACTTGAGTGGAACCTTCTGCTTCGCTTATTATTGTTTCAGTTGGAGATGAAAGCAGATTTCCGATTGATTCCTTCTCTTTAACTGTTATATCCTGCCCAAAATACCCTCCAACTCTGATTTTTTTAGCTGGAGGGGATTCTTGTGGAATATTGTGTAAGCTTGGAGGGGTTTTAAGAATTTCAGGATTTAGGATTCTTTCGCCAATCGTTATTTTTTGGTCTTCTTCATCAGAGGTAATTTCGTTGATCGTTTGAACCTCAGAGATATCTTCTTCAACTTCTTCCTCCGTGATCTCTTCAATTTCTCTATCTTGCTCTACTTCTTCTACATGTTCTTCTTCATAAATCATCTTCACATAGTCTTCGTCGAGTTTTAAGAGTGTATCGCATTGGATGCATCTAAATAAGTGTTTAAAGCCTATATTATTCGATATTGAATAATCTGCAGCGCAACACGCATGATACTTAGCACCACAATTAAAACATTTATGAACTTCGTCTGAATAAGCGCTGCAAATGGGACATACTTCTTTTTCGCAAATATCGCACTTTTCTTCATCATCAGGATCAAGCGAAATCAAATCTACTGCTAATTTTTCATAAAAGATCTTATCTTCATTAAGCATTTGATTATCTAATTCAGGTTGTACTACAATAAATTCTGACTTACTCTGGAGTAAAGATGTGAGTATGTTTAAGAAAGATTTTTCTTCGTCACAATAGAGAACTCCTCCATGTGTTTCGCTTGTAACCACTTTCAATTTTACATCGTCGTTGTAGAACTTTTGATCTCCTACGCGGATGATGTCAATAAACGTATCAAATTTTTTCGCTTTGATTAGTAGATCGTAAAGAGCATTGTGATAATCATCAGATAACGTACTAGGTGTGTCTGAAATTAATATTACCCTATAATTTTTTCGAGCTTCTCGACTTTTTCTGAATATATAAGCTAATATTTCGAATAACCCATTTTCAAACAAACTTCTTTCAGTTTCTCGAGTTTCCCATTTTTCGTTTAATAACTTTTCATACGATTCAAAATCACTTTCATCATAAAAAGTCACTGGATTATCCTCTTTTTGAAATAGTAAAAGACCATAAGAAGTTTGAGTATTGAATTTAGCTTTTTCTTTCATGAAAGTACTAATACTCTTGATAAGATTCTTTTTCTTTAAAAAATCTGTTATGAGATCAACGTAAAAGATAAATTCTTCAGAATTCACTGACTTTTTCTTAAACATCTTACGTTCCAAGTGAAATATAAATTATATCCAAAATAAAAGTAATTTTATATACAATAATAAGAGAATTTTTATTTATTTTTATGGATTAAAATTCGAAATTAAACATCAAGTTTGAATCCGCAGTAAGAACAGGATTTTTTATTAATGTCACTCTCTTTTAATTGCGTTCCGCATCCAGGACAAGTTATAAAAGTCGATCTTTTTCGATCTTCGGAAGAACTCCAATATTTTGGAATTTCCGGTTTTTTAAGATTAATTGGTGTTGTCGAATCGATCTTATTAACATCTAACTGGCGAGATTCTTTATCTTTATCGAGACGGGTCACTTTTTCATACACTAATTTATCACCTTCTTTTTTAATAGTGTACGTCTTTCCAAAAAACCCTCCAAGCCTTACTCTTTGAACGCCTTGTTTTGATAATTCTGAATTTGTAGTCTCAAGTGATTTTTCAGCATTTATTGAAGAATCTTCAATATCAATAGAGTCAGGTTCAGAAATAATAGTGTACTCGTTTACATCCATGCTTTCTTCTTCAGATTCTAAATATTCATCAATATTTTTAGCTGAATCCTCGAAAGGTACTACGATTTCTTCTTGTCTAATTTTTAAGAGAATCTCACATTTTGGACACCTAAAAAGATGCGGAATGCCTATATTATTCTGAATCGTGTAATTAGTCACACAGCAATTATGAAATGCCGCTCCACATCCTTCACAAAGTTGCAATGTATCATTTATATCAGCACAACATGGACAAATTTCTTCTTGGCATATATAACATTTCAAACCAACATCATTGGTGGGTGAAGGTTTTAAACTCTTAGCTAGACGAGAATAAAAATCATAATCATCTTTACTTATTTTAATTTTTTCTGAATTATCTCCTAATAAATTAACGATTTGTTTAGTTTCGGATAATTGTTTAATAATCGGAAGGATATCTTTTCTATCTGAGAGATAAAATATCCCACCATTCGTGTCGCTAGCGAGTATGTTTAATTTAACATCATCTTTAAAAAATCGTTCTTCTTTCTCTGAAACTCGTATAATATCTATAAATGTAGGTATAGCTTTTATTTTAGAAACCAATCCGAATAGTGCTTCCGTATAATCTTCAGATAGATCGCTTGGTGTATCAGTAATTATGATTATTCTGTTATGTCTTGATTTTTTCTTTATACTTTCAGCGATATACGAGAAGATATAAAATAAACCATTTTCAAAAAAGGATCGCTTTTTTGGGCGAGATTTCCAATTTTCTTCAATAGCATTTTCTATAATGCTAGAATCTTTTTTACCAGTTATAAAAATTGGATTTCCTTCTTCTTGAAATATCAGTAAACCATAATGCCCTTTAATATTCGTTTTATTTTTTTGAGATATAAAATACTTAATACCTTTGATAACTTCTTTCTTCTTTAAGATGTCTTTCGTTAAATCTAAATAAAAAAAAATATCTTCGTAAGGAGAACTCATAATGATTTTGAGTACCAATAAGATTTATAATTTAGTGTAGAAAGTTATTCTTTAAATATTTTTTTTATCTAAAAAACTTTAAAAAATAAATATTTATTGTACATATTATTAAAAAGAAAAAGGAATGAGCTTAAAATGGAAGAATTTTTAAAAAACTTTCAACTTTCAGATAACGCTATTAAATTATACATTAAATGCATTGGTCAACAACCCTTATCATCTCTTGAACTCTATTCAATTTTACCAAATATGGCTCAAGAAGATTTTAATAAAGTATTAGAAGACCTCATTGATAATGGCTTATTCGTTTCAAATTCCAATCAAAACCAAGATGTAATTTTGCAATACTTAGCAATCCCTCCAATAAAACCTATATTAAATTATTATGCAAACATTAACAATAATCTAAATAACATTAAAAGCCAATTACAACTTCTGCTCTCAAACTCTTTAGCAAAAATTTTCCAGGATAATCAGATAATTGAATTGAATACGGTGTATAACGCAGCACAAGAATTAAGAAAAGATGTCGAAGAAGATATTATCATCCAGAAACAAGATATTGATGATATTGTACAAGGAATGGAAAATTTAAACATCATAAAAGATGTTTTGGAGAACTTACGTCAAACAATCAAGGGAGTAACTCAAACTCAATTTTCATCGCTAATCAAACTAATTGCCAATATTAAAAATGAAATTTACAGTAAAATCGAGAGTTTAGAATTAAAAAAATCAGAGAATGTTGTAAAAGAAATAGTCGAAGAAGCCTTCAAGGAAAATTTTAATAAATTGCTTGGAGATTTTACTGCCAACTTACATAAATTGATTGGAGACGAGTTTGACAATACAATCGAATCGCTTAATAATATTCTGGATTCAACATTTCAATTTCGAGACGATTTTAAGATGGTACTACTTAATATGCTGTCTACAAATGAAAAAAAGATTAAAAATATAATTGAACAGATCCAAACTAAGAAAACACTCTTAGAAAAGGACCTTAAAGAGTTCGAAAAAATAATAGTCGATAATTTCACCGAAATAATAGAAAAATCCGTCGATTCGGTAGCATCCTTAAATGAACCAATTAATAATACTTTAGACAACTATTTTAATACAATTATAAAATCAAATGAGCTAGAAACCGATAACATTTGGCGAATCAAAAGTAAAGCAAGAGTAAAAGAAGAAATAAGTAATATTATCTCTCATTCTACTCAAAATTTATTGTTAGTTGTCCCAAAACTAGAAGAAAATTTATCATTTGATGATTTTAAAGATATTCCAAGTAGCATTAAAATTCAAATTGCTTCCTCAGAAGCTCATACTAATAGTCTCGTTAAAAAATATAAAGATTTAAAGAACTTCGAATACAGAATCCTTAAAAACGAAAATGTTATCATTTGTAGAGGGGACGAAGAAAACCTTTTAATTGGTATCATAGATACGGAATCAAAAAATTCTTCAGATAATTTTATTGGTTTCGCGTCAAGAAATAAATCTCTAATAAAATTGTTCCATTTTGTTGTTAAAGCGATATGGGATATTAGTAGCTCGAGTTTGCATGAAAAGCCTAGAACTCTTAATATAACGGTTTCAAAAACAAGTAACGTTTTAAAAACTCCTATAACCACAAAAATATCTGAACCTATTGGACCATCTCCGATTGAAACAACGATAAAAACTACTCCTACTCCTATAACTAAAAAACCGGTTATTATTCAAGAAAAAAAACAAAAGGCTGAATCCTCGGAAGGTAAAATTGCACATTTAGCTGAAAAACTCAATAACAAAATCAAAGAACCTAAAGAAGTACAGGAATCCGATCAAATACCTAAACATACTAAAGAGCCAAAGATACTTGATGAATCTGGAATTGTAATAAATAACGCGTTTAAGAATTTAATCAATAACCTACATAAGCTTAAGGGCGATGAAGTCAGTAAAGAAATGGCGATTATCGCAGATTTGATTTTAGAGAAAAAAGGATTTAGTGTTACCCTTCACAAGATTAGAAGCAAAATAAACCAATATAAAAATCGCCTAAGTCATTTAAACGATGCTGATATTAATAGCATTATTGAAAGTATTGAAGAATGGAAGGAACACATTCTATAACTCGCATAAGTTTGAACCTTTTAAAAAATTCCTATAATAATTAATCTGGTTTTGTATCTTTCCCTTTTGCGAGTAAGTTCAACAAAAAAGAGTGAAAGGTTACCCAAACAAGCAATGTAATAAATGCTATCAAAAAAATAATTGCTACAGTCATTGATACTATAAAATTGGGATTTAATATACCAATGAGCCCAAAAATAGGAGAAAGTGGAGCGAAAAGAATAAAAAGATAATACACACTTTTACCTTTTTCACCAAATTTAATGTAAGTAGTTATATTTAACCACCCAATAAAAGCTAATAGAAAGGGCACAATATAATAAGCTATATCCAAGAAAGGATAAGTTAAACCACCAAATGCAAACGCGTAAAAATAATTTGTATAGAAGAATCCTATTATTAAAAGACAACTTACAGGTGTAGGTACACCTGTATATCCAGGATTTTCGAGGATATTAAATCTAGCTAACCTTAATACTGCACCTAAGGCGAAACATATGCATCCAATTACTAGGATAAAATCGTAGACTGTTCCAGTTTTGAATGCTTGAAATGACAAAATTGCTGGGACAATACCGAACGTTAAAGAATCGCTTAGAGAATCTAATTCTCTGCCCATATCGTTTACAGTTCCCGTTTTTCTTGCAATATAGCCATCAATAAGATCGGTACCTAAAGTAATTGTGATTAAAAAAAAACCTAAGGAAACAGCATCCCTGGTTCCAAATGAACCACAAATCAACGCAATAATTCCTATCGTGGTCCCTATAAGCGTTATGTAATCTTTAAATTTTAATAAGCTTGGTATCGTTGATTTTAGTGACATTTTTTTCCCACTTCTTTTTTATATTATAATTAAAATTTTAGTTTAATTAAAACATTTCTTTATAATGCAAGTAGGGATTCCAAACTATCCTTACATTTATTAGACTAAATTGATTATTCATGATTAAACTAAAATATTGATAAATTATAGAAAAGGTTTATTTTATGAAGTGCCCAAATTGTGGAGACCCTGCTAGTGAAGATCAGAAATTTTGTGAAAAATGTGGTTCTGAACTACGATCTATTAAGAGCCAACCCAAAAATCAAAATCAAATTAGTTTAACTTCAACTCCAAAACAAACACCTCTAGAAAGTGCTAGTTTGTTTAATATAAACCGTAATTATTATATAATTAAAGAACGCATGTGGGATATGGGATACGGCGATATTATGGATGAAGAGGGAAAGCTCATCGGAAGAATGAATAGAATTCTTTTTAGCATAAGGAGAAGAGTTGAACTTCAAGAACTTGATGGAACGGTTGTTGCCACCATTCATAGTAAAATAGTTTCTGCTCGTGGGGCCCAAGATTTGAAAACCCCAGATGGAGAACTTATCGCAAGAATTAAAAAGAAAATATTAACATTCTTTAGATCGAAATTCTTTTTAGAAGATCCTCTCGGTACACGCTGGTTTGAAGCTGATGGGGACTTTTTTGGTTGGTCGTTTAAAATCTACGATTTAACTACGGGAAAATTAGTTGCCGAAATAGAAAAAGCAGATAGATGGAGAGATGTCTTCTTAGGTGGAATCTTTGACTTTGCAGATAGATACGCCCTAAGAATTTTAGACAATGAGACTGATAGAAGGATTTTAGTAGGTTTTGTTTTGTCCATTGATAATGTGATGCACGATAGTGGTGGAATGGGGCCAATGATTGGTGGAATGGGGCCAGGCCGCCGTGGAAGGTTTCCAGGTCCTTTTGGAGGCCCTCGTCGTAGAATGTGATTCAAGAAGTTTTTATATAAAAATAATTCCCATCTTTTTTTAATTCTTATAACTCTCTTCCACAATTCTTACAAAATTTCCAAATATGAGAAATCTCTTCCCCACAATTAAAACATCTATTAGTTAAAGGTATTACCTCAAAATCGCCAACATTCTGTGTGTTTTTATTTGCTTTAATTGCGAGTAATATTGTAGAATTGATTATTTCACTTAAATTAATACTTTCTTGGCGTCCACTACTTCTTTCATTCGCCATAGTTATAGAAAACGAAAGACCATCCCTGGTTTCAATTACTACAACATAGATTTTTTGGATTGTTGCAACATACGCTTTTTCAATTTGCGTTAAAGGAATTACAAAGCCTTCTTTGTAATTATCAACCGAGGAACCTATTTCAGTAAGTTTTATATTTGATTTTTTTACGAGTGATAGTTCCAATGCTGATAAAATGATTCTTCCATATTCCATCTTGAACTTCCAATCCTTTTCTACTTCCCCTTCGCAAAAATAACCCTTGGTACTATAAACCAATGCCATTTTTTTTGACTTTTTCCTATTTTTAATAATATAAATTTATTTCTTAGTTTCTTATTCTATATGTGTACTACCGTCTTAATAAGTTCTAGTAGTCCAATTTTTAAAAAGAGCAAAAATTTTTATAGATATAATTTGATTATACTTTAAAAACCTTAATATAAAGAAAAAGAGAGAAAAAAATGTCGCTTCAAAAGACTAGAGAATTTATGCTTCGTGAGAAAATGATTTCTTTAACAGATAAAGGCGAAATCAGGAATATAGAAAACGAATTACTTGGAACATTTAGAGGAAAATTAATTAAGATTGGTAATACCTACCGGATAAGAGATCTTGATGAAGTTCCTATATTAACGATTCAAGAAAAATTAATCTCCTTACGTGCTATTTACAAGTTTTATAAGGGAGGGGAAAAAGAGGACGATAAATTAATTGGGCAACTTAAAAGAAAGATCGTAGCCATTAAGCCAAGTTATTGGTTTGAGGATCCTAATGAGAATAGAGTTTTCACGATGAAAGGAAACATCTTGACGCTTAAATTCAAAATTTTTAAAGATGGTCAAGAGGTTGCCGAAATACGAAAAAAATTATGGAAAAGTCTTCTAAAGAATACTTTTGGAATAAAAATGTCTCCAGACCTTGACGACGATTCTGCAATGCTTATTCTTGGGATAGTCATTATGCTCCACCACGAGAAAGAGGAAAATAGAAATTAAGCGTTATAAGATTAGGCTGTTTGTTTGTTTTTCTTATTTTATTTTTTTTATTCTATTATTTTTAACGAAAGCAAGTGAGTTTTTGAATAGATTTTAATATCGGAAATTTTATATTTTGGTAAAAAGACTATTTCGTTAAATAGCCCTTTTTTAAATCAATTCTATAAATTTAAATATGTTCTAAAAATAACTTATGACCGAAATTTACGAAGAATTCATAGTTTATGATTTACAGAACACGGGAGAACGCACGAAATTAAATATTAAGCCAGAAGAGCTTCAAAATCATTTAAATCCTGAACAAGTGCTAATAATAATACGTGAGGACCTTAGGAGGATTTACATTTGGAAAGGCTCGAAATCTCCTGTAAGAAAAAGGTTCATAAGCTCTCGAGTAGCACAGGATTTGCAAAAAAATTTAATTGATGACTCTCGGTATCATAGATGTAAAATAATCTCCATAGATCAAGGAGATGAACTGCAAGAATTTTTAAACGCGTTCAGGTTGGAATCTATGGAAGTAATAGAACGGCTTCCCGATATGCGCTATATAAGAAACATTGAGCGCGACAGATTGCTCGAGCAAGAACGCCTTGCGAAAGAAAAGAAAGAGGGGAAGGTGAAACTTGATGACGATTATTATTCTCCAGCTTTAGAAGATACAACTGATGATGTGGTAATGTCATCAATTGGAATAGGGATCCCTTTGAATAAGGAAAGAGATCGATTGGTACGACATTCAAAAATTAGCGCAACTATTGGATTAGCAGACGAGGAAAAAGAAAAAATCAAAGAAAAAATATTAAAGATTAGCATCCCCGAAAATATGGAGCGACAAAACTTAATTCTTGGACATAACTTATATGGTGCTGTTTCGAAAGTAACAGATGTTTTTGGAAAGAATGTCGTAGAAGTTGTTTGGGAGGAAGTTAAAAAGGTTCCGAAAGGTGTACTTGAATTGGATGAGAACGTCTTTAGAGTTTATTTTGATGATAAAAAAGGGATAGTCGAAGCAGTAGAAGTACTCAAGAAAAGTGAAGAGTTATCCGAAGGTAATATTGAAAAACCTAAGCCCACTACTAGAAGAGAACTGCCAAAAATCCCTAGTAGCGAAGATTAAGGATTAGATAATCTTTATTAATTAATATTTAAAAAAAAAGTAAATTAAATGAGATTCTCGTTAATTTTATAGTTCGTACGAATCTTCGTCTTCTACATCAATCTCTCTGAGGGTATCCTCTTCTTCATCTTTCAAGTCATCGTGATCAGCAATTTTTTGTTCGGTTTCAACTGGTTTTGATACTTTTTCTTCCTCTTCCTCTTTTTTCGCTTCTACTTTTTTCTCGGGTTTGTTTTTCTTTTTAATTTTCTTTAAACCCTCTATTGCCTCTTTTCGCACTATAGGACTTGGATCTTTTAGAGCTTTCGCTAGCACATCAAGAGAGTAAGGGTGATGAAAATCGCCCAATTCATCAGCAGCTTCTTGTCGAACAATTTCGTCTCTGTCGTTTAATAGGATGTAAGCAAAAACTCCCAAAACCTCGTTTTCTCCTAAATCTCCTAATGTGTCTACAGCGTCTTTCCTAACGCCGGGATTAGGATCTGTTAAAGCCGTGTTGGCTAATTCCTTTAATGTTCTATCCGAATATCCAAGCGGTTGAATACCGCTTAAATCAACTCCGCAAAATTTGCAAAAATTATGCCCAATTTTAATGACTTTTCCGCACGCAAGGCAAATACGCTGGGTTTCAAAATCAATTATAGGATTTGTAAAACTCGTGGGAGTTGGCTCACGTACAGGTTCTCTATTTACCCTATAAGGATTGTTCGTACGATCTTGATTATACCTATCGTTTCCCATTTTATATACTCTTTTTTTTATTTCTCTAGATTACTCCTTTTACCTTATGATTATAATAGAATTTAGTTTTAATTAACTTAATGGAG
>CAZDTP010000076.1:0-15288 GCA_964508365.1 uncultured archaeon
CATCAAGAAAGATTTGTTTCTGATCAGAACCGCATATCCCACAATATTTCGTCTTAATGACCAGCCATTCATTAGTTATGAGCCTTGGAGAAGAAACTTCTTTCAAATGTAATGGTCCAAGTTTGGAAAGATATCCTTTTAGATAAATTGTTCCTAATATTTTAGATAATGCTAACCTGGAAAGTTTGTAATTAAATACGAGTGCTTTCATAATCCTTATTCATTAGGTATATTAAAAAGCTATTAGAATTTTAATTATTAATGATGTTTAAATGTTAATAAATATGATTCCCTTAAAAATTATTTATTACTTAAAACTAAATCATATAATTGGGATAATTTTATTTGAGAGAGCTTTTATAATAATTTAAAGTACCCATAATTCAATTTTGTTTTATTTACGATAATAACAATGATCGAAAAACCTGAAAGAAGGGAAGATGAAGAAGAAGGCTCAGAAAACATAGATAATGCAGATATCCAAAATCATAAGGTTCCTGAAGAGGAAACGAAAAAGGATGTAGGTAAACCTGTAATTCTCAAAGCGGAAGCTTATAAAACAATTATTTTGTATGCTAGCAGATATGCTAACCAAGCTATCCCTTCCAAAGATTGGAAAGAAATCTATGGACTTTTAATTGGATATCGAGATGACGATTTTGTATATGTGGAAAGAGCAACCCCAATGACCTTTGGTCATGATACCGATGTCGAATTCAGTGAAACAGATTACGGGGATATTGAAAAAATTAACGAAGAACTTGATAGAGAGGGTAAAGGTTATTTTTTCGTAGGATGGTTTCATTCACATCCTGGATTAACATTATTTTTTTCTTATATTGATCTCATTAACCAACTTGGGTTTCAGGGCAAATTTGATAATGCAATAGGATTAGTCTTCGATCATACTCTCCTTGGGAAGAAACGAGAAGAAAAAATCGATAAAAACATCCTCACAAAATATGATACGGGATTTGAGATTTATCGATTAACAGATGCCACAATGGATCCAAATTCGGTCGAATTTGAAACGAATTATCATAAAGTGGATTATATTGTTGAAGGGTTAAATAAATTCTTTTTTGCAAACGTACTCGCAGAGTTATCATCTTTAGTATCTGCGGGAAAACCACTTCAGCAAGCCTTCAAGGAACAATATAAACTTGACTCGAATTATAAAGATCTAGATGAGGAATTGGATAATCATAATTCCGATTTGAATGAAGAAAATCTTGTAGAAATCCCGCAATATGAGGATATGCAATTCAGCGTGAACGATATTTCTTATCAGACAAGTATAGATGATACTATTGTAAGAGAATTAGCTGAACAGATTATATACCAAGGGAATGAAGCTTTTAAAAACAAAGATCCTTTCACTGGTATAGAAAATTATCGCCAAGGAATTGAGAAATATAAAGAAATAAACGATATGAATAGAGTTATGGACTTACTAAGAAAGGTGTCTAGATTCTGTATTTCGAATAATCATTTAGTGTTAGCTCGAGATTTTGCTGAGGAATTATTCAAAGTAGCAGAAAATAACAATCATACATTTTATATGGGGATCGCTAATTATATTATAGGTTACATTGTCGTAAAAGAAGAAGAATTAGAAGCCTTAGAATTTGGTTTAAAAAAAATTGAAGAAGCAGCTGTAGAATTCATTAAAGTTAAAGATTTTGCTGGTGCTGGGATGGCTTTTAATAGAATAGGGTTGATATATGAAAAAAAAATTAAGAGTATTGGACAAGCGTGCCTTTTCTATCGTGAAGCCATAGAAAATTACAATAACGGTTTAATTTATAGTCACCCTCTAAGAATTACTCCGTGGAGCAAACCGGAAGTTTTAATTGAAAAACTCGTAGAATTAAGAGATATAGTCGATGTTTTACTGCCAGATATTGAAAATACTGAAATTAAAATGAAAGTCGTTGATGACTTGAAAGCCATTCATTATAACTTCTAATCTCGACATACTACCAAAAACATTTTTCTTATTTTGGATTAGTACAATCAAAAAAATTAAATTTTAGGTTATATTATTTTTATTACATACTTCTTTTAGTTGGTTGACAATTCCGCGTAAAAAACAAAAAATAAAATTTTCACGCAAATTCGCTTGTAAACATCTCACTCCAATGGGAGATATCGCCAATAGTTTACAACCTCTTTGCTACTGTGGTGAACGAGACTTAGTAATGGGCAAAAAGGCTTATGTCTGCCAAGTATGCTCGTTGTACGTACAGACAAATCAGCGAGTCTCAGATGTATATGAAGAAAGTAGAAAAGATGCAGAAAAGAAAATTAAGGAGAAAAAAATAGAACTAGAGGCATTTGAATTAGCTGAATTAGCAGTTGATAGCGAGCTCGATTTAACAATTGATGAATTTGAAGAAGAAGATGAAGAAATTTCTCTAAAATTCGAAAAAAGAAAAGTAGGAAAAGACGAAATTGACGATTCTGAAGATTTTTCTTTAGAATGCCCATTTTGTGCAGAGCTATTCGACGATCTAAGATCCCATCTACTAAATTGTGAATTTGCTCCTGATGACGCAAGTATAGACGATATTCTGCCTTCCAAATCGCGAAAAAAGAAGAAAAAACCTACAGCGGCTTCAGGAACAGAGACTAAAGAAAAGCAAGTTTGTCCTTATTGTAAAAAAGAATTCGTTAGATTAGGGCGCCACATTACCTCCTGTCCAAAACGACCTAAAAATGATGATAAGGACGACGATAACGAGGAAGAAGAAGACGATAATGACGAGGAAGAAGAGGAAGATGACGAGGAAGAAGACGAGGAAGAAGACGATGATGATGATGAATCTTAAAAATCCTTATAAAAAAGATTTTCCTTTTTAATCTCAAAACATATATTATTTAAATTAAACCATAGTTATGGGTAGTCAAGAAAATATTTATTATTGTATTCCTGTTTTTCGGCCTCCCAGTGAGGCAAATTCTCTTTTAATACAATTAACTGAAGGTTGTACTTTTAAGTGCGATTTTTGTATGTCAAATCTTCGAAAACATTTTAAAATCCGATCAGTTGAGGAAGTTAAAAGAGATTTAGATATCGGGGCAAGAAGCAAATTTAATTTATCCGTGCGCAAATTATTTTTCTTAGATGGTAATGCTATGGTAACCCCCGTAGCAAAATTATTAGAGCTTACTAATTATGCTATGATAAAATTTCCTAATTTAGAAAGAGTAGGCGTTTACGCTCATGCGAAGGATATATTGAAAAAATCTGATGATGATTTGAAAGCTTTATCAGATGCTGGGCTAAAAATTGCTTATGTCGGATTTGAAAGTGGTTCTGATGAATTACTTGAAATAGTTCATAAAAACGCTACAAAAATGGATTTTATTAATGCCTCAAAAAAACTAATGAAAGCAGACATAACAATGTCTGCAACATTTATTAATGGTCTTGGAGGGGCATATAACGAGAGCGTTTCTAAAACTCATGCTCTTGAATCAGCAGATTTAGTAAATAAAATTTGTCCTGATGACGAAAGGATATGGTATATTGCGTTTTTATCTCTCATGGTTCCACCCGGAACTGTTATATACGAGAAAAAATTGCGTAATGAATTTAAAGAGATGAAATCTTACGAGATTCTATTAGAATTGAAGCTATTCATTGAGACTATTAATTTTACTAATAAGTCCGCAAATTGTATATTTAGATCTAATCATGCTTCTAATTATTTACCAATTAGAGGAGTATTAGAAAGAGATAAATCTGAAATTTTAAACCTCATTGAGTATGGGTTAAAAAATAAAGATATTTTAAAACCTGAGCATTATCGGGGTTTATAAATTTTAAATATCAGAAAATCTTTATGATTTCAATTATTAAAAATTACTTCTCGATTATATTGTGTATATTTTTTTATGGGACTTTTTGGATTGTTTATGAGTAGATTAATAATGCTTTCAATCTTATCGGGAGATATCGACAATTTCTCAGATATCTCGTTTATACTTAATTTATCGTAGTTCTTAGCCATAGATTCGAATTGAGTAAAAAGTAAATTCTGATAAATTTTAGTGACTAGTTCTTTCAAATTGGGTAAATTAACATATTTAGACTCTTTAATGAAACTTAAAATTTTCCCAGAAGCATCGTTATAGTTAAGAACTTTATAGGAACTTATGATAGTATACAATTTTTTAATATGAGTAAAATAAGTATTAATATCATCACTTAAATCATGAAGGTTATATTGATTTAGATTATCATCGACATCATTCTTTAACATTGCTAAGAGTTTTATGAAGTTTTCTAAAGTAGTTTCGGTGAGGGTTTCTTTCCTAAGATTGTTGTATCTTCTCAGAAAAATTTTCCGATGTTCATCAAATTCAACCAGGAGTTTTTGCTGTAAATGGGTGAATTCCTTAATCTCTTTTTCCAAATCAAAATCTGTACTGTATTCTTCTACGAGAGTAAGAGTAGAATTTATTTTTGATAAAGCAGATTTGAAATCATCAAGATCTATTTTTTTTAAGATAATTGATTTATAAAAATCTAGTTCTTCGATTATTTCTTTTTTTTGCTTATATCTATCTATTTTATCTTTTGAACTCATAATCAATTATGGCGAATTTTTTACCTCAAACCTATAATAACATTAAAGATCAAACGATAATTTAAATTTTAATGTATAAGAACTATACAGTTTTTATTCACTAGAAGCATTATGATTCTAAAAAGGAAAATAAAATGTAAAAATAAATTTAATTTTTAATATTTTTAAAATTCTTTAATATCTATTCTTCGTCTGAAGTCTCATCTAATTCTACTTCAGCATCTTTGATATCATCTTCGAGTTCTTCTATTTCTTCCTCCAGCGTATCCGTTTCTCTTTCTATTTCTTCAGCATCTCCTTCTCCTTCTTCGGCTTTTTCTTCCAGTTTTTCAGTTTTCACTTTGTCTTTCTTCTTTTTTTTCTTAATTCTTGCATCAATTTCTTCTACCCTTTCTTCTAATTCATCCGCTTTTTTCTCAAGGTCTTTTGTTTTCTTTTGCGCTTTCTTCGCCTTTTTTTTGTCTCTAGTTTCGATCTCTGCTATCTTCTCTTCTACTTTATCTTCGACTTTTTTAACTTTAGCTTCAACCTTCTTATCTAGCTCTTCTACTTTTTGCTCTATTTTTTCTTCGACTTCCTCTGCTTTTTTAAGTGAACCTGGCTTTTTATCACCGGGCCAAGCAATGTTCACAATAGCCCCAATTGAGATTATCACTATAAAAATTATTATGTATAGAGTTAAGTTATTTTGAGGAAAGAATGGCAAAACATAGTCCATCCAATTTATCATCCATAATCCCAATGGTGATACGATAGGCTTTAAAAAATTGAGAATGGCAGCAACAATGTCAGCAATTATTTGAATAAAATCAACAGTTAGAAGAATCATGATATCTCTTTCCCTCCTATTGTTGTTTTATATCTTTTCTCTCTTATCGTTTTCCGATTAATTACAAAATCCACGAAATCATAGCCCTTAAGAATAATAGTAAGGAAATATATTCCCATATATAACATTACCATGTTTTGAACATTAACAGTAATGTATCCAACATTAACAATTTCAATCACTATTTCAAAACGCACTAAAGTTGCTCCACTAAATTTGTACGACCAAATATACAAACAGTTTAAAATTATTTGTATTAGTGCGAATGTTCCTTTTCGAATTGATTGTTTGGGAGAAGAATAATTAAAAAATGCACAGGAACTTATAAGTAATCCGAATGTAGAAACCCAATATATTATTCTTTCGTAATTATGTTGCTCAAGTACGATAGCGACTCCCAATATATTCATCTCTTTGATAAAGGTAAAGGTAAAATAAGGAATTACCATAGTTGTAACAATATAGACACTCATATAGATTACCCCTCTAGTAATATTATAAAATCGCCCCATTTTAATCACCTTTTACGGATAATGATGTATTGAGTAATTTATAATAGTGGTTGTGAATGTGTAGAGATCTAATGAATAAGAAGCTCTAAAAGTGAGATTAGCATGATATTCTAAGATGTAAGGGGTTCTATACCAATCAATATTCGAGAGGGGAGGAATATTCGGGAGAATGAATCCGTCTGCTGCAGTACCATTGAGGGAAGATTTCAAAAATCCTCCATGGGCAACATTGCCATAAAAATGAGATTTATCAAAGATTTTTACAGTTGTTGATGCGTTTCCAGGGAGTAATGTATTCCCGTAAGTCATCGAAACCTGAAAACTTATTTCTATATTGGTTAAATCGTAGACACCAGCATTCGTTATATTAAAAGGTAAGATAATCAGCATTGAGCTTGTGCTAGTAATATTTAAGTCTACTTCGATAGGTCCATCGGGGACGTTGATATTATAGGAATCTGGATTTAAAATAGTTACAGCAGAAAAACCACCTAAAAATCCGACAGCCGATAATGATAATGTAAAAACAAGAAGAAATAGACGAACAACCCACCTGAACACACGTGACGGTCTAATTATGTTCACCAATCTTTACATATACTTTTTTATTAGATTTAGTAAGTTAACAATAATTAGATAGGCATGTTTATAAATTTATTGTCAAGTTTAACAAAAAAGGGAAGTCTTTAAATACGGCACGGGCGCAACCGTGAATCACTTAATCTTCAAAAATTTACAAGATAAGTTCATTTATCAACCGTATACATTTGAATTTTTTTTTATGAACAACACCCCTACTTTTTTACCTTTCACTTCTCCTACTGCCGCATCTACAATGGTTAATGGTTTTTCTTCTAACTCAGGAATGATATTTTTCTCAATGTATACCTCGATATGCTCGGCTTTAAATTGTTCGTTCTCAATATTAGTATCATTCAACTTAACAAAATCGTTATCGTCTAAGAGTTTAAATTTTTCCACCAACTCGACAAAATTTCCACAAAGAGACATTGTTCATGTTTCAGCGGAATGATAAAAAAGTACTACTACTAATTGTTCTGATTCGATATTTTGTTGTTCATGAATAATATAATCCATTGCTTTTTTTGAGAAAGAAATTTTAAACATTCATCACCAGTATAATTTTTTTATGAACTTATATTTATTTTTATATAATATATAAAACTATTATTTATCTAAAATACTTAGTTTAATATTTTAATACAATATTGAAAAAAGATGTATAAAAAATGACAGAAATTAAACAGATTAGCGCACACTCGGAGAATGTTGATAAAGTTATAGAAGCATTCGGTACTTCAATTGAAAAAGGTTTGTCTGAAGCTGAAGCACAATCAAGAATTGAAAGATATGGGAAGAACGAACTAATTAAAGAAAAAGGAAAAACTGCTCTCCAAATTTTCATTGGGCAATTTAAAAGTTTCCTCGTATACTTACTTATGTTTGCAATTGCAATTTCAATTATTATTGGAATTTGGGAGGGTGCCCAGCCTGGTGCTGAAGATTGGTCTTCGGAATATACAGACGCAATTGTAATTTTAGCGATTTTAATTGTAAACGCAATTTTGGGATTTTATCAAGAATATCAAGCTGAAAAGTCTATGGAAAGCTTAAAGAAGCTAGCGCCCCATTTTGCTAAGGTTCGTAGAGATGGCAAGGTGAATGAAATTGCAGTAGAAGATGTAGTTCCAGGAGATATAGCTCTTGTTGAAGATGGGGATAAATTCCCGGCAGATATAAGATTCATAAAAGAATTCTCTCTCTATGTTGACGAGGCTATTTTAACTGGAGAATCAAAACCTGTTAAAAAACACCTAAAAATCGTAGACGAAAAGATGATTTTAGCTGATAGAACTAATCTTGGATATATGAATACTATAATTACCAGAGGAAATGCAGAGGGCGTTGTAATTGGAACGGGAATGAATACTGAGATAGGAAAAATCGCTGAAAGCTTGCAAAAAGAAAAAGTTGAACCTAGTCCTTTTCAAGTAGAGGTAAACCGTTTTGGAAAACTATTAGGGATAATAATTCTATTGATTTGTGCTGGTGTGTTCGTTACAGAAATAATTATAATACTAGCGACTGAGGGTTTAGCATTCACTTCTCAAGAAATTGAAGAAATCATTCAAGCACTAAAAATTTCTATAAGTTTAGCAGTATCAGCAGTTCCAGAGGGTCTCGTTGTTGTCATTACTGTGGTTTTAAGTATAGGTATGAAAAAAATGGCTGGTAGGAACGCGTTAGTTAGGAATTTAACGGCTGTAGAAACACTAGGGCGAGTGAATGTAATTTGTTCAGATAAAACAGGAACGCTCACGAAAAACGAAATGACAGTAGTGAAAATGTATTTAAACGAAACTGTGTTTGATGTAGAGGGTGTTGGATATAATTTAACAGGTGATATTAAAGAAAATGGGAATTCAGTTGTCATGAATGCCGATCTTAAACGTTTCTTGGAGGTTTGCCTATATTGTAACAATTCCAATGTAAATATTCTCGATCAAAAAACTGGAGAAGTTAGTGTTGTCGGTGACCCTACTGAAATTTCTATGAAAGTTCTCGCCTTAAAGACAGGTTTAGACGAATATTTTGAAAAATTGGATGAAGTTCCTTTTGATTCTGATCGGAAAATGATGAGCGTAGTGGGTAGATTAGATGGTAAAACATTTGCTTTAATAAAAGGAGCTCCAGATGTACTGATGAGGAATGCTACCTATATTTTAGAAAATGGGGAAATCAAACCTATTGGTACCGCTATGGATAAATTATCGAATAAAAATGAGGAGTTTGCAAAAAATGCTTTGAGAGTTCTGGGAGTAGCTTATAAGGAATTAGAGCCAGGGTACGATCTTAACGAAGTTGAGAAGGATTTTACCTATATAGGTTTAGTAGGGATTATTGATCCTGCTCGTGATGAAGTTAAATTGGCGATTCGCGAAGCCAGAATGGCTGGAATTCGCACTATCATGATTACGGGAGATCATAAGATTACTGCCATAGCGATAGCTCACCAGATTGGTTTAACTGAATCAACTGAAGCTATAACAGGCGTAGATTTAGAAGCTATGGATGATGACGAATTATTAGAAAGAGTTAAAACTACAGATGTTTTCGCGAGAGTTACTTCTGAGCATAAACTGAGAATTTTGAAGAAACTAAAAGAGCTCGGTTTAATAGTTGCAATGACGGGAGATGGGGTCAATGACGCTCCAGCTGTAAAAGGAGCTCATGTAGGCGTAGCTATGGGTTTGAAAGGTACGGAGGTTACTCAGGAGGCTTCGGATATGATCCTTATCGACGATAATTACGCAACGATTGTAAATGCAATCGAAGAAGGGAGAGGTATTTTTGAGACGACCAAAGGATTCTTCCGTTATATGTTAAGTACGAATTTTGATGAAATATTTCTAATTTTAGTAGCGTATATCGTAATGAAATTATTCACATCGATTTTTATTGGAATCCCTGTTGAGCCAATTCAGATTCTCTGGTTAAATATCGCAACAGATGGCATTCCAGCGATGGTATTGGGATTCACACCCACGGATCCTGATGTTATGAAAGCACCTCCGAGAAAAGGATTTACTTTACTGAAAGAAATTAAAGGTCCTGCATTGCTATTAGGAATTTATACCTCAATCACAGATATTACGCTTTATATTCTTCTTTGGGCTGTTCTTATTCCTGCGTGGAGTGTTATTGATCCAAACTTAGCTAATTATGCTGTTAGTGGTCATCCAGATCAAATATATGCCATAGAGCTAGCACAAACGATTTTATTCACGAATTTAGTGATATGTGAGTTACTATTTGTCTATACATGTACAAGCAATATAAAACCGTTCTATTTATTTCCTAATAAGCATTTATTCTGGGCTACAGGACTTTCACTTGGCTTACAGTTATTAATACTTTACACGCCAATAGGCATAGCATTTCACGTCGTACCATTGACACAATGGTATCACTGGCTAACTCTTATTCTTGCTGCATTTAGCGTTTCTGTAGTTGACGAACTGAGGAAATATAGCATTAGGTTGAAATTAAGAAAAGATCCTAATTACCTGCTTAATTCTAAATAATAATTTTTTATTTTCATATTATTCTATTTTTAGATTTACTATCAAATTTTTAGTTTTTTTGGAAAACTTTTAAGTATTACGAGCGATAAATTAAAAATAATAAATAATTATTCATAATTAAATTTAAAAAGTGATATTAAATGGGAATTGACATATCAGATGGTATTGAAAGTGGTAAAGTAACCGTTAAAGTTCTATCAACCAATGAAACTTCTCTCACTTTATTAGCTGAAGAAAAGTTTAAGGGGAAGGTTACCCAACCAGGAGCTACTGCTAATAGAGTAGTTGGAGAACACGGATTAGCTATGAGTATTAGTATCGTAGATAATGACGAAAAACATCTATTTTTATTGGATACTGGAGGATTATCTCAAGCGATAGTGAATAATAGTAAGCAATTAGGGGTGAATTTAGGTGAAGTTGAAAAATTTGTTTTAAGTCATGGGCATTGTGATCATTTTGGAGGAATATCAGAAGTCCTCCCGTTATTTAACAAGGGCACCGAATTTTATTTGAATCCTAATTGCTTTAATCAAAATTATATTGCAATTATGAAATCTGGGGAAGTAATACCTGCTGAGGTTTTAGGAGAAAAATTGCGAATATTAGCAAAAGAGGGGAAACTTAGTGTCAACATAAAATTACCACTGCTTAGCAAAAATTTTATTAATAATTTAGTGGAACAATATGGTATTAATCTGATAGAGACAAAAGAACCGAAAATACTATATAAGGGCATAGTAACAAGTGGCGAAATTGAACTATTCGATAAAAATGAAATTACTAAAGGATTTTACATTGAAAAAAGTAAAAAAGAATTCGTCCATAATTATTTTAGAGATGAAACTTCAATCTATATAAATGTAAAGGACAAAGGTTTAGTAGTCTTAACGGGATGTGGACATTGTGGAATAATAAACACGATCAAACACGGTCAAAAATTAACAGGTGTAGATAAGATATATGCCGTTATTGGTGGATTCCACGAGGAATGGAATCCAATTGAGAAAGTTGAAGAGAAAGTAAAATATATTGAAGGTTTAAATCCAGAAATCACATGTGGAATGCATTGTACAGGTTTTAAATTTAATATGCTTATGTCTAGGCACCCATCACATACTTTAGGAATCGTTGGGACAGAATTCCACCTATAAAAATGGGCTTTTACTTTTAATTTAATTATCGTTCTCTTCAAAATGTTTAAAAAACAATCCTATCCCGATAATTTTGAATGTGTCTTGAACATTTATGTTTTGTAATGCTGAGGTTTCTATGAAAAAACTTTTTATTTCTTTAGCTTTTGCTAAACCTTCTTCTTTAGTTACCTCTCTATCATCTTCCTTATCGATTTTATTTCCGATGAGAACAAAAGGAATATTTCCTAATTCTTTTTTAGCATCTAAAAACCATGAATTTGTCGCTTCTTCAAAAGTATCTCTTCTAGTAACATCGTAAACTATGAACGCACAGTTAGCCCCTCTGTAATATTCTCTCCTAACGCGTTTGAAAAAACTTTGCCCTGCTAAATCGTATATTAAAAACTTTATAACTTCATCTTTAAATCCTTGGAGGTAATATTGTTGTGTAGAAAGACATATACCCAATGTAGGTCTATAATCAACAATATTTTCTTTTTTCAAAAACTGATTTACTAAAGTGGTTTTTCCAACCGCTCCCTCCCCGAGTATGATTAATTTAAATAATTTTTCTATCTGGTTTTCTTTCGTAATTTGATGAGTAGATTTCACTCCATCAGAGACAGGCGTGGATTCCTGAATTGAAAATCTATCTAATCCTAAAGAGAAGGAATCGTGAATGTTTAGATCTGGAACTTCTAGATTATTGAATTTAAAATCAAAACTGTCTTCAAGTAACTGAGCAATCTTCTCGACAACAAGATATGCAACTGGAAATAATTTATTTAAATTTGTTTCATAATCACAAACTAATAAGAGTATTGCTTCAAATCCCGCTTCCAAGTAAATGATACGATTATCGTCTGTTTCAAACGAACCACTACCATAACGACCAGATTTGTATTCCAAACTTACTTTATCTAGTAACTTTTCAACGATAGCAGTAAATGCACCATAAATATCTTCTTTCTCCTGGTCTTTTTCTATTGTAACTTCTGTTTTTCCATACTTTGCCAAAATCAAGCCATCATTTGAATAAATGAAAGCTACTATAACATCATCTCGCGATTCTACGAAGTTTTTTAATAGAATCCGAAGATTTTCCTCTTTAGTTGCTGCTTTAGTTTGCATTATACAGATAAAATAAGAATTATTGATTAATTTCTAGGTATAGGGGTTTTTTTAGAAATTAGGGTTTCTTTTCTTTAAAAATACTACTCGTTATATTTAAATTTTTTTTATAATTTAACTACTTATTATAAATCTTAAAACTTAATTTTTAATTAGATATTACTTGAGTTAATTTTAATGAATATTTCCGAATTACTTAAAAATAAGATTGAATCAAACCAGACTGTGCTTACTGAATTTGAGTCAAAGAATTTACTAAAGGAAATTGGAATCCCCATTCCAGAACAAGAATTAGCAATTACTAAAGAAGAAACTATTGCAGCTGCTAAAAAGATAGGTTTTCCGATAGTATTAAAACTCATGGCTGAAGATATAGTACACAAATCTGATACTGGAGCAGTGAAATTAAATATCAATAACGAAGTTGAAATTGCTGATGCCTATGATGAATTAATGAAGATTCCCTCCCAAAGTGAAAAATCAATTAGTGTACAAAAGATGGCTGATGAGCCAATAACAGAATTAATAATTGGAATGACAACAGATGCTCAATTTGGTCCCGCTTTAATGTTTGGGATTGGAGGCATTTTAGTTGAGCTCTTAGAAGATGTAAGTTTTAGAATTGCTCCGATTACGGAATACGACGCCCGAGAACAAATACACGAAATAAAAGGATTTCCAATATTAGATGGGTATCGAGGCAAGCCAAAAGCGGACATCGATGCGATCGTAAATACATTACTAAAAATATCCGATTTAGTAATAGAACACGAAGAAATAAACGAGATGGACTTAAATCCTGTTTTTATCTACGAAAAAGGCTTAGTATGCGTAGATGCAAGGATAATTCTAAAAAAACCCTGAACATATTACTTTTCTGTCAATAGTTAATTTTCTTAACCTTGAGATTTTCCACATCTTTAAAATGAGTTTCCGTCGTATAGATAAATATATTACGAGCTAGTGCTTCAGCAATTATTATAGCATCTATTGTTGACAGGGATTTGTACTTACACTTAAGTTCTCCAGCCAGTATTGATGTTTTTTCGCTAACAGGTATAAATTTAATGGTATTACTTTGACGGAGATTTTCCATTATAACTTGAGCGTTAATTTTTCCTTTTTCCCTGCATATATGAAGAAACAATTCAATATAGTTTAATTCTGAAGAGAGGAAAATGCAGTCGTTTTTTCTCAAAGTTTTAATCTCTCTTAATGTTAGTTCGTGATTACTTTGATATAAACTAATAACTCCCGAATCAAGAAAGATTGTATTCTTCATTAAATTATCCTCTGATATAATCTGTCTTTTTCCTCTTCTATTTCTTTCTTGCGTTCTTTAGAGATTTCTTCAACAATCTTTATACCTGTTTCCTCGTCTAAAATTGATCGTATTTTCTTATCGGAAAGATATGGCAATATTTTAATTCCTTCTAAAGGATGGTCAATAATTATTATTTTATCACCATCTTTCCATCCATATTTCTTCCGTATTTCTGATGGAATTGTGATTCGCCCGTGGTTGCTTATATTTACTATTGTCATGTAATATTAATAGACTATTAATAATTTAAATTTGCTTATAATTTTTAAGATTTGCTAAGCAAATGTAATTTTTAATTTCTGTTCGTAAAATTTTTGGGATGTGCATTCAATTAAATCCAAGTATCTAATGTACTCGAGTTTTAACTAATTTGCTGCGTTTATTATAATAAAAATTTATCTAATTTAAGCTGGTCTTTGATTTCGTTGATTTTCTTCCTAGCTAAATCAACATATTCTTGAGAGATATCATAACCAACATAACGTCTATTAAGTTCAATTGCTGCAAGAGCAGTTGTGCCGCTACCGATAAAGGGATCTAAAATTACATCATTTTCATAAGAATACAATTCGATTAATCGTCGAGGGAGCTCAATTGGAAATGGCGCAGGATGTCCAACTTTTTTAGCAGAAACAGCAGAGAAATTCCAAATTGATTTAGACCATTCGACAAAATTTGATTTCTCAATAGTATTTTTTTTTTCACCTTTTTCTAATCTATTCGTAATTTTTGAAAATATTAGAATATATTCGTGCACGTCTCTAAGACATGGATTACTCGCAGATGCAAAAGATCCCCATGCTGTAGACACTCCTGCAGAAGCAGCTTTATTCCAGATAATCTCACCTCGCATATGAAACCCAATTTTATGCATAATATCAATTAAATATGCATGAAGTGGGATATATGGTTTCCTACCGATGTTTGCGATATTAATAGCAGCTCTACCGCCGGGTACTAGAACTCGCCATGTTTCTTCGAAAACCTCCTTTAGTAGATTTAAATAATCTCTAAGACTTAAATCATCATCGTATTCTTTTGTAACATCATATGGGGGAGAAGTAATCATGAGATGCACTGAACTATCTTGTAATTGATACATTCTCTTACTATCTCCTAATAATATATTATCAATAATATCTTCAGGTATAAGTCTGGAATTATCAATATATAGTGTTTTTCGCGGTTTTGGTAAAGTTTGGTAAAGTTTAGAATTATAAAATTGAGAAGCATCGTGACTTTCTCGTTTGGATACCCCAAAAGAACTTGTTTTACTCTTTTTATGTGAAGGATTATTTTGATTAGCCATTGATTATACTATATTAGCACGAAATATTTATAATATTCATTAATAAAATGTGATTTCCTCTTAAGAATTTTATTTGATATTTAAACAACTTTGATGATTTGTAAAAAAAAAGAAATTATTATATTCAAATTACGCGATTAATCTAATATAGTGGATATAGTACTAACCAATAAATAAAAAATATATTTTTGATAATTATGAAATTCGTTAAATCTAATCATAAAAAAAGACTCCTCGTCCTTATCTTATTATCTTTCGGAATGATTTTTGCCAGTATTGATTTTTCATCTCTTAACTTTCCTTGGAATTTTAACTCAATTAACAATGAAGAAAATACAAATATAGA
>CAZDTP010000077.1:0-14661 GCA_964508365.1 uncultured archaeon
CACATAATTTATGGGGGTTAGTTCCTGGCTTTACAGCCTTAGACGCAGAATGTCACACGCCAATTACCGCATATCCAGGGATTTTAAAAGATGTAGAACTTTGGGATTTAGAGCACTCTAATGAAATGGAAAAAATTCTAGAAATTTCAGGAATGAGACCAATTTCTGGAGCAGGCCCAATTATATTAATTGGAGATCATAACGTTGAGTTAACAACCGGATTTACAAGCTTCGAAAGCTATATTGATGGAAAAAATTATGAAATTATCGAAAAATTAAACATCAAACTCTGGAAAACGCTACTCGAAAGAATAACTAAACACGGAGTAACATGGTACATGTTAGGAGATATTCTAAGTAGATTATTGGTTGAAATTGGAGCGTTTCAACCAGAATACTTAGAATTCTTGAGTTCAATTAAAAAAACACTTGATCCTCGATTTATTTTAAGTAGAGGAAAGTTTAATTTTTGGGGGGAAAACGGAAAAAAAATAAATTAATATTCTCTTATTTGATGAGAATACATTTAAGTAATTAGAAATTCTATTATGAATTAGTTTTATTAAAAATTGAAGGAGTTAGACAAATTTGTCCGAAGTATATAAAAAATTAGAAAATATCGTTAAAGAGAAATACATTTCCAATAATCTTTACGTACGACATGCGTATTCAAGAAATGTAGATCTCGTTTTACAAGGTGTACCTGATATAGTAATTAGACCAAAAGATGCTCAAGAAATCTCAGAGATTCTAAAAATTGCAAATGATGAAAACATACCTGTCATACCCCGTGGAGGGGGAGATTGTGAATTTGGTGGTAGTAAACCTATTGGTGATGGCGGAGTCGTATTGGATACTAAGAGAATGAATAGGATTATTAATTTAGACCAAGATAATCTTATCGTTACAGTTGAAGCAGGAATATCGTGGGGAAAATTAAATGAATACTTGTGTCATTTTGGATTATATACCGGCTGTATGGGTCCTGGATCTGGCATGACTGCAGCAATAGGAGGGGGGATTTCCCATCATTCTGTAGGAGGTGGAGGTTGTGCTAAATATGGTGCTTGTACAAACCAATTAGTCTCTTTAGAAGTTGTTTTACCAACGGGGGAAATTATAAATACGGGTTCTCAAGCTAATAAGTATTCTAAATATCCTTTTAATAGATTTGGCAATGGTCCAGACTTAGCAGGTCTCTTTTGTGGTGATAATGGAATTTTTGGAGTGAAAACAAAAGTCTCATTACAGGTATTTTCAAAGCCACCTTTTGCTGCTTACAAAACCTTCCAATTACCAAGAAAAGAACGAGAAGTTTCAGCTAAAATTTTAACTGAGATAAGACAAAAGGGAATTGATGTCTATGATGCAATGTATTTAATGGATCTAATAGTCAGACTTGGATGTGAACAGGGGATGTTTCCATTTTGGGAAAATTTAAAAAAGAAAAGAGGTGTCTTTTTTTATACAATAGAAGCGAATTCCGAAGGAGAATTAGATGAGAAAGTTAAACAATTAGATGAAATTATGCTAAATAATAAAACAGAAGAATTAGGTCAAGAAATCTCTGACGGAAATATGGCTAAATGGCACTATACTGAACAAGGACACTGGCAATTTTATCATAATTTATGGGGAATCTATCCGTCAATGCAACCATTAACAGCTGAATGTTTTTCACCAATTAGTTTATATCCTAGTGTTTTAAATGATATAGATCAATGGGATATCGAAAATAGCGAAGAAATACAAAAAATAATCAATATTACGCAAGTAAGACCAATTGCTGGAAGCGGTCCTGTTGTTTTAATTGATGGAAATAATGTAGAAATAACTTGTGGCTTTACGAGCTATTGGAAGTATTTTGACGGCAAAAATCACGAAATTATTGAGGAAACTAATTTAAAATTATGGAAATCTTTATTAGAAAGAGTAACCAAACATGGAATGCAATGGTACATGATGGGTGACTATATGTCGAGATTGATGGTCGACATGGGTGCATATTCCGAGCAATATTATAATTTAATGAAATCAATTAAGCAAACATTAGATCCAAAAATGATTTTAAGTAGAGGAAAATTTAATTTTTGGGGTAAAAGTTAAAATTTAATTTAGTAATATACTAATTCTTATCCTTACTACTTTTTTTCGATTTATAATTTCTAACACTCATTTTATATAAATAGTATCAATACAATACTCTACATGCGGATATTAGAGCGACAATTGACCGGAAGTTACTTTTTTTCTTTTAAATAGATATAGTTTATATTTTTAATAAGAAAAACAGGCTAAATTATTACTGAATTAAGGTTTAATGTGATCAAATATGAGTTTCGACCAACCCAAGTTAGAACCTAATAAATCAATTAAAAAAATGGATACAGAGAAATGCGATAAGACCGAAATCGCTTCAAAACCAAACCAAAAACCGAACTACAAACCTAAAAACAAAATTGAACGACAAAAGATAGATTTCAAAGAAGAATCAAGAAATAAAATTAAACGCGAAAAAATTAACCTGCACACTCCAGCCAAAAACAAAATCGAACGCCCAAAGATAGACATTCATGCACCGTCTAGAAATAAAATAGAACCTCGTAAAATAGATCGCAATAAGGCACCTAAAAATGATCTTCAATCTCGATTAATTGACCCTAAATCTCCCCCCAGACATAAAATTGGAAGTCCAAACTTCATTCCAAATCTTGATAAAGTGAAAAAAGAAATTAAAAATATTGATTGGAAGAATATTTCAAACGACTGGAGCATAACTACGCGTTCTAATCAATACGCTGAATACAGGAAAATTCTTTTAGATCCTACAAAAAAAGTCTCAAAAGAAAATCCACTTTACAGACATAAAGAATGGTTAAACAACATCTACAATAATAAAAGATGGAAATTAAATGATAATGATATTGCTAAAATTTGTGGGGTTTATCCAACGGTGATTGGTAAATGGCGAAAAAAGCACCAAATTTCTACAAAATTGCAAGGAGAAGGAAAGTGGATAGATAACAGAAGTGGAAAAGTTTACGTTCGTGTACCTCGAGATAAAAATAACCCTAGATTAACAGATAACTCAAGAAGTAAGAGTGTGTATAAATTAGAACATATTCATAACATAGAAGTATATTTATCGCAACATCCTGAACTTGAAATTTCAAAAAAATTATTGGTTGATGGTAAATATTTGAAACCAGGAGCTGAAGTTCATCACATTAATCAAAATGGGAGGGATAATCGAATAAAGAATCTCTGGATTTATGAAAGCAAGAAAGAACATGCTAAGGGTGAATTAACCTTATATAATAGTCTGAAAACTCTTGTTAGCACCAATTATATCCGATTTAAAGATGGAAAATATTTTTTAAATCCTGAAATTGATTCACTTAAAGCTAGAACCTCAGAATTAGGTTTAGAAAGTAAAAACCGAATCAATTATAAAGATATAAATATAGTAAAGGAAGAAATTAAAAAGATTGATTGGAGTTTAATTTCAAACGACTGGTTGGTACAGGTTAAGAAGAATCAATTCTTACAAAAAGATGTCAAACTCGATCCTACTCGAGACCCTTCGAAGGAAAATCCACTCTACCAACATAAAGAGTGGTTAAAACACATAATTAACGATAACCGATTCAATCTGACAGATTCGCGATTAGCTAAACTGTGTGGTATTACTAGAGATACAGCACGATACTGGCGAGACAAAAAATATGACATTAAAGGGAAAACCGAATGGGGTGTTGAAATGAGAGTTGATGATAAAGATGGAAGAATTTGGATAAAGGTTCCTAAAGACTATGCTAATCCCGTAGTACAAAAAGAGGACCATCATCGTCGATTTATGCTAGAACACAGATACACCATAGAACAGCACCTTGCAAAGCATCCAGAACTAGAAATTTCTAGAAAATGTTTGATTGAGGGGAAATATCTAAAAACTGAAGCTCATGTTCATCACATTAATTTGAATTATCAAGATAATCGACTAGAAAATTTATGGGTGTTTGAAAATGATAGTAATCATAAAGAGGCAACAAAATCCCTTTACAACCTCGTGGAAAAATTATTAAAATCCAGAAAGATTAAGTTTAATGAAGGGAACTACCACATTGATATTTAGTTTTTAATATCTATTTTTTGAATTACTTTTAAATAGGTTTCACACATAAATATTATTAAGATTTAATTATTAACTTGTTTAAAAATGAGTGAATTAAAGCATTTAAAGGAAGAATGGAAAGCAATCATGTCGTGTATAAGGTCCTAGATGTCCTAGATTAGACCTGCGCAGGGGTTGTGGTGATTGTGGGTACGCCATTCGACCAGCAGTTGATAGATATTTAACATGTCCAGTTAAGGAAGCTAAAGGAGAAGAAGGTTTTGAGATATATTTTTCTCGAGGAAGGATGAACGTACTGAAAAGTATATTACTAGGACAAATTCCTCTCTCAAGGGAACTTGCTGAATTTGTCTACCAGTGCTCAGAATGTGGTAACTGTACAGAAGTATGCCATATGTCTCAGAACGAATATATTGTTCTTAACACATCTAAGTGGATAGACCACGTAAAAGTTTGGGAAGCGTTGCGACAAGATTTGATTGAAGCTGGTTTTGCTCCCCTTGATAAACATAGTAAACTAATAGATTATATGAATGACGATACCATGAGAAATCCTTACGGTGAAGAAGAAGCTAAGAAATTCGAGTGGATATCTGAATTTCCTGAAATCAAGAATAAAGGTGAATTAGTATTTTTTGGAGGATGCACAATGCCATTAAGACAAGTAGATACGCTAAAAAGCATGATGAAAATTTTAAAAGCCGCAGGAAAAGATATTGCAATGTCTACAGATGAGTGGTGTTGTGGTTCTGTAGCTATAAGAATCGGAGATCAAAGTTCTCTTACTGATATTATTAAACATAACATAGAAATTTTTAAAAACATGGGAGCTAAAACGATATTTACAGCATGTGCGGGATGTTATAGGACATGGAAAAAAGATTATCCAGAATTGTTAGGCGAAGAATTGCCGTTTGAAGTGAAACACATAACAGAAATAATAGTTGAAATGCTAAATAACAACGAGATACCGTTTAAAACCATTGAGGGTTCGGAAACAGTAACCTGGCACGATCCCTGTCATTTAGGGAGGCATATGAATCTTTACGAGATCCCTAGAGAAGCCTTACTTAAAATACCGGGATTAGAATTAATAGAAATGAAAAGAAATCGCAATAATGCTTGGTGCTGTGGAGCTGGCGGAGGCGTAAAAAGCGAGTTTCCAGATTTAGCTCTTGACATTTCAAAGGAAAGAATTAATGAGGCAATAGATACGGGAGCGCAAATATTAACTACGAGCTGTCCATTTTGTATCGGTAATTTTAACGATGCATATAAAGAAATGGACGCTGAAGTTCGAGAAAAAATTCAAGTAATTGACATAATTGATTTAATAGCTGAAAAAATTTAATTTTTTTTTATACACTTAAACTTTTTATTTTGTTTTCTAGTGCCAGTTAAGCGATAACAGATATTAAAATGTTTGCTTTTTATTATTCCAACTTTCTATTTGACATATTCTCCTTTATAGTTTTTCATAAATATTTAAATATTAAAGAACTAATTATTAAATTACTCCAAATTTAGCGAAAAACCTAATTAGATAATAAAACAATAGTTGAATATAATATATTATGAAAGAGGATCATTCTATCAAAACAATTAGAGATCCTAAAGAAACACATAAGGATAGACAGGTGGAATCTCTAATCTTTACTCCTGATGGAAAATACATTATCTGCACTCCAAAATATAACGCTATAGAGATATGGGAAACGGAATCTGGAAACCTTTTTAAGAAAATTCAAGTCAATAAAGCGCTTAATGGTACTGTTAAATCTGTTCAAATAACTCCTGATGGTCAATATATAATTACAGGATCTAGAAATGGAGAACTAAAAGTTTTTGATTTTTTTTCTGAAGAATTAGTGTGGAGTTTTAAGACATTAGGCAATTTAAATAGAGTAGCTTTATCGCTAGACGGACGTTATATTATTGGTGCCACTGGTGGCAGAAGAATAAATATATTTGATTTTCCTAATAGAGAAAATATTCATAGATTTAAATCAGGTGGTAATGTTTTTGCAATCGCAATAACTCAAGATAACAAATACTTTTTTATTAGTGGTCTCACAAAAAAAATCGAAATGTGGGATTTATTAAATAAATCTGAAGTCAGAACAATGAAAACTAAAAAAATGGGAAGTATTTATTCACTTGCGGTTGCATCAAATCTAAACTATGTAGTCAGTGGGTCTAGTAACAATTTAATACGGGTATGGGACTTTTCATCTGGGAAGTTACTCAATACAATTGAAGGCCATACTGGTTGGGTGAATAGTGTTATAATTTCCCCTGATGATAAGTACATTCTTAGTGGTTCATTGGATAAAACTATAAAGATATGGGAATTAGAAACCGGTCGGCTTGTTCATACATTGTTCGGACATATAGGAAGCGTACAATCATTAGCATTATCTCCTGATGGGAAATATATTGCTAGTGGTTCAAGTGATAGAACAATCAAGCTGTGGAATATGATATGATCATCTTCAGTGTTAAAGATTCCTGAATGGTAAATTCAGAGTCTGAATTCGGAGGAATTTTGGTAAAAGAATGAAAACTAGAATTTTGGAATTTAGACCTTTTTATATCCAAAGTTAAGTGTTCATTAACTTATTATAATTGGTATTGTCTAAACTTTTATTATTTCTAAAATGCTATTTATCATTAATATCTAATAAGTATTTCAGATAAAATATGTCTTTACCATTAAAACCGATTATGTATATATATTATAATTGGAGATGCTGGAGGTGTTGGATGACATAATGGATGATGATTATGATATAGTGATTATTGGATCAGGTTTGGGTGGATTAACAGCAGCAAGTTTCCTCTCCCGTAAGGGATTTAAAACTCTTGTGGTGGAGAGTAGAAGTCGTATAGGAGGGAGATTTTCCACTTTTGAGTATGAAGGTTTCAAATTACCCACTGGTGCGATTCTTATCCCAGATGGGTGGGTGGTAAAATTGCTTGAGGAGATGGGAATCAAGGCTAACATTTTAAGACCAATAACACGAGTTTATTATAGAATTGATGGTGAAAGATATGAAATCCCCTCTGAAATAGGAGTACCAAAGGCACTTGATATAATAGATAAGCTTGAAAGAAAAGATGCTGAAGAGAAGAAGCGTCCAACGAAACCTGTCGAATTAAGTAAGATTATGCGTGGTTATTATAAAAAAATGCGAGGAATAAATCAAGAAGAAATTATAACTGTGCGAGATTGGCTTCTTCAATATACTGAGAATGAAAAAGTGCACGATGCTTTTGATACTCTCTGTACAGGATTGATGATGGCTCATTCTTGGGAGCTACCTGTTTCAAAATTTTTCCTCTTCCAAGAAATGACTAAATTTTACATATCACCTAACGGAAACCTCAGTATAGCAAAAGAACTTGCTAGAGTAGTTGAGAAAACCGGTGCTATATGGACTAATTCCCTTGCGAGGAAAATAATGATCAAAGAGGGAAAAGCTACAAGTGTAATTGTTGAAAAAGCAGGAAAACAAATTGAAATAAAATGCAAGATAGTTATTAGTAATACAGGGGCTAAATCAACGGTGAGTCTGGCAGGAAAAGAAAATTTTGATAATGAATATCTTGAAAAGATGCGTATAAAACTCCGACCAAGCCCTTGTTTACTGGTTCTAATCGCAAGTGATAAACCTCTGTGCTTGGAAGGAATACATGATGGGTTGGAAATAATAATGGGATCTCGAAGAATTAAAACTGTTATCCCTATAAGTAATATCTGTCCCGAACTTGTTCCCCCGGGGCAACATCTTATTTACACTTCAGCTAAATCCGAATCAACCCTCCATCCTATGGATATAAAATACGAAATGCAACAAGTTATGAGTGATATTAGGGAATTTTTTCCAGATTTCGAAAAGCACGGTCGGATTTTAAAAATGAGAGCATGCGGCATTATCAATGAATGGCCTGAAGGTCGGACTTGGCTTGGTTATGGTATGCCATTAGAAACGCCGATATCTAATCTATTTAACGTAGGAGATTCATGCATTGCTCCAGGTCTTATAGGAACTCCTGGTTCTGTAGAAAGTGGTTACCGGGTGGTTGATATTGTTGAAAAAATATTATAATCCAATTTGAAGAAATATAAAATTTGATATTATGGACATTAGTGATCTTAAGATAGGAAGAGAAGGAACATTTATTCCCCCATTTAAAAGTAATATCAATACAGTCAAAAGCTATGAAAGTGAGGGATATGATTCCATATTTTTTGCCGATCATATCTTAAATTGGATACCGGAATCTATTTGGACTCCAGATATTACTGATCTTGCTAATATTTATCCCAGCCCCCACCTAATATATGATGTTTTTGCTATGATGACTGTTGCTGCCTTAAACACAAAAAAAATTTACCTCGGAACAGGAGTAACCGAAGCTTTTAGAAGGAATCCCGCGGTACTTGCGCAAACCTTTCTGACTTTAGATGAATTATCCAGAGGGAGGTCAATATTGGGGATAGGAGCGGGTGAAAAAGAAAATACCGTTCCCTACGGAATTAAATGGGAGAAGCCTGTAAGTAGATTAGAAGAAGCAGTTATAATCATTAGAAAATTATGGGAAAGTGATGAAAAAGTAAATTATGATGGAAATATTTGGAAGTTAGAAAATGCCCTCCTCAGATTAAATCCTTTTAAAAAAGGAAAATTTCCCCCAATTTGGATTGCTGCTCGTGGTAACAGAATGCTAGATATAACCAGCAGATTAGGTGATGGCTGGTTACCTATATTTTTAAAACCGGAAGTTTATAAAGAAAAACTAAGGATTCTTCAAAAATACACACAGAAAGCAGATAGAAATATGGATGAAATTACTCCTGCAGTTATTTTGGGAGTTATCACCGATGAGGATAGGGAAGAAGTCGATAAAATGCTCAAAAATCCAATTACTAAAAATAACTTAATTACGTTATATCATGAAGATTTCAAGCCATATGGATTATCACATCCTCTTGGAGAAAATATTGATGGGACTTTAGAATTTATTCCTACACATTACGATAAAGACTCATTGCTGCAAATACTTGAAAAGATCCCTAATAAAATGTGTCATGATTTTTACTTAAATGGTAGTCCTGATGAAGTTATTGGTCAAATTGAAAATTATAGCAAAGTTGGTGTAAAACATATAATTCTATTTAATGTTTCTATATTATGTGGTTCTAAATATATTCCACGTTCAAATAAGTGTATGAAAAAAATAATTACATATTTCAAAAATTAATGAATTAGTAGATAAATATGCCAATAAACTCTCAAAAAATTGACGTTCACCATCACATTGTACCTAAAGAATATCTTGCAGCTTTAGCCTCAGTAGGCATCAAAAATGCTGTTGGTGAACCATTCCCTCAGTGGGATATTGAAAACACTCTTGCTTTTATGGATAGACAAGGGATAGCTATAGCAATTAATTCAATTTCTGCACCAGGTATTTATTTTGGAGATAATGATTTTACTCAAAAGCTAGCACGCAATTGTAATGAAATCTCTGCTCGTATGGTGAATGAATATCCAGATCGCTTTGGTGCGTTTGCTATTTTACCCCTACCAGATATAGAGGCATCCATAGTTGAATTGGAGTATGCCTTAGATACCTTAAAACTAGATGGGGTGGTTTTTCTAACAAATTTTGGGGGTATATACCTCGGAGATGCCCATTATGATGATCTTTTTTATGAGTTAAATCGCAGGAAAGCTGTAGTTTTTGTACATCCAAGTGTGCCCCCTTTAGATACATTACCCATGATAATAAAACCCGCAGTTTTAGAATTCGTTTTTGATACCACAAGGGCAATTGTTAATCTTATACATAGAGGAGCAACAAAACGCTTTCCGGATATAAGTTTTATATTCTCGCATGGAGGAGGAACTGTTCCCTTTATAACTTGGAGAATTACTTTTGGAAATAAAAAGATAATTAATCAGTTAAAACGCTTTTATTATGATACGGCAGTGTCAGCAACCCCCTATACATTAAGTTCCCTGCTGAGTTTAGTGGAACCAACGCAAGTATTATATGGGAGTGATTATCCATTTTTGCCCGAAAGGGTTGTAAAACTAATGAATGAAAATCTTCAAAATTATAATTTTGAAAGAGAAGCCCTCACGAAAATTGTCCAGCAAAATGCTGTTACTTTATTTCCAAGGTTTAAGGAAATATTGTTTTAAAAATTTTTTTATAATTTAGGTTCTTTAATTCCAAAAGGTATCATCTCATCAAAATAGGATAGGATCGTTCCTAGTTCAGGTTCTTTAAGCTCAAAATTAATGAGGTCAATAACACTCTTCACAGTAAGTATATCGTTTAAATAGGAAAACCTTAAATCATCAATACCAGCATCAAGGACGAGAATTTTGTCTTTTCCTTTAGTATTATCCCAAGGATACCAATTAGGTAAACCTTCTCCGTTTGGATTTCCTGATCTTGCAAAATTGGCAAGATAATTCATGCACAAATCTTTTAATTTTTCCCGACCAAGTCGATTACGCTTAGTGTGTGTTTTTCCGATCAGCATAAATATGGAACTATTACCCATCCCTAAAAAGAAAGGAATTTCTGAAGCATGATGGGCACCCAAGTTTCGTCCCATCTCTTTAGGGAGAACACTCATGCCATCTTTATCGGGGCTTCCCCAATCAAAACGGTAAGCATAAAGGGGTATATCATTCTTTAAATTCATCTTATATGCTAAGGAATCAAGACCACTCACACGCCATAGTAGAGACCTATAACCCCAAATTAAATCATACTTTCTTGTATTCTTTGGAGGATCTTTTCTAAAATTGCCAAAAAGCTTCAATTCATCTTTCGTGCAACCGAAAATTAGTGGTACCATATTTGCCCAATCTCCAGATGAAAGTATATCATATCCTTCCTTTGGTATTACCGTACCGTCAGTGAAGATAGCCCGCCAGTTAGCCATTCCAAAATCCATTTTGGGGATACATTTCAAAATTTTAAATGCCGATTTTGAACGAAGATACTCATTTACTTCTTTTTCCGACATTTTATCTAGAATTCTCTCAGCTTCTTCTTGGTTTTTTGCTTTATGATCATTAATGAGGAGATCAATAAGAAGAACTCTACTTTGAGATTCTGCCATGTCAGTACTTGAAATGAGAGATAATCCGCTTTCAGCAATAGCTTGATGGAAGAATCCTTTTGCGAGCGGAGAAATAAGGAGTGAGAAAACATTAAAAGCACCGCCCGACTCACCTGCAATTGTAACATTATTAGGATCCCCTCCAAATGCTTCTACATTGTCTTGTACCCATTCTAAGGCTTTTATCAGATCAAGAGTACCAAAATTTCCACTTTTATCTTCAGGAGAACCAGTAGCTGTAGTCGCAGGATGTATAAACCAACCCATTGCTCCAAGACGGTAATTAACTGAGATATACAACAAGTTAGATTTCTCAACGACCGCATTACCATAATAGGCAACCTCCGCAGATGAACCAATTGAATTTCCTCCTCCATGGATATAAAAATAGACGGGTAATTTGGTCTCTGGAGTCTTGGGACGCCAAATGTTAAGATAAAGACAATCTTCTGAACCAATTGAACCTATAAAAGGCATAACTTGGGCTGCAGAATTCCCAAACTTTTTTGTTTTGCAGGTTCCAATCCATGGGATAGGATCAAGTGGTGCTTTCCAGCGAAGAGAACCAATTGGAGGATTTGCGTACGGAATTCCCTTCCAGCACCAAGATTCTTTATCGGAAAAACCAGATACTAAACCATACTTCGTTTGGACGATTGCATCATTATTCCATGAACCAAGTTTAAAAATTGTGTCAGATGGTTCTAACGTACAAAAATGCCTAATGTAGGGAGACACGATCCTTTTAATCATATTGGTTAATCTAATAAAAGGAGAAAACAAATAAGCTAGCTTTATTATTAAACTCATGATTTCAGATCAGAAACATTATTGAAAGCTTTTATAATTTATCATATTGACCGAATTCTTGTGGCATAAACGATTTGAAGAAATACTTAATATGAACGAAGTAATTTTGAATAAAAATGTCATATTTATATAGTATCAAAGCAAATCATTCTACACCAACTATAAGTTATAATGGTGAAAAATCGAATGTTATTTGTAATTTATTTCGAATTAGATCCAGCTATCGATCCCTCCAAAATAATCGATGCGTTTCAGAAGGTTCAAGAAGCTAATCTCGAAGATCAAAAATGGGAAACAAAAAGCTGGTATATTACTCCTGAATATTGGGGTATTGCTGTAGTGGAGACAGAAAGTGCTGAAGATTTTGCTCAGAACGCTAATTCCTGGAGAGTTGCCCTTCCAGGTATCTTTAAGAAGTATAATACTGCGCCTGCCTTGGATGTAAGGACATATGTTCCCATAGCTGCAAAGTTAGTGAGAAAAATTAAAAAATAACTAATTTTGGTCATTAAATCAAGCCTGATTAAATTCAATCCTTTTTTTTTTTATATATAAAATGGAATTTTACTATTGTACATAGGAAAAAGCATAATTGAATTATTGAATTGCAGAAAAGGTAAATTCAGCGTCTGATTTCAATGAAAATTCAATAATTAGAAATATCTGACATTTTATTATTTATGGTAATCATTCAAGATTATCTAGAACATAATCAATAAGTTCCGTATGATTATTGAACGAGCTTTCATAACAGAAATCTGGTTGTGCTCGCACTTCTTCATTTGCATGCCCCGTATGGTCTAATCCTAAAGCTGAACTTATACAAATAACAAGTTTGCTATTTGGGAGAGTATAATATGTGGGAAATTCCATTTCTCTATTATAGATAGCATAATACTTATAAATTAAGTGGTTGAATTAATAATATATTAATCATGACAGAAGATGAGTCGTTAGAAAAATTAAAACAAGCAATTATACAAGGAGATTCACAGAAAGCAATACTTTTTGTTAATGAATCTAATGAAATGGGAATAGAAGTCAAAGAGATTTTAAATAGAGCAATTCTTAAAGGCGCTGAAGAAGCAGGGAAATTATATGAAGAGGGTGAATATTTTCTTCCTGATTTATTAATGACTGGTGATGCTATTAATGCTGCTACTGAAATTCTAAAAAGTTCCTTTGATCGAAAATCTGAAATAGAATCTAAAGGTACTATATTAATTGGAACAGTAGAAGGCGATATTCATGATTTAGGCAAAAGTTTGGTAGTATCATTATTAAAAGGGCAAGGTTTTGATGTTGTTGATTTAGGATCTGATGTTCCACCAGAAGAGTTTCTTCGAAAAGCAAAAGAAATAAATCCCAAACTAATAGGATTGAGTGGATTAATGACAATGAGCATCTCTAAAATGATAGAAACAGTTAATTTACTTAAGAGTGAAAATGTACAATCTCGAATAATCATTGGTGGGGGAATATTATCAAAAGAATCGTGTGAAATGATCGGAGCAGATGACTTTGCCAAGGATGGATGGGAAGGAGTTAAAAAAATAAATAAATTAATTTGAATTCAAGAGGTGTAAGAATAAATTGGGAAAAGATTGGGCCGCTTCTGTAAATAGAATATTTAGAACAATATCAGGATCAAAAAGAGTTGATAAAGTTCCGTTTCTTGCATTCGCCGGGGAACAAATGATTTGCCGAGTGACCGGAAAAACGGTGAAAGAATTATATAGTTCCCCAAAAGTTTATAGTAACGCTATTATAAGCACTTTTGAGTTTTTAAATACCGATTCAATAAATGTTCCAAGTGCTTATGCAGGTCCAATTGAAGCTTTAGCATTTGCAGAAGCGAACAACAAATTGGATGCAATTAAATGGTTTGAATATAAACCTCTAATGTGTAAACAAGGAGTAATTTGCAAAACTGAAGAAGATATTGATAAACTGGAAATTCCAGATCATAGTAAGAATGATCTTTGGAAAACTTCCTTTCTAACTGCAAAAATGATTAATGATAAAACTAAATTCCCTCAAGTAATCAGCTTGAGTATTTGGTCCGTTGTTCAGGAGTTACGTGGCATAGATGCCTATAAGGACATGCGCCGAAATCCTGATTTATTATTAAAACTGTGCGAAAAAATATATGAATCTCAAATGGATGTTTATGAGAATTGGCTTGAAATTGTAGGCATGCCTCCCAATGTTTTTATTGCAGGATACGCATTTAACCGTCACATGATGAGTTTTCAAGATTCTATGCGCTATGAAGGTCAGTTTATTAAGAGGATGATGAATAAAATAAAAGTTCCGTTCATGCTTCATAATTGTGGAACTTCACCGTATTTCACAGAAGTCGTTAAGGAAATTGACTTCATTGCCGTGAATGGTAGTCATCCGTTAGATATTGAATATTGGATTGATTTTAAAAAGAAACATCCAAAAATCGCAATAATAGGGGCTAATATTGATGTGAGTCGAGAAATGTTCTGGGGATCTCCTTCTGATGTCGAAAAAAAGGTAAAAGAAAACATCTTAAACTTAGCTCCTGGGGGTAGATATATTT
>CAZDTP010000078.1:0-14095 GCA_964508365.1 uncultured archaeon
GTATTAATAAAATTAGAGCACATAGGATATGCGAATGCATTCAAAAGTGTAACTATAATAGTAAATCCAATTCAAACAAATGCAGATGCAAATGTATCTATTGTAAATGCTTATTTTAATGAGGTAATTGATCTAAAAGTCAACTACACGATTGAAGGTTCAAATGAATTAATTTCCGGGGCTATTTGCAGCGTAGAATGGCAAGGAGCGTCTAATATTGTTTCTGTTGCTGATGGGTTTATTATACATCTTGATACATATGGCCTTTCCATTAGTGAATATACCGTATTAATAAAATTAGAGCACATAGGATATGCGAATGCATTCAAAAGTGTAACTATAATAGTAAATCCAATTCAAACAAATGCAGATGTAAATAATTCTATTGTAAATGCTTATTTAAATGAGGTTATAAATCTAAAAGTCAACTACACGATTGAAGGTTCAAATGAATTAATTTCTGGGGCCAATTGCAGCGTTGAATGGCAGGGAGCATCCTTTATCGTTTCTGTTGCTGATGGGTTTATTATACATCTTGATACATATGGCCTTTCCATTAGTGAATATACCGTATTAATAAAATTAGAGCACATAGGATATGCGAATGCATTCAAAAGTGTAACTGTAACAATCAGCGAACAGAATGTAAATCTCAAAGTTGCTATCAATTCATTTGAAGTTAGTGAGAATTTCTTGGTTGCAACCTATTATAATAAGGTGATAACATTATCATGTAGGGCATATGCTGTGTTTGAGCAAATATATTTATCTGGAGGCACAATAACCTTTATTAATGAGCAATATGAGCAAAGTTTAGTAAAGTACGATAATTCTTGGTTTAACACCTCAATTTCAATATCAACTTCTATCTTTTCATTAGGGATTAATTATGTATATATTAAATTTCAGCAAGATAATTATACTACTACAACTTTTTCTTTCCAAATTTTAGTTAATCAAATAGAATTTGACGTTCAAACTATTGATTTTCAAGATTCGATCGAAGTAAATCCTGGAGATAAAAAACAAATAAGAATTAACTTAACTGAATTTGGAACAATGAATTTCATTGAAAATGCCACAATTTCTTATTCATGGGATTTTGGACTAGGAATCTTTGAGGAAATTGGAGATGGAATTTATGAGTTGGAGCTTGTTATTCCAGAAAATAGTCGTGGAAATCATAAAATTACATTGATAATCTTAAAAGAAGGAGCCGTTTATAAAACAACACTATATTCATTTCTCGTGGTAATTAAAGAACCAGAATTTCCTGTGTATATAATATGGATTATAATCTTAATTTCAGCTGCAATAATAAGTATTTTAAGTATCTTTAGTCTAAGAGCATATATTTTTTTACCTAAGAAAAAGAAAAGAGATTTAGATTTACAACAAAGAATTCAATTATTTAAAGATGTTTGGAATATCCAAAATTTTCTTGTTAGCCATAAAACTAGTGGTCTTCTAATATACAATAAATTTATCTCTATTTTCAAAAACCAAAATGAACAGATTATCTCAGGGTTCATTCAAGCTTTAAACATTTTTAGTGAATCGTTGATTGGCGGAGATACATTAGTAAAAAAAATAAAGGTCGCTCAAGATAAATATTTAAAAAATGTATTCGAATTAGACTTTAAATACTTTCATCTTATTGTTTGTGAATATAAAGCAATTAGGGCTATAATAATTGCTAAAGAAAGAAGTTCTAATAGATTAAAAAAACAACTTTATCTTCTTACAGTTGCTATATATGAACAGTTTCCTGAACAATTAGAACATTTTGATGGTCAAATAACCCCATTCAAAGATAGAATAGATGTTCTCTTAAATCAATTCTTGTTTTTATATTACGATGAACCGTTTTCATTAACAAATAATGAATTACTTTTAAGCAAAAATAAGAATTCTGGAGATTTAACTACAATGGAAACAAGAATAATTAATGTTATCTTATCAGAATTTAAATCTGAAAAATCTTTTAGATTGTTTACTTTAATAGGTTTCGTACATGAAGAAAATAAGGATTTAGTTTTAGATGGGATAAGATCTTTAATTAATAGAAAAATTTTGGTTAGTCCAAATTTAAATAATTTAAGTCCAAAAATCAACAACAGTTTTAAATAGAACAAACAAAGAAAAAAATGAGAACTTAAAAAAAATATTTCTTTTTTATTTGATTTTAAAAAATTTTTTATTTATTTGAACCCTTGACAGAAAGAGTTCACATTTTTAGGTAATACTTCGTGATTATAACCCCCCTCTAAAAGCGCATATCTCCGCCCTTCGCATAGCTTTTCAGAATATTGTTTCATTAATTGCCCTAATTCAGAATAATCTTCAGGATATAAAAGGTGTCCCCAGTCATGAATCCCTTGATCAAACCCAGCAGATGCAACAAAAATATCAATATTATCTAATTCTTCCATATAGTTCTGAACTTCTTTAAGATAATTTGACCTTCCACTCGAATCAGGGTTGAGAATTTTGACTCTAAAATCATCATCTCTGAATGTTAAGATATTTATATTCCCATCGCCAGTGTGTAGATCGAAATCTAGAACGAAAGCTGATTTAATTTTACCCTCTGAATACAGTTTTAATAGACTTATGCTTATATTATTGAAGTAGCAGAAACCCCAGCACGAATCTGATGATGCGTGATGACCTGGAGGTCGAATAACAGCAAAAGTAGGATTGCCATCGTAAGCTTCTTCTGCTGCTAAAATTGCTCCTCCAGCTGAAAGTGAAGCAAGTTCTAACAATAGAGTGTCTCGCTGAACGTAACTGAGATGCCGTTCAGAGTGAGCTCTTAAGATATCCTCTCTTGTGGCAGGATTTGGTTCGATAAACTCATAATCTTCATTTTTCGATAGTATGTCGATTATCCCTTCTAAGCGCCCAGGAGTTGCTGCTGGGTCCATAGCATAACTTGAATTTAAATATTTTTTATGAAATACAATCTTCATTAAAGATCTCACTTAATAAAATTCACTTGTAAAAATACTAGATTATCAAAAAGAAAATAGGAATTATGGTTTATAACCTTTATAATCTTTTACTTAATATTTCTATCATATCTTTTGTCATAGTTTCTAAGTCATACTGAGGTTTCCAACCCCACTCTTCTCGTGCAAGCGAGTCGTCAATTGTTTCTGGCCAAGAATCAGCAATTGCCTGTCGAAAGTCTGGTTTATATTCAATTTTAAAATCGGGAATGTGTTTCTTGATTTCTGCTGCGATTTCACCTGCAGAGAAACTTATTCCTGTTAAATTATAAACGCGGCGTTTTAATTTTGAATTATCTGCTTCAAGAAGATCTATCATACACTTGTTGCAATCTGGCATGTATAACATAGGCAGTACAGTATCTTCTCTTAGAAAGCAAGTATATTTTTTGTTTTTGATAGCTTCATAGAAAATTTCCACAGCGTAGTCCGTGGTTCCGCCTCCGGGTAATGTTTCACTGCTTATTATGCCTGGTAATCTCATGGATCTTATATCAAGGTTGTACTTATTGTAATAGTATTCTGCTAAGAGTTCTCCCGCTACTTTGGTTATACCATACATCGTAGTCGGTTGCAGTATTGTAGTATTAGGTGTATTCTCTCTGGGTGTTGTAGGACCAAAAGCAGCTATTGAGCTAGGCCATATGACTCTGTCAATTTTATAATTTCTTGCGACTTCCAGTACATTAATTAAACCGTTTAAATTTATATCCCAAGCTGTTTGAGGCATTTTCTCTCCCGTAGCTGATAAAATTGAAGCCATGTGAAAGATTGTATCAATTTTATAATCAAAAATAACTTTGGCTATAGAATTTTTGTCTAAGGCATCCAAATAGATGACTGGTCCCGACTTTTTAATAGCTTCGGGAAGTGGTGTTTTCCTACCAGTGGCTATAACATTTTCTCCACCGTATTTTTTTCTTAACGCTGGAACAAGCTCAGATCCTATCTGCCCGGCCGAACCAATTACAAGTATTTTTCTACTCATATTCATCAATTATCATATTTATAAATCTGTGTAAATATAATGACATTCATAAGTCACCCAATTAAAAAAGGTTTATCCATTTTTCTCCCACTTTAAACCCTTTTATTTGTTATAGGAAAAACTAATATAGGTTTCTATATAGACTTAATTTATTAATTTACTCACATATTTCAAAAAAATTTAAGGTGATATGAAGATATGAAGAGAGATCCAGTTGCTTTTCTTAAGGAGGATATGACCGAATTGAGAGGCAACAACCTTGAATGGGTTATTCGATATTTAGAAGGAGGTTCTAAGCCACACTGTATTGTAAATGGAAAAGAAGTACTGATGCTTAATACAAATAATTATTTGGGATTAGCTACACATCCAAAAATTATTCAGGCAGCAATTAACGCTACTAAAAAATATGGGGCAGGAGCAGGGGCAGTTCCAGTAATTGCTGGGAGTTTTGATTTAACCCGTGAATTTCAAGAAAAATTTGCTAAATATAAAGAAGTTGAAGCATCGCTCTTATGTCAGACAGGATTTGCAGTTAATTCGGGATTAATTCCAATGTTGGTTGGAAAGCCCGATATAGTTGTCTCAGACGAATTAAACCATGGTTCTATTATTGATGGTGTAAGATTGTCTGGTGCGAAGCGGGTTATTTATAAACATAGAGATATTTCAGATTTAGAAAAACAATTAAAAGAAGCTGAAAAAGATGGAGCAAGAAGAATCTGTATCATAACAGATGGAGTCTTTAGCATGGATGGAGATATGGCTCCTTTAGATAAGATTGTAGATGTAGCAGAAGACTATGGAGCGATGATATTCGTGGATGATTGCCATGGCGAAGGCATTCTTGGAGAAGGTAAAGGGATAGTCGCACATTTCAATTTGCAAGGAAAAGTTCATGTGGAAGGAGGCTCAATGAGCAAAGGTTTCGGAGTATTTGGCGGTACAGTTGCAGGTTCTAAGGATTTAATTGAATTCTGTAAGAACAAAAGTAGAACATATTTATTAAGTACAGCGCACCCACCTGGAATAGTAGCAGCTAACATCGCTTCGATAGAAGTTGTTGAAAACGAACCTCAGCATGTTAAAGCAGTCTGGGAACACACTAACTATTTCAAGAAAGAAGTTCAAAACATGGGATACGACACTGGAAGATCAGAAACACCAATCATTCCTTTGATTATTGGTGATCCTGGTAAAGCTCAAGAACTCGCAAGACTCCTGTTCGAAGAAGAAAATATCTATGGCACACCAATAGTCTTCCCTATGGTCGCAAGAGAACTTTCTAGAATTCGAGTTCAGATGAATGCATTATTAACAAAAGATGATTTAAACATGGCACTTAGTTCAATTGAAAAAGTTGGGAAAAAATTAAATATTATTTAATTATTCTTTATTTTATTCTTTATACTTAGACAAAAGGGATATGTCAGGAAAATTCATTAAAAAATAGAAATCCTATTTTTTTCTTTTTTTTAAAGAGATATTAGCAACTTCTTATTTTTTGCCCCAAAAAAACCCATACTGTGAAATTATTTAATTATTTTGCTCTTTATTTCTTAATTATAATGGTTTGGCTAAGATTGCTTTTACTCTAAGATTCTTAAAGTCACTCGTTGGAGCGGGTTTAATTAAACAAACGGTATCAGCACCACTACCAGTACCTCCTACTGCGATTATGTCTCTTTCAAGGTCGGGAATTAGTCCTGCATCGCAAATTGTAGCCGATATCTCTATACATACCTTAACTCCTTGACTGAAGTGGTATCCTAACATCTTAGCTAATAAATCAACAAATTGCCAAGCTTCTTTATTCAATCTTATTCCTCTTTCAATGCCACTCATTGAATGTGTCCCAATATGAAATTTTAAGCCAAGTTTCTTAAGGCTATTTATATTTTCTTCCAGAAATTCTTGTCTTATTTTATTATTTACAAAATAGTAGGCATGGGTCACAATCATTATGTTATAATCCTTTGGGTTAAAAATTTCGGCAGCTTTTTCAGCAGTTGTTCCTGTGGTACTGGCAATGACGATATCCTTTATACCAAACTGATCTGCATATTTTTTTGCTATTTTCAAAGCCTTCTCTGTATTTTGAGATCCACTCTTCTCAAAATATGTTACTTCTAAATTCAAATCTGTCATTTTTTAAGTAAACTCCTTTATTTATTTAGCATATAGAAATAATTATGTTTTATGTAATTATCTATTTTAAAATTCCTGAATTTTTCTTTGAATTTAAAGACAAATTACCAAAAAAAGAAAAATGTGGTATAGAAATACTTATTTAATTTTTTTAGCTTCCTCAATCCAATCTTCTATCATTTGTAATGTTGGAGGTTTTCTAAACATATCAGGTTTTTCTTTATCTAATTTCATCATGCGATCTAGAGTATTATTTGGATTACGTTGAGCTAATTCTTTAACTGAGTCAATTCCAATTTCATTAATTAGTTCAGCATATTCAGGTCCGACACCATTAATTCTCATTAAATCTGCGTGTTCTGCCCATTTATCTATTAATTTTTCTGATATCTTAGTTTTTTCTGCTAATTTTTTAATTCCATCTCTGTCTAATCCTATTAAACTCTCAACATCAAGAAATCCTGCGGTTTCCATAGTTTTTCCGTATTTTTTACCGATTCCCTCAATCTCAATAATCGGGGTTTCCTTAGGATTTGTCTTAGTTTTCTGCACGTTATAGATTTCCATTGCCTCGCTAATCCAACCTTCAATTTCTTCAACTTTTGGTATTTTTCTAATAACATCAGGTTGCTTCTTGTCAAACGATATAATTTTATCTAAAGTATTCTTAGGATTTCGATAGGCAAGTTCTCTTGCAGAATCAATACCAATTTTGTTTAAAACTTCTGAATATTCGGGTCCAATACCTTTAATTACCATTAATTCTGTTTGATCGTGCCATTTTTCAAGTAATTTTAAAGAAATGCTAGTTGTTTTAGCAAGTTCTTTAATTTCACTCCATTTTAACGGTATTAGGTCTTCAACATTTGCAATTGCAGCTTTTTCTAGAATCTTTGCATATTTTTCCCCAACGCCTTCAATCTCAATAATTTTCATAGTTTTTCTTCTCTTTTTCTTAAATTAGTTTTTTAATATTTGTAATATAAGTATCAATTCTATGTTTTAATATATTTGTTTCATTTTTTATAAAAACAGCATTTGAAATAGATTGTTTATAATTTTTAACCAAATTAATTCTATATAAACTTAGATGTAAGATATAATATAATTGAATATGATTAAAAGAGAGCTTCAGGGTTAAACTTTTAAGAGCTCTATATTAACTTTATTTAGGCATAATTTTAAATAAAATATAATGTGATCACATTTAATTAAAATTTAAATATAATCTAGGTATCAAAAATGAGTGAAGAGAAATTAACATTTAAGAAGAAATTCCTTTTTGGGCTTAGTGCATTTCCGGATCAGCTTACTTACCAAATTTTTCAATTCTTGATTTTTACCTTCTATTTTACAGTCGTCAAAATACCTTTGACTTTAATGATAATTACATACGTTATTTGGGGTATATGGAACGCAGTTAACGATCCAGTGCTCGGAGCACTCTCAGAAAGGACGAAACATAGAGGAAAGTGGGGTAAAAGAAAGTTTTATCTACTCATTTCGATAATTCCGTTATGCGTTATGGTAATTTTAATGTTCTATGTGCCATTCACTACAAGTGATAAAATGCTTGAGTTTATTTACTTTTTAACTACGATTGTTCTCTTTGAGTTATTCTATACGATGTTTGATGTAAATGTGAACGCAATTTTCCCAGAAATGTTCCCAAATGAGAAAAAGAGAGCTTCTGCTAATTTATTTATAAAAGGTTTAACCGTAGTTGCCTTAATTTTAAGCTCACTTATTCCGATGATATTTATTTCTGATTATGTTCCAGCAGACGCCGCAATTCCCATCGCTAAAAGCGAATATTTTATGATGGCGATCGTCGTAGCAGTTTTTACGTTTATAATCTCAATACCGTTTCTTTTGAAGGGGATTGTAGAAAAAGTAGAAATAACGGAAGATTTCGAAAAAAGACCATCGTTTATTCAATCGATGAAAATTACATTGACAAATAAAACATTTGTAAAGTTTGTTGTAGCGAACACCGCAGTCTGGTATTGTTTTAGCATTTTACCAATGATTATCCCCATTTACGCTGAATTCGTTATAGGAGGCTCTCTTTTTGAAGGGGGCGGTTCGCTTATCGTTGGGATAGCGCTAATGTTGGCTTTTATCATTGCTGCACTTGTCATGCCAATTCACAAAAAACTTGGCTTTAAATACGGAATGCGAAAAGCTTTCATGATAACATTAGTAACTTGGATTTGTACGTTGTTTCCATTCTTATTTATAACTGGAGAAGCGTTTCAAGTCGCATTTGTTCTTCTTATAGCACTTCAAGGATTTCCATTGTCGGGAGCATTATTTTATGTAGACATTTTACACGCTGATGTTATAGACGAAGACGCAGTTAAATTCGGAGTTAAGCGATCTGCAAGCTATTATGGAATTAACGCATTTATTCATCGAATCTCAATAATCTTAGTCATTTTAACTATTGGATTTATGTTCGGAAATATTGGTTGGGACAAACAATTTGATCCCTTACCTTCAGATGAATTTTTAGTTATATTAGGTCTAAAAGCTATAATGGTTATCTTTCCTACAATCGCACTTGTAATTGGACTTCTAGCTATGAGATCTTATGGTTTACATGGAGAAAGACTTGAACGCATTAGAGAAGAAGTTAAAAAAATCCGAGCTTAAATAAAGTAAAATTTTTTTCTTTTTTTTAATTGATTTTAAAGATTAAGGTATAGTAAGATTTGAATTCCTCTATTTCTTTATTTTAAATACCCTGTTTGATGCCCACAATTAGTACAAAATTTCTCATGACCTCTCATCAATTCTCCACAGTTAGAACAAAATTGGGCAATAGAGTTTGGTCTTACTTCAGTATAGCGGGGAATTGGTTTCGGTTCTAACAAAGGATCTATTAAGGTAGAGTAGTATTTAGCAATTTTTCTGCATCGAATCAAGGAATAAAGACTCAAAAAAAATGTCACACTAAATATAAACATATAAGGAAGCATGCCAAAAATCATCTGAATCATAAAATAGTCATCTGGATAATAATAATAAGGATCATAATAAGGAACATAATATATGATACTCATTAGTAAAGAGGACAAGATCGTCATTAACAAAAATACTGAAATGAAGAGTCCTACAATTGATAAAATAAATATTTGTACAGATTGTTTCTGCGTTAAATTAAATCCAAACCAAGTTATATTTTTTCTATTCATCAAATCACTCCCAATAGTGCTATATATTATGATCTAACATCAATTAATAAATGTTAGTATAAGATTACAGTAATGTCAAAAAAATAAGTTATATTGAATAACTTTAACAATTTTTATATTATTCCTAAAATTTGTTTGGCTTCATCGGCAGTAGTAACTTCTCTTATACCATTCAAGCATAAGAGTTATCACTGAATAACATATTAACTCCTGAAATAAATCTTCAATAATCTAACTTAGAAAATGTAATGATAAAAAAGCTTATAAATATTAGAGCAACTATGAATATGAAAGCTCTTGAAAATGATATAAAAAATAAAAAAAGCCTAATAACACACTATTAACAAGAGCAAATATTCCAATCAACACGAAATATTTTATTTTTGAACTTTTAATATATAATAAAAACGAAATATTATTTTTTCAATAATGAAAAAAGGTAAAATACTATTGAATAAGGAAAAAAAAGGGTTTGAATTTTAGGATGGAAAGCAATAAAATTAAAACAAATGAAAAAAAATTAAAAGAATCTGAGGAGAAATATCGTCTTATTTCAGAAAACGCAAATGATTTAATCGCCATTCTAAATAGCAAATTTGAACACGAATACATAAATGAACATACATATCGAAAGATATTAGGTTATTCTAACGAAGAAATGTTAGGAAAAACGCTACACGACATTATGCATCCAGCAGATACCAAAACAGCCTTAAAAGTGTTACAAGATGTTTTTAAAAAGGGCGAAGAAACGGGCGAATTAAGACTTCGACACAAAAATGGAAAATATATTTGGGTAGAAACTAAAGGAAGAACCTTTAAAGACTCTAATGGTTTAGTAAAAGCGATTACAATCTCAAGAGATATAACTGAGCGAAAATTGTCAGAACAACGCTTAAAAGAATCTGAAGAGAAATATCGAAACATTCTCGAAAATATGATGGAGATATATTATGAAACTGACCTTAGGGGAAAACATGTGTATGCCAATGCTGAATATTATAAAACAATAGAATATTCAAAGGAAGAAGTAATAGGAAAGGATTATCACTCGCTTTTTGATGCAAAGTCATGTGAAGTTTTGTTTAATCTATTTAACCAAGTTTATAAAACAGGGGTTCCCTGGCCTCCAACAAATGAAGCTAAATTGATGACACTTAAGAAGAAACTTATTTATTTTGAAGGACTAATTGATTTAATATACGATTCTGAAGGAAATAAGGTTGGGTTTTATGGTCTTGTTCGGGATATTACGGATAGGAAAATTGCCGAACAAAAATTAAAAGAATCTGAAGAAAAATATAAATATCTTTTTGATAATGCGCAAGTAGGATTATACTGGTCACGCATTAGCGATGGGAAATTTATAGAATGCAATGAAACATTTGCTAAATTATTTGGGTATAACAATCGGGAAGAATGTTTAACGGATTATATTGCCACGGAACATTATGTTGATCCTCATCAACGGTTTGAAATATTAGAAGAAATCCATATTAATAATGAAATAAAGGATTTTGAAATACAAGTTAGCAAAAGAGATGGCACTCCATTTTGGGCGAGTATCTCAGCTCGAACAAATCTAAAAGAAAATCGTATTGAAGGTGCTGCTATTGATATTACTGTACGCAAGAAAGCAGAACAATTACTTCAAAAATCTATAGAAGATTTAGCTAGAGTTAATACCGAACTCGAGCAATTCACTTATATCGCATCTCACGATTTAAAAGAACCTCTCCGAATGATTTCAAGTTTTGCTCAACTATTAGAAAAACATTATAAAGATAAATTAGATGAAGATGCTAATGATTTTATCAGGTTTATTACTGAAGGTGTTTCAAGAATGCAAAATTTAATAAATAGTTTATTAACTTATTCAAAAATTGGAAAAGTTTACAAGAAATTTGGAAAGGTTGACTTAAATGATGTTTTAAAGGATGTAATTGATAATCTAGCAGAATTAATTAATGAAACTAATGCTGAAGTTATTTACGACTCTTTAACTAGTTTATTTGTTGATAAAAATCAATTAATCCAAGTATTTCAAAATTTAATTTCAAATGGTATAAAATTTCATGGAAAAGTGTCACCTCAAATACGGGTTTCAGCAAAACGGGATAATAATTATTGGGTGTTTTCTATTTGCGATAATGGGATAGGGATTAACCCAAAAGATTTTGAGCGAATTTTTATCATTTTTCAGCGTTTAGATAACAAAAATGAATATGATGGAACTGGAATAGGATTAGCTATATGTAAAAAAATTGTTGAACAATACGGGGGTAAAATATGGGTGGAATCGGAAGTAGGAAAAGGTTCTACTTTTTACTTCTCAATTCTAAAAGCAGAGTTTAGAAATTAATGTCATTCAGGCATGAGCAAAGAGAATATGATTGACAAAAATATATTTGAGGTATCTCCGGGTATTGAGAAAACAGGGATATATGGTGAATATTTGAAAGTCTTAAAAACGGGCGAGCTGTTCCAAATTGATGACTTGATACCACAGCCTAAATTTTTTAATATTCACATATTGGTGAGTGCTTTCAAAGTAGGTGGAGGTTTTGGAATAATTTTCTCAGATAAAATAGTTCCTAAAAATTCAACTCTTATTATATTATTAAAATCATACTGTGAAATACGTAATTGGAAATCTTGGTAGCGGTAGAAGTTCTATGTTATCCCTCTCTAATTCCTATCCAGATATGACTTATCAAAATATCAAATGGATGATTGAAGCTACTAAGAAATACGGAGTTTAACAGTTGAAGTTATAAATAAAAAAAGTTATCTTTTTATTCTTAATATTTCTTTAGCTTCATCAACAGTAGCGACTTCTCTACCAATTTCTTTTGCAATTCTAACCATTCGTTTGACCAATTGTGCATTATTATGAGCTAATTCAAGCATTTTTTCTCAATCCTTGAATTTTCAAGTTATTTTAAAATTTAAAATCAACCAATCAATAATTTCAGTCAAAGAACCATCTGGAAAAACGGCATGTTTCGCACCGGGTAAAATGATGAATTTTTTATCTTTACTTGGAATTTCATCAAAAAAAGCGCGAGCGGATTCAACACTAAAAAGTTCATCATTTTCACCAACGCCATGCAAGATAGGAATGTTTAAATTTGGGGGAAAAGCAATATCGTTTGCATTTAAAATTTTCATGAAGCGAAATGTATATTTAAAATTAAACAACGGATCGTCTAAGCCTAGCATTCCATCTCTTTGGTAAGATATCACTGTCTTGCTTGGTTTTATAATTGAGCTTAACAAAATTTTCACCTTCTGGGTAAATTTCATTTTAGGGTATACTCCAGGTCTTAATGTCCTTGCTGCACTCAACAGAATCAAGCCATTTATACTTTCAAGATAGTTTACTGAAGCGATAAGTGCCGTTACAACTCCTAAACTATGACCAAGAATGATCAATTTTTCATGATCATTTTTTATGAAACTTATTGTTTCACCAAGATCTAAGATAAGCCTTTCTTTACAAGGGTAATCTCCTCTATTACCATCAGATAATCCATGTCCACGTAAATCCAACCCGTAAACTACATAACCAGCGTTTGATAATTGAGAGCCAATAAAGTCATAAGGTCGACTATACGCAGTAATTCCGTGTAAAATCAGAATGGCTGTATCTGATTTTTTTTTTGGCATCCAAGCACTTAAAAACAAGATTTTTCCATCAGAAGTATTAACTAGTTCGTACGGTTCCTTGAAATCTTCTCTTAATTTTTTTACATCAATTCCCATAAATACCACTTATTTTTTTAATAGATTTATAAATTCTTTAATTAGAATCCTTATTAATTTTATGCGAATCATTACAATAATTTATAGATTCTAAGAAGAAGCTATATATTCTTAATAATTTAATATTAGTTAATGAAATCTATTTTTATGTGATTTAAACTATGATAAATAAGAAATTTCTACAATGGGCAAATTTAATTACATTTGTTGCGACTGTGATTATTAATTATGCAGCAGCTGGATTAGAGCTTGGTGGATACAACACTGGTGAATTATCTGATTTAATACCTAATTTGTTCGTACCAATAGGTCTTACTTTTTCAATATGGGCCGTTATTTACTTTTTCTTAGCAGGATTCTCAATTTATCAAGCAAGAGATCTTTTTAAATCTAACAAGATTGAAGAGAGTTTTCTAAATAAAGTCGGTTATTATTTTATATTAAGTAATATTGCGAATTCTGTTTGGATTTTTATGTGGCACTTCAGATTAATACCCCTTTCTTTTATAGTTATGATTGCTATTTTATTTACCCTAATAATGATATACATAAGGTTAGGCATAGGCAAGACTGAAGTAGAGAAGGGTGAGAAAGTGTGGATACATACTCCATTTAGTATATATTTAGGCTGGATAACTGTTGCTACAATCGCTAATGCTACTGCTCTATTAGTAGTTTCTGGAGTTCCGAATTTTGGATCGATTCCTGAGATATTAACCATTATAGTTATTGCTGTTGCGGTTTTAATAACATTCGCTATGTTGGTTCTACGAAAAGACTGGGTTTATAGTGTAGTAATAATCTGGGCTACATTAGGTATTTTCCTAAAGCAAAATACCCTTAATCCTACGATTGCTATAACCGCTTTAATAGCTATAATTGTGGTTGCTCTAGGCATAATCTATACTGGTTTGAAATTAATCAAAAAATAATTTTTTTTCTTTTTTCTATTTTTAGATAATAGTTGGAAAAACCTTAAAATCATT
>CAZDTP010000079.1:0-13854 GCA_964508365.1 uncultured archaeon
TCAATCATTATTAAAAACTTCCAAGTTTTTAATTAAGTATTCACCATATAGTACTCCTGAATTTTAAGAATACTCTCTTTTTTTCCAGTTTTAAGATTTCAAACGATTTTTTCTCGAAGTAAGTTTTAAAAAGACTAGCCCATAAAATATCAAATGTGGAAAAATTAACTTTCAAAACTACAAACACAACATTCAAATAATTTATAACTTTTATAAACTTTATAATACTTATAAACCCATCAATTTATACAACCAGAATCATAAATGGAAAAAAAAATTGTAAATAAAATTAATTTAGATAATAGATAATATCGCTAATTACATTGAAATTGCTAATGGATGGAAGGATATAACTATAATTCTAGAAATCTAATTTTAAATTATACCTTGCTTTGTGTTATCATTTAAATACCTTTTATAGATACAATAAGAGAAATTTAAGTAGTAAGTATTCTATGAAATCTTTATAAGTATTTTTATTCTAAAAAATCATTTTACCAAAATGGTCGAAACCTATGACTATACAATTAACTAGCATGATTTTGCACGGCATTCTTAACGCCGTTCTCTACATCGCTCTACCTTTGGTTCTCTTCGAAGTTATCGCTATGACGGGTCTTATGACTTTTAGTCAAGCGTTTAAAATGACTATAATAATAATAGGGATTATAGGCGTTGTTTTTTCAATGTTAAGGCATGCATTTCCTAAGGACACATCAGCAAATCGCCTTATGGCATTTAGCTCAACTATTTATTCTGGATTCTATCTGTTTTATCTTTTCGGTGGATTTACGCCAGGAGTTCAATTAGGAACTTATTTAATAAGTTTGCCTTCTCTTCAGGTACTACTGGGTTTACAAATAATTGCTTGGTTACTGTTAGGGTCTTCAGGATTAAGAGCGTTAAAGTATTTAATCGAAGCAATTGAATTACGGAAGAATAAGGAATATCGCGTAAAAAAGCAATTTAAGCTTAGTAATTTTTTTAAAGTGTTAGGTACGATACTCAGTCTAATAATATTTGGGTATCTTGGTAGCATCGCTTACAGTGGGTTGAATCTTGATTTTAATATCCATCCTACTTTTGATTTAAATCACGATCCAGGCGCTGATCTTCTAAGTTTAAGCGATGACACGGTTAATTTAACTGTTACTTTTGATCTTGATAACCAGGGTCTTTATGCAATTTATGATGTTTATATCGATGCAGTATTCAATACAGTTAATAGTACAAATCCTTCAGCACTTCCAGAAGGTGTGAAAATTGGTGAATCTTTAAACAACTACTTTAGTACTTTCCACTCTTTTACAAATAATCTTGATAATAACATAACTATTGTTATGGATCCAACATATATTCCGGGTTTACTGACGACAGATGCGTCTCTGGCTCTTAAAATCTCGTTTACCACCCTCTACGCCGCAATTCTTATTAGTCTAGATCTAACAGTTAATGTCCCATGGATCCACTTAATCTAATTTATTAAATTTTCTATTTCTTTTTTTTAAAATCGTATAGACTCATTAAAGCATATTATTTTTTGAGGTATTAATATTTTTTAGCCAATCAGTTTAAATTTTAAATATTTTTATTGAATTATATGAACAACGAAGAACCGCCAAGACCTAATGGATTACTGGAGAATTCTATAGCACCTATGTTTGATACAAAAGACATCTACGGAAAAGAAATGAATTTGGAAACCTTGCTTGAAGAGTACAACGGAGTAATGATTGATTTTTTTAGGGGAAATTGGTGAAGTCACTGTAAAAAGCATTTATTTCTACTGACGGAAAATATTACAGAATTTGAGAGCAGAAATATCAAGTTAATATCAATCGCAAGCGATAGCGAAAGGCTTCTAAAGAAATTTAAAGAAGAAAATAATTTCACTGTTGATATGATCTCTGATCGTGGAGCAAAAATCGCAAAAAATTACGATGTTTACTGGTTTGCTCCCGGCGGAGGAGGAACTTTGAACATTAAACAAGCGATACCAAGTAAATTTCTGATAAATAAGGATAGAAAGATAGTATGGACTTACATTGGTAAAGATAAGACAGACAGGCCTTCAATAAAAATGATGACTACTATAATTGATGAAAATTTATAAATCCCTTTATGGATGACTTATGTATAAAAATAGTTGATACATGGGGACAACCTTGCTAAGGTTGGGGTATTTTATTTTTTTTTAAAAAAGATAAGAAGTTACTAATAGGTATAAAATCCTTTCTTCGTTTTTTGTCCAAGATTACCTTTATCAACTAGATCTTTTAAAGCTTGAGGAGGTTTATCATCTTCTAAGCCACTATTTTTATAATAGGACATTTCAATATCATAAATCACATCCAACCCGATCTGATCCATAAATTGGAAGGGACCTATTCCCATGCCTGTGAATATTCTCCACGCTTTATCGACTTCTTCTAAATCAGCGTATCCTCCTGCCCATATTTTCATACTTTCTTTTTTGATAGCCCGCCATACTCTATTAAACACAAATCCATAGCATTCTTTTTTAACTATTAGAGGTGTTATATCAATACTCTCAACCCATTTTTTACCTTTTTCAAAGGTCTCATCACTAGTTTTGGTTCCTCTCATAATATCTGCCATTGGCATAGTAATAACGTTATAAAAATGGATATTTAACAATTTGTCTTTTCGAGCTACTTCATCCTCTAATTTTGAGACCGGTATTGAGGAACTATTCGTCGCAATAATGGCATTAGGTTGAGCTGCTTCATCAATTACCTTAAATATTTCTCTTTTTAATTCTAATATTTCTGGAACTGCTTCGATAATTAAGTCTGCGTCTTTTACAGCGTCTTTAATGGTTTCATGTGAAGTTATTTCTCCTGGTGTTTTTTTTCTTCTCTTTAATTTTCTGGAGAATTTTGCTAAATCTTCTACATTTGTATCATAGAGACGTATAGTATATTCTTTTAATGCTGTTCTCTCAGCTATTTGTTTACCTAAATAGCCAGCACCTATTATAGAAACAATTTTTATTTCTTCACTCATCGATAATCATTATTTAAATTGGTTTTGATAATTTTATTTTGAACGAGATCATATAATAATTTAATTAAACTAAAATTGAACTTGTGATTTAGATTGATAGAAATAGAAGATTTGAATAGTGTCTTAATAATTGGAGCAGGTACTATGGGGCATTCAATAGCCCAAGTATACGCTCAAGCTGGTTTTGAAGTAGATCTCGTGGACACACATCAAAAGAAACTAGACCATGCTTTAGATTTGATCAAGTCAAATCTTGCGGTATTAGCTGAATTCGATAGAGTGCAAAATAACGAAATTCCCTCAATAATCGAAAGAATACACCCAAAAACTGACCTAAAGGAAGCTGCAAATGAAAAGATGTTTGTACTAGAAGCTGTAAACGAAAATCCCGATTTAAAGAAGCACCTATTTATTCAACTGTCTGAATTATGCCATGAGAATACAATACTAGCAAGTAATACCTCAACTCTAGACATCTTTACAATTACTAGAGGTATTAAAAATGTTCACCGTATAATTGCTCATCATTGGTTCGCTCCACCACATATAATCCCACTAGTCGAAGTTGTACCGAGTAAAAAAACATCAAATGATATAGTAGAATTTTCTGTTAGCATACTAAAAAGAATTGGGAAAGAACCGATTGTAATTGATAAGTTCCTTCCTGGGTATATAGTGAACCGTATTCAAACTGCCTTATATGGAGCTATGTATGAATTACTAGCTAGGAATATAGCTACACCAGAACAGATTGATCTTGCTATCAGGACAACTTTAGGAATTAGATTACCTATTGTGGGTATCGCACAATCTCAAGACTTTACGGGACTTGATTTAGTGTGCGATATTCAGAAATCGAAGGGTGGTGTATTACCATTAATCCAAGAGAAAGTAGATAACAATCAACTTGGGGTAAAAACTGGAAAAGGATTGTTCGATTATCACGGAATAAGTGAGGAAGATATATTGAAAAAACGAGATCGATTATTTTTACGCCAACTTGAATTTCTTGAAAATTTGACCTCTTTTAAGCGTATCTAATATTATGTTTTAGCAGTATGTAGTATTAATAAATCACCGAAAAATTTTGATAAACAAAGATCTACATTTATGTCAAATTATACTAATTGCTCCATAAGTATATATTCAAGTTTATATCCATAGATAATAATCAATAAGATACAAAAATTTATCTTGAAAATTTAATTTACAAATCAAAAAAAATTGATTCCACAAGAGATTAGATTAAAATGGTACAAAAAAAAACAGCTTGGTATGAAACACCTGTAATTAAAGATATGATGGGATTAATGGGTGGCAGAGCGTTAAGAGGTGTAATGGCCTCTTATTTATCGTCTAAAATTTTTGTAGGAAAAGCGGCGCTACTACGAGTTGTGCGATACTTAGAAGCTACGATTGATAAACGAGATAGGCGAGCGTTAATTATAACAGATTCGTTTACTCAAAAATTTGCCAAAAAGCTAACAGATTATCTTGATTTAATTGAAATGGAATACAAGGTATGGTCTGGTGCAGAACCAGAGGTGCCAATCACGACGATCTATGAGGGTGTTAAAATATGCGAGGAATTTAAACCGCAAGTACTGTTTGCATTAGGGGGTGGTAGTGTTATGGATACGACAAAAATGGTGATGGTTAAATATGAAAAACCGGAAGAAAATCTTTTAATGATTTTACCATATTTCGGTTCTTTAGGATTGCGAAAGAAGATGAAATATTTTATTGCGATACCAACGACATCTGGAACTGGTTCCGAAGTAACTCCAGTTGCCGTAATTACTGATAATGAAAGAGATCCTCCTAAAAAAATTGAAGTGTTAGGTGACGAGTTATGTGCAGACATTACGATTCTATTTACGGATTTTGTTAAAGATATGCCTCCGTTTCTGACAATGGCAACAGGTTTGGACGCACTATCTCACGCTATGGGAAGTTTCGTGTCAAATTGGGGTAGCCCATTTACTGATGCCATGAATTCGACCGCGATTAAAGAAGTAGTAAAATACCTTCCTCGTGCGTATAAATACGGTGCAAAAGATATAGAAGCTAGAGATCACATGCAGATGGCTGCACTAATGGCGGGAATAGGATTTGGAAATACAATAGCTGGAATAGACCATTCATTAGGGCATAGCTTTGGGAAGATTTTTGGTGTACATCACGGGCTTAGCGTTGGGATGTTCTTGCCTTATTCTATTGACTTTCAAGCAAAAGTTACTGATAGATGGAAATTATTATGCCCAATTTTCAATGTTAAAGTCGAAAACAAGGGAAGAGACGAAATCTATAAAGAATTTCTTCAAGCCGTCAAAAATTTTATACTCTCAATTGATGGTCCTATATGCGTAAAAGATTTGAAAAATCCTGTTATTAGTAAAGAAGATTATTTCTCTAAACTAGATTTATTAGCCGAATATGCCGACGACGACGCAGTATCTCTAACTTCTTTTCGTACAATTAATAGGAAGCTATATAGAACCATTTTTGAGTATGCATGGGATGGAAAAGATATTGATTTTTAATATGGAGGGAAAAAGATGAGTGAAAATTTATTTGGTTATAATAGAAAAATTGCTTATGTAAATTTAACCGATCAAACGGTCGATGTTAAAGATTTGGACGCTCAAGTTGCAAAGGAATACCTCGGTGGTACAGGGTTAAGCGCTAAAATAACTTACGACCTTCTATCAAAAGACGATTACGACACCTTAAAAAAAGATGCTTTTTCAGAAATTAATCCACTAATATTTGCAACGGGACCTGTAACAGGAACTTTAAGGCCCTCCTCCGGAAGGTACACCGTAACAGCAATATCACCCCTTACAGGGATATGGGGTGAAGGCTCTTCTGGGGGTTATTTTTGCATTTCTTTACATAACAGTGGTTTCGATGCTATAGTTATTGTTGGGAAAGCAAAAAGTCCGATCTATCTATATATTCACGATGAAACCATTGAGTTTAAAAGTGGAGATGCCGTTTGGGGTAAAGACACATACGAAACCCAATTAATTTTGAAAAAAGTACTAAACAACGAAATGATTCGGGTTGCCACTATTGGTATTGCTGGTGAAAATTTAGTGAAATACGCGGGAATAATTAACGATGAAGGTCGAGCTATAGGGAGATGTGGTTTAGGCGCTATAATGGGCTCAAAAAACTTAAAAGCAATTGCAATTCACGGAACCAAAAGAGTGCAAATCGCAGATAATAAAATAGGTAAAGAATTGTTAAAAGAAGCAGAAGATGCAAAGAAAGGAGACCTCCTTAAATCTATAACGCCTTTTCTATTCACTTTATACGGTACAAATTGCTATTTAGACATAGGTATGGCTCTAGGTGACACGCCAGCACATTATTTTACTAAGAACGAATTTTTCGCTGAAAAATTGACGGGGAAAACGTTACGGGAAGAATATCCCGTTTTAGATTACGGATGTGCGGGCTGTACTATGAGATGTGGTAAAACTACAATTGTAGAACACGAAGGCAAAGATATCGAAGTAGATGGACCAGAGTACGAGTCTGTCGCGGCATTTGGACCTTTATGTGGCGTTACCGATTCCAAAGAAGTAATTCTCTCGCATCATATGTGTAATGTATATGGTTTTGATACTATTTCTGGGGGCGTGTCAATCGCATTTTTAATTTACTTAGTTGAAAATAATTTGGGAATTGATAAAATTAAGTCACATCTAAAAGATATTGAAATCGGAGAAATAAAGTGGGGAAATGGAAATTTACTTTTAAAATTAATTGATAAAATTGCGAAAAAAGAAGGCATTGGCAACGTACTTTCTGAGGGTGTACGCACCATGGCAAAAGAATTTAATGTTGATCCTGAATTAGCTGCCCATGTAAAGGGTTTAGAAATGCCCATGCACGATCCAAGAGCTTTTGCGGGACAAGCTTTAAGTTATATTACTTGTTATGTGGGAGCCAGTCACGAAAAATGTGATTGGTTCAGCGCTGAAGCAGGAACCCTCGCGTACCCGCAAATACGCGTAAAATCTGGCGATAGAACTTCCATAAAAGGTAGAGAAAAAGGAGTTATTGCCCTACAAAACATTAGGGCGATAGATGATTCCGCCGTAAATTGCAATTTCCTAAACCCCACACTTGAACACATAATTAAACACATCAACGCAGCAACGGGTTTTGATTACAGTAAAAAATCTTTATTACTTGTAGGGGAACGAATAAATACTCTTAAAAGACTTATTATATGCAATCTAGGGATAACAAGAGAAGACGATAAACTACCTGGTCATCTCAATAAAGTATTGAAGTCTGGTAAAACAGAAGGGGTAAAGTTAGAATTAAATGAAAGCTTAAAGACATATTACAAGATTCGTGATTGGAATTGGGAAACTGGTTGTCCAACAAAAGAAAAACTCGAAGAACTTAATATATAACTAATTTATTCTTTTATTTTAATTTTATTTTTAAATATAACATGGCAGGATTTAAATAAAGTCCATTCTTTTCAATCTCTCTTTTGATAGGTGATTTTTTCTAAAGCTCCTAAAAAATAATCGTTTTCTTTTCTAGTTCCTATTGTAACCCGAAAATATTCTGAACCAAGTTGTTTTGATACGTCGAGTACCAATACTCCTTGCTCGGTAAGCTTTTTTGAAATGTTAGGAATTGTTGTTTTCATTAATAAAAAATTCGAATAACTTTTAAAAACTGAAATATCTAATTTTGAAGCAACACTCCTAATTCGATTTTTTTCTTTTTCAACATCGTTAATATATTCTATTGCATAGTTTTTATTTTTCAAGGCACTTATGCCAGCTACTACGTTTGGATAAGGTAGCATTGTATTAATTCCGAGAAACCTCTTTTGGACAGTCTCTCCTCCAATTATATATCCCACTCCTAACCCGGACAATCCAAACCCCTTGCTTAATGTTCTCAAAATAGCTAGATTAGGATAATCTGCGATTAAATTAGCATATGTTACATTTGAAAATTCAAAATAAGCTTCGTCTACCAAAAAAATGATGTTTTCATTTTCTAATATCAATTTTACTTCGTTTTTATCTAAAATTATATTTCCAGTTGGGTTGTTAGGGTTATCTAAAATTATTAACGTTGGTTTTTTTAACTCATCAATTAACGGTACAATTGAAAGTTTAAATTCAGGTTCTTTTAATCTTACCTTTAAAATTGAAGAATAGGTCTTTCGACAGGTCGCATTAATTAAAAAAAAAGACGGATCAGCGAGAATAATTTGCCTATTTTTCGAAAAAAGATAAATAAATTCTTTTAGCAAGATATCAGATGCGGAACTAATAATAATTGAATTTTTAGGAGAATTCGTATATTTACTTAATAAAGATAATAATTCGTCTACTTTACGTTGAGGAGTATATCGATTTAAGAATTCTATGCTTTCTTTGATAGGATCGGTAATCTCTCTTGGAAGCTTTATAGGCATTTCGTTTCTATCTAATCTAATTAACATGCTTCGTACCCTAATTGGCAAGAATCGCTCTTTTTATTCGATTATTATTTTTCAATATATTAACTATGTTAGAAATTAAATGCTTAACATTCAATTTCTATTATTAGCTCCTCCTTGTATCCGATTATCACTTTTGCAAGTCCTTTAAGCATTTCATCGGTCTTAATATCGCCAGTATCTACCATTAAACATCTTAAACCTTTAATTTTTTCTTCAGTTGAAACTATTTTAATATTCTTTTTTCCAATTTTTTTTAGAACTTTAGGAGTAAATTGCTTATTACCTCTTCCAAAAATAAAACCTTGTCCACCTATTGGTGAGACGATAATTTTTGCCTTTTTATGTTTATTCAAAAGTTCTAGGATTCCACGTTCATTTAAATCTATCCCAATAATCTTACCGTTATAAAGAGCATCTACTCCAAGTAAGCTTTTTTTTAACTTTAACTGATCAGTGATTGCTTTTACAGTTGTACCAGGCCCAAGGAAATATAATATTTCATCTACTAAATTTTCAATTACATGTTGAGCAACTTCATGTTTATTTTCTTCAATGGATCTTCCTATTTTAGAACTATCTTTTCCAGCTTGTAGAAGATTCATAACTTTAGGAACATTTAAGTATCCATATAGTCTTGAATCTAAAATTCCTTCTCGAAACGATTTTTCATTAATATCTAAAACCTCATTTTCTTGAATTTCTACTGTTTCCTTTATGAATTTGTCAACAATTTCGGCAGCAGCTCTAGGGTTAATGGCAAAAACAGAGCTGAACATTTTAACGCCAGAAGGTATTGCCACAACAGGTATAGATAAGCCAATGGCATCGTGAATATCTCTGGCTGTCCCGTCTCCGCCACAAAAAATCAATAATTCAATATTTTGTTGTTTCATCATTATAGCTATTTTTTTTGTATCTTCGGCAGTAGTTTCTTGATTAATATCACCTATTATTTCGAAATCTATGCCCGTTTCTTTCACAATATTAGCACCCATATTTCCTGGAGCAACTAATAAGTGAATTTTACCTTTGGTTTTTATATTAGAAAGAAAAGAGCGAATTCTGTCAGGAGTTATTGGCTTAGCTCCCATTTTAATAGCTTTCTTAAATATATCACCATCAGTTCCTTTAAGTCCTACGCTCCCACCCATGCCTGCAATGGGGTTAATTATTAGACCAATACTTCTTCTTTTATTATCTATTTCCAACTTTTATAATCAACTTATATATCTATCAAAATCAATCAGATAGAAATTAATGATAATAATTGAATATTATAATTTGGAAAAATTATTTAAAAATTATTTATAAAATAAAAAAATATTATATAAATATAAAGTCAATGTTACCGATTTCTACGCCTGGGTTTATTACTTTTTATCCGTCCCATTCCGCGTCTAGAACCTTTTGTGAACCCAGGGGAATCGCTATCAGCACAATCTCCTAAACCTCTACCAGTCTTACTCCCTTTTCCATCTGGTCCAGTTCTATCTCCTCTTGGCATTTTCTTCTCTTATCTCCTTTTATTTTTAAATTCTTTATTTTCTTGTATTATTAATATTAATTTACCTATTTTAATATTAAGGAATAATTATTCAAAAAAAGTAATTTGAATACTTACAAATATAAAAAAAGATTTAAATTTGCATTCTACTCATCATTTTCCTAAGTACCCTAGAAATCATTTTCCTAGTACCCTAGAAATCAAAAAATTATTAAAAAGGACAAAAATTTAAGTCTAAATTTCTAATAATATATTGAATTTATCATTTTCATTATAACCAGTTCAGTGAGGTAAATTATATGGACATAATTGTGTCTAAAGACGAGATAATTGAGTATAAAAAGCTTAAAGTTATTAGTGAAATCACTTTAACAAAGGAAAAAGTTTCTCTTTTCGAAAGGAAATACGGATGCTCTATAGATGAATTTAGAAAAAGAATGGAGAATTCGAAAGAGAGTTTTGAAGAATGGGATGATTACATCGAATGGAAGGCAAATTTTGAATTATTAAAGGATTTGGAAAACAATTTAACTGAACTGGACAATGCAAAAGACATTAAAATTGTTTAACAAGAGCGGAATAATTAAAAAACATACCATTCTTGAAATTAAATATAGTACATCAGCACAATATTTAAAAGCTAGAGTAGAACTTAAGAATGGAGACATATTACATGTAAAGGAGTACATTTCTTCAACTGAACATTTATATTCATATCATTGGCAAAAAGAAAATGGGGATTTGATAATCAGATGGGACAATTCTCCACATCATAGACATTTACTAACATTTCCACACCATAAACATAGTCCAGATTTAGAGGAATCCTATGAAACGACTTTTAAAGATGTAATTAAAGTTATCAGTAAAATTTTAAAAAAATAAGAAGAAAAAAAAATAAAGTTTTACTAAACCTTTTTGTTCATCTTCTTTCGAGCTTTCTTAAGGTCACCATCGGAGAAAATGATTTAAAAATGCTTCCACTCTTTTAGGAAAGACTGGCTTGGCTCCTAATTTAATAGCATCTTTAATAATCTCACTATCTGTTCCTTTTAGCCCTACGCTACCGCCCATCCCTGCGATTGGATTTACTATGAGTCCAATTTTCTTCATATTGATATTTTACCTTTGTAAGAGGTCGAGATAGTTTCACTTATGATTTGAATTTAAAAGTATATTTTCTTTTACAAACAATATAATTTAGGATTACTTACTTTTATAATTTTAAATTAAAAAATGAAAGGAGAAGAAAATACGCGCAATAATAAAACCTTCGGCTATTTGTTAAAAGCTTCGAAATTAATTAACTGTGAGTTAATTATCCAATTTATCATAGCAATTTTGGCAGAAAAAGATTTTCCGCCCTTTTGAAACGTCCTTAACCATATAACCTTTCTTATGCGCAGTCTCGCAACCCCAACACAGCTTAGTAATATGAGTTTCAACGATGTGATATTCTTTTTTATCAAATTTATCTTCTTTTATGAGTTCCTTATAACTTACCATTATTTCGCTCAACTTTAGTTTTTATAATTCCGAATGATTTTTCGAATAATCATTCAATATATTTTATTATTTGAATTGAATCATATGAGATATTTAAGGATTATGAATGCGTATTCAAATAGCAGTAAGAAGGTCTAGAACTATTTTATGAATCTTTTACGTAAATTATATTAATAAAAAAGAAAATCTAATCAGTTAAAGGTTTAGAAATTAAATAAATTCAAAAAAAAACAAAAAAAAAAATCGAGTATTTGATTATTCTACTTGCTATGAATTTTCATCGGGATTTTTTTTTGAAGGATTTCAACCCTCTTTTATTCTCTCTCAATTTCTAAAATCTTAATTATGTTAACTTGAATTAGTAATAAAATTAATTGCTTCATTAGCACTGAAAGCAATAAGTTCTTTACATTCTTTACAAGTAGCTCCATATTGCTGAAATTCTTTCCAGTTGTCAAATTTAGTATTAGAAATTATTGAGCATTCTAAACTACCCGCTTTATCTAAAAATTTCTCTATTATCCTTCTTCCAGCGGTAAAAACATTCTTATCATCAACTGGATTATTCTTTCTCAATTCCTTTGCTGATTTTAATAGACTCCTAATATTTTTAAGCATCCCATAATCCATATAATTTTGCCCTGAATCAACACTAATTGCCATAATCGCTGCAGATATCGCTCCACAAGCTCCCCCTTGTAACCCTATACCGCCGTCAAGCGCTACTGAGATCCTTTCTAGAAAAGGGCTTCCTACCGATGTTTTATTTCTCACTTCTTCAAGAACAGTACGAGCGCAATGGAAACTATTTGATATACCATTATACTGCATGGGATCAATTTCAGGAAGCGAATCTTTGATAGAACAGAGATATTCCGCAGCACCTCCTGTATGAGACAAACATTTTCTTAAATTTCGAGGGCGGAAAAGACCCATTACACTTTTCCATAGATTTAATCCCGTTCTTTCTCGACACAAGGTTGTTCCATATTTTTCATCAAACCAGCTAATGTAATCTTTTATAAGAGCGTGAAGTCGCAATTCATCTTCTATTTCCCAATTTGAGATTTTCGAATCAAGAACCGTGGCTAAACTCATTGCACCGCTAAAAATTACTCCACAAGACGAACCCTTTAAAAGAAGCCCGCCCGAACATCCTCCTAACGCTTTTAATATATCATCATCCTTCATATCGTAGGCATCTTGAAAAACTCTAATCTGAGTTAAAGCACAACCCATTGTCTTAAGGAGCGTTCTTTTAGCTCTTTTACCTGGTTCTATGATTTTAATCTCTTTCTTTTGATTAATTGTAATTTTTATCAACTCCTACTTTTTATGTAATTAAAATAATGTGTTTTTTTTAATATTTAAAGATTTCTTTCTTCTTCGAATAATAAATATTACATCTATATGAACTTTTTTATGATCTTATAGTAATAATATAAAACTAGGTGAATCGATTCGTATTCTATTACAGAATTATGTTTAAATCAATTGAAAATTTATTAATTGTAATTTCCTATGATTCGGACATCAATAAAACATTTAAGTTCAAATTTATTTAATTTCTTAATGATAAAGAAAATAAATATTCACAATCTAAGATATATAGATGAAATTAATAGTCAATAATTCTTAGGTGTAAATAATATGGAAAAGACACAACTAGTACCCACAATGGATGTTTCTGAATGGACTTCAGATATAAGAATTCAAATTTGGGCCCTATTAATTATCTATCATGAATTGAGTTTTTCTCAGTTGGCTCGAAAAATAGGAAAAGCAAAATCTACAATTCATCCTCATTTACAAAGACTAATTGAACTAGGGATAATTGAAATTTCAAGAAAAGAACCTGTGAGAGCTAATATAGTTGCTCATTATTATACTCTAAAACCCGGCTATCAGGAAAAATTGATAGTTATAGGAAAAGTGGATCAATTAGAGAAAAATAGAAAAGAATCTCTTCAAATAGCTGCTAGATCATTTAAATCTGGAGCTATGTTCAACAAAATGATTTTAGAGAAATATATTGAACTTCTTACAAACTTGGAAGAATCTGAAAATATTGAAGAATTGTGGAAAGATCATTTTAAAATTGATTTTAATCAATCCATTTTAGAGAGGGCATTTAACAATTATCAATTTCTAACAGAAAACCAATGGAAAAGGTTACAAAAAACAATTTTTCAACTATTTGTTGATTTTGAAAAAGAATGCATTAAGGAAAGGGATAAAAACCCTAATGAAGAAAAGGCTTTCTGTTTTTTTGCTTCAGCAATTCCTTTGTTAAATCTTTTTAGCTCTCAACTAAAAAAGAAAAAAAATT
>CAZDTP010000080.1:0-13682 GCA_964508365.1 uncultured archaeon
TTCTTAAAATATGTCTCAAGATATCGTACAAATTAAGCTTAGCATAGAAATACCGCAAGGTAAATGGCTAACAACTTTCAACAAAAAATATCCAGAATTGAATTTTCATATTCTTTCTAACTTTCTAATTGGAGAAAATTTAGGAATTACATCATTCCAAATTAGGGGTTCCTCTGTAAAGCATTTTATTTCTGATTTTAAAGAAAAATCAGCTGAGAAAACTACTCAAATCTTGTATGAGGGTGAAGATCTTGTAATATTGAATGTAAAAGAAGTCGATCCATGGATATTTAATACCCTAGTAAAAACTGAGCTTTTGATATCTTATCCTGTGCTAGTAAAAGAAGGTAAAATTAGAATGGAAGCTATCACAAAGCGGTCTATAGTCGATAGTTTTTTAATCCAGTTAAAAAAAAAAGGTATAAAAGCAGAGATAGAACGTATAGGATACTATTATAAATCAACTCTCCTTACTCAAAGACAAAATGAAATAGTAAATCTTGCATATCAATATGGATTTTTTAACATTCCAAGAAGTATTTCATTAAGCGAATTTGCTAAAGATTTAAATATTTCAAAATCTGCTCTTTCTGAAATACTAAGAAGAATTTTCAAGAAATTAGCTAATAGTTACCTTAATTCTAGCGATTAAATCTGCGATAAGAGTTCTATTAATGCCCGAGGAATCTCTTTATAATCATTAACGACAAAAAATTTACCCTGTCCAACTCGAGCTATCTCTCGACAGGTGTCAATTCCTCTTTCAGGATCATTATCAGCGGGTATTCCGATTACATGTAATTTAGGGTATTTCTTCGCTAGATCAATGGGATTTTCTCCTCGATTATAGTTTCCATCAGTGATTAAAATCCCAAATTTATGTTTTGTTTTTTCCTTAATCTTGTTTAATTCTTTTAATCCTTTTTCTAAACCAATATTAATATTAGTAAAACCAACTGCCTCCGAATCAAGAATTTCATCTATAATTGTTATAATCGGCTTCTTCTCATCTATTTTTTTAAGAACCATAGCTGTGGAATTGAAAAGAACTATCCCATAGCTTTCCTTTTCCATATTATATGCCAACACAGATGTTGTAAGAGCCGCATTAAGGAGAAGCTTCCCATACATACTTCCACTTGTATCCAAGATCATAACAATTTTTCTCTTTTGCTTTTTTCTCTGTATTCCGAATATATCTTTGTAAGTAAGAATATTCTTATAAATGTTTAATGGATTATGTTGAATAGTTTCGTCTAAGTCAAACTCTGGAGTCCCTATCTGATAATAAGGAGTAACTTTTTTAAAATTTCCTCTAATTCCCTTACTAGTTATTTTTAACGAGGTTTTTAATATACTCTGTCTTGCTAGTCGTCTAAAAACCTGCTTATATTTTTCTGAAATTGGTCGCCGTATAAAGAAGTAAACTTCCGCCATCGAGGTTTCAGAATTTTTAGCTTTTTCTGAAAAGAATTTAACTCCTTCATCGCAATCTAAAGCGTTGGTTGCAGCATACACATTTGATTTGAGTAGCCCTAATATTGCTTCGAGGTTTTTATGTTGAATAGATAAGTAGGTTAATTCTTTAATCTGCTTATAATCTAATGAATTTGCTAAATGTTGATAATAATCTGGTTTTTTCTTCTTTTTTCGGATTATTTCATATCTAAGAATTTTTTCATCTGGAATCCTTTCTATAAGTCTTACATGAAGTCTTTTATTCTCAATCTCCTCGGAATTCTCCGCAGAGAAATCATCGATTATTGAAAATCCGATTTATTTAGAACCGATAACACGATGTCAGCAATTATCTCCTCTTTTGAGCTAGTAACACCATCCTCGAGCTCAATCTTGTTATATAAAGCCATAACAGCGGTAGTAACCCAATTCTTTGTGCTATTGATGTTTTCAGTATTAGAAATTAATTGCGCTAAGTCAATCGCTCCCCTTATTGAACTTCCTCTTCTTATTGATGTGTTATTTCTTGAATGATTTATGATCTGTTGAGAGATTTGCGCAATTTTTTCTCCATCAGAATTATCTAAATTAGCTTCCTGTTTGATAATAAGAACTTCTTCTTCGGGCGGTTGATAATCCAAACTAATCCAGATAAATCTATCCTTTAAAGCTTCTCCAATAACAGTCACGCCTACGTGAGCTGCTGGATTCTGAGTAGCGATGGTAAAGAAATTCTTATGAGCCTTAATAGTCTTTAATTTAGGAATTTCTAATATACCTTCGTCCAGTGCTGTTAGCAGTGAATTTTGTGTACTTTCAGGCATCCTATTAATTTCGTTTATAAAAAGACATCCTCCTTTAAGCATAGAAGAAGCGAGCGGACTGTAGATATATGATTCATCTAAATAACCTTTTGATATCACTAATGGAGGATCAAAATAACCAACTAAATTATGAGGTAGTGTGTCTTCAGAACAATCGATCCGGGTAAATTCCGTATCGTAAAAGGAGGCTATTGCTTTTGCAAGGGTGGTCTTCCCTGTTCCTACCGAACCCTCTAACAATATATTTTTGCCTACTAAATGTGCTAAAACGATTTTCTCTAACTCTTCTTTTCTCCCAATTATCTTATATCTTTTTTGTATCTCTTTCACAATCTCAGATGCATTGAGCATATTTTTAATAATATTACATATCTAAAAAATTAAACCTATGAAATTATTAGGGTATATTAAAGATTAGGAGAATTTTTTAATAAGTAAGGATTTCATTTTAACTTAATAATGCTTTTAAAATCTATCCTAAAAAAGAACAAAAAGAATAGATTTATTTTTGGATTTATCATCCTAATTTCGATTCTGCTAGTTCCATTAATGTTAGATATTTTAGCATTTTTAAATACCAGGGATTCCTCCTTATTCTCTGCATCTACTAATGGAGATAATTTTAATATTTTAGATTTTTGGGAGAATGAAATTGAAAGAGTAAATAGTACATCGTTAAATATTGTTTATGGTGACAATCGGACCATAAAGCATACTATCTCATTTACCAATAAAATGTATGAATTGAAAGCTCAAGATATTTATTTTAATTCGCCCAATTGGGTTGGAGCACAACCGCAGAATCTTACATTATATGGTGTTTTACTTTTTCCGGAAATTCTCAAAAGTAGTAATCCAGGAGCTTTATGTATGCATGGATTAAATGGAGAAATAGAAGATGCTTTTGATCTAGCTATTCCATATTTAGAGAAAGGTTTTGTAGTCTTATGCCATTCGCATCCAGGTCATGGTAAATCAGAAGGAGCAGAACCAAAGCCAGAGAATTTATATTATGAGGGAGCATATAACGAATCAGCTCATTTTTATCTAACATTATGTGGGGCGATTCAAGGTTTAAGAGTTCTCGAAACTCTTTCATTTGTTAATAATTCTCAAATAATGGTTACAGGTAAGTCTTATGGGGGATTAAATGCGATGTGGTTAGCAGGTATCTTAGGAGAGAAGATAATTGGAGTTACGGCGTATATTGCTATAGGAGATATTGCAAAAAATTTGAATCATCCTGATAAATTAATTTTCTGGATATTAGGGAAAAGTGTCATGGAAATTCCTGATTCGTATGTAACAAACCAACTCTTAAGATTTGATCCAATTTATTATTTAAGATCTCCCAAACTTCCTCCAATAATGTGGCAAATAGGAACTAACGACGATTTTTTTGACTATAGTTCAATAAAAGGTACCTATGATGCGGTTCAACATGCTGCTAAATTTCTTCAAATTTTCCCTAACGATCATCATGGTTTTCCTGGATTTGAGGGTTCCTCTAACTTTTTTATTGATTATGTTCTTAACAATGGTTCCATTCCCCCTCAAATAAATATAACTAGCGTATCCAAGACCCAAGATATTCGTGGAGATAATCTGCATATCGCTTTACGAGTAAACTCAACTGATGAAATTGAGTCAATTCAGATGGTATATAAATATACTGATATCCTTGGATCTACGTGGGAATATGTTAGTCTTGATAGCAATGATGAGATGAATTGGATAGGAGAACTAAGTCCAACAATTCTTAATTCTAATCTTGATTATTATATTACAGTCAACTTAAAAAATATGAGTAATGTATGGTTTTCATCAAATATTTTCTCAGCTGGTATAATGAAGAGTAATTTAACGATCCCTTTCATTATAATCATCTCAATTATCATTATTATTCCGCTAGCAATTTTAATTCGAAGGAAGTACTATAAAATACCTGAAATGAATTTTGAAGATAAAATTAGGATGAAACACAATATTTTCATCGAAATTACATTACTATTTATAGTTGATTTAATTTATTATATTTCACTTATAATGCCATGGATAGTTTACGAGAGTGGCGACGTAATTTTTAACCACATTTATATATTTAATAATTTATATACATGGAAGTTATATTTTGGCGAGTTTGCTTCATCCTTAACCACTATCTTCTTTATCGCAACGATCGTTAACTCTCAACTGAATTTCATCAGCTTAAGATTATCAGCAATATTGAAGCTACTATATCCGACAATTATGTTAGTTTTCATTAGCGTTATTCCATTTCTTTCCGGTGTTTTAGATTCGAACAGTTTGACTTCTAATTTTGGATTAGTTTTTCCAGGAATTGGACCAATAATTATGATTGTTTGTTCAATCTTATTATTTTTAATAGGTATATGGGAGAAAAAGTATAAAAACAAACTTGGAATTAGGACTCCAAACATTAGACTAAATTGGAGTTACATAAAAAAATGGTCTATAGGTTCAAAAAAGATTTAAGTAAATACTATATAAAGCTGGAGGTTGGGGAATTGGGAAAACTCCAAATATATATAATGTTCCTAAAATGAATAGGGAAAGACAAGCAAAAATAAATATCAAATCTCTTGCCTGAAACCTTATAACTATCATATTTGTCCTTTTTTTATATATCCCAAAACATCTGTTTTCCATTGAAAGAGATGTTGTATGTCCTTTTCTTAAAATTGAGACAAGTATACCAATTAATCTCTCAGATATAAACGCATAAGCTTTTCGAAAGGTTTTAACCCGATCCAAACTGAATCCTCTTGCTTTTTGAGCAAGGGCTATAGTTTTTGCCTCTTGTTCTATAGTAGGAATATATTTGACTCCCACCATAAAAGCGAAACAAAACTTATACGGAATTTTAAGACGTATTAGAGAATATACAAAATCTTTTGTAGAGGTTGTATTAGTAAATAATATTGCTGAAGTATATAATGTAAATAATATGAAAAACGCCCGTAATCCATAATATAATGCTAATTTTCTGATTGGCAAGAATTTTAGGTTAAATAAATAGAATAAAATAATTTCTTCTTCGTTAGGAATTGCATTAAAAAATAAATTAAGAATTAGACTAATGATTAAAATGAAGAAAAGAATTTTTAGCTTTCTTAAAAGCATAATAAAGGAAATTTGACTTAATAACATCATAAGGATAATAATTATTGAAAGACCCATCAATAAAATTAAACTACGCATTAAAAATGTAAAAACTGTTAGAAGAGCAAGAAAGATTAACTTGGAAATTGGATTTAATTTATGCATTAATGAAGTCCCTGTGATATACGCAAATATATATTGCTTATTATCCAAAAGCTTATTCTTATTGCTCACTTTTAACCATGTTCGCTTATAATTTTATCGATTGAATTTAAGAGAAGAGTAGGCCCTAAATTTTTATGTTTACTAAAATAGTTATCTTTATTATCAAAATCTCTTACTGTACCATCTTTATTAAGCTCTAAAATCCGTTTAGTATATTTCAACAGAAGATGATAATCATGAGATGAAATTATTATTGTCTTACCTCTTTTATTTTCAAGATATAAAGTTTCTACTAGTGAATCTATAGTTCTTTGATCTTGCCCAATAAAAGGCTCGTCTAATAGAATTATTTGAGGATTATAAACAAATATTGAACATAGGTTCAATCTTCTTTTCTGCCCCCAACTAAGTTTAAAAGGATTTTTTGACGATTTTTCCTTCCCAATAACACGTATTAATTTTTTCAGGTAATCCTCAGGGATATTCTCGAGTATACCAAAATTCTTTGGGCCATAAAGAATCTCATCCTTAATAGTTGAATTAAATATCATATTTTCAGGATTTTGAAAGATAAAACCGATATTTTTTGCGTATTCAAATGACCCAATATCTCTAATATTCTGGTGATTATAATAAATAGTTCCGCTTGTAGGTTCATACAAATTAGCTAATAAATAAAGTAGTGTAGTTTTCCCAGATCCGTTCGGTCCGATTAGACCAATAAAGTCTCCTTTTTGAATATTTATGGAAAGATTATTAATTGCTTTAATTCCACTATTTGGGTAAATAAAATCTACATTTTTGGTTTCAAGTATATTGCCCTCTTCATTGATTGTATTTTCTTCCCTATTATCATGTTTATCTTTTAAAGATTCAATATATAAATCTTGAAACTCAATTATATCTTCAAAAGATTGAAATTTCTCAAAAGCCTTTGGCATTATCTCTTTTTCAAGAAGTAGATCCCGTAATTTTAGAAGGTTTTCTTTTGAAAATTTTTGCTGTATTTCTAATAACTCATTGAAATTTATAGGATTTTTGGCATTTCTATAATCTAAGGATATCTTTTTAAAGTCATTAAATAAATCGATGATCCATGGTACTCTAACATTACTGGACTTTAATGGTGTATAATTATTAATTAGAATTTCGGATAATTTACCATTAAGGTGAATTTCGCCATTATCATCCAGAACAATAATCTTATCAGATATATCCATTACTCTTGATAAACGGTGCTCAATTATTATCAAGGTTGTTTTAAAGAATTTAGATTCTTTTAATTTTTTTAATTGAGTTAACAGCATACTTTCAGATTGTTGATCCAGGAATGCTATAGGTTCATCTAAAATTAAGATTTTAGGATCCATTATAAGAAAAGAACTTAATACTGTAAGTTGTTGTTGGCCTCCACTTAGTTGTTCTATATCTCTATTTAGAATATGAGAAATACCCATAAATTCAGATATTTCTCTCACCCTTTTCTCTATTAGATCTTTATCTAACTTTAAATTTTCAAGTCCAAAAGCTAGTTCATCATTTACTGTAAAAGTAGTCATTTGCTCCAACGGATTCTGTTTCACTAAGCCAACTAATTTGCATAATTCAGTAAAATTATAATTCCAAATACTTTTTCCATAAATCTTAACATCACCTTTCATAAAACCCTTTAATCTCCAAGGAATTATCCCGTTCATGGCATATGAAAGAGTGGATTTTCCACTACCACTAGGTCCCGCTAAAATTAAAACCTCTCCTTGATTAAGACTGAAATTTATGTTTTTTACTGCAGGTAAATTGTCTTTATCTTCACCATAGATAAACGAGAAATCCTCAAAAGATAAAGCCAAATCTGTATTGGTGATTTTAAACACTCCTTTAAAAAGTAGTTGGAACACCTGCTTTAATTAAACTATTTTTTACAGTTCTCCCTAATAAACCAACAATCAACACACCAGAAATAAAAGCAAAGATAAACGCTAAAACCCATAGAGTCCAATGCAGATACCATCTTAGATTAACAATCCAAAAAAAAGGAGCTTGGAAAAAGTTTCCAAATCCACCTGCAATCCCCCATCCTAATTTAGTCTCTCCTTCTCCAATTTTTTCCATTAAATAGAACCCACCCGCTAAGCATAGTGCTTCCATAACATTAACAAAAATAATTAACAATCCCCACGGATCTCCAAAAAGGAATTCCAGTAATCCTTTTGAAAACATGGTAATGATTATATTTTGTTTTTTCTTTGTCAACCCATAAATTATTGAAGCCCAGATAACATGATGCCCACTAACTAACTGTGTTCCTCCTGTTAAGGGGTACCATACTTTAATTAAAATACTAAAAGGAATAAAACTTGATATTATCCCTCCAAGAATTCCTATGATACTTGAATAGATAAGGTCCAAATTAGTCAATTTAGTATTACCGTATAATCCAACACCAGTTTTCCGATATTTATCATTGTCTTGCTCCTCTTCCATCCCTAAAGTCTCCTTATTCTATTACAATAGTTTTTAAGTTTTGAACCGCATAATGAGTGTTAGCTTTATCAGGTATTATTTCATGATCAACTACAGACCTTACAGGCCCATCATAAAATAAGGGTTGCCCGTCTTGCTCGTAAGCTAAGATAACTTGTTCGGGGTTATCTTCAGCTAAAGATATAAGTAATGATGATTCAGCATAATACCCATCGCCCCCAATAAAAAGAAAAGTACTAGAGTCGAAATTAAGTAAATTTTCAACTTCAAGAATGCTCCACAGTGAAACACCTGAAAAAGTTAAATAATATTCTCTACCGATTGCATTTATAATATGAAATTCTCTATCTTCAACTTGCAAATACTTATCTGATTTGATATCAGATAATGTTAATTCAAACTCTTCTACTACATCACCTTTAATGGTAACCACTACAGTGTTTTCGTCCCCAATTATATTTTTAATATTCTGGAGAGGATCAATGTCTAAGATAATAAAACTATATAAAGATAACCAGAAAGTTGACATCCCTATTACAACTGATACAACAAAAATATTAAAATTTCTTTTTTGCATCTTTAAATATTAATTTTAATGATTATGAATTAACTTTTTTTTTAGGAAAACAACAATAACTGCTAAAAATGTTATGCTAAGTATTATAGAGACAAAAAAACCATCTATTTGATTTTGAACCTCCTCTTCTGTAAGGTCTAATGCATATGTCCAAGAAATAGCATGGTCCTCATGCGTACTATCGTTCATAAGACCCATATTAAATTTATATAACTTTTTCTCATTAAGCTGCACATCATACGGATCATTAGTCACTAACTTTCTTTGCAATTCCAGAGTATATAATTTATTTTCAACATAGGAATATCCTATTTTTACATGATCTATTTCTAAGTTAGAATCATACCATCCTGTCGTCCCAAAACACATATCCTGGCAAAAATATGATGAACCATTTGGTGGTGAAGTAGATAAACATGTCCAATCCCAATTATCTACATCTCCCCCTCCCATAGGTTGAGTGACCATACCATCAATAAAATATGCTGAAAAATTTGGAACATTTATATTCCAGCAAAAATAAAGACCATCATAATTATTACCTCCTAAAGATGGTCGTGTAGAATTATCAAACCATTCACAAAGAACATAAAGGTACTCATCATTAATAACAAATGTCAGATTCACATAAACTACGAAGAATGAACTGCTATTAAATTCAGAAGCCAATGGGACCGTACAAGAACCATTAATGTTGTTGGGATCAGTCCAAAACGATTCTGAAGGGATACCATCTAAATTAATCTCAGCATTTTTATCATATAAGGGCTTCATAGTAGTTATAGAATGCCCGTCTCTACAGTCACCATATCCCCAAAAAGCTTTAGCTATAGGTGTTCCGAATATAGTTATCGTAAACAATAATAGAATTCCTAACGCTAAGCCTAATCGTTTATTTCCTATCATATTGATTATTTTTTAAATATTAACTAATAAAATAAAATAAAAAAAAATAAAGAAGTTATTTATATTCGTTAAAGATCAAACCCCGACGGAATTGGACCTGAATATGTTGTAATATCGATTTGAATGACATGAGACAGGTAGGTATCTCTTGGTCTGTCGGGTACTAAAAGGTAGAATGGTCCTCTATGATACCCACACATTCTTCGGTAAGGCCATACAAGGTCAGTTATTCCTTGTCCCATCTCACCATACTCCTGATCTGCATATACTAACGACATTAATAAGTTAGTGTCTGGTAATGGTACACTTGTTTCGTTGATTAAATCCCAAGTCTCCCTGGGTGGAGCTATACCATCTTCAATTTCGGTGTTATTAAAACGATACTCTTTTTTACTGCCAAAAGGACGTGGGCTTGCATATCCATCAACAGACCATAATCTTACGGTGTAATTCAAAGTTCCTGCTGACGTGTGTGATATAATCTCTGAGATATTACGCCCCCAGTAATGTCGATTGAAGGACCACCAATCATCTCTGTCATAATGGTATGTGTCATCATATCCATTAAGAATCATATTTGAAGGATCTATAACAAATTCTGTAGTTCCATTGATAACGACTTCAACCTTCCAATTAGTCCCTACAGTAACGCTTTCAAGGTCATATATCGCAGTCGTCATCAACTCTCCAACCAGAGCAAAATCACCCCAATGTGGACCTAAAGGAGATTCTGCAAGCCATTGCTTATTTGCAGCTATTGCGATAATAACAGATTCTTCATTTCCTTCATACATTTTTGAGATGATATCTCCCGTTGTCATGTTTACTGTATGTCCATAACTTGAAACAAATTCGATATCCCAGCCAAAGTTAGTATCATAAGCTTCTAAAATATCTAACACATCAACACCAGTTACATACAACCCAGAACTCGGCTCAAGAAAAGTATAAGGATAGATGATTTTTTTATATTCATTTATCATAGGACCGCCTGCTTCTTGTTCTTCGAGTGCTAGAGCAACACCATCTAAAATATCTTCTAAGGTAACTTGTATTGAAGCGCCGGTTTGATTATAAAACATAAAATAGGATGAATTTGGGGCAGTTGACCAATCATCAGGAAGTCCAAAGAGGTTAGTTGGTTCTTCAGCGGGAGGTCCAAAGAGAGAAGGTCCAGCAATGATAACAAAACCTAATCCTCCGCCCAATCCTACTACAGCGATCAATAAAATACCTAATATAATATCTTTATTTTCCATTTTTTTTTTCACAAATTTTAAGTTTTTTGATATAGTTTTTAAATTTTCCAATTCCACTTCTCTAAAGTGAAAATTTACGAACTATTTGAGTGTACATAACGATCATTTATTTAAAAATATTATTAGATCAATTTAATTAGAAATTTTTAAAAAAGAAATCTAATCTTTTACTGGGTATTCATAAAAGATTTTATTCTTTTTTGCAATAATATATTATTTAGGATGATAATAATAACCTTTAAGAGTATTAAAAAAAGTAATTTAAATTAAATTATATAAGAACTACAAGATCTTCTTCTTTTTTCACACTTATTCTCTTCTTAAATTTCCGCAATAACCCTGAAAATTTCATTGGTTTTTCTTTGTAATCAAGGTCAACTAAAGCTTGTTCTTGATATACTCTAACAATCTCGTTAGAAAGTTCTTGCCAATCCCTGCAGATTTTTAATGTTATTTCATCGCTCCTTAAAAGAGTTTCATGAGAAATAATCCTTGCAAACTCTTTTGCTAAGGACTCTACGATACTCTGATCAGCCCCTTCAAGCATATCTCTGATAAAATCTTCCGCAGAATACCATTCGGCGACTCTTTGAAGATCACGATGAATTTGAGTAAGTAGAACATTTCTGGGACCTTCCCAAAGTTCCATTATCATAGAATCTCGGTGGAGTCGTGGTAATGCTATGAAATCCTCCATTATTCCATGGCCGCCAAAGAAAGAAATAGCCATGCGTATCAGAGCAGGAGCCTCATCAGCAACAACAATCTTGCATAGCATTATAAGCTCACGTAATCTGAATCGTCGTTTGCGTTCTTCGATATCATCTATTTGCTGTAACTCTCTTATCCCACTAATTAATTCCTCGCCAAAATGAATAAACTCTGAATATAGTTTAAACGCACCTGCAGTTGTTCTCATGACAGCATGTTTTAAATCATTAATCTGATTCATCATTAGCGGAAAAGATGCAATAGGAACACCAAAAGCAGTTCTAAATTGAGCATATAATATCGCTTCCCTTGCAACACGAAGACCTCCTGCTGCCATACCAAAAGCAATATGAAGTCTCGATAGAGAAAGAACAATTCCAACGACATCTGCTAAGCCTTTCTCATGAGGTCCTACAGGATATGCAACGGCACCATTATATGTTATCTCCGCTGTGGGGAGTTCAGCAGTACCTAGTTTTTGTTTGAGCCGATCAATAGTATATGAATTTCTAACCTCCTTTTCTTTATTTCCAGGGAGCCAAGCTGGAACAGCAAATGCAGCAACTCTTGTTGATGATGGAACACCCTTAGGTTTTGCTGTGACGATAGCATAATCTGCTTGCATTGCAGAACAGAAAAATTTTTGACCGTATATACGCCAGCAATTTGAAATTCCATCGGGACCCTCCGCCTCCTCATAAACGGCTTCTACCAAATTAACTGGAACATCACTTCCTCCTTGAATTTCACTAATAAATTGCGAGCCTAAACTATATTCTCCATTGATACCATCTCGAACGGCTGTTAGACATGCATTTGCTTCTGAACTTAATTCATCTTCATATTTTTGCATTAACCAGACCATTCCATGAGTACAAGCAACAGGACACATAACACCCACCTCTCCCAACTGATATAGGAGAAACATTTTAGCAAATCTACTCCAAGCGGTATTTCTTTTAGGATCGAATAGACCTATACTAAATATCCCCTTTTCAAGTTGCTCGGTCTCAGCGGCCCTTTTAATCCTATCTATTCGATGATTATGACCATCATAATGTTGAACGACTGTACATTTCGCCCGATTCTCAAGTCGAGTTGCTTCATCTGCTAAATCCCTCCAGGGGTAGGAAACTTTATCCGACAACTCTTTAAGTTCAGCATCTATTATGTCAAATTCAGAACCCGTATATTTTTTAATTAAAGCTTGGAAAAATTCATCATCTCTATAGAAGTTAAATTGATTTTTAACGAATAAATAATCATCAAATGAATATGGGTTGTTTCTATCACCCTCAGTACTTTCTTGTGCACACATATCTCTTTCACTACTCTTCTTTATATATTAAAAATTTTAGAAAATCATATTATTTAAATCTAGGCGGACTAGTTTAAATGTTTATGTGAAAATTTACAATTATATCAATATTTGATGTTAATTCTGTATAAGGTTGGTTAGAGGTAAGAATTTTAAAAAATGATTATGCAAAATAGCAAAAATTAGGAGAAATTAAACAATTTTCTCGCTTTATCAACTGTATCTGAATCAAATTTCCTAAATAAGGCATAAGCAGTAATTGGCACGACACAGCCACAATTTTCACATAAAAGTGGTGAATTTCCCATGACACAAAACTTTTGTTTACCATCAGGATAGAAACTTTTTATATAACCAGTTTTAAATATGCAATGTGGCACAAATTCTTTTGATAGATATATTTCTAACATTTTTTTGGAATAAAAAATAAAATCTCCATATTCACGTATTACTTTTAAAATATCTTTTATAGTCTTTTTTAATATATTACCTTTTAATAAAAGTGGGCTGTCAGGATAGTCGGTATATAATTGAAATACTAATCCAGAAGCACCATTATCGTAAGCAATCTTAACAATATCTTCAATTTCCTTATAATTTAATGTCATAATGGCTGATGTAACGACCGGATTGTTCTCCCGAATATTTTCTATAACTTTATCAAAAATCTTTGCACCTCTTATCTCATCATGAGTTTCCTTGGTACCATCTATACTTACCCAGTATTTCGGTTGTTTATATCCATTAAATCGAGGTAATTTTATAATTCCATTTGATACAACCTGAACTGAGGGAAAAATTTTAATCGCTTCTTTTATAACATCCATTCTTAAAGTAGGTTCTCCACCGGTTAAAAC
>CAZDTP010000081.1:0-13483 GCA_964508365.1 uncultured archaeon
AGGGAAAATCAGTACGAGAGGAACATTTTGCCGGCGCCTCTGGTGTACCGGTTGTCTGACAAGGCATCGCCGGGCAGCTACGCGCTAACTGATAAGTGCTGAAAGCATCTAAGCACGAAGCAGGTCCCGAAAAGAGTCATCCAATCTTACTTCATATTGTATAAGTGGTATATTGATTATTTTGTTTAGCCGAGTTGACAAGGTTCTCCTGTGAAGACCGGACGTCAGCTTAAAGTGTGTGTAAAAGCGTACGGGCAAGGCTATAAATGGAATGATTGGTATGTAGCTTGTCGAGAGCGGGGCGCGGTGACGCGAACCGTGGGAGCGAGACGAGCGCACCCGTAAAAGACGGGTTTGGTGAGATGGGGGTGTACGTGCCGAGCTTTCGGGCGAGGTATTCAGCCCGCCATTCTCAACAGCGCGAGTGTGTGGCATTCGAAAGAGGAGCTCAAGGTTCAGGCTTAGAGTGAATCGGGTTTATGTGAGTGGAATGCGATACGAGTTTGTTTTGCGAGATTGAATTGTGAGATGGAGGTGGGAGTGTGTTCCGGATTTAACTTTTTTTTTGTAAATTTTTTTGTGATCATTTTATAGTTTGATTTAGATTGAATTTTATGAAGGATTACTTGCGGTTAAACGAGAAAAATATTGTCAAGTATAAGGACAAATACAACTGGCAAGGAAATGGGAAAATGGTTCACGATCCCATAGTCATAGATTCGATTCCTCCTCATTATAGTAAATTAAAACTAAAGAATTTGAAGAGATTTATAGATATTTCGGATCTTTCGTTGGACTATGTTTATTTAACTGGTTGTAGATATGTATCAATAGAGGGATGTGAATTTAAATATTTTAATTTGACATCATGCCAGAACATGGTAGTAAGGCGCAATTTTCTTCCTATCTTTATTCTTCTTTACAGTAGAAATAATAAGATCGTTGGGAATCAAATATCTGAAAGAGATTACGATATGGTAAAAAAATCTTTAGGTGCACGCGAAGATAATAAAAAACTTAATTTAGTATTAGGTTTAATAGTTGCCCTAATTTTTTTCATATTGTCCTATGGTGGGAGTCACTACAGTACCTTTGTATATTTAATTTTTTTCGTTATCGTATTGGGAGTTCTCGTTTATTTTAAAATTCAAATCATAGTTCTCATAAAACGAAGCAATACTCTTCCAGATAACATTTTTACAAAGAATGTAAAAATACCTGTAGAAATATGATTTCCATTTTCGAAGTTGAGATTGAAGGGTGTGAGTTTGTTCCGGAGTTTTTACTCCAATTTTATTTTTCTATTTCACAAATTAGCTTAAATAGTGAATTTCGTATTGAAAGGTAAATTCAGCGTCTGATTTCAATTACAAAATTTTTATTTTTCCAAGAAAGTTAGCTGAAGAAATTGTTATTGAGGAGAAATTAAAGCCTCATTTGCCTACGAATTATACTCTAATAAAATATAAAAGTTTTATATTAGAAATGGAAAAGATTATCTCATTCTTGAGCAATTTTAATTTAACTTTAGAAGAAATTTCTAAAGATGAGATTTTGTTATCAAGGGATGGTTCTAATTCTACTGCCCTTTTATATATTAAAATAAATAAAAGTACAAATACTGAAGATATTCTATTTTGCTCACTTGGAATTAATAAAAAAAATAAGATTGATAAAGACATTGAGGATGAGTTAATATCATTCATCTGGGATATTCTTAAGGATAATTTTACCGATTTTTCGATATTAGAACATGAATCTTCTGCAATAGAACCTAATGAATCAGACAAGGATGTATTAATTAAAATTTTAAATAATTCTTGCGAAAGACCTTATCTAGACTTTAAAAAAGAAGTTGGATTAATTAATAAGACTCAAAAAGCAGAATTTATTAAAGATGCAATAGCATTAACTAATATGGCATATTTAAATGGAAATATATCATATTTAATTATAGGCATCGAGGAAATAAACTGTCAGATTAAATCTTTCAATAATATTGAGAATTATGAAATCCTTAGACAACAAATATCTCAGATAATTGAAGAAAATATTGATTTCGCACCAAATATAGAATTCACTTTTTTCAAAATTTATGATTTATTCACTTGGCAACAGAATAACGAGGTATCTGAAGATCTGATATTTAATAAAATACATCAGGACGATTCAAAACAAGAAAAAATATTAATGGTTAAATTCCACCGTATTCCTAACCGAGTCTGCGATTTAAAGGATGATTATACTTTTCAAAATAAAAATGGAAGACCAGATAAATATGATAGGGGAATTTCTTGGATGAGAATTGGATCTCATACATATAAAATTAATGAACAACATCGAATTTTTCTTCGAGAGAAGTAATTCTTCATTTTTTTAGAGTAATATCTATTTTTAGTATTAATATCCATTTTTTCAGAAAAATAAGGATTTTTTATTAATTTTTCCTTTAAATATAGGTTTATAATGGTATAGTTATAAATTTGTGTGTTGATGGGGTCTACATATTTAAAAGAAGTGGAAAGAAGAGATCATTGGAGATGTCCGACTTAAATCCGACCGAGATATACCGTAGGTATCAACGCAACGAGTTAGACAAGCTGCTGGCTGTTGATTATTTAAAATCGATTATCGAGAGCAATAGCGAGGAGGAATCGAGGGTACGGTCCGTTGAGATATTAGGCGAGATGAATTTAGATGCAGGTGAGGTTTTTGAGTTTTTCGAGCAATTGGTAACTTCAGATTTAAACGAAAAAGTCAGGTTAACAGCAGCTCAAGTAGTTATAAATAATTTTTTAGAAAAAGGAGAAAAACTTCTGCGATGGGTTTTTCAACACGAACAATCATGTGAATGTTTATTAGGAATATATAACACACTTTCTAGCAAGGAAACTGCTCTTGTAGAAGATTTATTATCATTAATGGAAGAAACTATTGGCAAGAAGTATCTAGTTTACCACGACTTATTAAATAAAGAAGCTATGGCATTAGAATTGTTAGGACAGCACCTATGCAATTTATATGTTTTTTTTGAGTTGGAAAAATGGAATTTTACAGATCTCACGATAAAGAATCAACGAGTTGTTTCAATCAGAATAGAAAATTTATACAATTCAATTAACTCGAAATTTTTCAGTCTTTTTTCTGGTTTACAAGAATTGGTATTGATTGATTGTAAACTCAGCGATGCATTTTATTTGAGCGCGATTTCAAGTTTAAGGATTACTGGAACTGAAGAGGGTCGACTGGATAGTATTGATGACATAAAAGGCTTCGAGAAATTAAAAAATCTAAGAAATTTAGATTTAAGTACCAATAATATTTCAGAAATAACAAAATTAGAAAATTTAACGAATTTAGTAAATCTTAACCTCTCTCATAACAATATCAGTGAGATCAAAGGGTTTGAAACCTTGAAAAATCTAGAAGTCTTAAATTTAGAATTTAATAATATTAAGGAAATTAAAAATCTTGAAAACCTTGTTAACTTGAGAGAGTTAAATCTATCTGAAAATAAAGATATTACTGAAATTAAAAGTCTTGGGAAATTAAAAAATTTAGAGATCTTAATACTTTATAATAATTACAGGATAAACGAGATAAAAGGACTTGAAGGTTCGAAAAATCTTAGAATATTAAATATTTCAAAAGATAGCTACATGATTGACAAAGAGGGAATCGAAGCGTTTTTAAATTGGAGATCTGCGTTTAAGGATGGAATGGATGTCAAGGAGATTCTCAAAAATCAGGAGATTCTCAACGATAAATATAAGGAAAACAGAAAAAAACTAGAGGAAAATAGAGATTACATTAAAGAAATAAAAGGACTGGATACACTGACTAATCTAGAGGAGCTTTCACTCGAAGGAAATTCGATATCGGAGATAAAGGGACTGGAAAAATTAAAAAAACTAAGGCTTCTAGATTTGAGTAGAAATAAAATAAAAGAAATAAAAGGTCTGGAGAATTTGAAGAAATTACAAACCTTAATTCTCACTAATAATAACATAACTCCTATCGAAGGTCTTGAAGGTCTTGAAAACGACTCAGGAGTATCTGAACCTCAAAAATTTGTAGAATATTGTTATGAAAAAAAACGGGCTATAAACAACAAAATTTAGATAAGTTTTATTAAACTCCCATTATCTAGCTACTGATCCATCGGAAGCAATCTCTATAACCTTTCTTATCGCATCTGGAATCCCAACTAAAGCTATGGAAGCAATAAAATTAGCAATATTTTTGAAATTGCGCGCAATTCTATTTTCTCCATCTACAGGGGGTCTATAATTTAGAAAGTCATCAATATGTGACTGAGGATCTGAAACAGGTGGAAATTCCGATGGATTGTCACGTTCGGGATTATCTACAAAGTAATTAGGGTTCGGATCGTTATCATTGTTCTCTTTCTTTCCTTCGTTATAACAGTATTGCATGGCACACGCAGTATAGTATACTGACCAACACAATAATTCTTCTACCTTATTATAATAGTATTGATGATTACTGTTTAATCGTCCTTCACTCTTTAAGTCATCATCCCAATCCCAATAAATATCAGTGTTATATGTACTATAGTTTATAAATAACCCACTGTTCTCAGCGATAGCATGATTATTTCCATTTATTGGGATATGTTGATGATTTCCGTCAGTCCTGAATGCTATCTTTATTGCTTCATCAGCCATTCGTGCAACTGCTATGTCAGGAGGTATGGGAATTATGGGAAGCAAAGTTACTTTATATGTATCCCAAGAAAATATCGTTTGTTCAGGACCTCCATTTGATCCAAGCTTTTTATCCCATTTCGTCATATTAGCAAGATAGTTTTCAAACCAATTATGGAATAGCGCTTTTGAATATACATGTGGGTGCATATTTCTCTCAATTATATGTGCTGGAACCACAAGATCAGCAAGATAATGCGTCATTGAACCTAACCATCCTGAAGCTCCTTCTGGTTGCATTGCAGATATTTTATTACCATTATCATCTGTTTTTGTATTACTTATGCATTTAATTGCCTCTTTTCCTAGCAATAACGCAGTTGTAGCAGATCCAGTATATACAGGGATAAAATTATAAATTCCCGTATCAGATCTTATATACTTAAAATGGTATCTATGTTTATTTTCTTGACCAACCCACATGTTGGGGATTTCAAAATCTTTAATAATTACACCTTCAGAGGGTATATCTATTTTTTGAATATCTGGATAGTCATTCTTTTTCATATCTGGCATTTGAGTCGCGAAGATAAAAGTATAGTAACTCCTTATAGTGCGATGAAATCCAGAAGAGGCTCCATAATCTTCTTTCCAAGAAGGCCATTTATTCCTTGCTATATCTGAATTTATTAACCAAGTCCAATCACCAAAATGTAATGGATTTTTAATAGCATTTCGCAAAGTTCGTAGTGCGGCATCAGCGATCCAATCATGAGTACCATAGTGAGAACCATCATAAAACTGATCTTCATCAATTCCTTTTTTCCCAAAAATAAAATCAGATGGTTTTTTTGGTGCTTTGTAATAATCTTCTGTTGAAAAGTTTCCAGGAAATCCCATTCCCCAATAATTTGGACCATTCCTACACGCTAATGAGTCGGCGATTACTACTTCAAGAAAAACTATTACAACAATCGCACTTAATAGCATTAAACATTTCTTTTTTGTTTTCATTTTTTATTCACCTCGTTTTAAATTTAAATTTAATATAATTTTTTGTCATTAGGCTTAACTCCCATATATTGAATTTTCGTAAATTATATGATAATATCCCGACTTCAGGAAGAAAGTAATGAAACAAAACGCCGAGAGGACGACAGAAATGACGGTGTGGACAATCATAATGGTCTTGATATGCTCCGTGCCGCCTCCAGTTTTCGCAGCTCCACTAAATAGCACGAGAGAAGTTGTAAGTCCAATAATCGAACTGAATAAAGAAACAACCATAATCGGATATCCGCCAAGTAGTTCGTTTAGTGTGAGTGGGTCTTTTTCTTGAGATGGTACAAGAACTCCATCTTCATTCTCTTCCCAATTGATACCCATGACATCATCGTTCATATCAAATATCATTAAAGCCATTAATAATCCCGAAAACTGGGTAAGAAAGTTGAAGTTGAGAGAGCCAACTTCATTTTTAGAAACACTGAGTGCGATTAGAAATCCAACACTCTTTACAAACATGTGTAACCCGAGTCCGATGAGAGATCCCATGTCGTTTGTAGAAAATACAAAAGTACTGAAAGCGATAATGTTTAAGACGATATCTAGTACGGCAAGAGTCCCAGCGATAATTTGGGCTGCAAGTTGTATTCTTGCATCTTTAAAGGACGCGAAAAATGCCATTGTCATGTATACTATTGAGATGACAATTGCACCTGCGATGCCTTCCACACCTACCCCGTTCGGGTAGCCATAGAAGAAGGTATTTTTCATGTTCTCAAAGCTTCCCATGTGCCATATCCTCTTATTTGTGGTGATAATTGTGTTATGCGCTTGATTATCTTCAACCTCGAAGCTAAATCCCCACGCTCCGGAGGTAAAGTTATAACTGTTCAAATCAGAACTCTGTTCGTATTTGTAGGCATAGTGTCCGTCTCCAAGCACATCGATGAAATATTCGTCGTATCCTTCGGGTCCTGGACCGTAATGGTCTCCGGTCCACTTCATATCAATAGGTTTTAGTGGATCGTCTGGATGATCGAGGTTAAATAGCGTTAGTTTAGGGACGAATTCAAATTCGTTGTTCCAGTGTTCTTCGTGAGTTCCGTCGGGATCTTCAATGTAAACCCAAAATCTTAATATGAATTCGTCAGAAACGGGTGATAGCGCTGTTAAATCCGACTCTTCGCTGAGTAAGCGATTCCAAGTTAAGTCTTCGACGTACCACTTCCAGATGATTGGTGGAAGGTTAGTTCCCGTTATTCTGGGCTTAAGGAGTGGTCCTTCAAACCAGCACGGAATGTATTCAAAATCCTCGTCACTGTCAATGTATTCGTCTTCGGGTTCATTATCCTCTTCTTCTTCGATAATTTGGTAATCCCATAAGACGGATACCGATCCATCGTAAAAGACAGCTTCGTAGTAATAGTTAAGAGTAGTCGGCTCATCAATGGAAATGTAGTTCGAGAAATTGAGTGTTCTACTATAGGTATTAAAACTCATCTCTTCGTAAGTGTAAGTAGATGCTAGACTCATTGGAAAGGTCTTTATAGTTTCGTTTGGCCATTTCAATTTGAGATACACTTGTTCGGGTGTGAAACCGTCGAGAAAGTCGCATCCGGTTGCGGTGAACTCGAACTCACTATCTATATATCCAGAGAATGGTTCTAAATATGAACTTATAAAATAGCTCCTATTATCGTGGAATAGAGGACCGATCGCGTAGCCATAACAGGGCCATCTCGTTGTTTTATTCACGATGCTTGCTTTAGTAATAAAGCAATAGTGCCACTGTCCGTTTCGATGATAAAAGTCGAAATCTTCCCCAAAGTCAACGGTGCGATTAAATCTTACCCAATTGTAGTAGGTATCGAACGATTGTCCAGGAGTTTCGTCCATAGAATAGTTGTAAGTGTTCCCAGAGGGACTCACGAGCACGAGAGTGACATAGTCGGGAGCGTATCCCTGCGGTCGATGTCGGTACGTAGCGTGAAAGTCATATCTCAACCCTCCTAGATGATCGAATCCGCAACCGAGCTCAGGTGGAACGGTTGCATTGCTGTCAGTCCCCATGCAATCTTCGAGGAGCGATCCGAGTTTAGTGTCCATCGTAAGAAGTGGGAAGTATATGTCAAAGTATTCCCAATAAGTCCATGTTATATATGCTTCGACTCGTACTTCGTAGTCGGACATTTCAAGTTCGATAAATGCTATGCGAGTATCGACTCCGTATGGTATAGCCCAGTTAATTCCCCAGTCGCACTCGAATTCGGTAAAGATGCTTGTTATATCGAGAGTAATTCCGATACCAAGGAATATTATTGAAATCGTTAATACTTCGAGGGCAAGACAGATGTATGCAACAACGATTAAAGCAGCGCGAATGAGACACCAGACGAGATTTGCGAGGAAGGTAAGAAGATTTAGTCCAACTCCATTTGCGTTGTTATCATTGAATTGAGTTATACTGATGATGATTAGCGAGAAGATCATAATTAGTCCGATGGTTGGTAAAATAAACGGTAGCAAGAACAGCCAAAAGAAAATGGGATTGTAGGGATTTGGCGTGGTTCCGTAGAGAGAATCTTCATAGCCACCGCCCCACAGAATAAATCTCGAGACGGTGTTGGGCACATTAAGGGACACAGCGCTCGTTCCGTTCAATTTTGTAGAAACAGCAGTATACACAATACCAAGGTCTGTTGATGTTTGGTTGTTTTCGTCAAGTGTTTGATTTATAGCACAGGTGAGGAGCAGATCGATCAGTTCCATGGCTTCTTGAGAGGTCATTTGGTATCTAACGAACACGAAATCAGCGTCTCCGCACTCGTCGTCAACGATGTTCCCGTCCCTATCGATGGAGTAAAACTCAAACTCTCCCTCAACATCGCTATATAGTACGGTTTGGTCTAATAGTCCGTTTTCAATGAAAGCGTTGAGTTTTGTCTTAGTGAAAAGGCTAGTTGGGACGACGATTGCGTTGGCTCCTTGGACGAAGGGAGTGCCAACTCCGGAATCTGTTATGTGTAGTTGGAAGACGTTCATTCTTTCTTGATTTTGATAGTGCCCGTTAAACAAGGTCTCGTTTTTCGAATAGATGGCTACGGTGTTAACTTTATCCACAGTAATTTTCTTTACATTTACCAGAATTTCGTCTGTTCTACCGAATTGTCCGGTGTGTTGGGCAACGAGGGCTTGCGTTTCTTCTGGGGAGTCAAGGTCATAGAAATCGGAATACCAATTTCCGTCAAAGCGGTTGAGATCTGGGAGGTCAATATCTCCGAGCATTGCGTCCTCCCACAGGGTGAAGAAAAATTGGACTTGGTTACTTTGCGAGGTAAAATCGTCGCTAATATCGATGTAGTAGCGATATCCTTCTCCACCGTTCCACCAAGCGGTTTGGTATGTTATGTACCAGTCTGCTACGAAAACATCGGTTGTTGCATGTTTTCCTACAGTAAAGAACCCAACTTTATTTTCCTCTTCCGTGGCGTCTGGATCGGTAATATCGTTGAGTTGAAGGTATATACCAATTTTTAACACTGGGTTTGTGGTTGGCCACGCTTGGTTTCGATAGCTCGCATAGATGGGAGAAATTTCGAGAATGATGTTTTCAAGGGGATTTCTATCCTTAGAGTCGGCAGCACCGTCTCCATCGGTATCTCGACTTATGGGATTTGTACCCGTGGTAAAAATCTCGTAGCTATCGCTCCACCCGTCAGAATCTGAATCGAATAATGCAGGATCGGTCAACCACGCGTGAGTATCGAGCGGTCCAGCTTCCACGAATGTATCGATTTCGATGTAAAATTCGTTGAGAGCGAGCAAATCTGCCCCTACATGAGTGGATTCTAAGGCAATAATAAGTATATATTCTCCGTAGATGTCAGATATGGTATTAGATTGGAGTAAATCAAATAAATTCACGCTCTGAGAGAACAGGAGATAATCGCTTGTAGTGCTTTGTTGAGAATAATCGATTAAAACAGAGTTACCAATGGTTTTGTTTAAATATTTTTTAACTACTGTAAATTCTACGGAAGTATTTGGTTGAAGTTGTCCGTTAGATTCAATTTCTAAGTTTAACTGAGCGTTAGACACCCTCCCTATTTGCGGGATATCTAACCTGTAAGCTGTGGTATAGTTGGAATTAAAAGTCGTTGAATTGACAATTCTTTGAGTGCTGTTATATAAATCTTTTACATCTATTTTTTCCGTGCCTTCTACGAGTAGGTTCATTTCTACTCCATCGAGGATTCCATCCTCGTCAAAATCTTCAGCATGAGGGTCGAGATACCTACAAAATTCCAATTCAAATTGTTCCACCAAACATCCTGTGCTGTAGTCGTCCACTTCCAGAACGTAGTTTCCATAGTAGCTGTAACTGAGAGAATCGTTGTTCATAATCTTGCTTACATCTATTACATGAGAAAAGTATCTCGTTCCATTAGTAGTTGTTTCGAATAGGAGGGCGTCGTATCCTTCGTGCTTTACTCTCACGGTTAAATTTTTTACGTTGCTCTCTTCAATCCCGTATTCCCCGGTTTCGTTCGTTCCATGTTCTCCAAACGAGAGTGCTACGGAAATTTGGGCGGTTGCTGCTTTCTGGAACATGTATGGAAAGTGAAGAGAGACGGGATTTGATACGTTGACCCTGATTTCATTTTTTTCACTATTTTCTAATTGTATGGTATAAAATTTCATTTCAGCACCATCGGAAGCAAAATCACGATCACAATCCGGGTTGAGGGGACTCGTTTTAAATCCTAAGAGCCCCCAACCGTAGAATTCTTCTCCATCTTTAATGCCATCTCCATCAGAATCAGTATTGTCGAGATCAGTTCCGATATCTAATTCAATTTTGTCCGAGAGAAAGTCTCCATCATTATCAAAATTAGCCGGATAAGGATCCTGCAAATCTTCTAACCCATCTCCGTCAGAATCTTTTAAGCGGGGATTGCTCCCAGTTTGATATTCATCGTAATCCGAAACGCCATCACTATCAGTATCATAAATTAAGGGCTCGCTCGAGACATGGAGAACTTTAGAACCTTCAAAGAAATTAATCGTAACATTCCATCCATAAAACTCTATCGAATCCTTGAGGATGTCATAGTCGCTGTCGTCGTTCAATGGATTTGTCCCAATAGAAAGCTCTCCAATTCCAGAAGCGTCCAATCCATCGCAAAGTCCGTCGCCATCAGTATCAGGATTAACAAAATTAGTATTGAATATAAATTGCTCGCACTCATCAGAGATATAATCGTTATCGGCATCAGAAAAAGTTTCCAAAGATTCGCTCGTTACATCTAATAATTGTTCGATATTATCAGGAACGCTATTTTTATTGTTGTCGATAACGACATTAACGAAGAATGTAGTTACGCTTTCCTTTCCGGACGGATCTACTACTTTTACTTGCCCTCTATAAATAGCAGTCTCCGTACAGCTAAAAGTCATCGTGCTGGTAGCTTTCCCAACGGTGTCGCTATGGATGAAAGTAGTATCTCCATCAGTAATTTCCCAATAAAATTTCAAATTATTAATGTCGAAAACGCTATCGTAACCGTACGCGATTAGTTGTAATTCTGCTTCATTGCTTGAGTCGGCATTTGGACCGTTATACACATAATTTGAAACGAATACTTCTGGAGCGATATTATTTACTTTCAAAGTAATATTTTCCGAAGCAACTTGACCGTTTTGATTAGTAACATTTAACATAAAACGATAATCTCCATCGTCTAGCATGATTGAAGGGCGTTTATCGTTTGAGATTTGAGCACCAGTTTCATCGTACCAGGTATAGGATAATATAGCCTCGTTCTCTAACGAATCGTAAACTTCAACATCTAGATTAACCATTTGACCTTCGATATTTTGAGGGAGCGTAAAAGGACCTAGAACATCTAATGTGATAACATTCTCAATTTCATTTTTTTTAGTTCCGTTAGTTTGATTACTATCGATATTTATTAGTTTTGAACTGTGATCCACTGCTCCATTATCATCTTTAACGCATAGTTCAACGGTGTATTGCCCGGAAGTATCGTAACCGTGATGGACATATTTCCCAAAAGCCGTGTGATTATCGCCAAAATCCCATATATACATTAGCGAATTATAATCGCTATCAGTGTCCACACTTAGCTCCGCGTTAAATTCTACGATGCCCTCTGATAAAATTTGATCAAAGTAAGCCACAGGAGCTTTGTTAATAATCTCTATATATTCTGTTTTTTGAGATAGAGCGCCTTGGTCGTCGAATATGGTAATTGTAACAGGATATATACCCGCGTTTTCCCATTTATGAACTATTGAATTTTGATGGGATGTTGTTTGGTTATTATCTGCGAAATCGTAAACATATTTTAGAACTTCATTTTCTAAATCTACTTCGGATTCAATTATGTCTACGACGCTTACCCTAACAAGTTCATCTTCGTGCGCGGAATTTGCGACTAAAACTTCAAATTGTGGAGCATTATTTTTGATTTCAATAAATAACGCTTTACTGGTAGAAAATCCATTTTGATTCCACACATGAATTAAAGGCGTGTATTTTCCTTGTACGGCATAGGAATGTTTAACGCTATTGGAGGTATTGTTTAGCTCTACACTTGTTCCATCCCCGAACACTATGGCTCCTTTTGAAAAACTTCCTATAACAATCCAACTAAAGGTGATGTCTTCATTTACATCTACTTCACGTTTATTGCCATTGAACACTACATCAATGTTAGTTGATATCAATGTAAAATATAATCCAGAAAACATCGCAAAAAGCAAGACACCAATCAAGAACAACGCCTTCACTTTTCTGGACTTGATTTTTTTTACCACATTGTTCCGTTTTTCTCGCTGATACCCAGGCAAGCGAATATAATTTCGACTCTTCTTCTCAAAAATTTTTGGTTGGAATACTTGTCGGTAAAAATTGTCTCTTTTTTGTTCTCTTTTACTTTCATTCTTAGCTGAAATTTCACTCTTATGGGGCATATACGCAATAAATATTGAATGTATATAAAAGAAAAATAGACAAAAATGTAAAATCCCTAAATCGTAAATAATGTGATTGTGAAATTTTTACAGAAGAGATTCCTCAAAAATAGGATAAAACAAAATTAAAACATACTTTAATCTATCTAAAATTGATTTTATGTGACATTCGAAAAAGTAGCTCAAGGTTCAGGCTTAGAGCGAATCGGTTTATGTGAGTGGAATGCGATATGTGTTTGAATTGTTTTGCGAGATTGAAGTGTTTTGGTGGGAGTGTGTTCCGGATATTATTTTTTTTACTATTTTTTTTGTTATTTTTGTAATTGGGGTAATTATTGAGCTTTCCTATTCGATGGTAAATTACACGTTAGCTTTTCACAAATGAGTGAAAAAGTATAAATTGCGTATTTTCTTAAGTTCTCTACAAGCCTTTAAGGTTTAAAATAAAACATATAAAATAGAGGTGTGAAGTAAAAACAATGTCAAAATGTCCGTATTGTGAAGCGGATCTTCATATAGAAGATTTTTTTGTAGTGTTTGAAAAAGAATCAAAAAAAGGGAAAATAAAAACAAAAATCGGGGATTTTAGAGGGGAGAGTGTTGAGAAGTTTCGACAGCGTCTTAGAATGTGGGCGTGTCCTGGGTGTGATACGATTTTGGGGTTTTCAGAATACCGTTACGATAGTAAAATGTAATTTTAGGAAGTAATGAGGTGGGGATGTGTTCCGGAGATCTTTCTCCATACTTTTTTATTTTCTTTTTCTATTCTACTATTTTTTGTAACTAATGCATTTTTTTTTACATTAATACCCAAT
>CAZDTP010000082.1:0-13377 GCA_964508365.1 uncultured archaeon
TCTTAGGACTAGTATGTGATCCAGTTGCGGGATTGGTAATATCACCTTGTATTAAGAGAAACGCGATCGGAGTTGTAAATGCATTTTTAGCCGCTGAAATGGCTCTCTCTGGTGTCACTTCCGTCATACCCGCTGATGAGGTAATACATGCAATGATGAAGGTAGGGATGAAATTACCATATGAATTGAAAGAAACGGGAAAGGGTGGAATAGCAGCAACTAAGACCGGTAAGCAGATAAAGAAGCGTATCTTCTCAGATATTGAATGAATATATTAGATGTATATTTTTAAATAACCATATATGAAAAGTTACAAGATTTTTTATCTAACTTATTTCTTTTTTTAAAATTAAGGTTAAAATATAGAATTGTAGAAATAGGAATCGCTATTTCTTATCTAAATATTTATCCTGTAAATATTTGTCTATTGCATGTGCAGCTTTTTTTGCTGCTCCCATCGCTGTGATGACAGTAGCAGATCCTGTTACAATATCACCACCAGCAAAAATTCCCTCAATATTTGTCTGACCATTTTCTTCTGTTTCGATGTAACCCCATTTATTCAATTTCAATTCGGGAATTGACTTTGTTAAGATAGGATTAGCTTTTGTTCCGATCCCGATGATAACTGTGTCGGTGTCTATTAGGTATTCAGAATCCTTAATTCTAATTGGTCTTCTCCTACCGGATTCATCAAGTTCACCTAATTTCATTTTAATAACTTCCATTTGGCTTACATTATCGTTATCATCACCAATAAATCGAACTGGGTTAGTTAAAAATTGGAATTCTATACCTTCTTCTAATGCGTGATGATATTCTTCCTTTCTTGCCGGCATTTCTGCTTCTGATCTTCGATAAACAACAATAACTTTTTCAGCTCCTAATCGTAAGGCGGTTCTAGCAGAATCTAAAGCGACATTTCCCCCTCCTATAACAGTTATAATTTTTCCAATATTGATTGGAGTATCGTAATCAGGAAACTTAAAAGCCTTCATTAAATTTGATCGAGTGAGGAATTCGTTAGCAGTTAAGACGCCATTTAAGTTTAATCCTGGTACATTTATAAATATTGGAAGTCCTGCTCCAACTCCAATAAAAAAGGCTTTAAATCCCATTTCTTTCAAATCTTCTAATGTTAAAGTTTTACCAATAATTACGTTATATTCGAATTTAACCTTTAGCATCTCTAAAGTCTCAATTTCACTTTTAATTATTTCTTTAGGTAATCTAAATTGGGGTATTCCATAACTCAGGACTCCACCACCGATGTGGAACGCTTCAAAAACAGTAACATCATAACCGCTCATTGCTAGTTCTCCAGCACAAGTTAGTCCTGCCGGTCCTGCTCCTATAACTGCTACTTTAATCCCCTTTGGAACTGCGCATTCGGGAAACTCTTTAAGATTATTTTTTCTTTCCCAATCCGCGATAAACCTTTCTAGTTGACCAATAGCGATTGGTTCTCCAAGTTTATTCAAAACGCACGCTTGTTCACATTGAGTTTCTTGAGGACACACTCTCCCGCAAATTGCAGGTAATAAATTATCCGTTTTTATCTTGTAGAGGGCTTTTATGTATTTTTTTTCTTTTAATAGTTTAATGAATTGAGGTATTTTGATGTTAACAGGGCACCCAGCAACGCAAAGAGGATTTTCACACTGTAAACAACGCTGAGTTTCTAATTCAACCATTTCTTCTGTTAATCCTAACGACACTTCTTCAAAATTTTTGATCCTTACACTTGGATCTTGTTCTATCATTTTAGGTCGTTTTTTAATCTTCCTTTTTTTTTCCCCCTTCTTATTATTTAATACGTCTATTGATGATCTCTGATTTTCCACTCTAATCCACCTCTTTGTTATATTTTTCTAACGCCCTACACTTTTCGTCGTACCATTCTAATGAATGTTTTTCTTGTTCAAGAAACCTATTGGCGCGTTTTAAAAGATTATCAAAATCTACAATGTGTCCATCAACATCGGGACCATCGACACACGCAAACTGGACACCCCCATCAAGAGTAGAAAACCTACAACTTCCACACATCCCCGTTCCATCAATCATTATCGTGTTCAAAGAGACAAAGGTTTTTACTTTGGGTAAACCCCCTGATCCATTAGTTGTAAGGACAACATACTTCATCATTATCAAGGGTCCAATTGTGATAACTAAGCTTATTTTTTTTTTCTTAATAATCTCTTTTAATGGATCAGTTACTACACCCTTTATCCCTTCGCTACCGTCATTTGTAGTAATTATTAATTCATCGCTCACAGAATCCATCTTATCTCTCCAAATTAATAATCCTTTACTTCTAGCACCCAATATCGTGATAATCTTATTACCTGCTTCTTTTAGTTCTTTTGCTTGAGGGTAACAAGCTGCTATCCCAACTCCTCCGCCAATTATTGCTATTGGATGTTCGTATTTCTCAATGTGAATTCTATTCCCTAAAGGTCCTACGACATCTAGAATCTTATCACCGACTCTTTGATTACAAAGTAATTTAGTGCTTTTACCCACTACTTGAATTACAAGCGTTATCGTTCCATTTTCCCGATCGTAATCGGCAACTGTTAGCGGAATTCTTTCTCCCGTTTCATTAACTCTAATAAGAACAAAATTTCCTGCATAGGATTTTTTAGCTATTAGTGGCGTTTTTAATACCATTTCAAAAATTGTTCTACTATTTCCAAGTTCAATTTTCTCAAGAATTTCATAAGGCAAATTTCATCTATACTCCTATTTATTAAAATAATTATAACCAATTTCTAAGTGATGTAAAGTATAAAAATTATTTAATGTTGTTATAATAGAGGGAAATAGAATCGGTTTTAAAATTTACTGCATAAAGAGCATTCTACCAATAAAAGTTAGTAAGTCAATTACTTGAATTTTATTTTTTAGCTCTTTATTCTCGTTTAGATAACAATTTAAATGCGTTAAGCATTTTGGACAAGTTGTAATTAAGTAATTTGCACCAGTTTCGATTGCTTGCTTTATTCTCGATTCTTGCAATTTCTTTGAGTTTTGATTACATGAAATATAGGCAGATACTCCGCAACAATCAGCGTCAACCTTATTATGCTCCATTTCAAGTAGCTTTATGCCCTGAATTTGTTTTAGAACTTCACGAGGTGCGTCATAAACATCACTCATTCGACCAAGTCTACATGGATCGTGGTAAGTCACTTTAATTTCTCCCAAATTTGGAAAGGATATATCTTCTAATAGATTCTCATTCATAATATACTCTGAAATGTGATATAGTTCGAAGTCAAACTCATCGCTTTTCTCAAAGAGATTTCGGTAATCATTATTCCAGGTGTAATAACCTTCAGGACAGCTAAAAACGATAGTTTTCACTCCAGCATCTTTAAACAACTTAACATTATATCTTGCTAACTTCTCAAAAGATTCTGTATCGCCCTCCCAGATGATATCGTGTCCGCAACACTTTTCCTCTGGTAAAACAACAGGTATAATTTCGTTGTGATTCAATATACCAATTACACTCTTAGGAATAGTAAGATAATCTGTAGCGTTGTATGAACGCATGTTATCTTGGTTTCCATAATTACAAACCATAATTCCAGTAGAATCAAGAGCGGCAGTATAATCCTCGGGGATCTGATCAGTATTACTGCAACAATTACAATTTAAACACCTATTTGCTTCCTTTTTCGCTTGTTCTTCCGTGTAACCTAATTCCATCTCTTCAAAACAAACTAAACGTTCTTCACCCGGCATAAAGTTCATTTCTTGACAGGCGTTTACTTGGATATTTTTTTTAGGAATAGTAGATCTCTTAAGATCTTTTGTTCTAATCCTTCCTTCTTTTAAATCAATTCCACGTAAGTAGCGATCGATTGAATATGCGGCTTCTCTTCCGTCTCCAATTGCGTCAACAGCGCACATTAGCGAATCGAATATTATATCTCCCCCAGCAAATACTCCTGGAATGGTAGTTTCATAAGTTAACTCGTCAACTACTATTTTTCCCCTATCAATTTTTAATTTATTTTCAGTTGCGGCATTAATAGGAACCATATCAAGTCCTTGCCCGATAGCAATTACTACATAGTCCACAACAATCTTATAATCAGAACCTTCCACTTTATTTAGAGGTCTTCGTCCAGTTTCAGGATCAGGTTCTCCCCACTCAATCTTATAGCAATTTAGCGCTAACTTTCCATTAGGTTCTTGAGTAATATTCTTAGTCGAAGTAGTAAAATTATATTCCATAACTTCTCTCTCAGCCTCATGTAAGTCTTTAAGCACATTTTTAAGTGCTTCCTCAGTTAATATATCTACAAAATCGACTTTCGTAGCGCCCAATCTAACAGCAGTTTCGCCAACATCTACGGCAACTGCTCCTCCGCCGATAATTCCAAAAGTTTTACCTTTAAATTCTTCAGGATCTTCCGCACAATTATACTTTCTATCTAAGAGAAAATCTATAGCAACATGAACATTTGGTAAATCTTCGCCTTCTAATCTCAAAGTTTTTGGTACATACAGACCTACCGCAATAAAGACAGCTTCAAAACTATCCTTTTTAAGATCTTCAAGAGTAAAATTCGGACCAAACTCTTTGTTCAGTACGATTTCAACTCCCATATGTTTTATGAAATCTACATCGTGATCCAACGCTTCGTCAGAGAGTCGATATTGCGGAACACCATATCTTACGACGCCACCGGTTTTATCCCCTTTCTCGAAAATTGTTGGTTTATATCCCATTCTCGCGAGGTAATAAGCAGCAGATAATCCTCCCGGTCCGGCTCCGATTATTGCTACTTTTTCCTTGGTTTGTTTAACTGGTTTTATTTTACTATTTTTTGGGTGAGCTGCTTCATAATCCGAAACAAACCTTTTGAGTTCTCTGATAGCTATAGGATCATCGTGATGTTGACGATTGCAATTCAAGGCGCACTGAGCTGTGCAAATTCTCCCACATAAATAAGGTAAAGGGTTCATTTCTCTTATCAAATCGATAGACTCTTGAAACTTGCCTTCAGATATTAATGAAATATATCCTTGAACGTCCACTCCTGCAGGGCAACCAACGACACATGGCGCAGTTCCCGTTAAAAATGGAGTGCAACCCATAAAATAAGCAATTTCTCCCTGGTTTTTTATTTTTAAACCTGTTCCTTCTAAGAATCCAAGCTTATTAGTGAATTTTATCTTATCGTCTGCCATTAATTTTGGTATACTGGAATAAACTCTGTCGTGATTACAACTACGCAAAGTCTCTTGTAATGGTTCGTATTCTGAAGTTAATGTTCGAAGTTCCTTAATAATTTCTGTAAAGTTGACCCCGGTTTTATCTTTAGTCATTGGACAATATTCTGTGCACAATCCACAAGTTAGACAATCCCAAATATTATTATTCTTTAGTGCTTCTTCAGGTGATAAAAAGGTTAAATCTGTGATTAAATTTCTCGGATAAAATAGATCTAAGTAAGATACTGGACATACATTTACGCAACGATTGCAATTATAACAATAGTTTGCGTTAGCAATGACGTTTTTTATGATATCGCTTGAGAGTATCTTATCAGCTTTCTTATTTTGTGATGTATCCGTAGTTTCAGTCATAATAACAACACTAAAGTCTTTATTCTGTTGTTAAATATAATTTAAACCACTTTAAATATGCTATTATTATTGTTAAAAAGCATTTGATTAGATAATAAGGTAAGCTGATATAAAATCAATAAATCAGAATGTTTACAGAAACCATTTCGGAACTTTAATTTGGGTGGATTTTATGAAGAGAAGAATTTAAATTTTAATTGTGGGTTTAATTTTATGTAAATTAAAAAATTTATAATTAATTATTAACTCTCTAAACTAAAAAAATCAAAAATAAAAATTAGTGAAAAACATGAGTAAAGCTAAAGAAATCACTTTACCCGATAATGTCAAAGGATACTCCCAAGTGAGACTCGATGTCGATTTAACAAGTGGGAAAATAGCGAAATCTACTTTATCTGGAGAATTTTGCCGCGATTGGATTGGTGGTTATGGATTTGGTGCAAAAATTCTCTGGGACGAATTAAAACCGGGCGTAGATCCATTAAGTCCAGAAAATGTATTTGTATGGGCGATAGGTCCCTTTCCAACCACTATTTTACCTACTAGTTCAAAGTACGGCGTATTTGCTAAATCCCCGTTAACAGGTATGTTTGGTATGGCCATTTCCTCAGGTTCAGTTGGAGCACAAGCGCGACGCGCTGGAATCAATGCAATCGTGATCAAGGGAAAAGCTTCTGAACCCGTTTACATGGTTGTAGACGACGATGATTATTACATAGAACCGTGTGAAAAAACTCTTTGGGGTAAAGGGAATTTTGAAACAGAAGAATTACTTCGAGAAGAATTTCAAGATCAGAGATTAGCCGTAATGTCAATCGGACAGGCAGGAGAGAGATTAAGTAAACTAGCGTGTATTACGAACGATAGAAATAGACAGGCAGGTCGCACAGGAATGGGTGCAGTTATGGGAAGCAAAAATCTGAAAGCAATAGCATTTCGGGGCACTAAAGGACTTAAAGTTGCGTATCCCGCTGAATTTTACAAGTTAGCTAAAAAATTAATTAAAGTAGCTAATGGTCCAGCAACAGCTAAATATCGTGATTTAGGCACTCCTTCTGGAATAACTAGTTACAATAAACTCGGAATGTTCCCTACAATGAATTATCGCGAAGGTACATGGGAAGAGATTGACAATGGAGCCTTTACTGGAGATACGCTAAACGAAGATTGGGTTGTTAAAAAAGTTGCTTGCTCACAATGTTCAATCGCTTGTGATCATCTCGCGAGAGTACCAAAAACCCACCCTGAATATCCTAATTTAGTAGCTTCTATAGACGTTGAAATGTGTTATTCCTTTGGATCTAACACGGGTTGTAAGGATTGGCCAACTATTTTTAAATGCGTGTCTTTATGCGACGATTTAGGAATTGACGCAATTTCAGGTGGTGTTACAGCGAGCATGGCTTGTGAGTTGTACGAAGTAGGACTCATAACCAAGAAAGATCTTGGATACGAATTACCTTTTGGATCTACCACTAATCTGGCAAGGTTTACAGAAGAAATGATTCTGGGCAAAGGTTTTGTTGGTGAAATCTTCGGAGATGGCTGTAGACAAGCCGGTATTCGACTAGAGGAATTGGGAAGGAAGAACGCTGGGTATTACGGAATGCACATAAAAGGCTTAGAAATGCCTGCTTTTGATCTCCACGGAATGAATAGTTTTGCTGTTGGTGAAAGTGTATCTATTAGAGGAGCTTGTCATTTAAGGAATGGTGCTTATGGACTTGATGCTAAAGGCAATTTCGATAGATTTGGATACGACAAACCACTTGAACGCGGTAAAGCAATCATAAAGCTTGAAGATATTTATGCTATTATTGACTCATATGTAATTTGTAAGTTCACGCGTGGAATTTATGAAAACGATGCAGAGATGGCGAAAGTCTATGAGTTAGTAACTGGTATTCCACACACTGAAGAATCTATTAATAAAAGAGGCGCTGCTATCTTAAACCTTTCAAAATGTTTCAATATTCGAGAAGGGTGGACCAGAGCAGACGACCATCCTCCAGAAAAGTTCTTTAAAGATGCACACACAAAGGGTCCTGCTAAAGGTGTCGTTTTAAAAGAAGAAGGATTTCAAAAACTTCTAAGTGGATATTACGAAGCTCGAGGTTGGGATACGAAAACGGGGATTCCTACGGATGAAACTCTAAAGAGTTTGGGTTTAGATTTTGTAATTGGTAAGTTAAAACCAGCAGGAGGTAAATAGGAAAATGTCAAGATCATCCTTGAAGAAACGCGGCGGAAAGATGCATCAATTCATAATTATAGATCCAGATTTATGTACAGGATGCGAAACATGCGAATCAGTATGCTCATTTGTCCACGATGGCGAATTTAACCCTATTAACACCCGAATTCATAGAGTCCGAATTGAACCTGTTTTTAACATCGCTCTAGCGTGCCAGAAGTGCGAAGACGCACCATGTATTCGAAGTTGTCCAGAAAAAGCTTTAACAAAAAATGAAGAAACGGGATCTATAATTGTAGACGATGATAAATGCAATGGATGTGCCTTTTGTATTAGAGCTTGCGATTTTGGAGTTATAAATTTACACATTGATTCTCAAAAAGCCTTGATATGTGACCTATGTGAAGGTATGAAAGAAGATTTCATCGATCCTGAAGTTGGTAAAACAGAACCTCAATGTATTGCTGTTTGCCCAAAAGAAGCCATAAGTTTGAAAAATGTCGAACAGATTGGCGAGGAAACCAGAATGGACGCTGTAAAGCGTTTATTTGGTGATGTTTCTGAATTTGGTAGCAAATAAATAATTTTTTTTATCTATTTTTATTTTTTTATTCAATTCTTCTTATCAAATTTTAATAATGACCTAATTATAGTCTTTTAGAGGACTCATAAAACCCCCCCTAGTTCTTTTTGTTAATGGAGTCATCTCGTTACAAATTTTTATAGCTGAGACTTGATTGGTTATAAATACCATTTGATCACACATCACGGAAATCACTGCCACAATGTCTTTTTGGGAAGAAAGAGCTTTTTTAATATCAGTCGTAGACATTTCCTTATTCTTTAATAATTCAAGTATTTGATTTGACAATGAATTATATTCTTCTCTTGAAATTCCTCTCATCTCTAGATATTTCTCGTCTCTTTTATCTGTTAGAGATTTAATGGAATTATAAACTAGAGGGATCATTTCTTTCGTTTCAATGAATAAAGTGTTACGCATTCCACGGATTCTTCCCAAATTCTTCTCTTTATAGAGTGCTATATTCAAATCTTCTTTATTGAAGCTAATAGTTCTTGTAAAAAGAGTTAAATATGGTCCAAGAGTCTCTGTAGCATGTAAACCACACAGATCATCTGCAATTTGAAGGATATCATTAATTTTAGTGTCCTCTGTGAGATGTTGTTTTTTTAAAATAAACTGATTTGCACCATCTAATGTTAAGTTCTTCATTAAAACTCATGAATCATAATTAGGTTTAATATTTAAAAGGATTATTTTAAAAAGTTATTATAAAAATAAAATAAATCAATTTAATTGAATAACCTATATATACTAGATAGCTTCTATATTTGATTTGTCTACGTTACATTTAAAAATGGTGGTAATTAAATGACAAATTTAAAAATTTTGGAAGATTTAAAAAAAGCAGTTCTTGAGGGGGACGATGATATTGCTCAAGAACTTGCTCAAAAGGCTTTAGAACAAGATATAGAACCGATGATTATTGTAAACCAAGGTATTATCCCTGGAATTCAAGAAGCTGGAGAGCTATGGAAGCAAAATGAATATTTTCACACGGATATTATTTTATGTGCTGAAGCTTTCCGTTTGGCTATGGAAATTATCGAACCAAAACTTTCAGCGGGAGAAAGAGGTTCTTCTGGAAAAATAATAATCGGAACAGTTGCGGGAGATATGCATAATTTGGGTAAGATCATGGTTAATGCGACTCTTCGAGGAGGAGGTTTTGAAGTTATTGATTTAGGAGAAGATGTATCGAAAGAGACTTTTATACAAACAATTAAAGAAGAAAAACCAGATATTTTGGGTTTAGGATGTTATATGACGACAACAATGCTAGAGATGAAAGAAATAGTCAAACAACTTGAAAATGAAGGATTGAGAAACAGTGTTAAAGTTTTAATTGGTGGAGTACCTTGCACTCAAGAATTTGCTGATGAAATAAAAGCTGATGCTTGGGGTAAAGACGCATTTGATGCAGTAGAAAAAGCGAAAGAGGTTATGGGGTGATTTAATATGGCTCAAACAGGAGAAGTGAAAAAGGATTTAGGAAGTGTTCTTTCAGCTGGAGATAAAGGATATATTTCTATTTTAGCTCAATGCCATGATCATGTAATGTATTTAGCAGAAGTTCCAGCTAAACCCTTCTTTACTGATTTTAATTTAAATTTTGAAATAGGTGGATTAGTGGGAAAATATTATGATTTAGATGGTCCAGCAGGAGGATATGATTCCTATGATTTAGAAGTAGAAGCGTTAGGAGGTAAATTAATTTATGGCGAAAATTCTATGCCTACTATTGATTTCCGTCAACCATTAATTAAGAACTATGAAGATTTAGAAAAATTAAAAAATAAAAAAATCGATTTTCAGAATGCTGGACGCTTTCCGATGATCTTAAATACTAAAGGCTCAATGGCGAGTGGAATGTGCATATTTTGCTCGCCTTTTAGCTTAGCAGTTGGATTGATGGGATTTCCAAAACTCATTAGAGCAATGAAAAAGGACCCAAAATTATATCATGGAGTAATGAGTTTTGCTGTTGATGATGTTTTAGCACCTTGGATTAGGATTCAAAACGAGACAACGGGTAATTTATTGGGAATAGGCGCTGATGCTTGGGCTAGCGTTCCAAATCTATCACCCAAAGAAATGATGGATTGGATTGTTCCCTATAATCAACGACTCGACAAAAAATGTAAAGAATTTGGATTAATAACTATGAATGTCACTGGAGATTATTGTGAAGAACGATTGGAAAAATTTGATCCAAAAATACTTCATGATAGTTTTGATGTAGAAATTGCGAGTATGGGTGGCCAACCAGCATTATTCTTAGTAATGGGTCGATGGCACGAATACCCTCTTAAGGCAGTACGCGACTACACTGAGAAATTCCGAAAAGAAGGTAAAAATGTATCAATAACAGCAGGGATAAATGCTCGATTACTCCGTGATGGACCCATAGAGAAAATTGTAGATAATATCAAAAGATTCATTGATGCCTTTGGACGAGATCATAGCCTAAGTATTATATTATCAAACATTCCTGCAGATACTCCTTCGGAACACATTCATGCGGCAGTAGCTGCAACTCATACCTATGGAAAGTTCCCTATCGCAGATAACCTAGACGAGATTGAATTAAAGATTCCAACAAAAAAACCATTTAAAGAATGGAGAATTGAGAACGAATCTATTGTAAAAGCTAAAATGAAAGAAGAAGCTAAAAAAGAAAGATGCGGTCTTGCTGGATTACTCTGGCAACAAATGGGACAGATAAACCAAAATAAAAAATTCAAAGAAAATTATGCCGATGCAAAGATGAGTTTTCTATACAATCTTACGGATCAACGCTATAGTGCGTTAATTACAGTTGAAAACGGAACTCTAGATGTGAAACACATTGAAAACGACGGGGACACCATAAAGAATATGGTAGTTGATGGTTCAATAGCTTGCACTGCAAGTTTATTTTTTGACTTTACGGGTGGTAAGATATCTAAGGTTTCAATGCTACTTAAGATGCTAACTGGTAAGTTAAAAGTTAAGGGAATGAAGAAAATGAAAGAATTAGGTAACATTATGTCTCTTCTAACCGAGTGAGAGAACTTTTGATTAAAAATCTCTCTTTTTTTTTAATTCAATAGTGTTTTATTACTTTTAGAGGCAATGAAAAATGAGATAAATAAAATCGCTTCTACTATTACAATCATTATATAGTACAATACATTTTGCCCTGTAAAATCCAAATCTGAGAAGAGAAAGCTAAACAGATATTCTCCTGATAACCAAAGTATTGATCCCACCAAGAGGATAGGATATATTCTTCCAATTAATGCTTTTCTTTGAACTGGATTAATTTCGTATCTTGATTTCTTTTCTGATTTCTGAGATTCTACCATGAATATTCACCTATTATACCTTTTTTTTAGTTTTATTAGTAAATGTTACACTCATTAGTTATAATCTTTATTCCATTAAAATCTGGTTCGATTATTTTCAACTATAACAGTTCATGAAGAAAGTCTTAAAATCAAAATTAATCGTTTTAAAACTAATAACAATTGAATTTTAATAATAAGAACCATTTGCATGATCATAATTATTTAATCAAATACAATTAATACATATCGTTATAAGAAGAAACATTTAAAATTAGGAGGATATAAATATAAAAGGTGGAAAATTTGTCTGAAGAACAGACCAATAGTAAACACAAAATCGGAGCATTTATATGTAGATGAGGAGTTAATATTGGAGGCATTTTAGATGTGCCTAAAATTGTAGAAGAAATTGATAAACTCGATGATGTTTACGCTTACGAGTATTTAAATTTGTGTACGTCTGGAGGAGCTGAATTTATTAAAGAACAAATAGACGAAAAAAAATTTGACAGAATAATTTTGGCTGCTTGAACTCCAATAACACATGAGCCAGTATTTCATGCCATTTTAAAAGAAGCAGGATTGCCACAGAGATATTTGGAATTTGTAAACATTAGAGAACATTGTAGTTACGTACATCAAGCAATGGAAGTAAGAGATGAAGCTACACTTAAGGCAATAGAATTGGTAAAAGCAGGGATTTCAAGATCGCAATTTTTGGAAGAGATACCTACAAAAACAGTAAATGTAAAACCTACATGTTTGGTTATTGGTGGAGGGATTGCTGGTTTAAGTGCTGCAATTGATTTAGGAGATGCAGGATATAAAGTTTATTTAGTTGAAAAGAAAACTACTATCGGTGGTCGTATGTCTCAATTAGATCGAACATTTCCGACAGACGATTGCTCGATTTGAATTCTCGGACCTAAGATGCTTGAAGCTGATCGCCATCCAAATATTGAAATGCTTACTTATAGTGAAGTAGAAAAAGTCGAAGGATACATAGGTAACTTTAGAGTCCAAGTAAAAAGAAAAGCGCGATTTGTAATTGAAAGCGAATGTACTGGCTGTGGTGCATGTACGGAAGTATGTCCTATATACGTTCCTAATTATTTTGATGAAAATCTATCGGCTCGTAAGTGCATCGATATTTCATTTGCTCAAGCAGTTCCGGCAGTTTATGATATTGTAAGAGAATCGTGTGTAGAATGTTTTGCATGTGTCGAGTCTTGTGATTTGGAAGCAATTGACTTTAGCCAACAAGACGAAATAATAGAACTTGAAATAGGAACAATAATAGTGGCAACAGGATGGGACATATATCAAGAAGACGATTATGGCTACGGAAAATACGAGAATGTAATCACACAGATCCAATTAGAAAGGATCCTTGCTCCAAATGGTCCTATGTTCGGTCATTTGGTACGCCCCTCAGATAGAAAACGTCCAAAGAAAATATTATTCATTAACTGCGTAGGATCAAGAGATATAAAAAAGAATGCATATTGTAGCGTAGTTTGCTGTAATTTATCTGTTAAGAATTCCAAACTTATAATCTCAGAATATCCCGATTCCGAAATTACCGTATGTTATATAGATATGAGATGTGGGGGGAAGATGTATGAAGAGTATTATAAAAGAGCCAGAGACGCAGGAATTCTTTT
>CAZDTP010000083.1:0-13223 GCA_964508365.1 uncultured archaeon
TTATTGGGATTTACGGTAATAAGTATGGATTAAATTTATTATTTAATATATTAAATTTTTTGCATGTTGTGTCTAAAAAAGACTATCGATATATGAGTGTTATTTATCGATACCTAACTAAGAAGGGATAGACAAAAATAAGATATTTTTTTGGATTTACTCTACTTTTTGAAATATATAGGCATCGTAATACGAGGTTTTCTTAATTTTTAGAGATAACTTATGAATATAGTTAAAATCTCTTGGATCAACAGGATCTGGATGATCTGGGTATTTTCTTCCCCTTATAGTTCCGATCGCACGAAGATTTGGTTCAAAAATACAAATTTTACCATTTGTTTTAATCACTCGCACGCTTTCGTTGAAAGCTGCTTGACCGTCTTTAATGTGATGAAGAGCTCCAGAAATAAAAACGATATCAAACGATCCATCTTCAAATGGCATTTTCTCAGCATTAAAAGGAGTAAAAGTAATTAAGTGATCGACTTCAACTTTTTTAGCTGATTCCAACCAATTTCTTTTAGCATATTGGGACTCATCATTCTCCAATTCTCCAGTTAGCACGCGATAGTCTTTTAATGCGAGAGTTATCGCCATTTTACCTTCTCCTGTACCGACATCTAAAATTTTCGCGTTTTTCTCCAATTTTAATTCTTGAATAACAGGATCAATATTATCATAAAAAAAGCTAAACTCACCGCCTAATAGCTTTTTAGCATCACTTTTATCCATTTTAATCTGGCTCCTTTTTTAAAATTAAGAATATAATTTTCACATTAGATAATAAAAGAGGTTAATAATAATTTACTCCAATAAATTGTAAATTTAAGGTAGTCCTATCTTTTATCTTAAAAGAGCCCATATTCTTAATTATGGAAAAACCATCAACAAATTTTAACTGGGAACAAGATTTCAAAATAAACATAGATGTTGATAAAAATGAACCAATTAATACAAAAATTTTACACTCAATCAAAGTTCCCGATTTAATTCTTAGAGATTCCCTTAGAATCTTAAAGTCTAAGCATGTGAAGATCGATTAAAAAGAGAGTTTGTAAGAATTAATACTTTAATTTCTATTTTTTTAAACATAAGGTTTTTATCTGAAAGCTAAAATTTCACAAAAACAACTTCATTTATTAAATATATATTAGCGTTATATTCCCGCATTCTATTGATATTACATCATTTTATATTCGCAAAAAATCCGGATAAACTTGTCATGACCGAATTTTTGCTTGATTTTTTTGTCCTTTCTCCTGGTGGGAAGGTAATTTTTAGCCACTTTTCTATATTAAAATGCGATGATCAGCTTGTTGGAGCATATTTTCACGCGATAAATTCGCTTTATAACGTTTGTTTCGAAAGGGATATGCAAAAAATTTCGATGAATGAATATCGACTCCATTTCACTAAAATCGAACCCTTTTTCTTTATAGGTATATCACCTGCGAGCCTTAAAACGAAAATTGCAAACGAAAATTTTGAAATGTTAGCCCATTCTTTTTACGATGAATACTGCAATAACCTACCTCAACACTGGGAGAGTAATGTAGCCCTATTTAATGGTTTTAACTCGAATGTTGACAAACACAAAAAAGAAATTACTTTACAAAGTTAACACTGGCAAAGTGCCATTTTTTCGACAAAATAACCTTTTTAATTCATTATATCCTGCCAACCATAATTGACAGAAATGTTAATTGGTTCGCTCGCTAATAGAATAAAAACTTTTTATGAGTTTTTTCTCTTTGTTATCATTTTTTCTTTTATAAAGCTTCTTGGATTGAACATTATGAAGTAATTAAATCTCGATAAAAAACAACAAAAATTGATGATGGCTAATGTTTGTCAATAAAAAGCTAGAAACATGGTCATATATATATTGGGAACACGTTATTAGGAACATCGGACCAATTACATTCGAAGAACAAGAATTAATCAGAACTTCACGCATAGCAATACTCGGAGTAGGTGGTTTAGGCGGTCCACTAGCAGAGAATCTAGTGAGAGCAGGCTGTCAGAACTTAGTTATTTGTGACTTTGATGTTTTCGACGAATCAAACCTGAACAGGCAAATTTGCACCACTGACGACCTCGGTAAGAGAAAAATCGATGTGGTAGAAGCATTTTTACAGAAGATCGATCCTGAAATAGAAGTCAGAAAATTTTTTAAGATAACTCAGCAAAACATTGATGAGGTTCTTAAAGGTGTAAAAATAATCGCGCTTACTTTGGACGATCCTGCTACCTCAATCTTTATCGCCCGAGAAGCTCGAAAGAGAGAAATCCCCATGATCGAGTCCTGGGGCGTGCCGTTTTTGTTTACATGGTGGTTTACTCCCGACAGCGTAGATTACGAGAGATGTTATGGCCTCGAGACAAAGAAGTTCAATTACTTCGAATTGTCCAACCTTAAAAAGGAGATAAACCTCTCCACCTATCAAGCGTTGTTACCAAAAGTATTTACGATGCCAGGAGTCAGAGAAAAATACGATAGAGAACCTGGAGCATTCGAAGAAATGATGAATGGTTCGATTGGCGCACGATCTTTCGCACCTTTCGTGAGGATCACTTCGGATTTACTTTCGGTAGATGTGATTTTTTCTGGTATTCTCGGAATAAAGCCAAAGAACTTAGCCCCTCACTTAAAAGGGTTTGATTACATCAATATGGAAGTCCAGGAAACTAATCTGATAACTAAGAACTAATGTTTTATCTTTTTTTAGTCTCTTATTCAACTAAAAAATCTCGTAATTCTAAAAAAAGAGAAGAAAAAAATGTTTATAATGATATAGAAAACAACTTTCTAAACTTAAAAAACGGTTTTTAGCCTTTCCAATATTCTTTTGCGAAAAAGATGATTATCTGTGAGCCGTTCAGAAAAAAAATCTTTTAAACAAGAGTAAAAACTTTCCCTATTGTTGGAAAGAAGCTTGGAATCTAGGTTGCTTATTATTAAATATACAAAAAGTTTAACGAACGCCTTGTGAGCCAGCTCAAGGTTGGACGGAGATATGTCGACCATGCTGTGGTTGAAATTATTGCGAAAAGAGATGTATTTTATCACATCCGTCTCAATATCATTTGGAAATCCGAGCCTTACCATTTTGTTAGCCATAATTTTTTTTCCGTCTCTGGTGTCATTGCTGCTTTTTTCGCTCTCGCCAAATCGTTCTTGATAGAGTGCTTCTAACTTAGGATATAACTTAACGAAAAACCTGTAGTCGTCATAATCGCACATCTCAATCCATTCGCTCGCGCCAATTTGGCTTAAACATCTTTCTATTTCTTCTTTAGCCTCGTCAATCGAGATTGGCTTTTGTTCTTCGCTCGAATCTTCGTTGTTAAACTTAAATACTAATCTATTTACTCGATTTGCCACAATCTCCAAAAGATCGTTCTTTTCTTTTATCTCTTCCCTTAGTTGAGATTCTACTTTGGTTGGTGAAGGAAGTTGATCTTTATTTATTACGGTTTTTAACAAGTCTTGAGTCTTTTGTTCCACAAAGAGAGAAGTAAAATACGTTATATCTTCCGTCATGCGACCTCGACATTGAAGTAGCAAATGTTTTAACTCCTTAGCGCTGGTTTTACCGTCGATAAAGTTTTTTATCGCAATTTTGAGCTCCTCTAACTCGTTTTCCTCAAAGATAATTTTTTCTATTATCTGTCCAAAATCCTCTAAATCTTGACTCTTTGCCATTATAACGCCCCCAGCCTGCCTTCAACGTATTGTCTAAAACTATCAAATATCTTGGAATACGCATCAAAAGTATTTGTGCAAACTTCGGCTACTATAGTTTCATCGGTTACCTCTATGTTTTCGATTAGTAATAAAAATTGTCGTAAATCGTCTCCTGTAAGCGGAAACTCCTCAATATTCCCGAATTTACCAATGAATGTGTCTATATCTTCTGAAGTTATTGCGTAGTTCACGCTGTAATATTCTCGGTAAACGCTGTGAAGAAATTTTGGGAATAATTCTCGAGCTGTTTTAAGCACCTTCTCGTATTTTTTGTAGTTCATGTTTTTATGCATAGTAAAGTATTCGTAATATAAAATAGGAGCAAAATGTTTTGTCAAGGCGCTTCTTATCTTCATCGGATCTAAAACCTCTTCATCTGGCGTTTCTTCAGAAGTATAAGCCTGTCTTAAATCAGACGTATGCTCGGATTCCAACTCCACAGGTTCGTAAGTAATGTTCGAACTATCACGGGAATCGTAATAATCCTTCAAAACTCTTTGGTAGTGAGGTCCGACTGCAAAAGAAGTTTGCATTGACTCTGAACCACTTGCTCTTCGGGGGTGATTTTCTACTAAATATTGTTTGCTCACTAAAATACCAAAAACATTATCAATAATTTCTTTTTCTCTCTGCTTATCTTTAGTAATTCTCGCAATGTAAGGTCGCAAGATGTTTCGGAGTTCTTCTCTTACTTTGTTTTTGTAGAGATTTCCGACCTTATCAACCGCTTGGATATTGTTTAAAAATTTTACAATACCCTCAATTAAGTCGCTATAACCGGAAAAATCGCTTTCGAATAGAGTGGTTTGAGCTCTTTTCATAATTTTTTTCTCTGTTTTTTCTAAGTCGAAACCTTGCTCTCCCATATAACTCACGATTTCTTGCCACGATAGAGGTTTAGCTTCTTGTAATTCCTTAAAATCCAATTTTACGGGGAAGGATTGGTAGATATCCTCTCGCTTAACCACCGCTTCGTCTTGTTTCATCGCTGCGATATACCTCATCTGATATCCTTCGTTCCTCCGATTGCTGTAGTAACCAACCCCGTGCAAGTTCTCTAAGTTCATCTGTCCGTTGAGAACTGCTAAATCCCGTTTATCGGATGCTCGAAAAGTTACGATGTTGTCGAAGTAATTAAACACATTAGGGTGTAAATATCTTATTTGGGAGGCAGAAAACACGGTGCCGAAGCCGTTATCTACGAAGGGAACAAAAAATTTGTCTATTTTACCGTACTGGATTTTCTTATCCAGGAAAAACCCATCAAAAATTACGTCTATGTGAGGCAGGACAATAAATTTAGGGATATACGGTTCTCCAGTTTTTAAATAATGAATAAACTTTGATAAAATCACAAAAGCAAAATAGCATTGTTTGTCGTAATCTCTTACGTCTGAAAGATCTATGATTATGGTTTTATCGTTAGTTATGAATTCGTGTTCTCGGGGAGTGTCTTGCGTTTGAGGCTGCTGATGTTGGATAAAGGAAGACTCTTGGGGAGTAAATTCCTTAAAAAAGGAAAGCAAAGTTTCCGTAACTGAAGACTTCTCCCAGTCGCGTTGCGTGGTTAAGTCTAACACTAATGTAGATACATCAATATCAGGATTTCTAAGTATAGTGTTCTTAAAAGTCTCAATAGTCCGTTCGTCTTTTTTAAAGCACATTGCGTAAGCGTCAAACATGTAATCCAAGTAATCGGGGTTTTTTTTGTCGTAGGGAATCCCTGAGCGAAGAGGGTTGATCACAATAGTTTTCCCTAGTTTGTGGTAGATAAATTGATTCTCGTAAATAGTGCCTTGGAAAATTCGTACGATCTTAGACCAATTACCCGTAAAATCGAACACCACCGAAGGATAGCCCGCTTTAACCAATTCTAGAACTATTTTTTGAGTAAGGAGTTCTCGGCTAGAGTTCGTACCGTTGGTGACGAATAGGTTACGCACTTGCTCGATCAAAAACCCAGCGGGCACTTCGTTTTCCAAATATTCCGTGTTAATGGTGGAGCCAATCATAATAGCGTTGATAAGCTGTAAAGGAGTGTTAAACTCTGCAGCTAACCGCGTTTCTACTCCTTTCTTAAATTGATTGGAAATAATGGTCAGAAAAGCTAAAATTTTACCTTGAAACAGCAAATAGTTAAGATGAGTACCGTTCCTTCTGAAAAACTTGTTTTTAAGCGCTTCGAACACAAAAGCTGATTGCAACAAATTGTGCCTTAACGGTTTAATCTTGAAATTCATGAAATGGCTCCCAAAAGCAGTTTTTAAGACATTGAACTGATGTATTAACCGCGTTTCAATCTCATCCATAGCCTCATAAGTAAGCGACGGTGAATTAGAAACGACTGAAGTGGAATAGGTAGCAATTACGCTCCAGATACCCGCCCTATCTCTAAGCCATTTGTCTCTTAGTTCTTTATTGTTTCGATAATTGAACAAGTAATACTTTTCTTTTTCGTTTAAGTATTTAAACCCTTCCGCATCGAATTTTTTAAAGTTTAATGGTCCAAGCTGAAAAGAAACGGTGAAAGGCATCCCTTCTTTGTTTAACGCTTCGTAAAATTTAGAGGCGTTGCTATAAGGCGGCGGGCTACAGAAATAAAGGTTTGCCATCTTAATCCCTCCAGTTGTTTTTCCTTCGATCTGATAAAAAATTGTCTCAGAAGTTCTTCTCGATTTGTAAAAATCTATTTTGGCAAAGGGATCGATCACTTTTATCTCTTTAGACTTAAATAGCTTACCTTTTGACAACTGAAAAAACAATTCTTGCCACCACACGAGTAAGAGCGACGCTACGATACCAATGTCAAGCAAAAATCGGTATAACAAAGGTAGATCAAAAATTAATAGAGACACGTCAAGTAATACTATTAACGCAACGACATATCCCGCTTTTACGATAGAAGCTCCTAAATTGGGGCGTATGGTTTCGCAAGTAATTCTCTTCGAATCGGGTTCTAACGGAACGTCTCGTTTTAAAACGGTGCTCCTAAACACTTCAATTAACTCTTGTCCGATCAACAGCGATATTTTAAAGTGGTGAAAGTTAGACGGAATACCCGTTTCTAACGCAGTAACGCTTAATCGGAGCTCCTTTACTAACTTAGCTAGCTTTGACTTTGTAATGTTCCCGCTCACTTTATAATATGTAGAAAACAAAATCATCGTCTCAAAAGTCGAACTTTTATCGTACGCTATAGCGTCGGTTATCTGGAGCGGTTTGTGAACAACTTGGTAAGTATAAGGAGTTCGATTTTTGTACAACCCTTTAATATAGGTAAGAAGAGAAGGTCCCACATTCTCGGCCATAACTCTAATTTTCAGAGTACTAACGCCCGTAGTTATTAAATCTACATTATTGGTATAATAGAGCACCGATTTATCGTAGTCCGTTTGCCAGAAAATTAGATTTTGGAAAGGGTCAAACGCTCCATACTCTAGTAAGTGATGCAAACTAAAGAAACTTTTGCGGAACACCAGCACGAAACTTATTCCGATTATAATAGTTGCGCTAATTGAGAACACAATATCTACCGTTGAAAGCAATAAAGAAGCAAAAAACGCAAATTCGATAGCCACTAATGAGATCGCTTTTTTTAGAGTGTCGGTATTATCTATATCTTTGTAAGAGGGAAAGAAATCCCAAATACTATAATAAGGGTCTTCGCCACTTTCCATATCGCCTCCTTTCCCACTTTTTTTATTTTCTTTTAATTTCCTATTCTGAATATTATTATCTTCGTTTAGAAATTCTCCATACGATTTTACCATTCTTTATTTCACCTTTTTCCATAATAGAATTTATTAATAAAAATTAAAACTACTACTACTCCAACACAAATGAGGGTTATATTGCTAATTGACACCGATAAAACACCATACGTGAAAGATTCTACTAGAACTATAACACCAATCATACCGAATAAAGCGATTAGCCCGACTATCATGAACTGACCGATGGTCTCTTTTGATTGACGATAGGATATATTGTCTTTTAAAGGACCCGAAATCACGATCTTTTTTCTCGACTTTTGCTCTAAATTCTTCCTTACGGTCTTTAAGTGCAAAATCTTTTCGAACGCGTCTTTATCAAATTGGTTTTCGATTTTTAATTGAAGGGCTTTTTCCTCGTCTTTAAACCTTTGCATCAATATTGGGTTAAACACACTTTCGTTTTTTCGTCTTCTGGATTGGCCACCGGAAAGAAAAGAAAACATAGATACTGTACGGTTATTGTTCAAAAATTCAGAATTAATATTCTCGTGTAAATTGGGGACTTCTAATTTACGAAGCTCGTAATACGCTTCAATTACGCCTTTCACATTCTCAAGATTAATATCCCCTTGTCGTTTCTGAAACAAAAGCTCTCTCTCAGACAAATATTCTATCAATTCAGGCTTGAAGACGGAAATGTTGAAATTAAGAGAGAATATTTTATTTACAAGTTTCATGTACTCAAAAATTTTTTCGCCCGAATCTTTCTCTCTCGATCGAAAGCCTAATCTGATTCCAATCTCGTCTACTGCGTTGCTTACGAGCAAAAAGCTCACAACTGCTAGCTTTTTATAGTTGCCTGTTTCCTTACAGAGTTGTATTAACCGCTTTAACTTTAAATCTAATACTTGTTCGCTCATTTTCTACCCCTCGTAGCTAAAAAATCTTCGTAAACTTGCTCTACTTCGTTTTTAGGCTCTTTTTTCAGCTTTAATTGAGAGGTTTCAATTGCTAGTTCTTCTTGAGCGATTAACTTGTCTAGATCGAAAATTTCTTTCGCGCTTGTAATGTACGCGTTTACAACTTTTTCAGGAGTAGATTGTTCCTTCTCGAAAGTGCTAACTACAGACTGATTGAACAACGCATAAGGAAATGTGCATCCGAAGGAGATAACCTGAAACCAATATCCAGGACCAATCGAATAATAAAGCGTGAGACCTAATTCGCTATCGTAATAGACCATAAAAGGATAATATAGATCGTTTGGTAATAAAAAAAACAATGGGAATATCAACACAAAAAATCCGATTAAGACAATTAACGAAAGGGTTATAAAACTAAACCTTTTTACTTTCAATATGTTATCGCCTTGTTCCACATCATGAAAAAGTGCTGAATACGATGATAAAAAAACCGCCACGATAAAAAACAGAACAATAATAATAGGCATTGTAGCGTTTTGTGGTCTGTAAGATTCGTTAAACAAATTCCCTTCTCCAAATGGAGTGCTCCAACCGAATAAAGCATTGTAAACCCAGGACATAATAGGTGTTCCACTATCAAGCACTCCCTCGAGGTAATACCAATCTAAAAACACTGACGCAAAGCATAAGACAAGACCTATCACAAAAATAACTTTATATCCTGATTTAAAATTTATCGACATGTCACTTTAAACTCTCTTTATTTCCTTAAAACCCAAACTCGACGAGAATTTATAAAGAAAAAAATTACATACAGATAGAATAATAACGATTTTTAAATTATGGATCCTCTAAAAATGAGATGTATTTATTACCGTAATTATTAGGAGTAATTCTCTTCGTGTTTTCTTTGGAATCCTCAGATTCGTACATAGTAGGGAAGTGTGACTCCTTCTTTTTCATGTCCAAGCTATTTTTTAAAGTGTTTGCTTCACTTTGCTCAATAACTCCGAACTTAGCGTGTTTTCCTAAACATTCGTACCCAAACTGAGTCAATAACTCGTCTGTGAACTCATATTTAAAATCGAGAAGATCTATCTCGCTAAATTCCAAATTTTGCATATAGTAAGGGGTTTCGAACTTATCTAAGAAGTTCTTTTTAGTTTTATGAGCTCTAAAATATAAAATTATTAATAAAAAAGCGTAAATCCCCATAACGGCATACCCGATGGTATTAAATAGCCGTAATAAGTAATACAACTCTGTGAAGTAAATAACTGCGAGCGTAACCGCGTACCCGAAGACAAGAAAGGACGCCACCCTCACTTTGGAGCAAAATTTTTCGTTTACACTTTGATATTCTTTAATCGGATTTGATCTTTTCGTCCGACTCTCAATTATTTGATATTTCTTCTCTAAGAACCTAATCAAAGAGGATAAGTTTGGATAATCGATTGCGTGGAGATTTGTGCTTCTTTGATACGGAAAAGCGATGGATTTTTCCATACTTCTGGGAGGGTTGTTGCAAAGTAGAATAGGTTCGATAACGACTTTGTATTGAGTAGCTCCGGAAGGAAAAACCCCTTTTTTGCTTCCTACGCCTTTTTCTGAATATAATTCTACGTGTAAGTATTTTTGAAAGAATTCGCTAATATTTTGGTGATGTACTAAATCTTCGTCCACCGAATCCCTAACTTGTAATAAGTTTTGGATGGCTTGCTCTAGGTTGTTGTAAGCTCTAAGATCATTTGTATTTGCGTGCGATTTTAATTCTAATTTGGTCTCCTCAACTAACACCGTTCCTTCTTGGTCAAACATTTTTACAGGAAATAGTAGCAGAATCCTAAGGTCGTCCGAAACTTTCACTAACTTATACCCCAGAAAATCAAGACCAGTAGTAAATTGTTTTAATGTTTTTAATGAGCAGGGGATTTCATAGCACCCTACTGCTTTGAAAGTCTTGCTAATTTGATGGTGAATATTACGCTCAGAAAAACCTTCTTTGGAATTTTCGAAATCGATACTTTTTGGTTCTTGGTTAGTGTAATCGACCTCCTCTCCTTGCACAGCCTCTTCTATCTCCGGTTGAGCCTCTTTTACTAGAATTTCAGGAACAATTTCTTGCGTGGATTCTTCTTCGTATTCGATTACTTGCTCCATTTCTGGTTTCGTATCGAACTCATTATCGCCAGTAAATTGTGCTTTTTCCGACTCAAGCGCAATTTCTTCTTCTTCTTTTTCGGTTATATCGTCATAATTTTTAACTCGTTCTGATATCGGAGGATAAGACGCTGTTAATCTCGAATAATTGTACTTATCGGAAAACCATTTTTGCTCGGTTTGCGACGGTTCAAAATCTTCCTCAACTTCCTTTTGGGATTCCTCGCTAATTTCTTCGGTTTCGTCTACGATTACTTCTGCAACTTCGTAGTTTTCAATAGAATATGGTTTGGATTCTACTTTTGTCGAATCTTGAATCCGACCATTCTCGCCTACATTGTCTTCTTTTTGAGAAGCTTCTAAACGATTTTTGGCTGCGGCAATAAATTTCGTTGCAGAAACCAACCCAATTCCGGGAGTCTCAGACAACCTTTCGGGCGTCATCTCGGCAATTTGTTGTATCGTTTCGATTTTAGCGTTGTATAATTTTTCGGCAGTGGTCGCGCCAATACCTTTGATTTTGGTTAGATCGTCTCTGGAAGGTTCACTAACCATATTTTCATGGGTTCCGTATACATCTGTCATAAGAATCTCTTCTATGAAAAATCGAGCGTTTATAAAGAAAAAAATGTAGGTGGATGCAAAATTCAGTGATTAGAAGAACCAAATTATTGGGGGGTTTTTGTAAAAAAAATTTTCCTAAAAAGTTTATAACTATTTATTTTCTTTTGATTATTTGGTGATTATAACAATAATAGAAAATAAACAACTTTCAGAAAAGGAACTTACGCAAATCTTTAACTTGTTAAAACATCCTTTACGGAGAGCAATTCTAAAACAATTATCTAAAAGTCCACGAGCTTACTCACAAATTTTGAAGAATCTTAACATTCAAGAAAGTAGTATTTTAAATTATCATTTAAGAGAAATGGACGATTTAATGATTAAAAAAGATGTTAATGGAAAATATGAGTTAAATGAAGTTGGTGAAATTTGTTTGCAGCTTGTACTTAAAGTCAAGGAAAAGGATGATATTAATAGGTTCAATAAACTTCAATTAGTGGTAGCCCAATTAAAAAGAGCAATAAATTTTATTCAAATAACATTCTCGGTACTTGTAATTATTCTAGTATTAGAGCTTTACTTGTTAAATATTATTGATTTTTCTTCTTTTCTTTTTATGTTTGCTTTAGGGGCGGTTTTTAGTATCGTACTTTCAAACGGTGTTTTCAAGGTCATTGAAAAATCTGAGAGCAATGAGATCAATAAGTTAGAAAAGAAGGAGAAATTAGGAATGTATTTTAGAAGTTTTACCATTAATATACTTGTTTTTACAATAGTCACACTATTATGGTAGTTAGTTATTATTTTTTTAAAAAAAGGGGACATAGACATGTTATTATACTTGAGTAGTAAATTTAAAACTTAATCTAAATAATAATGAATTTTGGAACCACCCAAAAATGTTTGTTGTTAGTTTCGAATAACCTATACACTAATCTCGAATAGAAAAAGAAAAATTTTCGACTTAGCCATCGGTTTTTGTTTATATAGATTCCTACTCTATCGGTACTATGGTTCTTACCAACATACTGCCAAGACATCTCTAGATTTACATTTTCCTCTGGATTTTAATATGGTCATATTCCTCTTTTTACTTTTTAAGGTAGTTAAGCCGGTAGGAACTTTCTTTTTTTGGATTTATAATTTCCTAAGGTTTTTCCTTTATATTTGATCGAGTGTATAAGCTATTAATCAATAACACGGCTATTTATAGAAATACCACGAGATATGTCTCTTACTAATTACACCCACTCTAAAAATACGCAAGAAGAAGAAGGAATGAAGGAAGAAATATTTCAATACATCCATGACGAGCGTGTCCTTCGAGTATTGTTCGAGCAAAAAATATTTAAGCTCCGGCAAATTCAGAAAGAAGCTATTCAAAATGGTTTATTCTTTCGAAAGTCGTTCCTCGTATGTGCGCCGTCTGGGAGTGGTAAAACATTGATAGGAGAAATCAGCGCTGTAAACAATGTATTCCAGAAGTTTGGCAAGTCTATTTATTTAGTTCCCTATAAGGCTCTCGCAACCGAAAAATATGTCCACTTCAAAAAAAGCTACGAGCGGTTTGGAATTACGACCGAGTTGTCTATAGGAGACTATGATGTGGACGATTCCCGTTTAGCAAAAGCAGATATAATTGTTACAACATACGAGAAAATTGACTCAATCCTGCGGAATTTTAGCGATAAAGAATGGATCTTCGATATTTCGACGATCATCATAGACGAGATACACATCATCGGCGAGTCAAGTCGCGGACCGAGGTTGGAATCGCTTATCGTGAGGTTAAATGAGTTTTTACAGCAACCGCAGATAATAGGGCTTTCAGCTACCATAAAAAATCCTGAATTTTTTAACTCTTGGCTTTCTTCTCTTGGAAACGATACTAAGCTAATAATATCCAATGCACGACCGGTTCCTTTACACTATAGAATAGAAGTTACCCAGAACAAAGACTCTACTATCAAAAAACTTGTAAAGGCTACTATAGAAAACAACGGACAAATATTAGTATTCCTCAACAAAAGAAAATCGACCCAGCAGGTTGCCCAAAACCTAAAAAATCTGGTTAAAGCACAAATTTCTGAGGCTGAGTTGAAGTCGTGCAAGAAA
>CAZDTP010000084.1:0-13180 GCA_964508365.1 uncultured archaeon
AGAATGGGAATTCACATTCCACAAGTATTTTATATGCTGTATCCCCACCCGAATCCAAATTCGCCCTTTATATATTGACTGAAAAGCATTATAAAAAAGTAAAAAATGTTGAAAATAATAACTCTATTTCTTTTGTAATTCCTTTCCCTCATCATTTTCTACGTTTTGTTCCGGCTAATTGCGTTCAGTTTCAAGGAAATGGCGAAATCGTGCCATATAATAATTCTGAAGCACATCAAGCATTTGAAAATGGTCCAAAAATCCTTAAAATGAATATTAAACAAGTGAGTAAAATGAATTCTGAAAATGAAGATCCTGTTTTCATCAAAATCCTACCCAAAAAAACCCTTTATTGCTACGGAGTCGGTTTAAGCCTAATGGAACTCCGAAAAAATATCGAAAGTGGGAATTATTCTGTATTAATCCCTCCAGATGTATAGTTATAAATCAAAAAGCTAAGAAAGCTATTAGTAAAGAAAAAAAAAGTTTAGTAGAATTATTATTTTGATGATATCACAAATTTATGATACAAGTATAATCCTGCGAGCGTAAATATCACAATATAAAGAATTATGCCAACAACATATGTTGGAGGCGCAAAATCTCCAGTTAATATTGTATTTTTGAAAATGGCGTATAAATAAGTGAATGGAACCCATTCTATAATTGATTGGATGACTGGATTAAATAATTGAATATCCACAAAACCACCGCATAAGAATAATGTTGTTAAAGCAATAAAAGCTGCAGTAGGAACCGTAAATACTTGTTCTGGGATTAGTGCTCCTATCATTGAACCAAATAAAGCGCCTATTATTACTGTTACAAATGTAATCATTATAAAACCCAATATGTCAACTGGTATTGGAAGACCAATCCATAAAAAGACAACTATAGCGCCAATTACAAAGTTTAAACCAAGAGTTAAAATTGACGTAGCACTTATCTTTCCAAAAAAAGTTATAATCTGATTTTCTGAAGAAGCTAATGCCAATTCTTGTTTCATCTGATCAGTTTTCTCATTAAAAATGAAAGATGCGGCAATAATCATTGAAGAAGTTAGGCATAGATATACCAAAGCGCCTGAACCTATTGTCCACATTCGTGGAAAGGTAATCCGATTTGGATCGGCGTCTAAATATTCATATCTTATTTCTGTTTCATTAGATAGAACCTCATCGTAATAAGCTTTCAATTTTCTTTGAAATCCAAAATAAATATTTTTCAGATAATCCTCATGCATGTTTAGTAAATGTAGTTTAATCGTGATACTTCCATTAGTCCAACTCCCATTTTTCACTTGATTGATAATATTATTAAAATTCAAGGGCAACGTCACGATTAAAGAGAGTTCCTGCAATTTCAATTCTTCTTCAAATTCATCCACCGATATACCTAATGCACTGATATGACTTTTTACAATTGTTTGCCCAACAATACTATTATTGTCTAAATAATCCAAAAACTGGGCAGTATTAGGAATATCATTAGATTCAAGCGCATTATGTAATTCCTCATTTGAGTTATAATCTGGTATTACTACTGCCATTGGATAATTGAAGTCCATTACTCCAAAGATCATGTTCATAAAAGTTAGATAAAGTAACGGAAAAATTATACATATAATCAAAATTGTGCGTGTAGGACCCCGAATTATAACTCGGATATTTTTCATAATTTCACTCAAGAAAAGTCGTATAGCTTTTCTATTTTTATTCATTCTCTGTGAATTCATGATCTAAATCCCTCCTTAGAAATTAAATACCATGAAAACAACGTGATTACTATACTCAATATTACTAAAATTGCTAAGCGGGGTATAACATAAGAGAATGATGGATAAAGTGTTTCTGCTACTAAAATTTCTGTCCAATAAGTAGCAGGGATGAATCGTGAGAATAATTCAACATTTTCGCCTAGAATATTCAAAGGTGCAAAACCACCAGTAAAAAACCAAAGTAACATCGAGACAATGATACAGACTAAGATTACCGGCATAGTACGCTTAAATTTTAAACCAATTAAGCAACCTATCCCTGAATGAATCCAAGTAATAAGCACGAATGAGATGATAACAATTGATAAATCTCCCCGAAATTCGATGTGAAAAAGTAGGAATAGAAGAATGGAGAGTATTAAAATTACTAATCCTCCCAGAACTACCGCAATTAATTGTTTTGAAGCCATATATGCGGTGCGACGAACTGGGCTATTAGCTATCTCAAGAATAGTGTTATCTTCGTACTCTTTTGCGATATTTAAAGCTCCAAACACCAATCCACAAATAATTCCATACATGGCAATTATGCCCAATGTAATACTTTTAGCATTAGTTACCGATTGATCGATAACGTATGTCTTTTCCAGGCTTACAGCAAACAGATCTACCGAACCTGCTGATACATGCACTTCTTCATTAAAAGTAAGGACCGCTTCATCTAATCGCTGCATATAATTTTTTACATAGTCATTATTGATATTTTGTACTATTAGGTAAACCATCCCTTTTTGATCTGGGATGCCAGATGTTATATTTGCTTCGAAGCCAGACGGTATGTAAATTAACCCTAAATATGTAAAATCTTGTAATAGAGCTACTGCTTCATCAAATGTATCAATTTCTATTGTTGTAAACCAAGGTGCAAAATCACTACTAATATTTGCCACATAATCAACCATAATTTCAGAAAATTGCGATTTGTCATCATCAACCACGATAACAGTATATGTTTCTGGATTGCTTATCTGTAAAAATAAAGTAAACACGAATAGCATTACAAGAGGAGGAATTACCCCAGAAAAGAAATATTTTTTTACCCTTTTAGTAGAAATCAAATCCTTTTTAAGTATTGTGCGTAAATCTCGAAACCATTTTTTAATTTTATAGACTGCTTTTTTACGTTCATCTACAATACTATTCACTATTTTCACTCTCTAAATTCTTTTCCAGTCAATTTTATGAATACATCTTCTAAATTAGGTCTTTTTAATGTGAACTCCTCAATTGGAATATCGTTAGCTTTAGTATATGCTATAAATTTCTCAAATATTTCCTCTATATGGATGGTATCAAAAATAATTTGAAGAAGAACATGTTTTTCACTCATATCTTTCTCTGAAATGATTTTCCCTTTCAATTCTTTTTGGAGAAATATAGTAAGGAAATCCGATTTTAACATAGCGCGCTCAGTTTTAAACTCTATAATCAAATTAGGAAATACTCTCTCTTGAATTTCTAATAATCTTCCTGGACCATCTATAATTTTAGTATCTAAAATTATTAAGCGATCAGCTAACCGTTCTGCTTCTTCCATATAATTCGTGGTTAATAACACGGTTTTCCCTTTGGAAGGTAAATCTCGGATATATCTATGTATTGCATTTCGAGACTGAACATCAACCCCTAAAGTTGGTTCGTCCAAAATCACAATTTCTGGTTCATGCAATAATGCGCGGATTAACTGTAATCGTCTCTTCATACCACCAGAATATGTTTTCACTAAATCATGCTGGCGATCAATAAGCCCAGCCATAGTTAGAAGTTCCTCTATTTTTTGAGTCATAAATTGTTTAGAAAGATCAAAGAGACGACCATGAAATTCCAAGTTTTCTCTGCCAGTTAATTCGTTATATAATGCAATTTCTTGAGGTACTAACCCGAACATCCCTAGAATCTTTTTCCTATCCTTTATGGTATGGAACTCATGCACCCTTATTTCCCCCTTAGACGCTTTAATCTGACCCGTTAGTAATTTAACGATGGTCGACTTACCGGCACCGTTTGGACCGATTATGCAGAAAATCTCTCCTCTCCGAATGTTAAATGATATATCCTTTAATGCGACTGTATTTGGATACTCCTTTGTTATATTTTTTATGGTAATTAGTTCTTGTTGTTTATTTTGATTATTTAAGACTGATTCTGACATTTTTTTTCAAAACCAAAAATTAAAATATTATACTACTTAAGTAGTAAATAATATAAAAATATTTTTAATATAAATATGGATCGTTTAGAACCTCTATTAAAGGAATTTGATTTTACAAAATATGAGGCTCAAATTCTAGATACTCTAATTAGATACATCGTGTTAAGCGCAAGAGAGATTCATAAATACAGTGGAGTTCCTCAACCAAAAATTTATGAAAATCTTGTATTGCTCCAAAAAAAAGGATTAGTAAACATAATTCATAGGAAGAAGAAGAAATTGTTTATGATTAAGCCAAAAGAAAAAATTCAAGAGCATCTTCTTAATTACTCTAGGCATATACAAGCAATTGGAAACAAAAGTCTAGAGATTATTGATCAAATTTACAGCACAGAAGAAGCAGAGGAAATTCCTTTTATGGGCGTAGCTGGGCTAGAAGCAATCCAAGATTTTATCTATATGCTTATAGATACAGCAAAAAAATCCTTTGTATCCTTTTTTCCCCTCAATTTCTTTGATACGAAGATTTTCACATTATTAATTCAAAAAGCTGAAGAACTTAATATTAGAATTATCTTATTGGATGATGCCTCTGAAGTTTATATCGACCAATATAAGCAGTTAACTTTTTATCGTCTTAATTCCCCCGCATTTGAGGTAATTAAAGAAATTATCTCCAAAATCGAACGTTTTCTTCCTCCTGAACATGGTAATGCTTATTCTTTTCAAATAATCAAAGATTTAGCATTAAACATAAAAGAAATATTTGGAATAATCCTTGTTGATGATAGGAAAAGCTTTTTCAAAATCCCCCTACCTGTGAAACTTCCGATGGCCATCTTATCATCATTACCAGAGCTAGTCGAATTTCATACAAGCGGAATGAATGCTATATTAGCAAGCTCAACCAAAATATGATTTTTTCAAATAGGAAAAAAAATATAAATTTAAATTAGAGAATCATCACTTTAAATCAATTAAGTTGTTCTACAGCAGAGCAACCTAATCCTACTACAATTCGATTTATTTTTGGAGGGATTATTTAATGATATCATTAAATTTGTATTAACAACTCAACCGTTTTCTCTAAAATCATAATTAAAAATGATTCAATCAGATTGACATTAATTATAAAATATAAATATAAGAACGGTCTAAAGATAAATTAGATTTCTTCTTTTTTTCCTTTCCTTGGTTTGAGAATCTTGAAATAAATCAGGCTTGAAATTACTAATACTACTGCAGCAGATACAGCCAATATTATTATTAAATAAAAGAAGAACTCAGAATCGTCACTTTCAGGCGTTGTACTTACTTCAAGAATTAGTATTCCGCCCCCCAACGCAACATAGATATATTCCTCATCAACATCAATATCGTGGGCAGCGCTCACATCACTCGTCCTTTCAGCTATTTCAACAATTAAAGTAGGATCACTAACATTGAATAATTCAACTCCACAATTATCAGCGACGTAAAGCAAATTGTCTTTTTCTATTACTCCTAATTCCTCTCCTCCATCGTTATCAACATAAGAATCAAGTATTTGTGGTGTTGTCGGATCAGAAATATCAATTACTCTTATACCCGCCCCCCAACATGCAAGAAATAATGTATCATTGGTAATATGGATATCATTAGCTCCTCCCGTTTGGGAAACTGTTGCTACAAGTTGTGGTGAACTAGGATTAGAAACATTTACCACTTTTAATCCTATTTCCGCGTTTGCGAAATAGGCAAAATTTTCTTTAATTTCTATAGCGTCACTTCTTGTATCACTATATTCTCCTAAAAAAGTGGGGTTTGTAAGATCGCTGATGTTAAAGATCTTAAATCCCCCTCCGATATAAGTTACATAAGCACGCGAACCTGAAAATGCAATTCTAATCGCCCCTCCAGCGCTGTTCTGTCCTAATAATTGTGGATTAGTCGGATTAGATATGTTTGAGATAATAAAACCACTAGTGACTGATGCAATATATGCGATATTATTATCAACTTCAAATCCTAATGACCCTCCACATAGTATTTCTCCTGCCTTTTGAGGGTTGTGAGGATTTTGAATATCAATTATCATCAAGCCATCATTATTTGTTACATACGCGTAATCATCAACTATGTGAACATCGTATCCAACCTCTATATTAAGGAAACCAACCCTATTCAAATATAAACTTTGAGGTGTCAGGGCTAGAGAATTAGAGGAAAATATAAGAAACAAAAACATAAAAAGAATGAGATTAATAGAAACAGTTTTTCGAATATTTCTGTAAGAAAGTTTACACAAATTCCTTGAGATCAGCATCAAATTCACATAACTAATTTTATAGTTGTAAATTTATGTCAATTTATAAATCTATTGACAGAATTCCTACTTGAAATGATTTTTAAAATTAAATTATAAAATTAAATTTTTTTTTCTATTTCAAATTATATTTAATAATTCCTAACTTTACACTAATTATAATGGATGCTAAAGAAAGAATCTTAAAAAGCATGAATCATGAGGAGCCAGACAGAGTACCTTCTTTTGAAATTGCGATAGATAATTTGAAGGTATATGAACACTTTGGTCTTAAATACGGCTACCAAGGAAGTGGAGATCTTTTAGCTAAAACGTTTGATTTGTTAAAGGGAGATACTGCTCTGCTTAAGAAGTTTGTTGATAAATCTAGTAAAGTAGCAGATACCCTTACCCCGGGAATTGAACTCTACCTAAAAGCAGGTATAGATTTATTTTCCCTTTACCTTTCTAATTATCCTGTAGAATATACAAGAGAGGGAATAATTGATGATGTAGGTAGAGTTATGCATTTTAAGAAAAATCCTGCTGATAATATGGATATCCTTTATTACATGAGAGGTCATTTTAAGAATTTTGAAGATTATGAATCTTTTCCTAAACCTGATCCTGACGATCCTATTAGAGAATCTGTATATAAAGCTGGTAAATCTATTGAAGAAAAATTTAAAGGAAAAATATATACTGTGCCTTCATTTTGTGGATTAGTAGAATCGTCTTGGCAATGTTTCGGGCTACAACAATTTAGTAGGATGTTAGCTCGACCCAAAATCATTAAAAAAATTTTTGATGAAAGAGGAAAATTTCAAGTTGAATTGATCAAACGATTAATTGATTGGGGGGAGGATGGCTTAGTTTTAATGGGAGATGATTATGGATTTAAAAAGGGATTATTAATGGCTCCATCTAATTATCATAAATATGTGTTTCCATGGTTAAAAAGAATGTGTGAGACCGCGCATAAAGGAGGCTTAAAATTCTTTTTACATAGTTGTGGAGATGTAGAAACCATTTTTGAAGATATCATTAATTGTGGGGTAGATGCTATCCATCCAATCGAGCCTACAACTGCCAATCCTGAATTTAATATCTTTAAATTGTATGAGAAATATGGGGACCAAATTGCTTTTGTTGGGAACGTTTCTCCCCAAGATTTAGCAGACCAACCTCCAGAAGTTATTAAAAATTATGTAAAGGAATTAATAGATAAATTAGCTCCAGGGGGTGGATTTATCCTCAGTTCAGGCCACAGTATAAATCCCGCAGTAAAATTAGAAAACTTTCTTGTTATGCACGAGACATTAAAAAAATATGGCAGATACCCTATACAAGTTAATTAACATTATTTAAAGATTAATGCGATTAAAATGCAATACATTATAATTGAAAATGAAAAAATTGGTCAAATTCAAGCTAAATTATTAGTTGATAAAAACCCAGAGACTTGCAAAGCGATATGGGATAAATTACCCTTCGATCTAAACCTTGCAAGATGGGGTGAGGAGCTCTATGGAGAAATACCAGTTGCTATAGGTAGAGAAAATGCTCAAGTAGATTGTGAGGTCGGAGATGTTGGATATTGGCCTGATGGAAATGGATTCTGCATTTTTTTTGGTCCTACTCCTGCAAGTAAAGATGAAAAACCAAGAGCGGCATCACCAGTGAATATCTTTGCCAAAATTGAAGGAGATGCCAATATATTTAACTAATTTTCATCCTTTAAAGGAATGGCAAGAAAAGGAAATTAAAGAATTTCTAATTTTTCTAAGAAATAAGACTTTTAAAAATTGTACTAGACCATTATTATTTATCAATTAAATTAACGTATTATACAAAAAGAGAAAAGAAAAAAAAGAATTTCTTTATGGTGTTTTTATGAAGTTCTAACCCTCAGATGCGAGGCACGACTAGTGACAACATCAACTACCGTAGGTTTATCACTTTTAAAACCTTTTTCAAGGGCAGGTCGAAGATCATCTAGTTCTTCAACACGAATTCCTTCCACACCCATCGAATTTGCGATATCGGCAAAATTTGTTTCAGGGTACTCTGCAAGAGGTCTACTTTTTCTAGAAAAGAAATCTCGTACATTTCCTAAGCTTTGATTGTTAAACACTACGTACATGAGAGGTATGTTATATTGTTTCACAGTTTCAAAGTTATAAAGAGACATCATCATACCGCCATCTCCAACCGCACTGACAACTTTTCCCTGCTTATTTAGCAGTTGAGCGGCCACCGAAGCACTGGGACCCCAAGCCATTCCAGCCGCACCACCAGGACCGATTACCTGTCCGGCTTTTTTAGATTTGAACATTTTACAGAACCATATTTTCTTGTTCCCGGCATCCAAAACAAGCAGATCTTCTTCTCTAACTAGTTCATTGAGTTCTTTTACGATCCTTTCAGGTTCTATAGGTACTTTAGTTGAATCATACCATTTATTGGTGAAAAACTCATTTTCGGGTGTGGCCTTTAATTCCAGTATGGTTGAAATCCTCTTTTGTACATCAATTTGTGGATTTTTTGCCTTAATAGTGTTAATTATCGCCCTTAAACCTAATTTTGCATCCGAAGTTGCACCTAGAGTTGCCGGATATGTCCAGGCTGCATTGCGGGGTTCAATATCAATATGGAGTAGTTTCTGATTTTCAACATCAATAAATTTTTTACTACAATCATTAGTATTATCGGGAGCAAGGCAAGTTCCTACGGCAAGAATGGTATCTGCCTTACCTATAAGATCTGTAGCTAACTTCTGTCCCCGACCGGCCATCACACCTAAAGCGAGGTCGTGAGTTTCTGCAATACTACTTTTTCCCATATAACTTGTAGCAACGGGCATTCCGATCAGTTCGGCAAGTTCTTGTACTTCTTCATAAGCACTTGAAACATGAATTCCCCTCCCGCATATTAAGACAGGGTTCTCTGCGTTGATTAAATAATCTACCATCTTCTCAGCATCAGATTTTGCTATGCTTGGTGGACTCACGCTAAGATATCCTTTTGTTGGATATATTGGTGGATCTAAACCGGCGGGATCATCAATAAATCCTCCAATGGAAGTCATTTTGGTGATTACTGCAGCTGGACCCGGTCTTCCAGAAATTGCATGTTTTATCGCAATTTGCACACCGTAAACGACGTCTTTAGGTGAGGTTGCAAATGTAGTAAATTTTGTCATCGAACGAAACATATTTGGCAGATCAACGGAACCATATGCCCCCGATCCGCATTGATATGGACCGTGAAGACTCAAGTTGCTCCAATCTGAAACATCTGTTATTATCAGCATCGGAGAGCCAGCAAGAAAGGCTTCCACTATACCGAATGCTCCATTAGTGCCTATCCATAATCCTTGACCTAATAAAAGACCAGGTTTTTTAGTAATCCTTCCGTAAATATCTGCCATCGCAGAAGCACCACCTTCGTGACGGGTGACGATTACATTAATTTTATCACTGTGTTGATAGAGCGCTTCTATTAGAAATTGAGTATAACCCCCCGGTAAACAAAAAGCGTGGTCTATTCCTGCTTGAGTGATTGCCTTAACAACTAAATCTATAACTCTTGGCATCTTATAAGTTCCTTTTATTCTAATTAGATTTAATTATATTTTATGTCATTTGAATTTATAATTATTCTTATATTAGATTTTTTAATTCAGAAGAGAATACCAATTATAAGAGATTAATTAAATATAAGAGGAGATATCTTCAAATTTGATCTTATAAATCTCACTCCAAGTATCAAACTCTTCTTGTGTCAATAAATGAAATTCAAACGGATGACTAAGCGGTAATCCCGATTTTTCTTCTATGTTGGCAATTATTTCTGCTCTTTTTAAATGTTTTTTAGGGACTTCCGCAATAATTAGAATATCGATATCACTAGCAGCTACTAAATTTCCTTCAATTATACTCCCAAATAGATATATCTGAGATTCATTTAAAACAAGTTTAATGTTCTTGTAGATTATTTTCAAGTATTCTTTATGATTTTTAATCATATCTTTAGTTCTAATCATTAGATCTAACATATTCAACAATTTTTTTTATTTCTTCTGCAATTTTTATCGCTTCTTCAGCGTCTTCTTTCTCATAAGTAAAATTAAAATATCTAGAATTCAAATAAGCACTTTCAAGAAATAATAGAGCTTTTCTATCGTATTTAAACTCATCATGTTCTGTTAACTCATATAATAATGCAAATAATTTTCTAATCGAATGAGTTTTTGGTAATTCTCCTCCTTTTTCAAGGATGATGGCTTTTGTTGTAAGTTGAACAGATTGTTCTGCCATAAAACATGTTAAATCCCAATCTTCTTTTTGAAATCTCTCTTTCGCTCCATCTAAAAAGTTTTTAGCTCGTTTTACAAAAAGCTCTACTTCATCTTTATGCATATATAATAAGATTATTTTCTAACTATATAATTTTACTTCAGAATGTAAGGTTAAAGATGTTTTATATCATAAACTGAATTAAGGTCTGGCTATAGGAGATCAAAGGTTCTTTTCCAAAAGAGGAAACTGTTTTATTTACGAAAAAGTCATAAAATTGATATCATATAAACAAAAAACTTAATTTATTTACATTTTTCTCTAATAAAAGCTAATTTTAGATGTAATTCTATAAAGATGTGAAGTCTTATTAGTTCGACACCAACAGCTCAAGATAAAAAATTCGACAAACGCCTTTTAATCATTTTCATGATTCAATTTACAGAGGTTTTAGGATTTAGCAGTGTGATGCCCATAATCCCATTTTTAGGGTTATCTTTAGGTTTGAATGCGTTTCAAGTTGGTTTAATTCTTAGTATTTTTAGTATATGTCAATTATTCGCTAGTCCAATTACAGGGAAACTTAGTGATAGATTTGGTAGAAAACCATTGCTATTATTCAGTCAAACGAGTACTTTTATAGGATTTATTCTTTTGGGATTTGCCAATAATGTCTGGATATTAGTTGCAGCACGTCTTGTAGATGGACTCCTAGGAAGTAATATGACCGTCAGCCAGGCGTATATTAGCGATGTGACAAATCCAAAATATCGAACTAAAACGTATGGTTATTCAAGCGCGGTTTTTGGTGCTGGATTAATTTTTGGACCAGTGATTGGAGGATTATTATTATCAATTAGCTTTTCAGCTCCCTTTTTTTTTGCTGCTGGAATTAGTCTTCTCTCAATTATATTGGTATTACTCTTTTTGCCTGAATCGTTAACTAAAAAAGAGGAAAAATTAGATTTTAAGCTTGGAGATATCTTTCCTACTAAAGAAACTAAACGATTCTTTAAAGCAGCTGAAATTCGAGGTCTGCTTGTGGTCTTTTTCATCTATAATTTCGGATTTTTTCTATTTATCACAACATTTGCAATATTTGCTGCTAATCAAATTAATGTTTCTCCCCAAGAGGTAAGTTTTTATATGGCTTGGCTTGGTGTTCTTAGGGTCCTTTTTCAGAGTGTTCTCATCAATCCTTTAGTGAAAAAAGTAGGTGAAAACAAAACTCTAGCAATAGGTAATTTTGCGATGATTTTTGCGATGGCAATCCTTATATTTTCTACTAGTTATTTGATTGTATATCTCCCATTTTTCTTTTTAGCATTTGGAACAGGTGTAGTTCGCCCAATTCTAACTAGCAAACTAACTAAAGCCGTTAAAAAAGAGGAAACTGGTAGTGTACTAGGCGTAAATAATGGATTAACCAGCATTGGTCAAATAATTAGCCCAATTCTCGGCGGATTTATCTTACAATTTCTACCAACACAAACTCTCCCAATTTTATCAGCAGTCATATTCGTACTCATATTTCTCCTATGGCAATGGGCATTTGGTAATTCAGTTCAAAAAGAAAAAGAGCAACTACAAAAATCAGAAGAACAAGTAATTAATTTAGAATAGATTCCTTTCTTTTCCTCTAGATTATTTAGGTTTTATTATTAAACTTCTCCCAAATGTCTTTTGAGATATTTCGTAGATTATTGGTAAAATCTGATTTAAATCCTTTTAAAACCTCGTTAAATTCTTTTCCTAAATCAGTCCATTTTAATCGATAAATAAGGTATTCCCAATCTATTATGTTCGTGTTAGCTATTAAAATTTGTAAAATATCATTTATATCCGTTGAACTACGATCAGATCGCCCTAGTTTTGTTAGGATATAATCTTCAACGGATAACACATAAACATTAGAATAGAATTTTTGGATTCTATTTACCATCTTTTCATCCCAACGAAATGTGTCACAAGGTTGTAGCCAGATTTCTGCTTCTCCACCCTTTCCGAATACAGTAAACAAATTGTGATTTATTTTAGGCGCTTGAACAGTTGAAATCTCATGTTTTTTTAATATATTAATGAATTCATTTAATTCCTCTTGATTTTTAATATAGATACAAAGATCGAGATCCAAAGTTGATCTCGCTATATTATAAGCTGGAAGTGCCAAACCCCCTATAATTACTATAGGTAAGTCGCAAGAAGCTGCTGTTTTTAAAATTATTTGAAGAAGATCACTATTCAACTTGAATCAACTTGAGTAAATCTTTAAAGATCTGTTCTCTGGTTTTTCCTCGCTCAATTAAGCGTTGAAATTCCTCTACTTTTTTATACGCCCTTTCTATATCCGAAAGAGTAACATAGATCGGAGATCGGGTTTTTTTCTTCACGGTCATGTTTTTCCTATAGATATAATGTAATTAATCCTTTTTATAACTTCCTATGGATTTCTTATATATTAAGCCTAGAAGTGATGTAATAATGAATTATACTATCAAAAACAAAAATAAGGATTGTCATATAAGTATTAATTCGTGAAACTCAGCTTTTATTCTTAAAAAGTATAAAGTTTATACCATTATAGGTAATTGATTAAAAATCATTCTTATTTGAATCAATCATTATTAAAAACTTCCAAGTTTTTAATTAAGTATTCACCATATAGTACT
>CAZDTP010000085.1:0-12978 GCA_964508365.1 uncultured archaeon
TTGTTCTGTGATAGAATATTCCCAACATGCATTTACATGTTAATGTCTCATTAAATCTAATTGTTTTGGAAATAATTCTTTTAATTTTGTATATAATTTATTAAGTTCCATTGTGTATGATCTTCATTTAATTTTCTCTAAATTCAGCGGAGTACCATCATATATATATTTTCCATAAACTAACTCTTGAGGATAATATTTACAACCTGCAGGATAAGCAGAATCTTTAATTCCTCCTAAAGAAACCGTAATGTCAACTAGCATAGGTCTTGCATTAACATAAATATTTGCAGCTTCTAATTGATCCTTAAAAACCTCAATATTGTCCAAATTAGAAGTGTAAACAACTGCTCTCATACCATAATTGCTTGCATTTGCTAATCTAATTGCATCTTTCATATCTTTGGCTTTAGTAATAGAACGGACAGGTCCAAAAGCCTCTTCTCTCCACAAAAACGGAGCTTTAGATAAATCCTCACATAAATCTGGTTTAATTTCAACCAGAGTCGGCGTATAAAATAAACCATAGTCTTCTCCTGTATCAATTTTTTCACCACCAGTATATATTTTAACACCATATTCTTTAGCATCAGCCACCATCACTTCCATCATCATAAGTATACGTCGACTTCCTAACGGTCCAATATCAACGGTGGGATCTGTGGGGTCTCCATATTTCAATTTCTCCATTTCTTTTATGAGACATTCTGTATATTCATCATATATATCTTGATGGACTATAATTCGCTTCATTGAGAAACATTGTTGACCTGAATTGGTGTAACTTGCCATAGCATTCCACTTAGCTACATGCTCTAAATTCACATCATCCATTACTATTCCAGCATCATTTCCCGCGCACTCAAAGAAGAATTGTTTGAAAGGTTGAGTATACATTGCGACGCCCATTGATCTATCTGCAGTTTTTTTCAGCAACCTTCCATATCTCACAAGAATATCTTTTGCAGTATGTGAAGAGGTAACCGTCATGATAATCTTGATTAAATGAGATTTAAGAAATTCATCTACGGCCCATTCTCCAGGAGCTATAACTAAATTTAATGCATCCAATCCCGGAAAATCCATATCCTTCATGGTAGAATAGGCCTCTAACATGGTTAAGGGGCATGCGGTAGATGGTTTAACAATTGCACCATTTCCTACTAAATAATTTGCTCCCATCTGATAAAGGGGAAGGCTAATAGGTGTGTTACGAGGAGATATACAAGCAGATAATCCATGTGGAATATATTTTATTGTTGCATTTTGCTCGCCTTCAATACCTGTTAATGGTTTGTCTTCTATAAATTGATGATACCAATCGCAAAATTTGAAACCAGTCATTACTATGCCTAGTTCCCATTCAGAATATTTGATCGGTAAGCCTCCCTCTGCAACGACTAAATCCTTTAACTGGGCTTTTTTAAAGCGCAATTTAGTAGCAAATTTAGAAAGAACTTGAGCTCGTTCAAAGAAATCCATTTCTCTTAATAAGTGTTGATTTTTATGAACTTTTTTTATTTTATCGTTAACAGTCTCTGGTGTATCAGCAGGAACAGTTCCTATAATCTCACCAGTGTATTTATTTTTTATTTCTAATTCGTGAACTTTTGCCATATTTTTATTACCTTTCTAATTTTATTGATTTATCTACAAATTATTCAAAATGAGTTTTACATACTATAAATATCGTCATCATCTTTGAGGATTCCAGCAGTTTGGGCAAATTTTCCATAGCCCATATCGATTAAAACTTGTGTTCTTTTATGCAATACAAAATCAATCCATCCTTTTTCCTCATCTGGATCATTATAAAACGTTCCTAAAAGGTTTGCATACTCTACTTTCGTTTTAGTTTGGATCAATTTTTTAACCGCACTTACCGAGAGTGCTAGTTCTAAATCTGAATTAATTGCTCTTCCGGGTTTGATTTCTATTCCATTTCCATTTCTTAACACATTAAAGATATCTACGGGAGATTCTTTATCATATGTTTCAATTGAATTATAAAGAGCGAAATCAAAATTTGATGCCAAAATTAGATCAGAAAAAATTTCCGGATATTGTGCTAGAAATGTGGTGTACTTTTTTGCTATTTCTGTTTTATATGCTTCCTTATCAATAATCTGACTTGTTAATTCCTCTTCTAACATGATTTTCGTGTGTATTTATTATTTTTTTTCTTCTTCATTATATTCCTTATACCATTTAATTGTCTCTTCTAAACCTTCTCTTAATGGAGTAATTTTATAACCAAATTTATCGATGGCTTTTTTTGAAGAATAAGATCTATGATATTTAATTGCTCTTAGTGTAGGTCGAGTTAAAAAAGGGGTCTTCTTGGTAAACCATGCTTTAACTTCCAATAACCATGCATATGCCATTGCTAATGTAAAAGGAAGCTTTCTTGCTTTTTTATTTCTACTAATTTTGGCAATTAAATCAAGATAATCTTTAAATTTAACATTTTCTCCCCCAAGAATAAAGTCTTCCCCAAAAAGATCTTCTCTATTTAATACATCTGCTAAAGCATTAGATATGTCATATACATAAGATAAACAGGTCATAGCTTCTCCTTTTCCAGGGCAAATACCCAAGGGAAGTAATTTTCCCCTCATAACATCAAATAGCATTCTACCGAATATATTAAAATCTCCTGGACCATATACAATTCCAGGATAAAATATCATGGTTTTCAAACCTTTTGGTATATAACTTTTCACCAGTTTTTTCGCTTGAAATTTAGATTTCTCATATTCCATAAAAAAAGTCTCATTTTCATGAGTCTCATCAACAGCCTCTTGAGGAGTAGGTCCCAATGCAGTAAAGGAACTAACATAATATAGTTTTAGATTATTTTCAAGAGCAATATTAGCGATATTTTCTGTCCCTTTAACATTAACTTCATAATAAATAGATTTATCTTTCGCCCATATCGCAGTATAAGCTGCAAGATGGTATATAGTATCTACATTATTCACAGCTTTTTTTAAACTGCTAACATCTTGGATATCGCCAACAATATAATCAATATTATTAAGCTCCTTAAATGGTGTTATATTACTGCTCTCTCTTATCAGTAATTTTACTCCATGTCCTAATTCGTGTAATTTTTTAACTAAAGGTATGCCAATAAATCCCGTTCCTCCAGTTACAAGTATATTCGCCATTATAAATAATCAGTATTAGTATATTCAAGTCTTGAATATAGAAAATCATTAAATCTTGTTTTTAAAGCTTTCAAAACAATTAATATTATTAAAATAAGAGAAGTTTAGAAATTTTGACAAATATGTAGTAAATTTAAAAGAATTATTATTGACCAATCCAAGATATAATATATTTGAATTCTTCGGGAGTATTAATATCTGGGCTTAAAAATTCCCACATTCCTTCTATTCCAACTTCTTTTGCAGTTAGATCAAAGTGACAAATTGCAATTCCTATATCGAGGCTAATGAACGTATTGTAAACTTTCAATTTTAAATCTTGTGAGGATTTCACATAGAAATGAAAATTATCGCTATCCTTTTCTTTTAAAACTCTCCATGGTTGCTTGTTGCCCGCCGATGGAGCAAGTCGAACCATTTCCAACAAAGTTTCATATCTACCAGTTGTCTCTCGAGGAAGGGCTGTCGAGAATGTGTTTTCAAAAAATAGTTTACTCCAAGGTAATCGAGAATCTGCTTTTATGAATGCTCTTATTATTTTCTCTTTACTGCGTCTGGTTTCAGTAGGATATCCGATAGGCGTTATTGCTGGGACATTTTCGTTTGATTGACACATTATCTTATTGGAAAAAAGACTTTTATTAAAAAAACCACCTAACCAACATGTTCCTAAACCCATATCAGTTGCAGATAAAATGATTGACTCTAAAAGATAACCGAAGTTCTCCCGATCATAACTTGAGTTTTCGGTTGACCCTACAATAAATTCCTGAGCTCCTTTTATTATTCCATAAGTGCCTATCTTTTTTTTTTCATCAGGATCAAATTCTGGAACACTAACTAATTCAAATCGACATTTTCCAGCATTTCTACTAAATGGGCTTTCGAAATCATCTAATTGTAAAATTTGCTTAATTTTTTCTTTAGAATCTTCTTCAAGTAGTCGTTTAGAATAAGTTCTCCAAGATGTTCGTTCCTTAATTATTTCTATAATTGATTTTGAGAATTGCATATAGTTCTGTAAAAAATAATATTATTAATTCAACCTTTGAATTATATTTTAATAACTTTTATCTTTATTTAATATCATCAATCAGGAAAACATTTATTTATCTTAATAAGGGAATATTTTAGATATTGTTTCATAAATTGGCGTTCACTATTGCAATATTCAAGTTTTTGATCATTTGATAATCCCTCACAGTTATCTATAAGATTATGTACATCATTTATCATAGTCATGTAATCATTTTTAACAGATTCACATTTTTGGATGATTAACTCATCATCTGAAAGATGAGTTATAGGAAGATCAAGATTAGAAAATTCTCTATTATTAAGTAAAGAAGGCGTTTCAATTAAAGATCCTTCAATTAAATTTTCTACTTTTGGAGTATTAATAAAGCCTTTTGAAATGAATACTCATCTCGAAGAATTTTCGAATTAAAGAAAATAAAACAAGATCGCTATTTAAAAAAAAAGCCTCTATAAGTTTAGTAAAATTAAGATAAGAGTAATTATTCTAGACAGACATTTTCTTTGATCGATAGGGGCAATTCTTCTAAAATAATTTTTGTTCCTTTATTTTTATAGAGCTTAATCAAATCCTCCATTGTGGTTGTTTTTTCTTTTTTGGCAGACAAATAAGATAAAAGAACAGTAGCTATTGCTTCTTTTGCTTGTTCAGGTGTAAATTCAGGTTCAATGTCATTGAGAATACAATCGGCAAAATATAAATCTTCCTTTCTCATTGAAATTTTATAATATTTTGGAAAAGGTCCATGCTCAATTCTGGGTTCATACCACTTTCCTTTATTTTCTTCCATATCTTCATGGTTAGAGTGTATTTTTACGGGATTATTCCATTCATGATTTTCAATAATAGTCCCTCTCGTTCCATATATTTCTAAGCTATTTGTTGGGGGTGATATTACAGAAAAACTAACAAGTGTTTCTACGATAGTACCTTTTTTATAATTTAGAAAAACCATTGCATTATCTTCAGCTTTTTCCTTTAAATTTGTGCATTGCTTCGTCAGCCAACAGTAAGCAGATTCAGCTTTATCGTTTAGAATCCAATTTATTGTAGCAAATTTATGAGCACCCATATCCATCAAAGCTCCACCACCAGCTAATATTGGATTTCCTTTCCAAAAACCTTCTTTCATTAATCCAGGTATTTCGTTTACTCCTTCATAAGATCTCACCAGAAAAGGGTTACCAATCAGTCCAGATTGTATTGCATTCGCTATATAGTCATGAGCAGGTAGAAAACGATGGTTCTCAGCTATCATAAATTTAACTCCTGCTTTTTTAGTAGCTTCGATCATTTGATCACATCCTTCGAGAGTAGTCGCCATTGGCTTTTCACAAAGAACATGTTTTCCCGCCTTAGCTGCGGCAATAACATATTTCTCATGCAGATAATGGGGGACCATAATTAGTACAGCATCAATATCGCTCTTAAAAAAATCCTCTGGATCTTTATAAAAACTCATATTGTTTGCTTTTGCTGTTCTTCTTGCAACCTTTTCATTAACATCATAAACCGCTGTAAAGCGAATTTTCGGATCATTATTCCAACCAAATTTATGAAATCGCCAAACACTTCCAGAACCAATTATTCCAAATTTGACATAAGTCATAGTTAAAAAATTTAATACTAGTTTTTATAGATTTACAATCGATTTATTTTTATTAAAGGTTTTTAATCAACTCTGTATTTTTATTCATAAATAAGGTAAAATTTTGATTAATAATGGCAGAGCCAATAGGATACAATAAAGAGAGAGCACAAAAAGTATTGAATAATCATGATGTCGATCTTTTAATTGCTTCTAGCCCTGTGAATGTGTTTTATACTACAGGTTTACCTGTTACTCATGTAGCACCAAATCCCATTTTATATGTACTATCAAATCAATATCCAAATCTTTCTATGGTCAGACGAGATGGAGAAGAAAGTGCTATTATCTGGTCTCTATATGATAGTGTTGAAGAATTTTCCTGGCTGTCCCAGAGTGAGGTTTTTAGAGTAGGTTCTCTGGATGCAGCAGTAAAGGTTCTCCTGAAAAAAGTTGAGGAATGGGAGTTAGGAAATAAAACTATAGGCCTTGAATCATTTATGCCTCGTTATCAATCTGAAGCTTTGCAAAAGAAATTTCCAGATGCTAAATTTATTAATGCTGATGATAGCTTTATCGAGATGAGACTTATCAAGACAGAAGAAGAAGTTAGGAGAATTCGAAAATCAACAGATGTTACTGAGAAAGCTATCGAAGCTTGTATAGAAGCCGTTGAATTAGATATGAAGGATACAGAATTACTACGAATCGCGAGACGAACATTTGTGGATGAGGGCGCATGGGGATGGGATCATCTTACAATGAATATCGGTCCTTCAGATCCAGAAGCTCCTGGACTCGGAATACCTGTTACTCCAAACGATATTATACGATTTGATTTTGGCGGTGTATGGGAAGGATATATTTCAGATGTGAGTCGAGGGGTTGTTATAGGGGAAGTACCAAAGAAAGCTCAAGAAGCTATGGATTATATGATTAAAGTTCAAGAATATTGTGCTGAAAATATTAAACCTGGCGTTAATGCTAAAGTTTTTAGGGAAAAAGCTCAAGCATATTTAAAGTCTCTCACGAAAAGGGGTTTTTATCTTATTACAGCACATAGTATAGGGTTAGAATGTGAAGAAATTCATCTTTTTGGACCTACGGGCGCATTAGATGTTGCTTTTGAAAAAAATATGGTATTAGATCTTGAAGTATGGTTAAATGTAAGAGGTCAAGGTTTAGTTGGTGTTGAAGATTGTTATCGAGTGACGGAAAATGGTACAGAAAGGCTTTCCAGACTTGATAAGGATATTGTAATAAAATAAGGTGATTAATAAATGCGATTAAAAGATAAAATTGTTGTATTGACTGGAGCAGCATCAGGAATTGGTAGAGCTACAGCAATATTATTCTCCAAGGAGGGGGCAATCCAAGTTCTTTCTGATAATGATGAAGAGGGTTTAAATGAAACTTATAAACTTATCAGTGACGATGCAAAAGAAAGAACCAAGATAACCGTCGTTGATGTAAGAAATCAAAATGAAGTAAAAGCGATGATTGACCTAACTATTGAAAAATATGGACGAATCGATGTTTTAATTGTTAATGCGGGAGTGGTTAGAGTAGGTGATGTTGAAACGTTTCCAGATGCAGATTTAAATTTACTTATCGATGTAAACATAAAGGGTACTCATTACACTTGTAAATACGCAGTTCCATATTTTAAAAGGCAAAAATTTGGTTCAATCATTACATTAGCATCAGTAGCTGCTCATATAGGTCAAACTGCTCATGCGAACTATTGTTCAACCAAAGCAGCAGTATTAGGTTACACCAGAGCATTATCTTTAGATTTAGCACCATATAATGTTCGAGTGAATAGCGTTTCTCCTGGAGCAACCGACACACCCATGCTACAAAGCGATGTAGCAAAGCAAGCTAAAGATAGAGGATTATCATATGAAGAGGTTAAGAGGGAGTTTGAAGAAGAAGGTGTCATGGGAAGATGGGCAACTTCAGAAGAAATTGCGACTGGAATCCTTTTTTTAGCTACTGAGGAATCAAGCTATATGACGGGAGCAGATTTGAGACTAGATGGTGGTTGGACTGCTAGATAATTATCTAAATTTATAATTTTTTAATAAGATTCATTTTCTTATTTACATTTTTTACATTGTCATTCCGCCGTCCACGAGTAAACTTACTCCTGTACAGAATTCATTTAATGCTAAAAATAGAACACCTTCTGCAATTTCTTCTGGAGTACCAAGACGTTTTAATGGTTGGCGATCTATATATCCTTGCCTAATTTCATCATAATTTCCCCCTCTGCTTTTAATTCTTTTCGCTAGTGAAGGTGAATCAGTAGTTCCGGGACAAATGGCATTAACTCTAACTTTATCTTCCAGATAGTCTGCTGCCATCGCCCTAGTCATTGATAACACAGCACCTTTAGATGCTGTGTAGGCGACCCTATCTTTTACACCTTTAAATGCAACTGAAGAAGAATTATTTATGATAACACCTTGAGTTTTTCTTAAATAGGGGATCGCGTATTTCGTTACTAAATATATACCCCGTACATTGACAGCCATAGTTCTATCCCAGTCTTCTGTAGATATTGTATCGATTGCGCCACCAAGTACAATTCCAGCATTATTGAACAAAATATCTATTTTTCCATAAGTTTCTATGGTTTTTTCAATTATTCGATTCGCTTCCTTTTCTACAGAAACGTCTGCTTGAACAAATATTGCATCTCCTCCAAATAATTTAATTTTTGCTACTATATTCTTAGCAGACGCTGATAATGAATTACAACACACTTTTAGACCCTCCTTCGCAAAAAGGAGAGCGGTTGCTTCACCAATACCCGCTCCAGCTCCCGTTACAACGGCAATCTTTCCTTTTAATTTCATTTTTTTATTACTGTTTATTCAAATTTAGATAAATATTATTAAAATTAATTTAAATTTGATTTTTATTTCATAAAACTTTAATGAAAAGAGAGTAATTTATTGATAAGAACCCATAATGCTAATTTGATTTAAATGACATTAAGAATTAAGAATGAGCATTTTGTTGACGATAAGGGCCGAACAGTGCTACTGAGGGGTGTGAATTTGGGGGGAAGCTCAAAAGTTCCCGTTACTCCTAATGGTGCAACACATATTAAAACTAATTTTGCAGATCATAGAAATATCTCTTTTGTTGGTCGACCATTCCCTCTAAAAGAAGCAGATGAACATTTTTCACGATTAAAGCATTGGGGGTTTAATTGTCTTAGGTTTTTGGTAACTTGGGAGGCTATAGAACATAGTGGACCAAGAGAATACGATAAAGAATACTTAGATTATCTTGAAGAAATTCTAAAGATTGCTGGAGAACATGAGTTTTACATATTTATAGATCCCCATCAAGATGTGTGGAGTAGAATGACTGGCGGAGATGGTGCTCCTAAATGGACATTTGAAAAAGTAGGGTTAGATTATACTAAACTTGAAAGCTCTGAGGCTGCTTTTGTAATGCAACTTAGATATGACCCTAATGACCTTACAAAATATCTTCCAATGCATTGGATGGGGAACACCTATAGATTTGCGAATGGAACGATGTGGACCTTATTTTTTGGAGGAAAAGATTTTGCACCTTCATGTATAATTGATGGGAAAAACATTCAAGACTATTTCCAGAATCATTTCTTTGATGCTATGAAACAAGTAGCATTAAGGGTAAAAGATAATTCATATTTATTAGGATTTGATATATTAAATGAACCTCCTGAAGGATGGATTAGTAAATATGTTGATGGAAGTGAATGGGAAGGAAAGTCTGATGTATTGGGGCATGTTTTTACTCCTATAGATGCGATGCTTACCGGAGCAGGATATACTAGAAATGTTGGATATCAAGAACTTAAAAGATTTGGTATTAAAGAAACTAGAAAAGATGAGTTAAATCAAGGAAAAATTTCATGTTGGTTAGAAGGATTTGAAGATATTTGGAAAAAAGAAGGGGTATGGGGATTAGATGAGATCGGAAATCCAAAGATTTTGAAAAATGAATATTTCATTTATAAAAATGGAGAAAAAATTGATTTCTACCGAAATTATTTTTCTCCTTTCCTCAAAGCCTACACTGAAGCTATCCGAATAGTATTTCCAAAAGCAATAATATTTCTTACAGGGCCTATGGAAAGTGTGATGAAAGGAGAGGTAATTGAATTAGAAATTCCAGCTAATAGTGTACATGCTGCCCACTGGTACGATGTTGCTACAACTGGTACAAAAAAAGCAATGCTTAAAGCTAATTTTAATATGATTACAGGAAATCCAGTTATCGGCAAAAGTAATGTGCGTCAAATGTTCATTTCACAATTAGAAAATATTAAAGATTACTCTAATTCTTTTTTTGGCGGCATCCCTACCTTAATTGAGGAATTTGGATTACCTTTTGATCTTAATAATAAAGAGGCTTATGAGAAATTTAAAACTGAACCGAAAGAAGCTTGGAAAACGCATATCAAAGCGTTAAATAATTATTATAACGCAATGGATGCTAATTTATTACATGCACTACAATGGAATTATACCCCAGATAATACTAATAAATGGGGGGATTTGTGGAATTTAGAAGATTTATCAATTTATAGTATAGATCAAAGAGTTAATCCAGAGGATATTAATAGTGGTGGAAGAGCAATTAAGGGTTTCTGTCGCCCACATTTCGTTCGTTGTACTGGCATTCCCAAAAAAATGGATTTTAAAATGAAGGAAGGATTATTTTATTTTGAGTTTGACGGCGATGTTTCTATAAAAGGTTCAACTGTTCTTTATATTCCAAGAATCCATTTTCCAAACGGTTATGATATTAACGTATCAGAGGGTGAAATACAAAAAGATGAAAAAAATCAAGTAGTATCTATAACCATTAAAGAAAATGGAGTCCATACAGTAAAAATAACAAAAATTTGAATTTTTCTTAAATATTTAATTTAAACTTTAATCCCAATTTATATTATTATAATTTATTTGTGTTACTTCTCCAAGTCCTTCTAGTATACTTCTTGTCCCTTCTTTTTTATAAACTTCCATTAATTCATCCATTGTAGTCATTCTTCCCTTTTTAGCGGACAGATATGCTAAAAGAACCACCGCAACACCTTGTCTTGCCTCTTCTGGTGTAAATTTTGGCTTCTTATCTTCTAAAATACATTTAGCAAAATATGCGTCTTCGTGACCCATGGAGATTTTATAATAATCAGGAAAAGGGCCGTGTTCAATTTTAGGGCTATAATACTCTCCCTTAACTTCAGCTTCAGGATGAGAGGAAAATATTTTTACAGGTCTCTCCCAGTCGTGATCTTCAAAAATCGTTCCTTTTGTTCCATGGAATTCTGTTTTATTTGTAAGCGGATGTACTGTACTAGAGGAAATATCCACTGTTACGATAGCTCCGCATTTATAACGCAATAGAACTATAGCTGTATCTTCTCCTTTATCGGGGGAAGATTTCGCAGTCTTACTTAGCCAACATTGAGCTGAATCTACTTCGCCAAGAAACCAATTTAGCATAGTAAATTTATGAACTCCTTGATCTGCAACTACACCGCCACCCCCTTTTTTATAGGTAAAACTCCAATCATTATTATCAAAAAATTGTGAACGAGCATAAGCACCTTCATAAGTTCGACCAAGGAATACATCGCCAATAAATCCACGCGCTATAGCATCTTTTATAACTTGATGAGCTGGTAGGAATCGATGATTCTCTGCAATCATGAATTTTATACCAGCTTTTTTCGTAGCTGTTATCATCTCATCACATTCTTCCAGAGTGGTCGCCATAGGTTTTTCGCAAATGACATGTTTCCCAGCTTCAGCTACGGCAATAACTATATCTCTGTGTAGAAAATGTGGAACTAAAACCATAACTGCATCAATATCACTTTTTAAGAAGTCCTCTAACTTCGAATAAGGTTCTAATTTTGAATATTTAGCTGCTCTAGCTAACTTCTTCTCGTCGATGTCGTAACCAGAAATAAATTTAATTTGCGGATTATTTTTGGTACCTAGTTTATGGTACCGCCAGACAGACGAACCCGCTCCAATTATTCCAAACTTTACAAAATCATTCATTTAATTATCCTCTAACATTTTTCCTTTATTATCTAATTAATTTTATTGCTTTGGTGTTAACTATTTATTTAACAAAAATGTTCTTATCTAAACTTGAGAGCCTCTCACATCCACTACTCGTTATTCTGTAACAGTCTTCAATTCCCACTAATCCCTGATTTTTGAAATTTTGCCAGACCTCAATATCAAGAACCATATTCTCTTCAAATGGTCGATCTAACTTTTTCATAGGGCTAAATAAATGAGTCTCCTCACATTCTAGACCTATACTGTGTCCCGTTATAAAAGCTCTCCCCCTCTTTGTTAGAGATTTATTAAAATCACTCGCATTAATATACAATTCTTTCATATTTAAACCGGGATGAATGTTTTGTTCACAGTACTCTTGAACTTTTATCATTCTATTCATAACTTCCTCTGCTCCATCAGGTATTTGTCCTATCACTAACTCTCGACTAACATCTGAAACATATCCTTTCCAAATGGTCCCTATATCAAATCTATTAAGATCTCCTGCTTTCAGAGTAGTTCCTACTCCTGGTGCTTCAGGATCAGACGGACCCAAATTCATTGTTAAGTGATCCCATCCTTCTGCACCCTCATTAACGATTGTTCTCCTGGCGATTTGTAATAATTCGATATCAGTAATTCCCTCATAAGATGCTTCAATCATATTTAATATAGCTTTTTCAGAAATTTCGGTTGACTTCTTTATTCTTTTTACCTCTTCTTCAGATTTGATTAAACGCATATCTAAAAAGGCTTGATCGCTATTCATAAAAGTTGAATTTGGGAATTTACTCCTAAGATATTCAGATTGATAAGAAGGCATAAGAGATTCATATCCTATCTTGCTATTCGATAAACCCCATTCTTCAATCTTATCAGACACAGATACCATAGCACCTTTAGGAGAGCCTATTCCATGAATATCACTTACCCATGAAAATTTATCTACGCTACGAAAAGTGATCCACATTATCAAACTTTGCTCACCATCTCTCCGAACTAAAGACAAACTTGGGTATTGATTTGATAAAACGTATAGTATAGGATTTGGAGCTACATGTAATGTTGGTAAACCAGTTAAATAAAAAACATTTA
>CAZDTP010000086.1:0-12152 GCA_964508365.1 uncultured archaeon
CATTCTCTGCAACTAAAGAAGTAGGCTCTGGAATGCTCTTTGGCGAGGTAGATGCAACTTCCGCTTACATGGCCGGTGATATTACCGTAGAAGGTAATTTACAAGATGCTATGGCCTTTCAAGAGATTATTGAGTTAGCCTTAGAGGCTTACGAAGATTTAGCTGAAGATTTATAAAAAGTCTATAATTTAACCAGTGTAAAACCTTTCGCGAAATCTCTATCTATTTTTTTTTATTTTTTTAATTCAAATTTTTTTCTTGATAGCTTCAACTTTAAAGACTTTATCATTTTTTTTTACTGGTTTATCCACTAGAATACCCACTGTTAATCGGTCGTTTTTAGTTTTAATCCGAGGTGTTTCAGTTAAGTGTTGTTTTTGTTTTATTTGTAATGAGGTAATTTTTTGTCTTAAATAAGTATCCGTATGTGTGCCAATTATAAATATTTCGTCATTGACTTTTAAGCTTCCTTTTGTTAACAAGATTTTAGCTGCTTTTTTATCCGGAAAGTAAGAGAGTACTTTTCCAACTTCTACTTTTTTAAAATCGGAAATGTTACCGTCATGTTCTCTTTGAATTTCGCTACCCTTAGGTTGCCCAAAGTAAAAACCCGTTGAGAATCCTCTGTTGTAAACTTTATTTAACCGTTTTAACCATTCATTGACTTTATCTTGTGTAAAGGATTTCTCATAGTAAGCAATAATCGCTTCTTTATAGCACGAAGTCGTTTCTTCTATATATATTGGATCCCGCATTCGCCCTTCGATTTTAAAAGCGTCTATACCGGCTTCTATTAAAAGGGGGATATATTCGATCATGCATAAGTCTTTAGAATTAATGAAAAAGACTCCATCGTAGAGGAATTCGTTTGACTGATCATCATATACTCGCCACATTCTCCTACATGGCTGAACGCATCTACCTCTATTAGCTGAATATTCCTGAGAGCCACAAATTTCCGCTGAAAAGTAACATCGTCCCGAAATAGAGGTACATTGGGCGCCATGAACAAATATTTCAATTTCAGCCTTGTGAATTTTACTTTTAATATCTTTAATCTGATCCAGAGATAATTCTCTAGCAAGAATTAACCGTTCTGCTCCTAATTTTTCGTAAAATCCGGCTGTTCGAGAGTTTGAAATATTTGCTTGAGTTGAAATGTGGAAAGATAAACCCTTTTCTTTAATCATTTCAATTACTCCAATGTCGTGAACGATAATTGCGTCTATGTTTGCTCTAACAGCAGTATCTAAAACCTCATTAAGGAGGGCAAATTCGTTTTCATACATTATTACATTCGTGGTCAGATAAGCTTTAATATTGTTCTGGTGACATTTTTTCACTATGTTTTCTAAATTTTCGAGTCTGAAATTATCACTAAACATTCTCATGTTAAAGGCTTCAACACCGAAATAAACCGCGTCAGCTTTACCTAAAACTGCGTTTAAAGATTTGGCATTTTTTAGTGGTGCCATTAGTTCTACTTTCTTTTGCTTGATTTCTGGCATTTTATTGTTATTAATGGTTAAAATTTAATTATTATAATTTGAATTAAATTAATTTATACTCGATAGAAATTAATGACAAAAAGAATAAAAAAAATTGCTTGTATTTATTAAAGAACTGCAAACCACAAATAGAAGAGGAAAGCGCCTATTATAAAGAATAATACTGCTGAGATGTAAGTCATGTGTTTAGAATAATTGCGAAATCTTTTACCGGATTCAGTCCAAATTGTGTCTACTTGAAAGTATGGGCTTGGACCTCTTCTGTACCACCCTTGAATTCTTACTTTTTGTCCTACTAATCGATCAGCTCTCGCAAGCGCCCACCAGAAATCCATAAGTCTAAACCCAAATCGGTAATCGATGTACATCAAACCTGTATTATCCTGGAAATATAAATCCTCAGATAACCAATATCCTGCTATTCCTTTGCCTACGATTACGCCGTCAATAATGGAGGGTTTAGGACGCACAGGAGACACATTTATGGTAGTAACTAATTCTACAACATTGTTAGGCTCAAATCCGCTCCGATACATAAAAGATGTTCTACCAATAACACTAAATCCCATAACAAAAAATCCGATAGCCCATAAAAGAACTATGGTGTTAAATGTAATGAAGGTTCCAAGGGACAATAAACCGATAAAATCTAAAACCCATACCGCTGAAAGCGCGATTAATATTATAAATATTATGGTAGGTAATTTTTTTACGAAAAGATCAGTTATAAATTCACCAGCCATAGATTTACCTACTTGATATTCTTTGATTTTTCTTGCTTCGGAAAAATCGTATTCAATAGGAACTCCATATGTTGCACATTGTTCATTTAATCGTTGAATTCTTTTTGCAGGTAATGGATGAGTGCTGAAGATCTGAAAATATTTTGCCCAAGGATTAAAGAGATCCCACCCTGCAGCAGCTTCAACCGCGTACTTTGAAATTTGACCATTTCTATCCATAGTTTGAACAGCTACATCTTTAGCTTTCTTTGGATCAAAAATTCCTAAACCTCGTAGTGCTCTCACACTAGATTTTTGTTTCTCCTTAATCTCTGTTTCAGTTCCACTTGCTAGTAGGCCGTAAGCGATTTTGACGAGCGCTGTTGATAAATAATTTGGATTTTCAGTTAATTCAGCAGCATGTTGATCGGCGAAATATTCACGAATTCGACTTACAACCAGTGATATTAAGTAGCCGATGTAATAAGATATGTAAGAAACTACAGCTACAACAATTAGAGCTAAACCAATATAACTTCCTGCGTTGTCATCTTTAGAGCTTCTAAAACTTGAAAACCGTGCTGTATAGTAAGACCATCTGGCTATCGTTAACAATATTAAAGGAATTGCAAATACTACCGTCATTAAAATGAAATCGTTATGCACGATGTGACCTAGCTCGTGAGCAACCACGGCCCTTTGCTCGTTATCGTCTAAGTAATGTAAGATACCGTCCGTAATTACTAGTCTTGCGCTATTCTTAGACCATCCATATGTAAAAGCTTGAGGGTTCAAGTCGTGAATTATTCCCATTCGTGGGGGTTTAATTTCCCTGATTGCTACGACTTTGTCTACTGCATCAGCCAAATGAGGGTATTGGTAGGCAAACTTTTCGTATTCGATCCATTCGATTCTGTAAATCCACCCTACTATTAATGGTGAAATACCATATTGGATTAATACGATCCCAACGGTAAGTGCTATCATTAATAGAAGTCCCAAAAGATTACTAGGTAAAAACCAGATGCCTATAATAAAAACTACGGCATACACGAGTGCAAATAGAAACATTACTGCTAACGTAGATGCTAATTTTAATCCCATTACGATTCACTAAATATTTATATTATGTTATTATATTTTTGGAAAATTTTCTAATTGTTTTATTATAACAATTATGATATTCATGCAGTTATTAATAAATAATTTTATCTATTAGAATTTGTAGGTGCAGCAATTTTAGACTGATTTCGAAAAGAATAAAATGAATTATTTTATTGTTACTTTAACTAAATTTTCAATTATCGTTTAGGTGGTTCTATTATCGATGCTAAACTGAAGCGTTTATACGAAGCAACAGACAATCTTATAAAGCAACAGTTTTATCAGAGTGGTAGCGACATTATCATAGGTAGAACACCAGAAATTTCAATCAAAATAAAAAACGCGGGTCAAATTATCAAGAAATTTGCGAATTTATTCAATGAAAACCTTCATCATTTCTTAGAAGGTCAATACATGAATTTTTTTAAGCCTTTTATGAAAATAAAAAGAATGGATGAGAACCACATAAGTGAAATATATCAAGACATTCAAATTAAACTGGCAGCAATGCATGGTACCGAATTCGATGAAGTACTTATGTATACAATCGTCGTTAGTTCATTAACAACAAGTATACGAGAGATTCAGTTTAACGATACATTACAGGAAGTCATTGTGAGAGCGAAGAAACATTCTGCTAACTTGAGTAAAAAACAAATCCAGGATGAATTAGAAAAACTCTTCATGCGTAATAATAAAAATATATCGATTTTGTACAACTTATCTTATATTGATGCTTTAGCAGAGTCGTTTAACTATTTGAAAACTGCTCGTATCTGCAAAATTCAAAAGAGTAAATACATTAACCGTATTGTAGATCTAGTTATAAATGCAAACGATCAAATCTCTAAATAGAATGGGTGCCAACATATTCTAATTACGGAATTTCATCAATTTTATAAGAAGAAAGGATTAAACCAAGAAGTTATAAAAACTTTTCAAACATTTATTTTTTCACATTTCAAACAATATGGACGAGACTTTCCTTTTAGAAAAGAGATTACACCTTATAATGTGCTAGTTTCAGAATTGATGCTGCAACAAACCCAAACTAATAGGGTTAGCGAAAAATTCCAAAAATTCATCAAGAAATTTCCTGATTTTAGGGCTCTAGATAATGCACCTCTAAACGAAATTCTCAAACTATGGCAAGGTTTAGGTTATAATCGAAGAGCAGTTGCACTTAAAAACATAGCACAAAGGGTAAATAATGAATTTGATGGGATTTTGCCAGCTGATGTTGAAATATTGAAATCTTTTCCCCAAATTGGCCATAACACTGCCTCTTCAATAGTTGCTTTTGCGTTTAATTTACCTACATTTTTTATTGAAGTTAATATTAGGCGTGTTTTTATTTATTTCTTTTTTCCAGGTAAAACTTTAGTTGATGATAAAGATATAATGCCACTTGTAAGAAAAACATTAGAAACTGCCAATGTCCGCAATTGGTATTATGCTCTTATGGATTATGGAGTTATGTTAAAAAAAACACATCCCGAATTGACTAAAAGAAGCACCCATTATCGGAAGCAATCAAAATTTAGAGGATCGAACAGAGAATTTAGGGGTAAGATTTTAAAGCTCTTAATCGAAAGAAAATTTTTAACTGAAGCTGAAATTCTCAAGGATTTAAATATTGAACCTAAAAAAGTAGGATCCTTACTAAATCAATTGGCACAAGAAGGTTTCATTAATCGTAATAAGGATGGATATTTTATAGCTTAATTAATTTTCTTTAAGTAATTTGAGATATTTTTTGCGATTTTTTCTTGTTTTTTCCACTCACCAAAAACTAGGCCTCGTGAACTTAATTTTGAAATTGCATTTAGTACTTTCTCATCGACTTCTTTCACATCTTCGTAGGCAAACATAGTAAGTGGTAAAGGCATGAATGTGTGGGAATGAATCTTTGCTCCCATGTCAGATATTTTATAAATAAAATCTATCGTAATGTCAATATCCTCTTCTGTTTCATGTGGTAAGTTGAAAATAAAATCTACAATTGGGATAAGTCCTGCTTCTAATGTTAATTTAACTGCATTGTAAACATCACTAGTGGAATGACCTCTATGACACGAATTCAAAACCCTTTGACTTCCGGATTGGGCACCTATTACAATATTGTTGTTAGCAGCATATTTTAGTATTAAACCTAGTGTTTCTTTCGTTACATGCTCGGGTCGAACTTCTGACGGAAAGGATCCAAGGTATATCTTACCTTTCGGTTTTATTATTTTAGTTATTTCGATCAGTAATTTTTCTAAAAGAGGTATATTAAGTGTTTTGCCATCAAGTGAACCGTAAGAAAAAGCATTTGGAGTTATAAATCTAATATCTGTTTTATCGTACATTTTCATAATACTAACAGCATTACATATTGATTTGATACTTCTATGCCGGGGAAGTGTCCCTGAAAGATAAGGGGTCTGACAAAAATAGCAAGCATAAGGACAACCTCTCGTTATTTCAAGAGATCCAAATTTTATATTTTTGACTGGAAGCGGAGGATACTTATCCAGATCGATCCATCTTCTCTTTTTTGTTGTAATTAAAATTTTATCTTTGTTAAAATAAGCAATACCTTTAATTGCGTCAAAATTTCTATTATTTTTAGCATTAAGAAGAATTTCAATTAATGTTTCTTCTCCTTCCCCCACCACAACTATATCGAATCCCATTTTAAGAGTTCCTTCTGGATCACCTGTTGGATGTGGACCTCCTGCAATAAATAAAACTTTCTCTTTATATTTAGCTCGTAACACTTTAAGTAAATCATTAATTTTCCATAATTGTGTTGTAAAAAAAGAGATACCTACCACAACCATTTGATGATTTTCACAAATTCTGTTCAATTTATTATTCAGATTCTCAAAACCCCTAATAAAGTAAAGCTTGATGTCTTCCAATTCTTCTACCGTTTCTAATGCTCCTATTAACGCATTGAAACTAAAGAAATTTTTTTTTTGATAGAAGACAACAAATGCAATTTTTTCATACATATTTAGCTAACACATAATAATATTATACTTGATTTCATATTTAGAATATAGAATTTATCATAAATTAAAATTATATTACAAAACCAAAGTAATAAAAATAAAATGTGAGAACAGTATGCTTTTTGTAGATTTATTTGCAACAGATCCCTCTATGGTAGGTATTGCGTGGTTCGATTTTTACTCAATCGGTCACTTCTGTTTTGGAATAGCCGTTTTTCTTATTTTTAGCTTATTTTATACTGTCCCTAAACATAAAGGACATACTCCCATTTTTTCGTTATTATTTGTTTTCATCGTAACAGTGATTATTTTGATTCTGTGGGAAGTTCTTGAGTTTTTCGTGTTCCTCGATCTTGGATGGAAATTTGAAGGACGGCCCGATAGCTGGCAAAATATTACGACAGATCTTTTAATAGGTGCTTTTGGTGGAATAGTATCATGGATTTTTTGCCACGAAGTCTTTGTAAAGGATAAAAACATATGGGCATATTACATTTTCGGCATTATAGGATTAACATTATGGCTTGTTGTGTTTATGATACTACGCGCTCTTACAATACCATAGAAGACCTAAACCTATTTTATTATATCTTATTTCTTTTTTTACTAAAGATGTTATAAATTGAACTAGAGGTGAATTTTGTTAATATTAAAGATTTTATTGAATATAGAAGGGGAACAATTCCTTTAATTTTCTCAGTTCCTCACGGTGGCACTTTTAAATTTGAAAACATTCCTGATAGAACAAATGGTATTCATGGAGTAGACAAGGAAACAGTGAGGTTAGCATTTGATTTAATAGAAAAAATTAGCAACCTATTCCAGTTAAACTCCAAAGATATTGGGACTCCTTCTTATGTAATATCTAAAGTTAAAAGGGTGAAAATAGATTTTAATAGAAAAGAATCAGAAGCATTTCATGTAAAATCTAGTTTGGCCAGAGAAATATACCAATCTTATCATAATAAGATTCATGAGTTAATTTCTTACAATTTAAATAGATTTAAACGATCGTTATTAATTGATATTCATGGTTTTGAAAAAACTAAGAGACCTAACGGATTTCGTGACGTAGAATTAGTTTTAGGCACCAATAATTTGGGATCTATGTTTCAAGATAAAATACCAAAGAAAGATTGGGGTAAAAATTTCCGTGGAAAGATTGTAAAGAAATTCAATGATTTAAACATCCCAATCGCTCCAGGTCTTCACAATAGGAAAGAATATGTTTTAACAGGAGGATATATAATACAAAAATATGGAGCAAGTCGAATAAAAGAGAGCCAAGCTATACAAATAGAATTTTCAGATACAATCCGTCTTTATGACGAAGAATTAAGAGAAAAAACATTAAATTTCTTGGCGCAACTATTTTTTGAAGAATTTAATATAGAGAGATGAAAGGATTTCTCCTTAGAATCGTTTTTAAATAACAATTATATGATGAATTATAAATAATAGAACTCTTTCTAGGTTATATAAAAATAAACCATATCACTTTGACTTTATTTTTATGAGCGATGATAAAATTGACATTAGCGATTTAGAATCGTTTATTAGTGGTTTAAAAACTGCTCTAGATATGCTTGATGGAGCTGATCCATCTCAATCAAAAGGTTTTCAGTCTCAGTTAGCAAAAACTATCTCTGCTTTAAGGATAAAAAGAACTGAAAAATTTGAACCATTACCTAAAATTTTGGGTAATGTAACTAAAGATACTATAAAGAATTACTTATTAAAGGAATTAGAGCAATTAATGGATTATTTAGATAATCAAAATTATCCTAAGGGTAAATTTGATTTAGTGAAAAAAATCGTTCATTTAAGAGCTGAAATTAATAGAATTTAATATCTTTTAATTTCTTATCCTCATTTAAGTATTTTAAAGGTGGTTCAAATGTTAATTGATGTCCATTGTCATATTAATCTATACTTAACAATTGATAAAGTTATTAAGAATGCACGCGATGTTGGTGTTGAGAAAATAGTTGCTGTAGCAATGAGTTCCCTAAGCCAAGAGAGAGTTTTAGAGATAGCCAGTCAATATAATGAGGTTTTTGCCTCATTAGGAATCCATCCTGAAGAAGTAAAAATGAACGAGAAAATAGAACAACAACTAGATTCAATAATTAACTTAATTAGAAAAAATAAAGAAAATATATGTGCTATTGGAGAAATTGGTCTAGATCACTACTTCGTTAAAGATAAAGATCTATATCCTCTTCAAAAGACAATTTTTGAAAAAATGTTATTGCTCGCTCAAGGTTTGGAACTCCCAGTTAATCTTCACACAAAAGGAGCTGAAAATATAGTTTTTGATACCTTGCCCTCTTATAAAATCCCCAATATCAACATTCATTGGTATTCAGGACCAGAGAAATTTATAAAACTTGGCATGGATAGAGGATATTATTTCTCAATTACACCAGCAATTAGCTATTCACCAGTTGTAAAGAAAGTCGTTTTAACCGTTGATAAAGAACACCTTCTTTTGGAAAGCGATGGACCAGTGAAATACTCAGGAGAAATAGGTGTTCCGGCAATGATTAAGAATGTTTTAAAATCAATTTCAACTTTAAAAGAAATTAATTCAGATGAATTAGAAAAACAAATTGAAGTAAATACACGAAAGATCTTCCCTAAAATTTTTTAAATTTTACCTTTTTAAAAGCGTTCTAATTGAAATTAATAAGGATTAATTTTTTATAACAAAGAATCATTATTCTGATCTATATAAATAAATTAAAGAAGTGAAATGGATGAGTAAAAAAGGTGCTAGAATAAAAATTGACGAATATAAAGGACCTTTAGGTTCAATTAAAGGCTTTGAATTAACTACTGGAAAGATAAGCTGGGGGGACGAAACAGAATGGGAACCAATGGGACCAACCCCAGAACCTCATATTCCCACATTACGAGACTGGTTCTTTAAACTCATGGAGAGATATCCTCCATACTACATGCCTATTTGCGACATGTGTTGTCTTTGTACGTACGGTAAGTGTAATCTTTCGAAGGGCAGAACGGGTGCTTGCGGAATTAACATGGAAACACAACAAGCAAGGATAGTAGAAATTGCTTGTGCTATCGGGGCTTCTTGTCATTCGGCTCACGGAGATCATTTACTTCACTGGCTTAAAGAGAAATATGGTAATGTTCCAATAAATTTTGGCAATAATATTGCTGTAGAAATGCCACATACTAGACTTGTTGTAGGAATGAAGCCTGAAACCCTTGAAGATTTAGAGACGGCAATGGAATGGGTTCATTTTACAATCACTCATTTATTAGCCTCAGGACACACAGGACAAGAGTCATCTTATCTAGATTTCGAGGCCAAAAGTTTCCTTGCAGGATTAGCAGATTCAGTAGGAATGGAGATATCAGACGCCGTTCAAATTGCTGCATATGGATTCCCGGCGGGAGAAGCAGATGTACCTATAGTAGAACTAGGTATGGGAACTATGGATGTAGAAAATAAAGCAGCGATATTAATGATAGGGCACAATGTTGCGCCGGGAGTAGAACTTGTTGATTATATGCGGGAACATAACTTAGAAGAAAAAGTAGATGTAGGGGCAATTTGTTGTACTGCTTTAGATTTAACCAGGTATTATAGTGGAGCCAAAGTCGTTGGATCATTGTCTAGACAAATGCACTTTATCCGCTCTGGTTTGGCAGATGTAGTCATGGTCGATGAACAGTGTGTCAATCTTCGAAGTTTTGAGCAAGCCCAACTAGTAGGAGCACCATTTATTGCTACTAACGAAAAAAATATGGGGGGCTTACCAAATAGAACAAACGATCCTGCAGAAGAAATAATAGACGATTTAGTTAGTGGTAAATATCCTGGAGTCCTTATCTTAGATCCAATAAAGGCAGGAAAGGTGGCTGTTGAAACGGCAGTTAAAGTCCGCCCAATTAGAAAATCTCGAAGCGCTGTTCCCGACGAGGAAGGTTGTATCGAAATGGCCTACAATTGTAATGGCTGCGGTAATTGTCAACGCAATTGCCCTAACGATTTACCCCTTGTTGAAGGAGTACGATTAGCGAAAGATGGTGATTTTTCAGTATTAGAGAAGGTTTATGACGATTGTTTAGATTGTGGGCGCTGTGAAGCCGATTGTATGAAAAATGTATCTCCATTAACGCTTATAATGCATGCGGGAAGAGACAAAATTAGAAATGAGAAGTTTAACGTTCGAGTAGGACGAGGACCTATACAAGATACAGAGATTCGAAATGTTGGAGCCCCAATCGTACTAGGAGAAATACCTGGGATAGTTGCAATTATAGGATGTGCGAATTATGGAAAGGATATCCGAGAACTATATAAGCTCGCAGAAGAATTCTGCGTAAGAAATTACATTGTAGTAGTTTCCGGTTGTGGAGCTATGGATATCGGTTTAGTAAAAGATGAAGAAGGTAAAACGCTCTATGATAGATTTCCTGGGGACTTTGATAGAGGAGGTTTAGTAAATGTTGGTTCTTGCGTTTCAAATCCACACATTACTGGTGCTGCGATAAAAGTAGCAAATATTTTTGCAAGACGTCCGTTACGAGGTAACTTCGAAGAAATTGCCGATTATATCTTACATAGAGTTGGAGCTGTCGGCGTTGCGTGGGGAGCTATGTCTCAAAAGGCTGCCAGTATAGCCAGTATGGCAAATAGCGTAGGCGTTCCAGCCGTAGTGGGTCCACATGCTGCAGAATATCGGCGTATGTATGTCGGTCGATCTGATAACGAAGATTCGTGGAAAGTATATAACGCGAGAGACGGAACCGCTGACCATATAGTTGGACCAGGACCAGAACATTTATTAGTGCCTGCTGAATCTATAGAACAAGCAATTTGTTTAGTAGCTAAAATGTGTTTAAGACCTGCAGATAATTCAAAAGGTAGAATGATTAAATTATCTCATTGGATAGATTTAGAGCGGAAATATAAGGGAGTAGACTTTCCAAACGATTTAGAAAAGTTCATTCGAGTAGAAGCGGATATTCCTATTAACATGAAAGACGGAATTGTACAATTTTTAGAAGAAAAAGGTTGGAAACCAAAAGAAATAATTGATCCAACTTTACTCAAAAGACTTTGTCATGCATAAAGAATTTTTTTTATTTTTTTATTTTTATTTAAATCTCTTACAATTTTAATTTTGTTCTATTAACTTAATTACATCCTCAGGAAATTCTTCTTAGTTACTGAACTTTTTTTTGCAACTATACAAATCAAATCATAGAAATGATATATATGGACAAATCAACGCTTTTGAGAACGGTAAAGGCGAATATATTTTTCTTGGTGCTGATGAAAAAAAAAGGGAATAAGTAAGATAGTTGGATTAAATAGCTATCTTTCTAAAAAATCCATAACATTAGATAAGCTTAAACGAGATATTTAGATTAAATGTTGGAATTACTTAGAGAAAGATCCTCGCATTGAAGCAAATGAATATCAAGGAAAAATTTTGCTAAGAATAAAAATTCTTTCAAAAACATTCTTGACTTCTTTAGAGGAGTAGAATCTACATCTTCTTTATATGATTCTGGAAGTGAAGTTAAATTATTATAGCTTAAATCTAGTATGCTTAGTTTTAATAATTCAGACAATATCTCTGGAAATGATGATATCAAATTTTTTTTAGATTTAATGAGTTAAGTTCATTTAAAGCTCGTATTGAATCAGGATGTAATTAATTACTTTGATGATGACTTGGATCAAAGAATATTAAGAAAAGTATGATAATTATTTCTCTTATTATTCAATTAAATACTTCCAGATTTAAAATTCAATAATTTAAAAGAGAGAAGATAGT
>CAZDTP010000087.1:0-12151 GCA_964508365.1 uncultured archaeon
AAAACATTGGGAAAACGGTAAAAGTTAAAGGAGTTATAGCTAAAGCAATCTGGCAACATCTCACTATGTGTACAAAAGAATTTCCATTTATGGAATACTTTGACTTAGATGAAGATCACCAGATTGTAATTTACAGTAAGGACACAATTGAATGTGAAGGAAATCTTGAATTGATCGGAGAATTACTGAAAGTAAAAAGTGAAACTAAAGATCCAAGAAGAAAAATTCACGATGATATTTATTTTGAATATCAGCTAAATGTAGAAACCTGGAAATGTAGCGAGAGTAAGTAAATATAAATATCGAAGAATTCGAATATCCGCAAAATTTGTGGTTAGCGAAAAAACAGACTTGCAAAAACAAGAATCACGTAACCTAAAGCAAATAAGGCAGAGAATCCTATGATTGTTAGAATAATTTCATATACATTTACTACTTTCATCATAATTTCCCCCTAAACATGTTACTAATTCCAATCTAGTTAACCAAATAGATTATTTAAATCTTATGTATATAGTCTTTGAGAGCCTTAAGTGAAAACCTTAAGTGAAAAATGGGATATTATCAGAAACAATAAAGAAATGGTCATAGATCTTATTACTAATTGTTCACATAGTAATTTTATTAATATGACAAAAAGATTATATGATAATGAAATAGATTATATCCATAATAGACTTTTAAAAAATGATTTATTTTGAAAGAAATCACACATAAAGGATTAGCTCGATTAGTGGGATTATATGGTTCTTATCCAATAGATTCCAATAACTTAAAAATACTCGAATTTTCATCAGTAGAACCAGATCGTCTAAACAGAGAGGAAATAGGTAAAAGTCTATTCAAAGCGATAAAAACTTCAATCGGATGGCTTGTTGACCATACTGTTAAAGCAAAGGAATTGTCTATCCAATATATCGATGAAGCTACTAAAGCTTATAATTCCGGTGATCAATCTTGGTCTCGTTGGCTTGGCTGGTGTTTTCATTTTATTACTGATTGGGCAACTCCATATCATTCTCCGACATCAAAATCCAATCCTATTTTAAATTCAACAAGTGATATATTTAAAAAGGCGTCTGAAAATGATGACGGGTTATTTTCGACTACATTAAACATAGTTTCTAACCTTATCAAATTCAAAGTTGAACATGATAATTTTGAAGATATATGCGAAAAACGCTGGCAACAAAATGAAACCATTGTTAAAAACAATTTTATTAAATTTAAGAATAACAGAATATCTTTCGTGGATTTAAAAGTATTCATTGAGATGATGGATGATTTACGCCTTAAATGTGAAAATTTATCTCCTGATTGGATTATAAATAGCACAAATCAAGAATTTGCACATTATATGACTGAGATAGCTATAGTAATGAATGTTGCTTGCTGTATAGTTTTAGGATAAAATTTAAAGATAATTCTTCTATTCCTCAATTTTATGTCATCTTTTCCTTCTTCATATGGATTTATAATTGGAAAGAAGAAGATTTCGTCAATGCTTGACGAACTTGCGCCTCGTTTCTTTCAATTGCTTAATTAATTCATCACATAGGTGACTTGCGTGAGGTATTTTCAATTCTGTCATTGCTTCACAAAAAAACATTGGTGCTTTTTTCAGGTCATTGTGCACTTTCTGATTGTCTTCCATCCTTGACTCTCGAAAATGGTTTCTATATTGTTATAACTTGATTTCTCCTTTGTTATTAATTTAATAAGAATTAATATAACAATAGTTTTAATATATTGAAATTTAATTAAAGTATATAAATTATAATACAAAATTGTTAAAATTTAAGTTGAAGATTAATGAATAAACACAATTTAATTCTAATGTTACCACTCGTGGGATTTGTATTAATAGTGATAGCAAATATTTTTCCTTTTTTTATTAATGAAAATGTATCTACAGGCAGTTTTTCTAAATTCTGGCTTTTAGACATACAATATTCGTATGTAAGCCTTGACAATGGAGTTGGAATCGAGCAACTTTATTTTCCTGGTACTTTTTTAATTTTACCATTTACAATAGTGATTATCTTTGCAACAATTTTATGTATTATCGCTGAGATCTCAGTTATTACTAAGAAAAAACTATGGAATTTTGCCGAAAAAAGGTGGAAGAGACTTGGAATCATATCATTTTTTATACATTTCGCGTTTTTAATCATATTTTTTGTATTATTTAATGATCTTGGTCTATTTCCAACTTTTGATCCTGAAAAACTCTTAGATGCTTTAAAAGGTTTAATTGGACAAGGGAGTTTTTATAATTTTACATTTGCAATTTATTTGCCTTTTATAAGCAGTATTCTGTATATACTTGCGGCTATGTTATCAAAGAAATACAATCCAAGGGAAAAATAAGTATAAATTAGATAATTTGCGAATAATTTATATTTAAATTTTATTATAAAAAGGAATAGACATTGGTTAAAAAAAAATAAAAGAATTATATATCTTTAGCTTGAAATCTCTCTTCTCTGTATACTTAATACTCCATAGGTTAATAATAATATTGCTATGCTAACCCATATCAACAAAGAAACGAGGGGCAAATAATAATTTGTCTTTTGTAGCCCTCCTAAATTGATATTTTGATCAGGGTCAACAATTCCTAAATATGAAAATACACTATAAAGTTGAGCAAAAGTAGATTGCCAACCTATTGATGGAGGAATTGCATTAAATAGTTCTATAAATAATACATAAACATTTGCTAAATGATAGCCTAAATCGAAATGATATAATTGAAGGTTTTGATAATCAACATGAATTAATTCTCTTAGAACCATAAATCCAATGAATGATATTAATATAAGAAAGATAATAGAGATTGATGAATTTCTTGGACTTTTGAAGATAGAGGAAAAAGATAAAGTTATACTCACAAAAATAAAGGTTAATACAACAGAATAGAGAAATACTGAAATTAAAAACGGTGTGATCCCGATAAAATGATGGATATTTCCTGAGTACCGCAAAACAGAGATTACTCCTATTAGTAATAACGCAGTAAAACTTAAAAAAAGACCATGTAAAAATAATGCAATATATTTACCAACAAATATTTTATATCTCTTTATAGGCTTGCTTATAAGGATCAGCATCGTCCCGGTATTAACTTCTTCAGAGATAAGATGTGAGCCAGAGATTCCAATAATACTGGTTAAAATTATGCCGAACGTCCAGAAAAATAAGGGAAAAGCTAAAACAACCGCGATATATGAAGATGCATGATGGATAGAGATAGAACCAAAATCTACACTAATAGGAGCCAATACAAGTAGAAGTGGATATAGGAGCATTAGTATCATACAAATTAAAAATTTAAGCGGTGAAAATATGTCATGAAACGTCTCTTCAATTAAAATTAAGGTAGTAAACGATTTGTTTGTGCGTACTTGTTTAAACCGTTCCATGGCTGCCTTTAATTTTAATGAGAAATTAAACACTTGTTTTGATTCACCTCAATTAAATTGCTTCATTTATAAATCTCATAAAAATCTCTTGTAAGGACAATTCCGGTTGAGTAAAGCTAAAAATCTTAACTTCATGATCCAAGATTATTTTCTTCATCAACTCCTGAAGTTTCTCTGAATCCTTTGATAAAATATGAATTTTATCTGTGCGATCATCAATCCACGCTTTTAGAATAAAATCTTTGGTTTTTAATTCCTCCAGGATTTTAAGATTTTTATTGGTATGTAAGATGTATACATTCCCAAGAAATTCTTTTTTAATTTTTACGAGAGAATCGCTTAATATGATCTTACCACGGTTTAATATAGTGATGGTATCACAAATTTGCTCCATTTCAGATAAGATATGACTTGAGACAAATACGCTCATAGTTTTAGATAACTCTTTTATTTTTGCGATAATAGCAGACCGCCCCAAGGGATCCAAATTAGTTGTTGGCTCATCTAAAATTAAGATTTTTGGATCGTGAATAATTGCTGCCGCCAGTGCAATTTTTTGTTTCATCCCTCCAGAGAATTTTCCCAGTTTTTTATATCGCTCATTTAAAAGGTTAAAATACTGCAGTAATTCTTGTGCTTTTCGTTTTGCCTCTTTTTTCTTTAACCCCCCAAGACGTCCCATATAAATTAAATATTGCTCTGCAGTTTTGCGTTTATATAAAATAGGGTCTTGAGGTAAATATCCGATCAATCTATGTGCTGTTATTGAGCCTGCTTTTTCTCCACGTAATCTTGCTTCGCCTGCTGTTATTGAAAGTGCCCCAACCAACATATTTATTGTAGTGGTTTTTCCTGCTCCATTGGGACCAAGGAATCCATGAATTCCCGGCTTTACTCGAAGATTAATTTGTGATACTGCTTCAAATGCTGCTTTTCGCTTTTCATAAATCTTGGTTAAATCGCGACTCCATATTTCAAACGATTCTAAGTGTTTTTCTTGAATCAATTTTCATTCTCCCCTTCTTTCTTTAAAGTAGCATCAATTATTAATAGCTCATTTCCTCTTCTTTTTATTATTTGGTAATATGTAATGAAGACGCACGCAAAAACAGCTGATATCATAATAATCAGACCAAGAAACAAAAAGTCAGCAGGAACATTTATTGTTACCGTATCTATTGCAATAACACACCCATCCCGACTATACATATAAATATCAATCTTTTTTATACCACTACCTAAAGAAACGAAAAGGTTAGTAGATGTAATAGAGCCATACTCATTTCCATTAATAAAGACCTTGAAATAATCATAATTTCCTGTAGTTTCCCATTTAATAGTAAAATCGTTGGTTTGCATTTTTAGTCCTTCTTCCAGATTTGAAAAATGAACAGTAAACTTTGAATTTATGCAAATAAATGTCTCTCCGTAGGTTATGATGCCATCTCTCTTCCCATCTTCGTTTACATCATCGAGAGGATAGAAAGAATCCATATCTAAATTAAACCTAAAGAGAGTTTTCTGATCAATCGGATCTAAAATTTCTAACGTCTTTTTATCAGAATAAGAATATATATCCATATATAGTGAATATAATGTTTTATCATATACGTATCGGCTCACTAACACATCATCATTTCCATCTCCGCTAAAATCTCCGATATTTTTGATAAAATCAAAAAAATCAATACGTGAAGAGAAACCCCAATCCTTCATAATAAAATGAAAGGGTTCAAGGATCCATTTTTTAGCGGTAATCTCAGTAGCATCATTTTCCGAACTGGAAGAAATATCGTAATATGAGATATTCGCACCTTTAAACGGAATAAAAGAATTACCTTTATTTATTTTACCCATTTGTAACCCAATTATTGCATCTGAAATCCCATCAGTGTTAACATCACCTATAGAAGCAAATGGTAATTTGACTCCTCCTTCGAGGGATAATTGATGATTATTGCCATATTCCTTCCAGTGTTCAGACACTGGCGGAGTGTAAGTAAACAATACTTTAAATTCATTCTCTCCAGAATTTCCGCTATATATCCGAAGTTCGGTTGTTTGATACCCTCCAAAGCGATTTGGATATGTTTTTAGATAATAGCCTACATGATCAAGGTAATTATCACCATTAAAGTCATCATAGGAAAGTAATAATTTATACCCTGTATTTGGAATATTATCCTCTGCAATTCCTCCACTTGAAAGTAATTGGTCGGTAGCAATTCGACTGGTAATTGTTGTCGTACTTACATCAACAATCTTAATACATTTATCAATACTCACAGAATCTCCTAAAATGAGTCCAATCTTCTTCCCATCTTTCGTAACGTTAACTTTACCAAGAATGTCATATCCAGATGAGTTGATACTCCAATGGAAATTAATTATAGTTTTTGATTCATCATAATTGTCAAAATATGATAATTGTATGTCCCAGTGAGGGTTTTTTATTAGCTTAATAGAAAAATAATGAGTGGTCCCTGTAACAAACGTTCCGCTTAGGATCCAATAATTGAGGGAATAATTCATCGGTAAGATAGTAAGGGGTTGATAAGGGATATTTGTATGAGTACGACTCCATTTTGTATAACTCTTTTGGTATTTACTATCAAAGAACCTTAATTTGGTATTAAAAGAATTATTGGTAATATCGTTACCAATTACGACTAAGACATCCAGATATTTATCACCGGTGCCATTAATTACTTTAAAGGCTTGAACCTCTAAATTTAAGAGGTTAATATCTGTAAAATAGTTTTCCGAGGATAGATTATAATCATAAATATAATATCTATCATATTGATTTCCGTATAACCCCCAATAAAAAGCACCAATTCCAAAATTTTGCATTATTGCTTCAAAGGCTTTATTCCCATTAGTTACATTTAACCGAATAGTGATCTGTTTATTTGAATCGATAAAATCCGAGAGTGTCGTTTCGTTTTCATAATCAAAATGCAACCCTTTTTCACGATTATAAGTACCTCTCGTCATTACATACATTTCATCGTCTCTGAAATCGGTGGAAAAAGTAAAGTTATTATAATCATTTCTATACCCTCCATTATCAGAATTGTTAAAACTTCCGTACAAATCAGGGTATCTGGAATCCCAATATATATTTCTGCTCCAATTGCATAAAATCCATTTCCCACTGGATTCATTATAAATTTCATATGTACAATTATACCAATTGGGATTTGCTGAGTCGTTAACCAACAAACTAGTTTGTATTTTCATTGCGGCAAATCGATCGAGTTGTGAAAGAGGATATTCCATTAGCCCTAATTGCTTCTCACCGCTAAAATTTAGAGGGAATGTAAGATTTACTGAAGTAGCCCATAAATTACTCCATGGTTGTTCCTGGGCTCTAATGGTGTAGTTTCCCACTTTATCAGATAAATCAAGAAGACTCCCGGAAATATAGTCACCATATTCAACGCCTATAGATTTGGCATGAAATAATGACGAAGGAGACCACTCTTTATTCCACATAATTTCATCTGAGCCATTTATCCAACTTTCTGGAAGTTGGTGATTAGTTCTTAAATAATAATCTCCCCCAGAAGATGAGAGGTTGAGGGGGTTAGTATAAGTTCCCAAATTGGCATAATCTCGATAAAAGTTGTAATTAAAATCTACTAATGTCGTGTTCCAAAGCACAACTCCATTTGAACCATCAATTATTATTAATTTTGTGTAATTACTTAAAAGTACTCGATAAATTGCTTCTTCTCGTTCCTTATCATTTAAATTAAGGGAGGAATTGCCTGAAAGGTTTTTTATTATATTTTTTGTGCTATTAGGCAGCTCTGAAGGGATCATCCATGCGGCATAATCATCTATACTATCATCGTTAATATCTCCAATATCTAAAAGATCTCTTAACCCTTCATAATATTGAGGAAAGGGTAAATTAAATTCCCATAGGATCTCACCGGTTTTCGCATCCAAAGTTAAGAGTTCATTAATTAACCCATTTGCAACTGTTGTATCCCCCCAATTAGGATTAAAATCTTTAATTTTTTTATACAGTAAATCCTTTACTCCATCTCCATTAATATCTTGGATTTGGGATATTTTTGCTTCTCCCGGTTTTATAGCTCTTACCCACATTACATTATTATTTTTGCCATCAATTAACAAATATTTACCATACTTACTAATCGCAAACAGATCATCAATCCCATCATGATTAATATCTCCTACATTTAAAAGATAAAAGGTCGTTGTTTGGATACTATACATAATATTAATATCAAAATCCCTATACATAAACGCAGGATCCGTAAAATTTGATCCGTCAATAATGAAATCTTTATTACTAATTTTAAATCCATATATTCCTGCTGAATCTTGAGCAGATTTACCAGGTACTTGAACTACATATAAAAAAAACCTAATATCAGAACCAGTATTTATGATCGTAGGATATGAACTAGAATATAAATAAGTCGAGTCATAACTAAACTGTTCAAGGATTTCAAGGTTTCCATTATTAATATTAAATATTGTACCATTTATTCTATTATCATTTTGTTGAAACAACATATAATCGAGCCGACACCCCATAACTAAAAAATCTTCTTTTCCATCGCCATTTATGTCCGGAATAGTAAAAAACTTTGCTCCTGCAATTTGAAATATTCTCTCTACACTTGAATAAGGAGAGGATATATCTTGTGAGTTATAATCAAGATATGAGTTTCTCCAATCCAAATTAATATCTGTAAGGGAAAAGAACTTAAAGCTATCAAGCATTATACCTAATTTTCCCGAAATTAGCATCACTTCCCCATTATCAGAAGCAACTAAAAGATCATCAACATTATCGTTATCAATATCATTTATGATAACAATATCGTCAATAGAATTAGGCACATCAATTTCCGAAAAACCTTCTGGAGATATAGTAATCATCCTTATAGGAGGGATGTTATAACTCCAAAATTTTTGCCCATCTTTTTCATTGAGAGCTACTAATTCTCCATTTTCTGAACCAGCAATAATCATATTATCTAAAAGTTTGATTTTCCATATATCATTGGTTAGATCTTTACTATTTACCCACAGTTCGCGACCTGTCTTACCATCTAAAACAATCACTTTATACCATGCAGATATTGCCACGTCTGATATTCCATCATTATTGATATCGTTAATAGTTTGAACATCCCACGTATATGGAGTGTAATATTTCGTATTGAAAGTAGTCTGATCAACACTTTTTACTTGTGGTCTATAAATCCACAATTCCTCACTATTTTTGGAAGAAATTGCAATAACATTAGGATGCTCTTGGTCATAAACATTTAACACAATATCATCAGCATTATCTCCTGAGATATCATCGATTAAATCAAAATCAATAACTTCTCCAAAAGTTATATAGCTCATTTCAATATACCCATCCAATGAAATCGTGGCTAGACTACCATCCATACCAATAACAACGTATGGGTCTCCCCCCTGGGTAAAATTAACTAATCTTGGTTGCATTGTTGATCCCGTTCCAATTAAGCCTTGACCATATTTCCAGAGAATTGCATCTTCTTTAGGTTCCTTCGGTTGATTCTCGGAGGTAAGAGCTAAATTAGAAGTACTTAAATAAGATAAAGAAGATTCGATAACCGGCAGAATTAGCATAAATAATATTAAAAAAATTTCCAAACTATGATAGAGGCTTCTTAATTTCATTGTAGTTTTAATTTCGACCAAGTTTTAATTGAAATTAAAAACTTTTTGTTGTTTTTAATGCTCATGTCTTTAGCATATTTAAAAATGATATGTAAATATTTAAATTATTTTAGGTTTTTTAGATTAGATCTTAATATAACATCGTATGAATTTAAATCATAAACTTTATATACTCATTTATTAACTTATTTATTGACTAAAATTTTTCACAAAAATGTAAATAAAATAAAAATTTGTATAATAAATAATTAATTAAAATTATTTTTAAATTGGAAGGATTATAATGAAATCTATGCAAAAATATACGATCTTCTTAGTAGGGGTATTTATTATTACATTATCTATTTTTCCTATGTTTGCAGCAGCTTCTTATCCCCCTGAATGGATATATGCTGAAGATGATAATGTGATAAAAGGAACTACAATTAGTGGGTCTTACATGAATACTTTTTCTCACGATTTTTCTTATCATACTATTAAATGCGCCTCAGGAGGTTGGTGGGGTCCTTGGGAAGCAATAGTATCTTATGAATTTTATGGTAAATGCAGCCTAGTGAAGATATGGGTAACTGTAGATCCATTAATTTATGGGAATTGTTTCTCTGCAACAGCGTATTATACGACGGGTAGTCCACAATATTTGGGGTATTTTAATCCTCAAAGCTATTATACTTTTAGTTTAGATAGTAGTAGAATTCTTACAGAGATTAGGATACGATATTACCTAGGTTGGAACATCGTTATAACTAATCGATATATAAAAATTGATTATATAAGTTGTTATTGGACAGGGCATCTGTAGAAAAAGTTCTTGATTTGATTTAAATAATTAATAATCATCATCATCATCTTTTCTTTTCTTTTTATTTTCTTACTAAATTTAGGCTTTGACCTTACATAGTAAAAATTATGAAAGATAAGCAGAGGGAGAAAGAGATCATTGACAAGGTCTTTAGTATCTTAGTAAGCAAACAATACTTAGTGGAAAATTACCCTCGAAGAGCCAGCGGCTCGGAGTCTATGCAAACTTCTTTTGCGGTCGGACCTCACTACCAAAGGGTGTTAAAAGACTATTACGATTCCCGAGATAGTTCGATAATTACTTACGAACCGGTGGAACTAGAATCCGAGCATACATCTAGTTTAGGACAAACGCATATTTCTGAAGGAACGCCAGATAAAGAGTTTTTAGACCCGATTAAGATAAGAAGCGCCTTGACAAAACATTTTGCTCCTATTTTATATTACGAATACTTTACTATGCATAAAAACATGAACTACAAAAAATACGAGAAGGTGCTTAAAACAGCTCGGGAATTGCTTCCAAAGTTTTTACACAGCGTTTACAAGGAATATTACAAGGTAAACTACGCAACAAAAAAATTAAAAATTAATTTTTACTCAATTCTGATAATTATTTTCTTTTTTTAAGAATTATATAAACAACAGTTATTAGTACGACTCCTCCTGCAGCAGAACCAACAACAATCGCTATGATGACTCCTAGTGGCACACCCTCACTTGGAATACTTTTGATAATTGTGATTTCTTTAATTACTTCATTTCCTGCTCGATCGCAGGCATAGAATGTAATGATAACATTCCCTTTGGGTAAATTATTCCAAGCTTCCTGGTCAAATGTGGATTCGTTAGTAATGGAATATGTAGTTAAACCACCATCAAATGAATACCATAACAGGTCTGGATTATCCTCTATAACGCTTATGTTAAAAATAGGTGGAATTTTACCAAATTTTTAACCTTCAATGGGAGAGTTGAACATAATAACTGGAGCTACAGTATCTTTTATTAAATCAATTTATACTTTTATACTGCTTTAGTTCGCTTTTAGAAATGTTTAAGATTAATCGCTTACACTGCATAAAGTATTTGCAAAGGACGTAAATTTTTATTGAGGGATACCGAAACTTCAGCGTTAGAAAATCGTTTACTATAAAATCGCTCATCGTCTTTTTTAGGTAAAAAATTCTCTTTTAGAGTCTAAAAAATTTAAGGAAACTCGTATATTTAAAATTTTAGAGTTGGTAATATTTTTAAATAAAAAAAATAAGATTTAAAAATTAAATCTAACGCTGGATACGGGCTGAAACCCAGTCGTAATAACCTTTTGTTTCTAAGTGCTTAGGAATTTCTGCAAAAAATTGACTAGTTATTTCTTTAACATGTTTGACGCAGTTAATCGTGAGATATGGAACAACCCCCTATACGGAAAGGATCTTTCAGAAGACTATTTTGCTCAAATAATGAGAGATGAGCTCACTAAACCAGACTTTGTTCAATCAAAAATAATAAACCTTAACGATTTTAACGATAAAAAATCCTTTAACTTACATAGGGTCACTGAATTTATTCGTAGTTTAGCTCATGGTATAGATTCAGTATATTCGAAGATAAGTTTTATCGATGAATCTGGAAACTTTGAGGTTAGGACAGGTCTTTCTAGAAATGTTCAGAAGTCAGATTATTTTGTTACTGATGTAAAGTTAAGTTACGATCAGTTGTTCGCACTAAACATTAAGAAAATTTACGGACGTTCTGGTTTAGAACAAAATATCGAATCTATGGATCTTGATAACCGAAGAAACACATTTTTAGTTAAACAATACAGAATCGTTACTCTTGAGGATGGTTCCTCCAGAGCCTTAGTTATAGTCACTGGCGAGAGAATTAATACCCCAATTGGGTATGTTGACGGTATCGTGGTAAATGGCAAAATTATTCGGAACGCTTTACTTACTTATATTGACGGACGCTGCTTGTTGAGCGAGTTCTTTGATCCCGATTTAATACCGTTTGACGGGCTAGAGTTTTGGATAAACGAACAGTATTGGAGGAACTACGAGAATTACGTCAAAAAAGAATATGTTGACATTTACACTGTATTTTCTTTTACTGAAAGGAATGAACATAGAAACATAGGAACTCTCGTTCATTTGACCGATCCGTCTACAAGAAGCGATAATTTACTTTATGAACTTGTTAGGCTTGAACCCCATTTCCAATCT
>CAZDTP010000088.1:0-12043 GCA_964508365.1 uncultured archaeon
TGTAAACAGGTGCTCCAGGGGTTGCCGGGTTGGAAACATTAATAATTGCCAAGCCAGATAAACCATCCGCTACGTACGCGAAATCTCCGCTCACGAAAACACCCCATGCATACCCGGTTGTGTCTTCGTAGGTATACGGCCCAGGATTTGCTGGGTTGGCAATATAGATAATCCCCAACCCCGAATCAAAATCTGCTACATAGGCGTAATCTCCTCTCACGTAAACATCCATTGCCTCTCCCATCGTACTTTCGTAGGCGGGCGTTCCCGGGTTTGTCGGGTTGGAAACATCGATGACCGCCAATCCCGAATAGCGATCTGCAACGTAGGCGTAATTCCCGCTCACGTAAACGCCATGTGCCTCTCCGGTCGTGTTTTCATAGATGGGCGTTCCCATGTATATAGGATCGAGAATACTGCTAGCCGTCAACCTCGCTTGGGTAGGATTCTTCTCTTTACTTGGAATTAGGAAAATCATTGAAATTAGTAGAGTAATCAGCACGATATTTATCATTTTTGATCTTAGCATTGATTCACACAACTCTCTTTATTTTTTTTCAAATGAATCTCACCAAAATTTTTGATTAAAAGTTATTAATTAATTAGATCGTTTGTAATAAAAAGTCATAAGGACTAAAATTCTACAATAAAAAAATAGAGAAGTTTGAACTTCTATAAAATTAATTAGAAGGGAGGATTTCGCCCAAATCTCCCAAATCTCCTAAAATAAATAATTCCTAAACTCAATATCTGTTTAATCAATATAAAATCACTAGGACTAAATTTATACAAAATATTATAAGAATAGCAAAGAGGTTTTCAAAAAAAAAAGAATAACCAAATAAATGCTTTAATCTATATGTAATACTATTGCTTCTTTCTTTCGTTATTTTCGTCTAGATATTTCATTTCTTCATCTGAGATTTTTCCAATCTCATCTTTAAACTCCTCATAAAGCGTGGAGAATTCAGAAATAAACGAGAGGGGTGATTTTATCAACTCAGTTTTAATAGCTTCATATTCTTCTTCGTCTGGAAATATTTTTCGAAGTTTGTTTTCTAGTTCTAACGGAATTTTTATGTATTTTCCTGTTAGAAAGAGCGGTTGTTTTTTGTTTTTAATGACCTTATAAGGGAAGTTTGAAAAATACTTTTCAATCAATTCGAATGCTGCATCGTATTGAGACATATCCTTAACCGAATTTTTTAATTCTCGTTCAAATTTCATCTCAAAATCGTCAGTGAACTTAATTACAGAATCTCTTAACAATTTTGAAGTTTTTGAGGCGACTAAACCTACAGTTATATTTTTAGATTCTTTTAAGATCAAAATACCCTTTTCTAGATTTATATCTAAAAGACCACCAATATGCATTACTTCTTCGCTCATAAGCTGTACTGCATTTAAAAAGCCAGTGAAAATTGCTTCACTTATATTTGTATCAGACCAATCATGATCATACAAGGGTTGACCATCCCTATCTTTAACAACAATTCTATAGATTGTAAAGGGTAATATGTATAATAATTTTGGTTCTCTCGCAAGTGTAAATATAAAAATAAGAGAGCCTATCATAGTCATAAAACCAGATACTAATATTAGGAGTGTTTCAAAAAGATATAAAACATAAAATATAAGCCCTAAAGGACAAATGAATAAAATCCCTATAAAGAAAATATTAGCTTCCTTTTTTATTAAAAAAGGAGCATTCCTCCAAGTTTTTATACCCCAATAAAATAAATATAATATAGAGATACTAGTAAACAAAATTCCCATAATATTAAAGGATCCTGCCCAATCTACTCTCAGGTATCCCGCTTCCAAATCTATTCTAGTAGCACCAGGTTGCATACCGATGTAGATAAATAATGTACTTAGCCCACATATGACTAAAAGGCCTTTAGAATAAAATGTTTCTTTAATTGTATAGGTCACACCAATCGTTATACATATGGTCATGGGTATAAGAATTAATCCATCAAAAATAGAAATAAATTCATTAATTAAAAGAATTGCTAAACCGTCAAATAAGATATATATCCAGAAGAAAATCCATCCTAGTCTAATAAAGAATAGTGATTTAATCTTCTTAGATTTTGGAGAATAATAGGAGATACTTAAAACAATTAAACCTAGAGCTACGATTATAAAATCAACAATAACCTCCATATTCCAATTTAAAACCATTCTCTTTCTTTCTCTCTAATTATTAATTATGTTTTTTAAATTGAAGATTATGTTGCATCGAGAATTTTAATAATATCTTCCTTTAAATCATTGTTTATGCACATTTCTCTGTCCAGATCTTGGTTTAAAGTAATTATACCATAATCTAATAAATTTTTTATGCGATAATATACATCTTCTCTCTTTTCATCAATTTTTTTATATATCTCTGATTTGATGAAAGTATCATTCTCAATAAGCAAATGTATTATTTTGTTATTTATTCGATCTCTTAAGATGAAAAGGATTCTCCCAACATCCTCATCAAGTTCAAATGGAAGAAGAACGGAGTAATGTCCAACTTTTATCTTTTTAACGTAATTAAATTTCAGAAGCATCTCCAAATGCCATACTAATTGTCCAGAACTCCCCGCTTCTTCTGATAAAGCTTTTTTTCTTATATTTGAAAAGTGTACTCCAGGGTTCATTCTTATATATCTGTAAATCCTATTTCTAACATGATTTGAAAGAACTGTTTCCCTTGAGAATTTTGAACCCTCAATCAATATTTTTTTATTTATTAAAAATTGTATTATGAATAAAAGACCATTTCTAGGTATTTTTAATCTTTTTTTTGCCGCGTTGTATAAAGTTTCCATATTCAATACTTTATTTTCACTTAAAAGTTCTTCAGCTATCTCTATAACGCTCTTTACAGTTGGATGTTCTAATCCGATTCCTTTAGTTAAAATCTGAAGTTTCATATTAGAGATAATTAATTGTATAGATAAATCTAAATGGGATATCTGATATACAATAATATATAAATCTTCTTTCAACTCGTTGAAAAGTTTTAAATAATCTGTTAATTTCCCTTTTGAAGCTTTTATAAATTTAAGTTTTATTAATTTTCTAATAATGGTGTTCTTTATATTTCTATTAGAGAATTTATAAAGATTACTTTTTAGTAAAAATAAGTATAACTTATCTTTAAACAGAAATGATCTGGAATCTGGAGCATTAGAATTAGTCTTTAAATCATTTCTTAAATGATTCAACATAATAAGGAGGCTTCCACACATCAATACAAATTCTATGAAACAATAATTGAATCAATCCTATAAAATCATATAGACCAAAATTCTACAAAAAAAAAATCAATCTACCTTTTTTATTAGACAAAAGTAAAATCCTATAGTATCATGAATATGAGGATAAAACCGTTTTGAGAATTTCAAATCATCTAATAAGTTAGTTCCAAAAACTTCAGTTAAATCTTTCACTCCATAATCATATTGAAATATTTTTAATATTAAGTTATATTCTTAAGGTTTATAAGAGTATCTAAATATTAGGACAACATAGTCCAAAAGGAAATAATGTATATTCAATTAGAGTTGATTTTTAATTTCTTTAAATACTAATTCTATCCTCAATCTTGCTAAACAATATGGTTATCTTCCCTATATGATTGAAAGATATTTTCAATTCTTAGGAGAAGATCAAACAATCCAACTATTAAAGGCAAATGAAATTCCATTAACACCTTCAATAAGAGTTAATTTGCTAAAAATAGACGCGCAAACCTTAGAAAATAGACTAAACGGCAAAGGGTTTAAGTTAGAACCAATTGATTGGATACATAATGGATTCAAAATTAGGAACTCTCCTTTAAATTTAGGATCAACTCACGAATATCTTCAAGGATTTTATTATATACAAGGTGTTGCTCCAATGTTGCCTGCATTCATTCTTGACCCAAATCCAAGTGATGTTGTGATTGATATGTGCGCAGCTCCAGGTGGAAAAGCAACACACTTGGCACAAATCATGAACAACAAGGGAAGTTTAATATTAATAGAAAGAAATAGAAATAGGATACCCGCTTTAGATTTTAATCTTCGAAGAATGGGTGTTTCCAATTCGATTGTTATAAATGAGGATGCTGTGAATCTGTCAAAAATGAATTTGAAGGCAGATAAGATTTTATTAGACGCACCATGCACGGGAGAGGGATTAATTAGGCAAGATCCTAGTAGAAAAAGGAGTAAAACTATGAAAGATATCAATAAATTAAGCACGATTCAAAGAAAATTACTAAAAACTGGATTAAATTCCTTAAATCCCGGAGGAAAACTATTATATAGTACCTGTTCGATTGCACCAGAAGAAAACGAATTAGTTATAGATGATGTGCTAAAAGATAATTCAGACTTCGCTATTGTTAAGCTACCAAGAAAATACGGCATAGATGGAATAATTGAAGTTTATAATAAAATGCTTAGGGAAGATCTCAAATATTCTCAGAGACTTTATCCTCATATTCACAATACAATTGGATTTTTCGTATGTTTAATTCAGCGGAAAAAATGATATAAAAATAAATTTTTTTTTAGAAATTTGGTCCTAATGTGTTTATATATCTCTATTTCTTAATCAACTTGAATTAATTCTTTTTACGATAGGTAAGAGAATTGGGTGGAATTCTGTGTTTTCTTCAATAAAAGATTTAATCCAAATTTTTCTTTCAACATAATGTCATTTAATAAGAAATGATGCTTCAAAGTGAAATAGTTTTTTATTTGTTAAGGTTCTATCTTTGTACTAAAAATAATAAAATTGAAAGAAGAAATAGTTTTAAAAAGCTAATAAAAGTTGAAATTTGGGGAGCTTCTTTTGGAACTTTTTCAAGATTTATAGAATTGTATTTTGAATTGAAACAGGAATCTAAAGATAATGCAGATATTAATGAAAATTTGGTAATCTGGATTAAGATTGATAAAGATTGGGATATTATGAAAGAAAAAATTATTAATCCACCCTTAAATTTAGAACATCCGAACGTACAGCGTGTTATCGCCATAGCAGAAGATATGATGAATCAGAGTAAGATTCTCACTATAGAAAGATTGTATAATGTTTCGAAAAAAACTTTAAAAATCCCCCGATCTGGTCTAATATCAATTATTCATTTTTTAATCAATAATAATGTGTTACTTGAAGGTTCAAAATTTTCAAGGGAAACAGTTCTTATGAATCATTTTAGGAAAAACATCTTAGATTATATACGACTAAATTGTTGTCCTCACTTTTCAATTCTAAGAAAAGAGGTTTTATCCGAGCGAGATGGAAATCTAGGAAGCTCTGGGCAATTAGTTTGGCATTTAGAGATGTTAATGAAATTTAATTATATAAAAAAAGTAAAAGTAGGAAATTTCACAGTGTTTCTACCCATTGAGATGGAAGTTGAGTTAGGAATAATTAATTTTCTATTAAGAGATGAAATAAATAGGAAAATCGTAGAATTATTAACAACACAAATTTCAATTAAAAATTCAGAAATTTTTAAATTAATAGATGAAAACCGAGGAAAAGTCAATTACAGACTAAAAAATTTAATTGACTACGATTTAATTTGCCTTAAAGAAGATTCAAATAAGGAAGTCTATTTAAATCCAGATAAACAAGAGGATGTTATCAATATATTAAATATATTCAAATAACGTTTATAAAAAAGTTAATTTAAATTTGTGAGAACGGAAAAATGGTATTAAATTGGACACCTGAAGTAATCGTTGAAATATTCACGAGTGCAATCATCCTATCTGCTACTGTATTAATGTACATTACACCGAGAACTAAGAAAATAAAATCTTTATTTTATATTAGATTAGGTCTTTTTTTTATGGGAATGCTCTTTGCATTAGACTTATTGGCAAATCTCTTTTTGAACACATTACTTTCCCGGATTTGTGGTCTTATGTTATTTCCTAGTGCAGCGTTATTTGCGATTGGGATTAATTATACAATTAAAGAAACATATAATTCAATTTTCTTAATTATAGTAGCAGGGTTAGGTGTATTATATTGTTACCTTGCATTTCAACCTGGAGCTATCGGATTTGAATTTGAGGGAGGACATTTAAGTGTAAATTGGATTGGATTGTATGAAGCGGTAGGTTCATTTTTTATATTCTTTGTTGGTAGCGCATCGTTTTATTGGGGTTTAAAAACGTGGTTGAATGCTCCATTTTTGATAAAAAGAGAAGCTCTTATATTTTTTATGGGTACCGTAATAAATGGACCATTAACTCTAATAATATACCTTTTTTACTATTGGAATCCAATTTTTATTCTATTTGCTTACGCTACTACAGGTTTAGGAAATTTGATTGTTTGTATAGGAATATTGAAAGAGCCTAAACTCCTTTATATTTTACCATTTACCGTTAATAGGATTGTTGTAAGAGATCGAGAAAGAAATCCATTATTCAGTCACGATTGGTCTCGTTCTAGCTTAAATGAATCAATTTTTATAGGATTTCTAAATGCAGTGCAACTTATGAGCGAAGAAGTTATAAATATGGGGCGGCTATTGGACATTAAATCAGAAGAAGGTATCCTTACATTATATAAATCTGAATTGATCTCAGTTGGTTTAGTTGCATCTAAATACTCTAAATTATTACGAGAGTGTGTTTTACAATTTACTCAAGATTTTGAGCAAAAATTTGAACGAGAGTTGAAAAAACAGGTTTGGGATATAGCCCAATATGAGGGTGCATTTGAATTAATTGAGAAATATTTTTCAAACTTTCCGTCTCATGTTATTTCTAGTAGAAACCAACCTCTACTTTTATCAAGTAAATATGTGAAACGAGTAGGGGAATTAGATAATAAACTTAGAAAAATGTTCCCTGATGAGAAAGAATATGAAAATATAAGAAATGAGATGCAGAAGTCCCCAATTGGCTTAGCATCTGACTTTTTTTCTCTCTACGGCGAGCTAAAAGGCGAAATTGATAAAATCGAAGATAAAAAAGTTGATCAGCTTGATCTGAAAGACTAAACTGCATTAATAAACGCTTATTGTTTTCTCCTTAGATAATAACCTTTATCAGTTAAAATATTTGCAACTATATCTCCTTGATTGAGTAATTTATAATTAGTATAATCAATTTCTGAACGAGCAAGAGCTATAAGTTCTCTTGATTCATTTAAGACTAGCAGTATTGCATCTTTTTGTACGGCTGATGGAATATTAAAGATCATCCTTTTTAATATCGGATTTCCATATAGAATTGCTTTCTCTCCTTTATTAGATATAATTAAAATATTTTGATCTGGAATTTTATTTTCGTTTAAAAAGAATTCTGCTCCTTCCAAGCTTAAATGAAAAATTCCCTTCCTAATAAAACCAAAATAAACACCTGCTGAACACACGATTTCTACTTTAAGGATTTTTTCCAAAAGATTGCCTTGATCACGGGAAATTAAATAGATTGAAGGAAACTTGCTTTCAACTTCCAACCTATTTGAGGAAATGTATAATCTATAGTCGTTTTTCTCTAAATAAGGTAATATTACGAGGGATAATTTTAAAAGTGAGTCTATAATAATTTTTTTTTCAATTTTATTAATAAGCCTAAATTTTATTAAATCTCTCATTCTCTAATAAAATAAAAAGAAATAAGTAGTTTTATAATTATTAATCATTAAAGTTATTAAAAAATAGTGTTGAAAAATGGGCATTCGCAAAATCGAGGACGAAATAGATTTAAGAGAAGCCATGAAGAAAAAAGCAGCTGAGTTGAAGCTTATGGACATGGAAGCAAAAGCTGCAACAGAAAACTTTACAAAAGAAAGGCTTACAGAATTAGCTAAAACCCATGGAGTCATTTTGGCGTTAACTCCTGAATTAAAGAATGAAGTTAAAGCTTTACAAAAAAAGTTTAACATTCCATCGTCCAAAATAATTACTGAACAGATTACAGAAAACGATGTTTTAAAGAAATTTTCAAAAATAGACCATGAAAATTTGGGAATGCTTGCTTACCAAAGAATCTTGATGCAGAAAGAAGAAATAGGAGTAGGGTTAACACCAATTTCTAGAATCTATGGATTAGTAAATACGGGGATCTTAAAAGGGATATTAGACATTAAAGATTTGTTAAAAGCTTTAAAATTACTCAAGAAAAATCATATTATCGATGATTTGCAAGAATTTGATTCCGGTATCGTAATGGTAAGATTTTTTCCCGTTCAATACACTACTGATCAAGTGAAAGTTGTAGGAGTTGCTAAAGAAAAGGGTTTTATTTCTCTTGAAGATGTATGTATTGCCCTAAACTGGTCTCAAGATCGAGCATCAGAGACTTTGAAGTCATTAGAAGACACAGGAGTGGCAAAATTGAGAGAATCTCTCTTAAAGGGAAAGCAATGGTACTTCCCCTCTTTATAATTGAGTTATTCTATTTTTATTTTAAAAGAAACTTGATCATCATCTAGTCTAATAATCGTCCCCTTCTTATCTTTTTCTAACATTTTAAAAATTTTAATTATATCATCATTGGGAAGTTTACTAAACGCTCTATTAGATTCTCTAATTTCAAATATTAATATTGGCTCTAATGGAGAAATTTCCATGGCCCAATCGTATATTTCTTCTGCCCAATTATCTAAACTCTTCCAATAAACTCTTAATTTCTCTTTACTTTTGGATAACCATTCAGCTTGTTCTTTATTAACTAGTTCTTCAGCAATTTCTTCTAAGGCTTGTTTTCGGTCTTCAAAATTAGAAAAGGGTTTTTCAGATTCAGTTTGCCGAAGATATAAAATATGAAGTATAGCATACCGTGCGTAATCGAAAAGAACTTTAGACCATTCATTTTTCCAAGATTCGTAGTCTTTCAAGTCAGTTTTTCTATTTGGAATTGAATACATAAAGATATATCTTTTTTCTTCAAGCCACGGGTAATCGTTAAGTAACAATTCATAAGTTGATATTTCTTTAGTAACAGCCTCTCTCTCTTTTATTATTTCTAGCTCAATCTCTCGAAGTTCATTTTCAATTTGAGCGGCGTTTTGCTCGTAGGCTTTTTGGTCGATTTCTCCTAGTTTTGATGTAAGGATATCTTCAATTTTATTTAACCGTTCTTCAATTTCTTCACTTGGAAGCCCTTCTTGGATCGAATCTGAAACAATTTTCTCTGAATCAACTTCAATTTCTTTTAATTCCTTTTGTTTCTTTAGTTCTTTTAATCGAGCTAATTCCTTCCTTAAGCCATCTAATTCTCTTTCAGGTTTTTCTTTTGCCTCCTCAACAGCTTCTTTTGGTTTTTCTTTTTGACGTTCCATAATCTACATCTTTAAAATTTTTTAAAATTCTCCGAATTCTTTAGCCCATTGCTCGTATTGACGTAAAGAAGAACCTGTAGTCATAGGTTTTACTTTTTTTAGAGTTTTAGTAAAGTCTTGTAAGTTAATATCCCTTACAATTACTTCTTTATCGGAATTTTCTAAGAGGCCTCCCATATCTAATTCCCGGATTGGAAGCATAATAACTTCACGACATACATTAGAGATGTCTCTTCCAGAATATCCATCAGATCTAACTCCTAACTCAATAAAATCTTCCTCGGGTATAGCCATATTAATTCCTGCGGTGTGAATCTTGAATATTCCAACTCTGGCTGGTAGATCTGGAAGAGGAACATACACTTTTTTTTCAAATCTACTAAGCATGGCAGTATCAATATCCCAAGGTCGATTCGTTGCCCCTAAAACTAACAAAGGTTTTTTAGACCCTGATTTAATTCCTTGAATTTCGGCTAATAGTTGAGTTTTTACTCTCCTTTCTCCACCACCTTCATGACCTTCGCCTCTCTTAGTAGCCACAGAGTCAATTTCATCCATAAATATTAGACTAGGGGCTTTTATTCGAGCAACTTTAAAAAGAGAACTTATTAACTTTTCACTTTCTCCTAACCATTTGCTTAATAAGTCGGCTGACGAGACACTAAAAAAAGTTGCTTCACATTCTGTTGCTGCTGCCCTGGCTAGCAATGTTTTTCCACATCCTGGCGGCCCAAATAAAAGAATCCCTGACCATGGCTTTCTTGCTCCTTTGAATAAATTGGGTTTCATAATTGGCAAAACGATAGCTTCTCTTAAGGCTTGTTTGCTTCCATCTAAACCCGCGATGTCTATCCATTTCACATTAGGCGATTCAGTTAATATAGTTCCCGATATTGAATCTATTATTTCTTGTTCCTCAGCAGTGTATTCTCCTTCTACCACAGCTGATTCGCCCTCTTTTGGTTCGCTTGGTTTACTGGATGGCTTTCCCCTTTTAGCACGAGGACCACTTAAGTGAGTTTTTAGTACGTTAGCACGATCTAAGTATTGTTCAATTTGTTCGTGACACTTTCTAATCATTATAGGATTTTTATTGTATTGTACGAATTGTATTAAGATTTCAGCAGCTCGCTGATATTTATTTAGCGCTTGTCTATATTGACCATTTTCATCTAACGCAACTGCGGCTTGCGCTTCTTGTACAGCATATTGGTATAGTTTGCTATCAACACTACTCAACGGCGATAACCTTTTAAAAGTAATTATCTATCTTATCTATCTTAAAATATTATTAATATTTATAATATACTATAACAAGTATATAAGTAAATTTTGAATTTAATTGATAATATCAATCAGTATTATCAGACTCTGGTTTCCTTTAAATAAAGATAATTATATTTAACTATTAACTTGAGATTATCTGAAACGATATACTTAAATTCTTCCGAACAAATTTCTAAATTGTGTCATTTAGCTAAGAATTTATTCAATTTAGCTAATTGGTATGTAAGACAAGATTTTTTTAAATTAAATAATTTCATAAATTACTACGATCTGGATTATGTATTAAAAGATAAACAAGCATATAGAAGATTACCTTCTCAGACTTCTCAACAGATTCTAAAACTAGTCAATAGAAATTGGAGATCGTATTTTGGAGCATTAAAAGAATATAGAGCTAATCCTAATAAATTTAGAAAAAAGCCTAGAATTCCAAGCTATAAAAAGAAGAACGGAGAATATATCGTTGTTTTTTCAAACCAGCAGTGTAGAATTAGGGAGGGGTATCTACACTTTCCAAAAAAAGTTAATCTCAAACTAGTGAAAACAAGAATTACTGAAAAACTAAAAGAAGTAAGGATTATTCCATTAGGGATAAAGTATAAAATAGAAATAGTTTACGAAAAAGAAAAGCAGGATTTAGGATTAAATAAAAATGCGATGGTATCAATTGATTTAGGACTGAATAACCTTATAACTGCTGTAAATAATATTGGGTTAGATCCAATTATTATTAAAGGTAAGATTATAAAATCCATAAATCAATATTACAACAAGCAATTAGCATATTATAGAAGTATCGAAAACAAGAAGAATAATTTTCAAGACACAAAAAGACTTCAAAAATTACATCTAAAGAGAAACAATAAAATAAACACCATCTTTCATAGAATTTCTAGATGTTTAATTGAGTATTGCATCAAAAATAATCTTGGAACTATTATTATTGGATACAATGATGGTTGGAAGCAGAATATCAATTTGGGTAAAAAAAATAACCAGAACTTTGTTCAGATTCCATTCTTAAGGTTGATTAATCAAGTTAAATATAAATCAGAACTGATTGGAATTACGGTAATAACAGTTAACGAGAACCACACATCTAAGTGTAGTTTTCTCGATAATGAAGAGATTAGGCATCATAAGAAATATATAGGCAAAAGAATTAGTCGGGGTTTATTTAGAACTTCCAATGGCAGACTTATCAATGCCGACATAAATGCAAGTTATAATATCATGAAAAAAGCATTCCCAAACGCCGTTTCGGTTGATAGGATAGAGGCATTCGGACTGATGCCACAAATAATGCAACAAAATATCGTTGATACTATTATTTGAAATAAAATGAGTATAGTTTTATTCATTTTGATGGTCTCCCCAATTATTTGAATATATCTTAGGAACATTTACAGTAAACATTGGTCTACAAAAAATTATATATCTCAAATCTATTTAT
>CAZDTP010000089.1:0-11736 GCA_964508365.1 uncultured archaeon
TCAGCAATTCCTTTGTTAAATCTTTTTAGCTCTCAACTAAAAAAGAAAAAAAATTGAATTTGTTTTTTAAGAGTTTTTTTTCAGCCATTATTTCCGTTGGATGTATATGTAAATGAAAACTATCACTTGTACGATCCATATAATTGTGTTCATCCAGACAATTGGATGAGTGGGAAGACCAAAGTGGATATACAACATGGTTGCTATTTCCATTAAAATCCATATAATCTGCGTCAAAACAACCATTTTCACGCATTCCCATTCCTTTTTCCTGTATGCTAGTAAGTTAAGGGAAGCGAATCCTAGAAGAGAAGCTCCAAAAAGCCGAGGAATTCCCATATCGTCATAAGGCCAATACAACATATCTAAGAATGGTTCTAAAAGAAAAATAAATGTTAATCCAAAGAATACTTGTAAAACAAAGGAAAAAAGGAACCAATATTTTGTTAATTTCTCGATATCCATTATAATTTAACCTCTTTTTAATTAAAATTTCTTATCTTTCAAAATTCACATATTTTTGGTAAATTTGTAAAGTTTATTCAAATTGAGTTATCTAAATATATGGGACGGCTCATATTTAAATATTGCTGTTACTATGATGATCACTAGACATTCTGAAGATGAATTAAAACCCATTTCACCAACTTACCTGATAATTTATGTGCCGCCTCACAATAAATGAACTTAAATATTTGACACGCTTATTTATAAATAGAAAAAGAGATAATTGATATTTCCATTAATATTTTATAGAATTTTTGAGCTGTAAATTAGGTTGCCTGAAGAAAAATATCGAGGAATAACATCTGATAAATTAAAAGTAGACGATAAAAAGCAATATACAATAAGTTTGCCGAGTGGGGAGGAGATTAAAGTCGTTCTCAATGATAGAGAGATTTATACAGTAGAAAATTGGTTTCTTTTATTTAGCAAACATAATTTAAGATTCGATATATGGAATATATTACAAATATATGAGGAAGCTAATATAACTCAAATTAGCGCCATGGTGAAACAAAGTAAATCGACGGTAGCCAGACATCTCAAGTTGATGGAAAGGGATGGTCTTGTTTTATCAAGAAAAGGTGATACAGCTCAACAAGGAAAAATACCTCCAAAACTATTTAGAGTAAATCGTAGGTTACTTCAAGTAGTCGAGAATAGCCCCGTAAATAAATCACCCCCCGACGATCCTTCAGAATTAATTGAATTCTATAAAAAACAAATTCAAAACTATCGAGCAACTATATATAGGTTTAAACTCTTACTTGATTTACTAAATCCGTTATTGGATGATTTTGAGAATCACCTCGACGATGTTGATGCCGCTAAAGAAATTTTTAATAAATATTTCAATTTTACCAGATTAGAACCCGGGTTTGCTTATGCCTATTTTAGCGATAAATATTACGATGAATTGGTTGATGAATTTAATGAATATATGAAAAAATGGGCAGATATATTAGCAAGACAAAATAACGATCCTGAAGTTAAAGGAAGAATTTATACTCAGGTTATTGCCGATTTGCCTGTAAAAGCTTTATTGGAAATTTACCGACGAAAATTAAAAGAAGAATAAGTTCTACTTTTGTAAATTATTTTTATTAAATCAAAAAAAGCATATTTAGCAAAGAAAATTACTCTTTTTATGGAATATTGGGAAAAGCGATTCTTAGATGGAGGTAAAATTTGGGGAGACAAACCTAGTAAGACCGCATATTACGCTCTTGAACTTTTCCAAAAACATAATCTCGACAAAATTTTAGTTCCAGGTGCTGGTTATGGTCGAAATACGAAATTGTTTACAGATGCTAATTTAAAAGTCGGAGGAATTGAATTTTCTGAATCCGCTATTAATATTGCGAAAAATTTCAATCCAAAAACTCAATTTTTTCAAGGATCAGTATTAGATATGCCTTTTAATGACGAAAAATACGATGGGATCTATTGTTCTAATGTATTACATTTATTTCTAAAAGACGATCGAATTTCATTCTTGAAGAAATGTTATAAGCAATTGAGGATTAACGGTTATGTCTTTTTTGTAGTATTTTCCGATAAGGAGAGAAGTTTTGGAAAGGGAAAACGAATTGAAGAAAATACTTACGAAAGTAAGCCCTGGAGGCCAACTCATTATTTCACAGAACTTGATTTAAAAGAGCATTTTAAAGAATATTCAGTAATAGAGACGGGATTAATAGAAGATACAGAGAATCATGGAGAATTAGGGCCACATACACATATCCTAAGATATATCTTTGCAAAAAAAGAAGAAAAATAAAAATGTTAGATGGTTTTACCCATTTTCTTTCGAGCTTTTTTAAGATCACTATCGGAGAATTTATGTACGAGCTTGGGAAATAATCTCATTATTCTCCAATATAATTTGGATGATCCTGCATGAATATATAGCTTCTCTTTCAATACGCCTTTGATAATAATTTCAGCTACTTCATCGGGTTGCATAAGTCCTCCTCTTTCAGCAATGATATTTAACTCCTCCGGTCTACTTTTCGCTTCTTCATGGAGTCCAAAAGTATCAGTATCTGGAGGGTAGACTATAGAAACTTTAATATTATACGCCTTGTATTCATTTCTCAGGACCTCGCTTAGCCCAACGATCGCAAATTTAGTGGGGGTATACGCAGCATAACCCATTACACCAATGTATCCTGCAATAGAAGACATATTAACAAAATGCCCTTTTTTTCGTTCCATATAATACGGCAATAATGTTAAAATTGAATTCAATTGACCAAAAAAATTGGTATCCATATGAAATTTAAAATCCTCGATAGTCAATTTATCTGTATAATTTGGATAGGATATCCCTACAAAATTAAATGAATAATCTGGAACACCAAACTCTTCAATGTAATCTTTAAATAACCGTTGAACTTGTTCCATATTAGACATATCGCAAGAAATTACTTCCACTAGTTGATTTTCGTCTACTTTCAAGCTTTTAATCTCTTCAGCGGCAGCGTTTAATGTATCTAAAGTTCTTGCTACTATACACACATTCCCGCCTAATTGTACGAAAAATTTTGCTGTAGCTTTCCCAATCCCTTTTGAACCACCACTAATTATTGCCCATTTTCCTTTGAACGGTTGTTTTTTTATTAATTTCTCTTTAGACATTAGATTTCATCCTTGATTATAATTTTAGAAGTTTACATATCCGTAAATTAGGCTTAATATGCCCATAATCAATACAATAGAAACAATCGATATACTCATGTAAGCGTCCATATTCTTTGTTTTGAATAGACCGTTTTGGAGATTAAAGGCTAGATCGATTAAACCTAAAAACATTAAACCTCCACCAGCAACGATAGTAAAAAATATCCCGAATCGTTCCCCTATTAGAAGTCCCGTTGCGGCAACAAGCAGACATACAGTAATTAACCCTAAATCTGGAAGGGGAAAAGACCTCTCGTGTTTTAAATACCATTCTTCTTTTTCTGGATTTCTGTTTTCAACCTTGAAAAAGAATATCCAGAAACCTACTATTCCAGCCGCTAAAATTATTTGAACTATTGCTAATATAATTTCAATCATTTTATTTTTCTCACCTTGTTAAGATTAATTTTAATCTATTGTTAAATATCGATTACCCTTATTATTTAAACTTTTAATATTACAAAAAAAATTGATTTGAAAAAACAATTAATATTGCCATTCTTTAAAAGGATGTGCTGGTACTCCTACTTCAGCTATACCACCGTCTATAGGAAATATATGTCCTGTAATAAAATCACTTCTAGGAGACGCTAGAAAAATCATTAAATTTACGACATCCTCAATCGTTCCAATTCTATTAAGAGGTGTTTTTACATCAGACATCTTTAAAGATTGTATTACAGTATCTTCGCTATTTCCGTAAATTCCAGTAACGTGATAACCGGGAGCAATTGCGTTTGAAGTGATGAATGGTGCGAGAGTTTTTGCCATGAGCCGAGTTAAAGCAATAACTCCTGCCTTACTAATACTATAGGCCGAAAGCGTATCGTCAACGGCCATTCCTGCTATAGAGGTAGTGTGAATTACTTTACCTCTTAGGGGTTCCATTTTTTGCCTGTTCATCTTTCGACAAACAGTCTTATCGACCAACCATTGCCCTTTAAGGTTTACGTTCAAGGTCGTGTCCCATGCTTTTTCGCTGATTTTCATAATGTCACTTCCCGCTTGAGCTGCGGTTCCAGCGTTATTAAATAATATGTAAACATTTTCGAGTTCATTAAATGTTTGTTCTGTCATACTTTTTACTTGCTTTGAATCTGAAACATCGCAAACTATTGGAATAATTTTACATTTTGTTTCTTGCTCAATTTTCTTACTAGTTTCTCCTAATAATTCTTCGTTTATGTCAACTAAAACTAAATCTGCGCCTCTTTTCGCAAATTCATTAGCGACACCTCTTCCAAAACCGCTCGCGCCTCCGGTAATTAAAACTCCCTTCCCTTCTAAAAATTTTTCATTCATATTTTTTCATCCTTTATTCTAAATATCTTATATGTTTTATTTGTTGTTTAATCATTTAAACTTTTAATTCTAGTAATATTAATCAAAAGAAGAGGAAAATAAAAATAAAAATAAATTATTCATAGAGAGTGCCTTACTCCCTATAATTAATTCATTTCTCTATTTATACCGGAACGAGTGCATCCTGTCCATTTGTAAGCCAATCTAGATCAATTTTTATTAGAGTAAGTGATTCTCGATAGTCATACTTACCCGTTTCAAATAATATAACGATAGTATAATCGGATAATATTGTAATTGAGGAATATGCTGATGGACCTTCATATACCTGCTTTGAAACATTCCATGTCAACCCCTCATCATAGCTCATCCGGATAGTTAAGTGTCCGCGGGAAAAGAAGTTGGGATTAGAAAATAAAACACGAGATCGCGTGTGAGTAGATGTATTTGTAAAACGGTGTATTGAAGCCTGGGTGCCAGCAGCGGTAAGATCTTCTTCATAATACCAAGAATTCCACGTATCACCCCCATTATTACTCCATGCCATTATTCTATTTCCTCCTCTCTCGGATCGACAATTTATGACTAATGAACCATTCGAGCTTTCAAACACCTGTGGTTCCTCACCATTGCCGACATATCCGCCTTTAATCCATGTAAAACCATTGTCGTCACTATAAATAACACAAGCTTCTCCTATTTTGCTAGGAATAATTAATCGACCGTTCGACATCTGAATCCCATTACCTGGTCCTGTTGCACAATATAATCCTCCGGCGGCTATTTCTTCGGTTAATTCTCTAGGTTCTGACCAAGTAACACCCAAATCAGTACTGTTCATGATAAATACAGTATTATAGTCAACACAGAATGGCAACCATAAGGTTTGCGTATCGTTGTCGAATAGCGGACAAGGATTATGAACTGTATGTTCTCCTCTATCTTGTAGAACTTGAATTGCACCCCAAGTTACTCCTCCATCTGTGCTTCGTTTCATTACAATATCTATATCTCCTAAATCAGACATTGCTTCAAAACGAGATTCACAAAAAGCAAGCATAACATCACCAGGCAAATTGATTAATGCAGGAATTCGATATCCTCGACCGGGTTGTTCTCCAGTAACAAATAATTGTTGTCTTTGTACGCCATCAGTCCATTGTGGATTCCAAAAAGCTAATGTTACACCAAAAACACCAAAAACGATTAGAAACGCAATACCAGCAGCAGTTACACCACGTATTAATCTTACATCCCTTTTGTACCAGAATTTTTCCAAGAAAAATTTAAAACTGCTTACAATAAATAACCCAGCATATCCAAAAAACGGGATGGCAAGTACAAATATTAAAACTTCTGGTAGAGAACCAGCTGTTCCGAAGTAAAGGAACCGAAAAATGAAAATCAGTAAAATTCCGACAAAAATATTCCAAATTGACCAAAATAACAGCCAAACTAATCTGAGTTTTTTACTTGATATATTCTCTAGCAATAATCCCCGCAATCGTCCTGATTTTCTGCTAAGAACGGTCATGACAAAACTCCATATTGACCCTCCAATAAGCAAAATTCCAAATACGGGCAACACCCAATCTACCACATCTACAATTAAGAATTCACCTCCAAATAAAAGGAGTAAAAGCACCGCAACCATACCTATCAAAACCGAAAAGAATATCTGCAAAATTCCAACATAAAGGTGCCATTTAGGAGGTTTGGTTAAATAAGACTCCCCCTTTTTTTGTTCTGTATTATTTAAATCTTTTTCTTTAATCATAATCATATCAATGAGATTATCCTTTAAAAAGGTTAAATTAAGATAGATATTTTTTAATTCTAAGTACATTAACCAAAAGAAAATGAACCCAGGCAGGGTAGTCCTCAAACTTCTATATTTTATACGCTTGAATCATTCACTTTTTATTTTTCTAATTATTTCTGTAAATGAGTATCAATAGCGTAGAGTATTTCTTGCATTTTAGGTCTATGTATGAAAAACGAAAGAATTCATAAACATATAATCAATCCTGCTCTTAAGTGTTTAATTACCTAAAATGATTTTAATGGAACCAAGGAAATTACAACCATACTTTTAAATATTAAATTAACATATTAGTAAATCGCTAATATCAAAAAAATTTTTCAGCTTCATAGGGTGAAAATAATTGAAGAAAACTAAAAAAATGTTAATTGTCTTAGGGATTTTCATAATGTTAAATTTAACTGTATTTATACCAAATAACTTACTTAATAATTATGATTTTCAAGATAAACCAACTCCAATTCATAGTAATGGAAATCAAATTCTTTTACATACCCCCGAAAATATAACATACACTAGCCCAATGAGTGGATATTACCCTGCGACTTTTGGGTTTGAAGATGTTCCTGACGATTCTTTACCATCTTACTGTTATTATGACGCATGGGGCACATCTCCCGATTGGACTAATTCTTACACAAAAGTTATTGATGAAAAAACCGATAGTGCTGGAAATAAGCACAATAAAGTCTTAGTTCTAAATGATCTTTCAACTAGTAGTGCTTGCGGAAGTAATCTTAATTTTACTGAATATGGTTCTGAAATCGCAAGAGATAGTACAATAGAATTTTATTTCTGTATTAGAACTACTGGTTCAATACATTATGTAAGTCGTTTAAGTTTGTCTGGGAATTATGGTCCACTATTTACATTAAACTTTGATTCATGGAGTAGCTTAAATGATCCAGAAATACTATTCGTAAATAGTTCTGGGCAATATTCTACAGGATTTTATCAAGAATGGGAAAAATGGTATAGATATTCCGTTGATTTATCTTGCGATGGAGGATATGCAGGATTAGGAGCAAATCAATTTAGATTTCGAATTTATAATGATACTGGTACTATGATTTATACTTCATACGCTATGGATTTTCAAATCGATCATCTAACAGGTGGACCAAATAGATTTACAATGATATCAACAGAATCTCAAACTCAACTTTATGAATATTTAGATGCGTTTAGTATAACTGGGCTAGAAGATAGCTATGAAATTGGAGATAACTTAGAGGAAGGTTTATTACTTGGTTATGAGAATAATACTTCTTTTGATTGGCAAGGGTATTCCTTAGATGGTCAACCGAATAAAACAATTTTAGGGAATACTACTATTCCATTTCCGGATATAGGACTGCATACGATTCAAGTGTTCGCGAATGACTCGTTAGGACTGAACTACTGTTCGGACATAAGATATTTTACTGTTAGAAGCGTAATTCATATCATAACTCCAGAAAACAAAACATATACCGAACCAATGAGTGGGTATTACCCCGCAACATTTGGATTTGAAGAGACAATTACTGGTACTTTACCCTCTTATTGTGATTATGCTCCGGGGGGTTCAAGTCCTGATGGTCCTGGCTCTTATGCGAAAGTTATTGATGGTTGGACCGATGGAGCGGGTAACACACACAAGAAAGTGTTAAAAATGTATGATAGGACTAGTAGTGGTACAACGCATGCATCGCTTGACTTCACAGAGGATGGTTCCGAAATATTCCGAAATAGCACGATTGAATTCTGGGCGTGTAACACTCTTACAGGGAACTACTATCATAGTTATTTCGAAATCTGGGGTGATTTAGGAAATATGGTATCATTTGAATGGGATTCAGGTGGTACTACAAATGATCCAGAAGTAAGAATTACTCCTGCTACTGGAGAGTTTGGTACAGGTGTATATCACGAATGGAATCGATGGTATCGCTATTCCATTGATATTTCTTGTGACGGAGGTTATGCGGGATTAGGTGCCAATCAGTTTAGATTTCGAATCTATAATGAAACTGGAGATCTTATTTATTCCTCAGCAGACTTGGATTTACTAACTGCGCATCCTACAGGTGGTCCATATAGATATCACGTGTTATCAACAGAAACTCAATCTGATGTTTCTCACTACCTGGATGGTTTTGGTGTTACTGGATTGCAAGACAATTACATTACTGGGGATAATATTGAAGAAGGATTATTACTCAGTTTCGAAAATTCAACAGCTCTTGATTGGATGGGATATTCTCTGGATGGTCAAGAAATCAAAACGATTTTAGGAAATACAACATTTTCGTTCCCTGAAGATGGGAAGCATTCTATTCGTGTATTTGGAAACGACTCATTAGGAACTGAATATCAATCTGCTACACGCCATTTTTCAACTCATCATATCTCGGTAGTAACTCCAGAAAACAAAACATACATTGGACCAATGAGTGGATATTATCCCGCTACTTATGGGTTTGAAAATGATGAAGACGGTACTTTTCCAAATGAATGGGTAGAAAGTGGACAAGGTGCCTATCAGGGAAAAACTAATGTTATTAATGCTAAGGATGGACATAATAAAGTTATACACATGGATGATGATGGTACAACTGTACGAACGACGGCAGGTCAAATTTTCAATGAAGAACAATCAAGCGGGACTATTGAATTATGGACATATTTTACAAGTTATCCCTCTTCGTCTACAGACATTAGAATAGAAAATAGTTCAGGGAACCTTTTAACAGTCATTGGTGCTTGGGAGAACACTTGGAAATATAGAAACGGAACTACTGAGATTACTGTTCCGTTAAGTTCCATAAATGAATGGTTTCACATAAGAATTGATTTTTGTTGCGTTGGAAACTATAATGGTTTGACTTCCCAAACTTATAATTTTACAATCCGTAGATCAAATGGTTCTATTTATTACGAATCTCCAACAGCCTATTTTTTAAATTATGGTTTAGGCAATGCTGCTCGATTATCAATAACATCTTGGCAACTTGTTGTTAGAGAAACATGGATTGATGCCGTTGGATATTCGTGGGATCCTAATTATAACATTGGAGATAATCTAAAGGAAGGCTTATTACTGAGTTATGAAAATAGTACTGCTCTTGATTGGCAAGGGTATTCTTTAGACGGTCAACCTGTAGCTACTATTTTTGGGAATACAACGATTAGATTACCAGAGGATGGATCTCACATGATTAAGGTATTTGGAAATGATACATTTGGAGTTAATTATGAATCAAATATACGCCAATTTTCTGTTCACCATATTTCTATAGTAACTCCAGAGGATAAAGTCTACACTGGACCTATGAGTGGCTATTATCCTGCAATACATGGATTTGAGTGTGACGAAAACGATAATTTTCCGAAAGGATGGACTGATAATTCTGGTGCTAATGGATATGCTAAAGTTATTGATGGAATTGGTGGACATAATAAAGTTTTAGAATGCTATAGCAGTTCGTCAGACGATTCTCGAGTCGATTCAAGTATCTTTTTTGATTCTCAAGAGCATGGCTCAATTGAATTCTGGTGGTACAAATCTTCAAGTTATACCTCGGCAGCAATTGTAGATTTCTGGGGAGAAACTCCGGGTGCGTGTATCTCAATTAGGGTAGATCATTGGCCTAGTGCTGATAATAATCAAGTTCAGTATCAAACTGGTGCTGGTTATTTAGATACGGGATATCCCTATTATGCTGATAATAAATGGATGCATTTCCGTATAGATTTTAATTGTATTTCGGATACATACAGTCTTTGGATAGATCAAGTAAAATATCTTGATAATATTGATTTTCTAAACTCAAAAGACGAAACTGGTGTTAATCAAACTCGCTTTGATAGTTATAATGCAGCAAACGCAGTTTTATATTATGTTGACGCTGTAAGTTTCTCATGGGATATAGATTATAGCGTTGGAGCTAATCTAAATGAAGGATTACTGCTTAGTTTTAAAAATTCAACGGAGCTAGAATGGATAGGTTATTCATTGGATAGTCAATCGAATAAAACAATTTTAGGAAATACTACAATTCCAATGCCCGAAGATGGAATTCATTCTATTCAAGTATTTGGAAACGATTCATTGGGAGATAGGTATCAGTCGGATCTTAGATATTTCACTGTTGATTTTCCAATAGATATTATCACACCAGAAGCAAAAACATATATAAAAGGAATGAGCGGGTATTATCCCGGAACTTATGGGTTTGAAAATGATAAATATGGCGAACAAGCGCAAGATTGGTGGACTGAAAATGAAGTAAATTGTGATTCCCAAATTATACCTTATTATAAAGGACATAATGACGTTTATGAATTATCAGATAACAATCCATCAGATAAAGCAGATATACTTAATACTTTTGAAAATAGGACTTACGGAACTATTGAAGCATGGTTTCTTCATCGAGCAACTAGTTACTGGAGTGGTATAAGTATAGACTACCGATATCCTTTTGTAAGTATGATTTCGCTTGATTTTGTACCAGGAAGTTATTTAACTGTATCCAATGGTTCTACTCAAATCACTGTTCCTGAGTTGGGAACCATGCAAGCAGATACATGGTATCATATTAGATTTGATTTTAGAATAGCAGGGGCTCCACCATACATGGGATTATCAGATGATTCATTTATGATGTATTTAAATGGAAAAAAAATGAATGAAGAATTACTCCTTAAAAATATAGGATCTCCTATTAATACAATTAACTTTCGTACAGGATGGAGTGCAGCGGGACCAGATAATTTATTTTATGTAGATGCTGTGGGGTATTCGTGGGATCCTTATTATACTATTGGAGATAATATGAATGAAGGATTACTACTCAGTTATGAAAATAATACCAATCTTGATTGGCAAGGATATTCCTTAGATGGACAAGCTAATGTAACTATTTATGGGAACACTACTATTCCATTACCGGATGTTTGTCAGCACACGATTCAAGTTTTCGCGAACGACTCATTAGGACTGAACTACTATTCGAATATTAGATATTTTACGGTAAACACAACTCAATATCCTGATTTAATTGCTCCTGTCATAACAATCAATTTACCGGGGCTAAATACTCTTTTTGGAAATGATGCTCCTTCTTATGATTTAACGATTATAGAAACAGATTTGAACTCTATCTGGTATACTTTAGATGGAGGGACGGTAAATACTACTATAACTGAACCAACCGGAACGATTTCGTTATCAATATGGAGTAATCGTCCAAATGGAACAGTAGATATTAGATTCTATGCTGATGATCTCGCAGGAAATGTTGGATTTGAAGACGTGAAAGTTAGAAAAGATACAATAGCGCCACAAATTACGATTATCAGCCCAATTGAAAATCAAGTCTTTTATGATACTGCTCCAAGTTTTGATTTAACGATAATTGAGGGGAACCTAGGTGGTATTT
>CAZDTP010000090.1:0-11248 GCA_964508365.1 uncultured archaeon
TTATTGTAACATTAAAATGATAACAGCGAGTTTAAAACCAAGAGAAGACTAAAAAAAGAGAGGTATAAGAATGTTAAAAACATTGATCGTTTATTATTCCCTTACGGGTAATACGCAGTTTATTGCGGAAGCTCTAAGGGATTCAATTGAAGCCGATGTTCTCGAATTAAAACCTATTAAAGAACTTAAAGCTGATAGTGGTACGAGATTTATGTGGGGCGGGTATCAGTCTACCATGAAAATAAAACCAAAATTAATGGATTTTGATATTAATCCCCTCAAATACGACCTTATAATTTTAGGAACACCGGTATGGGCGTGGAATATTAGTCCGCCAATGCGTTCATTCTTATCCAAGTTTGACCTCACAGGTAAAAAAGTAGCACTTTGGATGTGTCACGCAGGAGATGGAGTAAAAGCAATGAATAGATTCAAGGAGGCTCTAAAAGGTGCCAACATAGTTGAAAGCGTTTCTTTTCAGGAACCCTTAAAGAAAGATTCTGATGAAAACAAGGAAAAAGTAATCGCTTGGATTAAAGGCGTTGTTAAAGATGTTTGATCGATATTGGGGCAATTTAAGAAACTTTTAAAATTTAGAAAGCATTTATCAAAACCAATAAGCCTACTAAGATAAAAATAGACACGGCAACCACTTTTAGATAAAATTTAGGAACTTTTTTAGCAATTGCGGCACCAGCAAAAATCCCGATCCAAGCCACGCTAATAAGAGCTAAAAATGCACCTAACCACACTTCGAATGGTGCAGCATAGATTGAAGCGAGCGTTATCGTTAAAAGTTGGGTTTTATCTCCTAATTCCATAAGAAATATAAACCCAAACCCTGCGAGGTATGGATTTTTCTTAAGCCGCGCAAATTTAGCTGCTTCTTTAGATTCTGCTTCTTCTTGTTCACCATTGTTTTGCTTAATACCCTTATTATCGGAGTTGATTTTCCTCTCATTTATATAAAGTGATTTTATGTCCCGCAATTCAAATAAGCCAATTGCAATGAATAATAGCCCAGAAATTAAAGATATAAGACCTAATGGAACAAACTCTGTAATTAACGATCCAAAAAGAATTCCTATAGTTACGATTACAGCAAATCCGAGAGTCGCACCGATTCCCACTTTATAGACCTTTTTATACTCTAAAGCGAGATTGAACACAATTAATTGCGTTTTATCTCCTAACTCGCCGATAAACAAAATTCCGTAAGTAATAAGAAAAACCACTATATCCATTAATAATGGAATTTAGGAAAACAGAAAAATATTTTTCATTTTTAATCAATTATTAAATCGATATAAAATTGCATGAGATCATGACTATTGATAAATTATCATTAAAATCAAAATTTGCTTTTGGCGGTCTTGGAGCGGGCATTGGATTACCTTCTCAAATTGCGTTTTCGGCCATAACTTTCTTTTACAATGCGATGTTAGGATTAAGCACCGAGTTGACTGGAATCGCTTGGCTTATTTTCTCGATTTGGAACGCGATTAACGATCCTTTATTCGGATTCATCGAGGATCGCACGAAATCAGAAAAATATGGCAGGAGAATCCCTTATATTCGATTTGGTGCTCCAATCTTTGGAATCGCATTTATTTTTTGTTGGATTCCTCTTGCAGATGTGAATAACCAATTAGCTCTGTTTTTCAATTTGACAATGGTTCTATTTGTTTTTGATACATTATTTACGATATTAGGGCTCATAAATTTTACCCTTCCGGCTGAAATGGCACTGACCGCAAAGGAGAGAGCTAATTTATTAGTATATGGTTCTGCAATTTCTTCTATTTCATATGTAATTGCTTTCATATTACCTCTGTTGTTGCTAACTGGGAATGAATCACCAAATGCTACTCAAGAATTTATCGTTGCAATGATTTTTATAGGCATTATCTCTGCAATAATATTATTCGTAAGTAGTTTCTACTTGAAAGAAAATAAATATACGCAAATGGAAGAGACGCTCCCGGTTATTATGGGAATAAAAGAGACGTTTAAAAACACACCCTTTTTAATTTACGAAGTCTCCAACTTCTCTTTCACTTTTGCACAGACAATCCTCACCACTGCTATATTTTACTACGTTAATTATGTATTACTTCTGTCTGGTTTCCTAACAACACTTCCATTACTATTAGTGTTCGTAATGATTTTTGCTTTTTTTATGGTATTTAATAAACTAGTAGCAAAATATGGAGCAAAAAAAACCTATGCCTTAGCATTGTTTTGGTCAGGAATAAGCTTTCTTCTGACTTTTTTCATTGGATGGACTATTTATTTTGCCATAATCGGATTCGTTCTTATTGGTATTGGATTTTCAGGTTTCATGCTTACAAACCAAGTAGTTATAGCTGACATAGTTGATTACGACGAAACCAGAACAGGAAAACGCAGAGAAACAACTTATTCAGGGATAAACGCATTAATTACAAAACCCGCAATCTCTATTGCAAATTGGTTGTTTTTATTGATAATAAACAACTTTGGATTCGATTCGCAACAACCGACTCAAAATTCCTCAACTCAAATGGGTATCATGATTGGATTCTCGCTAATTCCGGCAATATTTTTAATATTTAGTGCGATTGTAATGCTTTTTTATCCATTAGATGGCCCTCAATGGCTTGTTCAGAAAGCAGAATTGATTAAAATTCACGAGAAAAAAGAACTCGACTACCTTAAGTTCTTAGAAGATAAAAAAAAGTAAAAATAACTAAAAAAATTTATTTTGTTTTTTTCACAATTGAGACTTCAATAAAATCAATTCCCTAAATTGATAGGGCTGATTGAATTATTATTGATAAGATATATACTAAGAGTGACGCGTGAAACATTGGTAAGGCTTTTAACCAAGCTTTCGGCTCTTTTCCCCTCAATATTTTAATATTAGCTAATATGATAAGTATCCATGAAACTGCGAATCCGTATATTGCTACACCACCTAAATCAAACAATACAAATATTGCTGAGGTGATAAGTTGAGCTGCTGAAAAAGAATGCACCCAAATTTTGTTTCCCTTAATGCCGTATAATCCCGCAATTGTTTTGAGCTCCTTTGCTTGATCATTCTCGATGTCTACCAGATCATTAGCTCCAAGATGAGCTAACGCCCAAGGATACATAAAGAGAAGATAATATATAATAGTCGGGTTTAATTGACCAAATAATAAATATCCCGCAATAGGAAACAAGAGTAGATCCGTTCGTCCGAGAATTTGGGCAATTGGAAAGTTTTGCTTCCTCTTTACCATCTGATAAAATACTTCCATTGAATACGCATATGCCATTATAATATAGATATAGAACAGATTTGGAAAAGGGATAAATGCAATTAAGACCAGAGTTATTAACACTAATATAATAAATACTAAAATAGCTTCCCTTAAAGAAACTTTTCCTGAAGGAATTGGTCGTTCTTTATATGGTCGCCAATAATTTGTTAATGTGTCTTCCGTGTCCTTTTTATCTATGTTATGGTCAACAATATCGTTTAGCACCATACCTGCTTCAAAACCAAATAATCCAATAAAAATCGCTAATATCAATAATTCCCAAGAGAAGAACCCTCCATTCCGAAAAGCTAGCATCAAGCCTGAGACAAAAAGTAGTGGCCAGACTGGAGCAAAATGCGCTCTCGTGAGATCGATATACGCTTTAAGTTTTTCTTTAATTGACATAAATTTCAACTTTCTTTAAAGTGTTTTGAATGTTAATAATCAAAGATATTCTCGATTTATAAATTAAATGGAGTCTTAAAGCAATTTTGAATAATTATTATATATTTTAAATATAAAGGAAGAATCTATAATCAGTTTGAATATTGGTTTCCTCTCTCTTTATATTGCTCCTTAGTCATGGCTATATCAGAAAAGTTCGGTAGAGAACCTATAATTGAACCACCAATCCACGCAGATAGTTCCCTTCCTGGTGATGCGATTACATTTACTTCAACGGACTCAGGAACATGCTTGGAAATTTCGTGTAACAAACGTCCTTTGATACCAGGAAAATTCGAAGAACCTCCAGAAAGAATTATATTACCATACAAGGCTCTCTGAAGATTCATATCGCATAACGATATTGATTCAATTATGTTCTCACTCAGCGATGGAATTTCCTTTCCTATCAAAATGGGATTAAAAAGACATTCAGGCGCCGTGAATCGTTCATCTCTAATCTTAATATCTTCCCCATCAGGAGTTTTATATATTTCTTCTAAAATGGAGGAGTCCTTCATTTGCTCTAACTCTTTATTACAATCAGAAGAGACATAGCATAATGTTTCTTTTATTTCAATAGCAAGTTGTTTTTCTGCAGTGGATGTTAATGGATATCCCGCTTGCCGTAATAACTTAATTAAATATTTAGTTATATCTTGTCCAGCAATATCCATTAGTTGAATCGCATGCGAAAGGACATAGCCTTCCGAAATAGGGACTATTTTTGTTACACCCTCTCCAATGTCTACAATGCATCCCGTTGTTCGACCTGATGCATATAACGATAAAGTAGGTTGCATTACAATAAGAAGAGACTCTACACCAATTTTTTCGAACATAATTTGTGCCATTTTATTTCTATTAATTTCTGGATTCAACGGAGTTTCAGCTAAGATTAGAGGGTGTCTTGTTGGGTCGACTCGAAGCTTATCATAAAAAACCGCTTGCCAAAAACCTTCAATCGCAATCCAATCTGTAATGATCCCTCTTTCTATAGGCGATTTGCCTTGAACAAAATTTTTCTGGATAACAGTTCTGTTTCTAATTTCGTCCATTCCTATAGCAGGGCGTATAATAGTGGATTTTGCTTTCAAAGGGGTTGATGGAGATGTTGGAATTATAAAACGAGGGTCGTCCTCTCCAGCAAAACCAATTTTTGAGAGCGCTGTTCCATTATCCATTACAATAGGCTTTGAATAATGACTATCCATGTTAATCTCTATTAAAAAAATGATTATTTATACAAAAAAGGTAATGCTTGATATTTTTAAATATACCTAAAAAGAGAATTTGGGGTTGGGCTTTTTTTTTGTATGCTGAGAAAATTTTTTGGCAAAGATATCTTTCAATTCAATAATTTTTGGATTGAATTATATGAAACCATTGATTCCAAATATTTAATAATTCTAAAAACTTTTCTCTGGAAATTGAGTATTCCTTGAATTTACCTTTCAAAGAACTATGAATAAATTTATGTTTTTCCAAAATTCTAACATGATGGGAGATGGAAGGTTGATTTCTATCCAAGCTTTTTTCAATATCAGAGAGTAAACATGGTTTATTATGTAATAGATTTAAAATTAAAAATCTGTCTTCATTGCCTATGATTTCCATACATTCTCGTAAGAACTTAGAGGAGGTATTATTCTTGAATTCTTTTTTTATAGTTTTAATTTTATCTTTTGTTAATTCTTCCATGATTTTCTTCCTATTCTCTTCTTTCTATTATTTTTTAAGTACTTATGATGAGAGATTTTTAATCCAATTCTCCCATAAATGCACAAATTCCATAACTTTTGGCTTATTTAATGAGTAATAAATATATTTTCCCTTTTTCCATCCTTTAATGAATCCTGTTTTCTCTAATTTCTTAATATGGTGTGAAGAAGTAGATTGAGATTTATCGATAAACATCTGTATCTCATCCAATCTTAAAGGATGAGATTTCATTATATCTACTATTAAAAATCTGTCAGGATTTGAGAACGATCTCAACCATTCAATTAGATTGATTTGTTCACCAAAGACTTCTATTTTAAGCATAGGATCTAAGGCTTCATTTGCTTGTTCAAGATAATTCCTTTTTTCTAAGGGATTATTCATCTGAGAGGGTAAAGTATTTTTATCTGGTTGGATTAATTGTTTAATCTGTTCAAATTTTTCATTACCTTTCTTAAGGTTATTTTTCACTTGATGATTATACATTGCGAGTTCTATTGTAGGTAGAAGGTCATCTTCATTCGTGATAGGTTTTACTATATATCCATAAGGTTCCGATAATTTGGCTCGATCTAAGGTTTTTTTATCTCCATATGCAGTTATAAATATAATAGGAATATTATAGTTTGTATTAATAAATTGCGCTGTTTCAATTCCATCCATAGTTCCTGCTAGAATTATATCCATTAATATCAAGTCAAGATTTAAATTCTTGATTTTGGAAATTGCTTCTTCTCCAGAAGAAACAATAGCAATAGGATTATAGTTTAATTTTTTTAGAAGAATCGCTATTGCTTCAGCGGTAATTAATTCGTCTTCAACGATCATTACTTTTATTTGTGCCATTTTGCTCTTTTTTATACTTAGTTTTTCGAATACCAGGTGATTTTAACATGGGTTCCATTATTTCTTTCAATAGAAATGTTTCCATCCATTTGTTTGGTTATGGTGGATATAAGTTTTAACCCTAATGAATCTGTATTTTTATAATCTATATCTTTGGGAAAACCCATTCCATTATCATAGACATCTAATAATATTCTATCGTTTATCATTTTTTTCAGTGTAACAACTATTTTTCCATTATCGTTTTTTGAAAATGCATGTTTTAATGAGTTAGATACAAGTTCATTTATAATTAAACCACAAGCAGTAGCATTGTCTAAATTGAAATCAATATTTTCAATGTTCAATTGTAGTTTAATATGTTTGGAATGAGCTGAATATACTTTAAATAGATTATTAACAAGGTTTTCTATGTATTCTGAAAGACATATCTTATTCAAGTTTTCGGAGTTATATAATGTTTGGTGTATTAGCGCCATAACTTTAATACGACTTTGGAAATCCTTAAAAATATGGAGAATTCTTACATCTTTTACATATTGTTCTTGTAGTACAACTAAACTTGAAATAATTTGTAAATTGTTCTTCACTCTATGATGAATTTCTTTCAGGAGTATTTCTTTTTCCGCTAGGGAAGATTCTAGTAGAGATTCATTTTTTTTTTGTTCGGTTATATCAATTAGATTTATGAATAAAGCAGAACTTCCTTGAAATTGAATCCTTTTTGAATATTGTTGAAAATACAAATAATGACTATTTTTTTTCTTCATTCGAATTTCAGATTGGAATGAAGATATATCATCGTTTAAAATTTTATTATAATTTTCAATTATCATTTGTCTATCTTCAGGATGAATATGCTGATTTATGGTGTTTAGATTCCAAGCTAAAAGCTCAGCTATTGAAAATCCTAAAATATTAGACATACCTTTGTTTGCAAAAATAATACGCCCATTAGCAAGGATTAATGTGCCCAACAATGATTGCTCTGTTAACATTCGATATTTTTCTTCACTTTCTCTTAATTCTTTCTCAGTAAAATCACGAACAATTATGCCTGCAAGAACATTGGCTATAGATTGTAAAAAATTAATATCGTCTTTTGAAAATATCCGATGTTCTTTGGTATGAATTCCCAAAATACCAAAAGGTGTGTTTTTTCCTTGAATAATAACACTCATTCCGCTAATAACATCATGATCCGCTAGAAGTTTTGGAGCACAAAATCTAGTTTCAGTTTTTAAGTTTTCCACAATTACTGGAGCAGTTGTTAGTAATGTAAAACCCGCTTGTGAATTTTTATTATTTTCAACAGTTGCATTTCCGACTAATCCTTCATGCCAACCAGCTCCTGCCCGTAATTTTAAAAATTTCTTATCAGGAAGAATTTCAAGTACCTTTGTATATTCAACATCCAATATTTTAGCTAATAAAGATGTTGCTTTTTTGAATACATTATCAATTTTTTTTTCAGTAATAGTTTCCATACCAAATTTAGCAATCAAAGCTTGTCTATGGATATGATCATTAATGGACTGTTGGATTTCTCTGCTTTTCGTTATATCTTGAGAAACAAGGAGAATCCCGATAATTTTATTTTGATCATCATAAATTGGTGCTTGATTTGATGAAAGTTGAATAAATGTTCCATTCTTCTTTTTAAATCGATATTCAATATTTTTAACAAATTTACCTTCCATTACTTTTTTAATTCCATTAGTAAGAATCGATTTATCATTAGGATGAATGAATTTATAAATGCTTGAGGAATCAAGGATTTCTTCATTATAATATCCTAAAAAATCTTTAAAAGCACTATTAACATCAATTAAATTTGCGTTTAGATCTATTGTATAAATCATGAATTCAGAAATTTTAAGCAATGTCTGAAATTTCTCTTCAGTTAAACATTGAGAAAAATTAATGTTTTTTAGTTTTTTTTCATAATTTGTATTTTTTATCTCTCGTTTAATAGTAGGAATTAATCTATGTAGATTATCTTCTTCGATATAATCATTTATTCCAGTTTCAATCAAGGAAATCATTGCTTTTTCATCTATCTTCTTCCCAATAACAATATAAGGAATTATTAAATCTTTTTCTTTAATAATTCTCAATATTTCTATTCCGCATACTGTCCATGCGTTATAGTCGGATAATATAATATCCCATGTCCCTTTAGATAACAATGAACATAAATTGATATGATTTTCGATGAATTCCAATTGCACTTTAAAGTTATATGCTTTTAACTTTTGTATTATTGAAGATACTTCATCTTTAGAATCAGAAATGAATAATATATCATATTTTTCACCCAAATTTCAAACACTACTCTAAATTTTCATTTTTTATAAAATATAATACTCTACAGAAATTCTTTAATTATAATATTGAAATTTTCATTAAAAAAAAATCTATGTATATTAGCTGCATCCAAGCTTTCATTCTAAAGTTCTTAATAAGATTTAAAAAATGCTTTAAAATAAATCTTTTGGATATAAATCGAAAAAGGTTAATATTATCAATTTAAGATAGATAAAATTGAAAGGAAGATTAAATTATTAATCGAACAAAGGAGTTTTATGTTAATATAAATTTCAAGGCCATTTTTCCATTTTTCTATTGAATTCTATCTAATATATCAGTTTAAAAAATTTATTAGTATAGTAAAATTTATAAATGAAAAATTGATAACAAAACTCATATAAAAAATTTTGATTTTTTATTTAATATTTTTTGTTTCAAAAAATATAATATCATAAAAATAGGAGAAAAAAAATGGTAAAACTAACAAATGAAATGAAGGAAGGATTACGTGTTCCTGGTAAAGGGGGCAGTTTAATCTATTTGGCAACATCATCACTAGATGGTAAACCAAATATAGCTGCAATGCGTTATATAGATTCAATTAAAGACGATAAACTTCTGGTTGCAGATATGTTCCTACTTAAAACTAAAGCGAATATTAAAGAGAATCCTGAATGCACCATAGCAATATGCCATCCAATGGATTCTGGAAGAGACTGGATCTTTAAAGGTAAAGCTGTTGATATCGAATACGGTTATCCCCCAGATTTTGATTGGTATGGTGTTTCAGCCAAGGAAATCTTAGATGGTTGGGGTGAATGGCATAATAAAGAACCTCCCGACGAGGTTCCTCCTGATGTTGTTTATTCTAAACCAGCACAACGTGGAGTCATAGTATTACACGTGGAAGAAATTTATTCTATAGAAAAAGGTAAAGTAGGAGAGAAAATACAATAAGAGGGGAAAAAAAAATGACAGTAAAACTAACTGATAGAATGAAAGCTTGGATTAAAATTGGTTGTCATTTAAATGTGGCAAGTAAAACGGGGATCCCGTTCGTAACTGTATCAAGGAATGTAAAATCTGTTTCTGATGATGAGGTTGTCTTTGCGTTGTCTGAAGATGAATATTCTGTGATTAAGTCTGCTTTATCTAAAAATCCTTGGGTTGCATTTGGAGTATCTCGAGCAGGAGGTATCCGTGCATGTTATCAATTCAAAGGCCAAGGAACTGTAAAGAAAGAAGGCGATAATTATAATTTGAAAGTAAAAATATCTGAAATATATTGCACAAAACCAGGATGCTACGCGGGACAAAGACTTGATACTAAGCCTGTTCAAGAATGTGAAGAATGGGAACACGGTCTATGGACTGATGTACCAAAATAATAAACTAATAAATAAACTATAATTTTTTTTTTGAAATTAAGGTAAGATTAAAATTTTATTGGATTACATAATTAAAAGGATCATACAAATAGAATGAATGAAAGTAAATCTGAAGAAAATAATGTAGAGAAAGTAAAAGAAAAGAAGAAACCAAAAAAACCACCAAAACAATTTCCGTGGTTTATGCCCTTTATGTGTGAAGGGTGTGGTGATTGCATTGATGTTTGCCCACAAGGCGGCCTTCAACTATTAGGTCTTGACAGAAAGGTCCCAGTTGCTTGGCTTATGCTTCCAGATTATTGCATTGGATGTGGTAAATGTGCAGATGCTTGTCAATGCTCAGCTGTTCAAATGACTGCATATGTGGAACAAGCTATTGAAAGATATAAAACAAAAAAACCTTTCCAATAAAGTTTTGTAAAAAGAGTGAATTTAAAACTGAAAATAAAAGAGGAAATGAAAAATGGTATTTGATTTAAGAAGATGTGATTTCTCAAAATGTAAGGGAGAATGTCTCGCAAGGTGTTTGTTCGTTGATTACGATGAAAAACAAGCTAAAGTAGACATGGCTAAATTGATTCATCAACAACCTGCGGATATACTTGCTAAATGTGTAACATGCTATGCGTGTAATGAATTTTGTCCACGAGGAGCAAATCCATGGGATTTGATTAACCAAATGCAAGAAAAAACAGGTCTCTATATATATCCAGAAGAGGCTAAAAAAACTGCATTAGGGTGGGCTAAAAAAGAGGATAAGATTATTAAAGGAGATCCTGGTAAACCAGCACTTTCTATAGGAGGTTTTGCTGATGCTCTTCCATATGATAAAGTGTTTAAAGGAAAATTATTTGAGGGACTTTCCTTAATAATGGGAGGATCCTACGCTTGTAGAGCACCAGAAACTCATATGTGTGATGCGAATTCTTGTTTAGATAATCTACCTTCAATGATTAAAAATCTTGCGGATACAGGCTATAAAGAGATAATTTTCTACCATGATGCATGTTATGGGTTTGTAACATCGGAAGCATTAGCAATGATGATTGAAGTTCCCTTTAAACCTATACACATTATGGAATATATTAGAAATTGGCTCCGTGATAATAAAAATCTTATTACTCCTTTGAATATGAAAATTGCTTATCAACGTCCATGTACTACAAGATATAATCCCCATGGAGAACTTACAGAAAACTTTTATGATTGGGTGGAGCAAACTTTTGAATTACTTGGTTGCGAGCTTGTAGA
>CAZDTP010000091.1:0-11192 GCA_964508365.1 uncultured archaeon
GGTAAAGGATTATAACAGTCTAAAAGTATAGTAGGAAATTACTATGGTCAAAACTTATTGACTCAATACGAGAAAGCTCATAAACTCAAATCAATTAGACTTAAGAAATTAAATAGAGTAAATAATTTGTTAGTGAAACTTATGCAAAAAATTATACTATATTTGTTTAAATATAAAAATTTTCGATACTTTTCTTAAGAAAATTTCGTTAAAGAAGCGAGATAGAATTGTTGTTTGAAGAAAAGAAGAAACCAGAAAAGAAGAAAAAGAAATTTGGAAAGACCAAATTGATTGCTTTCCTTATTTTGCTGCCTATAGTATCGTTATTAGTCACTTTGCTGATCTTAGCAATCCCTTACGGTATTGCTACTAGGTTGGGGGTGGGGATGGAAGATTACTGGACATATATTTTCCAAAATGGGTATTTCTGGCCTACCTTTGGTGTGGTTTTACTCGTCTCTCCTATAATCACAGCTATCTTGTGGATGGTCGTAGCGAATTATTGATTTTAAAACGAAAAATGTCCTAATACCAAAAAAAATCAGAGAAACTAAGTTAATTATGATTGAAATCAAAATTATTGAGTAAAAATTCGTCAAACTTACGAAAAAGAATGCAATTGCTCCCAAAATGGTGAATGTAATGTCGCTTCCTGAATTTACTACACTATCTTTTTTTTTATTAAATTTTACATAAGCTCTCAAGAAATTGCTATTTTCGATTATTTCCCATAAAACACTTATGAACAAAATTAATAATAAGCTTATAAATAATGGGATAAAGAGGATGAAGAAAATCATGTGTAATACATAACCTTTGAGAAAATGTCCCAAGCTAAAAGGGTCAACTGCCGCAATGCCGTAGTCTTCCTTGGTCCGTGCGATAATCATGCTATATCCTTTAAATTTTAATCCATTTTATACCGTATTGTGCAAAAAATTCTACCTTATTTTTTTAAATACATAACTTACTATGATTTATATAAAGAACCTTAAGTTGTTTAAAAAATGTATCGAAAACACAAAATAATAAAAATTGCCTTCATTGGATTGCTTTTAGCAGTAGTATTTGGTCTAGCGAATAATCAATTAATTAGATGCGAAGGTGAAAAGCAACCATCCGAAAATTTTGAACTACAAACAGCAAATTCAGGAAATTCAGTTCAATATGAATGGAATCGTACATGGGGAGGTGTTGATGTTGATGATGGTTGGGTTGTGGCGGTTGATTCATCAAAAAATATATATCTTGCGGGAGAGACAATGAGTTATGGGGTCGGAGAACAAGATATGGTACTAGTGAAATATGACGGAAACGGCGTGCAGCAATGGAATCGTACGTGGGGTGGAGTAAATTTTGATCGGTGCTTAGGAGTCGCGATAGATTCGTCTGATAATTTGTATCTTGCAGGATTTACGTATAGTTTCGGGGCGGGAGATTCAGATATGGTACTTGTGAAATATGACGGAAATGGCATGCAGCAATGGAATCGTACATGGGGTGGAGTTGGTTCCGAAGTTTGTGTTGGGGTAGCAGTGGATTCCTCAAATAACACATATCTTTCAGGATATACCAATAGTTCTGGGGCAGGATTTGACGATATGCTTCTAGTGAAATATGATCTAAACGGTGTGCAGCAATGGAATTGCACATGGGGTGGAAATAATGATGACTTGGCTTATGAAATAGCATTAGATTCTTCAGATAATATTTTTGTCGTAGGGAAGACAGAAAGTTTTGGAGCAGGAGGCGAGAATATATTTTTAGTTAATTATGATGGAAACGGCGTGCAGCAATGGAATCGTACATGGGGCGGAGATGATGATGATGCTGCCTATGGAATAGCTTTAGATTCTGCAGATAATATTTATATATCGGGAAAAACAGAATCTTTTGGTGCGGGACTTCGGGATTTTGTTCTTGTCAAGTATGATAGTTCTGGTATTCAACAATGGAACCGCACCTGGGGTGGAGGCTTACCGGATTATAGCAATGGAGTAGTAACAGATTTGTCTGGTAATGTATATCTTGTAGGAGACACATTTAGTTATGCCCTAAATCCAGGAAGTAGCGATATTGCTTTAGTGAAATATGATGGAAACGGTGTAATGCAGTGGTATCGCACGTGGGGCGGAGATTCCTGGGATTTGGGTAAAGCAGTGGCGATAGATTCATCTGGCAATGTATATATTGGAGGATTTACTTATAGTTTCGGAGTTGGAGCTTGCGACATGGTTTTAATAAAATATAAAGCAGAATCTACTTCTACAGGCATTTCAAGTTATAATCTAGTCATAATTTTAGGAGTTTTAAGTATCAGCAGTTTTTTCTTGGTTAAAAAAATAATGTCCAAAAAAACTAAATTATCGAGATTAACAGCCCAGATTATAAACTTTTATTCGTCTCGGTGATAATAGGAATAATTGCGCTGATCGGAATCGTCACGATTATAGTTTGGAATAAAAGATCTCGATCAAATTAGTTAATCCTTTTTTTTAAATTTTAGTTAATTCTAAGAATAAATAATCAAAATCTAAATTCTCTGAAAATCCGTAGTAATTAATTATATGAATGGGCTTTATAGCAATTTTCTTTTTAATGCAAAAAATTCTACCTTAACTTTTTTTATATTATAGGTGGATTAATTCAAGTAAAGAATTAGATTTTTTTAATTCTCTAAATATAAATTAAAAACTCTGAAAAAAGTGAAATCTAAGCATATTAAAATGAAGTCTTATATATGGCTCAAATCGAGAAGAAAGCTAGGCCACAATATCTCGGGAAAGTAATGAAGGGAGTTGGCGTTTTAACTCTGTTAAGTATAGTTCTTCCATCAGCTGTTCAAACGGGATCTGGAGTATGGAATTTATTGTGGTATATTGGTATTTTTTGGGGAGGAACTGTTTATGGTGAACAATTTATAGGTTTTATTAATGATGCTTGGTACATGCCAATTGGAGTAATTACAATGGTTTTATTAATTATCGCATTAATATTTATCGCTATATCAGCTAGAAATATAAACAAGGAGAGAAATTACAAATTAGCCACAGGAATGAGTTTATTTGGCAGTATTTTAGCCATTATTAGTCCAATTGTATATTATTTCTATTTGAATGCAGAAATGTTTTGGGATCTATATCTTCCTGTAAGTATATTTCTTTCAATCATAGCAGGAATCTTAGGAATCATATGTGCTATCATGGTTGGGTTTACTTCTAAATTAAGATCAAAATCAGGTGAAAAGTAGAATAAAGAGGAAATTATAATTGGGATTTTTCCCAATACCTTTTTTTAATTTTTTTATGACCATAGAATTTGAAAATAAATATTTAAAAATTAAAAGTTAATTTTATGGCTTAAAAAATCCTAGTAAAATGGTGATTAGTACCATTATTAATCATGTAGATAATGCAAAAAAACCTACCTTATTTGATTATATAGCTAATATGATTAAAGTTGATTAATAATAATTAAGACATACTAGGATAAATAATGAAAATGAAAAGAGATAAAAAGAAAAATTTAATCACATTCGCAATGATGATATCTTTATTAATTACGATTATGTCACCAGCTTTCTTTACAAATGAAGAAAGAGAGCAGGATTTATTCAAATTCGGGGGTGACGGAGGGATGAAGCCAAAAACATCTTATTATGAGTGGTACCAGACTACTATGAATGTTCACTCCTATGTTACTGGATTTCATGTTGCAGACGCTAATAATGATGGTTACAATGATCTTGTACTTGCTAACGGAAATAATAAAACAGCTTCTATTTTAATATGGAATGAATCAATGCTTTCTTGGAATGAAGAAATAATAAAAGAGTTTGGAGAAACGGTTGATGCTATTATTATTGAAGATGCAGATAATGATGGTTATAATGATTTAATTGCAAGGAACTCTGATAATTTAACAATATTATTGTGGAATGATATTTCAAAAGACTGGATAGACAAGATCCAATTTCAAATAGAAATCTATATTGTATATAATTATATAGATAATTTCGCTGTAGAGGACGCAAATAATGACGGTTATAATGATATAGTTGTGAATGACGAGTATGAAAGCGAAATATTCTTTTGGAATAATACAATTGATGATTGGAATGATCCCATTTTCGATGATGGTCTTGGAATAAGTTTAAATATAAAGGATGCAAATAATGATGGTTTTAATGATTTAATCGCCTATCACCCATGGAACGGTAATCCTGGTAGGAATAGGGTTATTATAAGATTGTGGAATTCTTCAATAGGGTATTGGGATCCTGAATTTAATATCACGGTAGCAGAGGATGATATTTCAAGTCTTTTTGTTGAGGATGTTAATAACGATGGCTATAATGATATTATAACTACTAACTACGAGCACTCTTTTCCATCCGAAAACAAAATTTCCATTCGACTTTGGAATGAACATACTCAATATTGGGATCCTCTATTTACGAAACCAATTGAAGAAGCTAGTTCGATCAGTTCTGGAGATGTTAATAATGATGGCTATAGTGATATTATATTATATGGTGAAGCTTATATAAATTACCACTGGGAGGATGTAATTTTCATTTTAATATGGGATGACGAAATTAAAAACTGGAAAACTCCTGTTAATAAGATCATAGACAACCCAGAAGTTCGTCCTGGTCCAATAGTTACGGATGTGGATAATGATGGAGATTATGATATTGCTTTTTTAAGCTCTGGTAATGACGAGATCACTTTCATTTTATGGGAATTTTTCGATGTGTATAGTCCCATTGTTAATATACATGATCCACTCGATGGAGATGTCTTTTATTACGGTCCACCGAGTTTTTTTGTAGAAGTATCAGATAGTAACTCCTCTATTGATTCAATGTGGTATAGTCTTAATGGAGGAATTACAAATTATACATTTTATGATAATGGGACTATAAGCCTAGAAGCATGGGAGGCTGTATTGGATGGGACTGTTAAAATTACATTTTATGCAAACGATACAGAAGGAAACATAGGGTTTAATGAAGTTACTGTATATAAAGACATGCATCTTCCCAGTCTACAATTTAATTCTCCATATTGGAATATTACCTACTCAAATTTCTTGCCTATAGATTTTTCCTTTAATGATGACACTTTAGATGAAATCAGAATTATTATGGATAATTCACCAGAGGTTAATTATTCCGTATATCCTTATTTAGATTATGCTAATATTCTCGGAAGATGGCAAAATTTAGATGACGGACAAATTAGTATCGAATTTCACGCAAAAGATATACTGGGAAAAGATAACATATATGTTTTTGTTGTCAATAAAGACACTACTGCTCCTGTTATTACAATCAATTCTCCAAAACAATATGATAAATTTTGGGAGGATTCTCCTCATTTTGATATATCTATTGAAGAGCCTAATTTGGATAGTGTGTGGTATGAAATAGAAATATTTTATTATAAATCTGCTAATTTTAGTATAACAGAATTAACTGGAAGTGTTGATAAAGGTTTCTGGGATTCTTTAGGCGATAATTACCTTGGTTCATCATGCAGAATAACTTTTTATGCTAACGATACCCTTGGACATCTGAGTTCTAAATCTGTAGTGATTAATCGAGAGGTTCCAGGACCATCTCTTTCTGAACTAATTATCTTGAGCTCTATTATTGGTGGAGTAGTGGTAATAAGTATCGTAATTTACTTTTCGATAAAACAAAGGCTTAAGAAAAGAAAAACATAACTCAACAACTTTTATTTTTTTATTTTGGAATACCTATAAATCTAATTTTTTAGTTTCAGAATCAGATTCATTTTCAAGAGCTTCGTCCTTCTCTTTCAATTCTTTATAAAGCTTTTGGAAGTCTTCTGTAGTTAAGAACGGAGATTTAGCAAGCTCGAGTTTGATCTGTTCATATTCTGTTTCATCTGGGATAATGTTTTTTAATTCGTTTTCTAACTGTTTAGGTATATTAACCTGACTTTTTAAAAGCAAAGGTTGCCTGTAGCTTGTAAACATCCGAGATGGAAAATTAGAAAAGTACTTTTGAACAAGCGTATAAGCGTTCTTATATTTACTCGTATCCTTTTCGTTAGAAATTAGTTGTTTTTGGAACATTGATTCAAACTCTAACGCAAACCCACTCAATGCGTCTCTAACTAATTTTGAAGATTTTGACGAAATAAGCCCAATTGTAATGTATTTTGATTCGTGCATTAAAAGTACGCCCTCCTGAAGATGGATATCCAATAGCCCTCCTTTATGTAAAACTTCTTCACTCATGATCTGAATAGCATTTATGAATCCCGCGAACATGACTTCACTCACGTCAGATTCGGACCAATGGTGATCGAAGAGCAAAAAACCCTCTTGATCCTTTACAGATATTCGATATAAAGTGAAAGGGAGGACATAAATCAGTTGTGGTTGATACACTAACATGGAAGCAACAATCAGCGCTCCTACTCCAATGGAGAGGTTAGAAAAATGGATGAGAAATGGAAAAAATACATTCATTAAATAGAAGATGGTAGATCCAATTGATGCAGTGCAAGTACCAATAAAAAAGATAGCTGATTCTCGCTTAATTAAGAAAGGAGAGTTCTTCCAGGTAATATAGCCCCAGTATAGGAGATATATCGGTAATATTGTCGATATGATTAACGCTATAATTTCAAAAGGACCTCTCCACGCAATAGTTAGAACCCCTTCTTCGATCACAATGACAATCGATTCAGGTTGGAAAACTAGATAGCAATATAAAACGACGATTCCAAACACTAATATCAACCCTCTTGAATAAATGATTTCTTTCTTAACATAATTAATGCAAAAAATAAGAAATAGGGTGGGAAAAATCAGTGTGAGTGCGTGAATGATGTTGATCGTCTTGTTTAAAAACAGATTAGATAACCCCTCTATATAAAAAAATAAGGCTAAAAAGTTCCATGTTAACCGAAGGAAGAATATGGCTCGTATATTTCTCAGTTCCTTAGACCGAAATGTGTATATAGCCGTGAATAGAAGAATACTCCCCGTGATAAAAGTTGAGATTACATAAATAGTCCAGTTCAACACCATTTTTTAGGCCTCCTTCTTGACAATAGCTAATTGAGAACCTTCAAAGACTGATTTTAACATTTGGTGGACAGTGGTACTAATACATATCAAACCATTATCCTTAGTTACCAGTAGACCACAATTTTCTAATTCCTTCAAGTGGTAATATATGGTTTCACGGGTTTTTCCCAGTTTTTCGTATATTAAGAGCTTTTCAATGCATTCCTGATCAATAAACAAATAAAAAATATTTTTGTTAGTATTATCTCGCAATAAAAAATACAAAAGTCCATGTTCATCATCAATATTACTAGGAACGAATATACTATAATTTTTAAAAGAAATTTTTTTGATATAATTGAATTTAATTAACATGTCGAGATGCCAAACCAATTGACCTGTGCTTCCCATCTTTTTAGCGTAAAATTTTCTTTTTAGAGCGGAAAAATGAATCCCTTGATTATAAAGTATGATCTGGAATAAATAATTTCTAAATTGATTGTCTAAAACCGAATCCCGCGTAAATTTGGAACCATCAACCAGAAATTTATTATCAATCAATAATTGAATGATTTGCAAGAGTCCTTTTCTCGGTATTTTTAACCTTCTTTTTGCTCTTTGATATAGGGTATGTGTGTCGAGAAATTTATTTTCATTCGCAATCTCTTCTGCGATTTCTAATACATCTTGCACGCTGGGATGTTCCAAAGAGAGCATGATACACCACAGAGAAGGAAAGATTGAATTTTACTAGTTAGTAATAGTTGACTTTTTAGTAAATAATTGAATTTAATTCTATTTAAAGCTTTCTTGCAAAAAATCCTCCCTAATGAATTTAAATTAGCTTAATTTAATCACAAGTTAACTGAGAATGAAAAAACACGTTAATTATCAATACTTCTTCAGTTTAATTTGTACGGTATTCGTTGTAGTTGTAGCTATTTTCATTCTTTCCTTCACCATCTTGAGTTCTTTCAGTCAGTCTAGCGAATACCCTGCCATTTATGGATACAATTTGGAAATTCTGATATTTATTTTCTCCCTAATTTCCATTATAACCATACTCTATTGCAGATCAAGAATTAAATATTCACCACCCAATATCAACCAATATCAATAAATTTGGAGTTAAAGAGTAATGCAAAAAATCATACCTTATAATTATTTATACAAATATGTAATCCTAATGTGTAAAAAACACTAGTTAAAATATATCTAAAATGAAGTATTAAAAAAAAATCAATTTTAAAGTAAATATTTAGGTAGATTTTCCATTTTGAAAAGAAATATAAATAATTTAGTCTTGGTTGTTATGTTCTTTGGATTTTCCCTACTATTCATAAGTTCGTCATTAATCCTCAAAAACTATGAGAATAAACCACCATTTCAACCGATTGCTAGTGCGGGTGAAATTACTCTCCTTACTCCCGAGAATATCACCTATATAACTGGAATGGATGGTTATTTTGCAGGCACCTATAGTTTCGAAAATGAAAATATCGGTTTTAATCCTTCAAATTGGAATGTATTTGAAGATGGTGGCTACGTGAATATAAAGGATTCCTATTTAGGACATAATGAGGTGGTAGAATTATGTAAGAATTCTGGTGGAATTGTAAGTTGTCGAAATTTATTTGAAAACAAGACTAGTGGATTAATTGAATTTTGGTTTTGCTCAAATAGAACAGATCAGGAATTTTTAATAAGGATCAGTGATGGAGAATTTTATGGTGGCAGGATTGAAATCAAATTTGGGGATGATGGTCAATTAAAGGTACTTGATGGTATTCAAATCTCGAATATTATTTCATATGTAGGAGATACTTGGTATCACTTAAAAATTGAGTGGGATATTTTTCAGGGAGATTTTGATTGGAACTTAAGTTTGAATGATACAGAGGTTGGAACTTTTTCTTTTTACGGTAATCCTTTTAATCTCAATAGGATCATATTTAGTAGTGATATAAGTTCTCCTTCTGAGAATGCATATTTTTACATAGATGCAGTTGGTTATTCTTGGGATCAAGAATACGAAATTGGGGATAATCTATATGAAGGATTATTGGTAAACTTTGAAACAACTTTGAGTTTTGAAACATTTTGGTGTGAATTAGATGGTATTCATTACAAGAATTTTATAGGGAACCATACAATTCCAATGATACAATATGGCTCCCATTCCCTACAGGTTTTTGGAACCATATCTTCTACAACCTACTCTTCAAACATCGTTCATTTTACAACCTTGGTGGATAGGTGGGGTCCATCAATAATCATTAAATCACCAGGTGAAAATAGTATCCATATCTTTAGGCCTCCTATATGTGAAATTGAAGTAAATGATCCCAATGGAGTAAATGCGACTTATTACATGCTCACATATGGAGGGGTATCCTCTTCACTAACGAAATGGGAAGGTTTTATCAATTCAGATGTCTGGAATTCAGCACCTGATGGAGAGATAACCATTACTTTTTATTCTCAAGATGACCTTGGAAATTGGTCATGGAAAAGTATCACGGTAATAAGAGCTCTTAAGTTATTGATTCTAATCATTGGATTACCCTTATTGGTTTGTATAGCATCACTAGGGATTTGGTTATTTTTGCGAAAAAGAAAGAAACTACGGGAAACTGTGGAAAACATGAGATATGAGGATCTTCAAGAAAACATGGTGATCGTGAAAGGAAAGAAGTACAAAAACAAATCATTGGAAGGACTAACTTTGCGCAATCTTAAGATTTCCTATGTAGGTGAAATATTTGGGTTCGAACAGCTTTCAGAACTTAAGAAGTTAAACTTAGCTCAGAATAACCTGACCTCTATTAAGGAACTGGGACATAGCGAGAGCCTAACAGAATTGGATTTATCCCAAAACAAGATAGTAAACTTGTCAGGGATTGAGAAACTTACTAACCTGAAAGTTCTCTATCTAGATGAAAATAAGATTGTAGATATCTCACCAATATCGGGGCTTTCCCATCTTCAAATACTTCATATCAGACATAACGATCTTCCCACTTTGGATCCCTTATACGACCTAATTAACTTAAGTTCCCTTTGCATAGAAGGAAATTATAAGATCGTGTATTCTTGGGAAAATACCTTGTTCAAACGTCTTCGCTATCTTGATATCAGGCCAAAACCGACAGTTAGTTATCAAGAAAGCGATAAAGTAAAGAGTAAGAAAGGGAATACAAAATTGATTGCTTTCCTTATTTTGTTGCCTATAGTATCGTTATTAGTCACTTTGCTGATCTTAGCAATCCCTTACGGTATTGCTACTAGGTTGGGGGTGGGGATGGAAGATTACTGGACATATATTTTCCAAAATGGGTATTTCTGGCCTACCTTTGGTGTGGTTTTACTCGTCTCTCCTATCATCACCGCCTTTTTGTGGTTTGTTGTACAGGATTATTGATTTTAAAACACTATATGCCCTAATACTGATAAAAAGCAAAGAAATTAGTCCAAGTATGAGAGAAATCACGATTATCGCAACGAAATTCATCAAACTCACATAAAATAATACTAGCATAAAGAGAAACGATAACTCTTACAATAACAATTCATACGGACGACTACGACTATACCGTTAAAAAAGCTTCATGGGATTAAATTAAAAAAAAACTACTTTTTACCTTATTTCTTCTTAATAATTTGAAATTTATGAAGGTTAAATCATCTGAATTGATAAATTCTACCTTTTTTGGATATAATCCAAGATATTTAATTTAATTAATAAAAAGAAAGAAATAAAAAAGTATTTCTCCATTTCCTATTTTCAACAACTCCTAATATTTCAATCAATTAAAAGATAACTACTTTTATATAAATTGAATCATATAATAATTAAGAAAAATCCTTAAAGTAAATCAGTGAATAATCTTGAGCGAGGTTACTATATTCTTTGTAATGGGAACCAAGGATATTCCACTAATTCCAAGTAATAGATATATTTAAGAATTGGTTATGTAATCGAAGAGATCAAAAAATTTTTAAAACATCTATCTACACTTTCACAAAACGAACAAATAAAAAACAAGGTTATCTCCTAAAAAAGATGACCCCAAAGAATTACAGTTAAATTAAAAATAGAAAAGAGTGGAGGAAACAAATGGGAATAGAATGTCCAAAGTGTAAAG
>CAZDTP010000092.1:0-10773 GCA_964508365.1 uncultured archaeon
CGTTTCTTATACTCTAAGAGCCATCTTATTAAAATATTTAATCACTTTACTTCTATTGGAGTTTTAATAAGTTATTTGCGATTATTTATTTTTATATAAAATGTATAAATTAAAATAAAAGTTCTAAAATTAGTTATTCAATACGAATTAAAAAGGATTAAGATTCCAATCTTGTCATTTAGTCGCGATAACATAAAACTTGAAGAAAGTGACATTGAATTTGCATTACAGTCATTAGGATTTACGAAAAACGATTCAAAAGTTTTGTTAGCTCTTGCAAAATATAATATATTGAGTCCAGCAGATATAGCAAAATTTTCTGATGTTGATCGTGCTAGGGTATATGATAGTCTTAATCGATTAATTGAAAAAGGATTTATCCAAAAAGAACCAGTAAAAAGGGGTGCAAATTACCAAGTGATCCCCCTTACTAGGATTTTTAAAACGATTAGAGAGGAATATAAAAAAAAAATTGACGATACTCTAACTATTGAGAAAGCAATTGCTGAATTGGAAATTGATACGGAAGAAATCGAGCCAAGGGTATGGGCGATTAATTCAAGAGAAAAAATTAGAAAGAAAATAAAAGATTTAATTAGTACGTCTCAAAACCGAATATATTTCATAATTACGCCTGATTTGTTGATTAAAGAATTAGGTGGTCACGAGTGGATATTAAAAGAAATTTGGAGTAAAAAGTTCTCATTAGATATGGAAATCGTAATTGCCTTGAAATATTTCGAAGAACTTAAGGAAGAAGTCAAAAAATTATTAAAAATTTCAGTAAAAATCCATTCAATTGAGGGAGATAATGTCATTCCGTTCGGATTGTTAATCGCAGATAATGGATTTTTGTTAACTACTTTAGATCAGGTAAAAGAAGCTCCCGAATACACATCTGGTTTATGGTTGGAAAATGGAAAACAGAATCAAATAGTAGGCTACGAGCATTTGTTTAGACATTTTATTAGCTCAGAAACGAAAGAAATACAGTTAACTCCAGTAAAATTACCATATCCTGTTTAAATTATTTTAAATAAATCAAATCTTCAAACAAAAATTAAGCTAGGTTAATAGAATTAAAACGGAATAACAAAAATAAAATTAAATTTAAATTAAAGTATTTAATGATAAACATATAGATAAAAAATCATGGGGATAAATACTACGTGGTATTATAATTGTTTAATAAAAACTAGAAGAGGTCGATAGGTAATTTCATACCGTGGTAAAGTTATACTCTGTGGTAACCCAGCTGTAGGAAAAACAAGTTTGCTTGCCCGATATGTCGATGGCAAATTTCAAGAGGATTCAGCGCCAACGATAGGTGCTAATTTCTTGATAAAAGAAATTGATTTAAGTAAGATTGTTGATAAGTTAAACTTAGATAAACCTGAACTAAAGCAGGATATAAAGGAAAAAGGATTTAAGTTGTATTTTTGGGATCTTGGAGGGCAACACGATAAATTATACAGCACGGAATACTATTTTGTTCAAGCTGTTGGAGCTATGATCGTTTTTAACTTAAACGATTTATCGACGTTCAATGATATAAATTTTTGGTTAACTAAATTAAAAGATTTAAGTGGGGATGTTCCTTACATTCTAGTTGGAAACAAAAAAGACTTAGATAGAAATGTAGATAAATCGCTAGTTGAAGCAGAAGTAAAGAAACTAGGTATTCAATATTTTGAGACTTCTGCGAAACTTAATGAAAACGTTGATTTGGCTTTTGAAAGTTTATCTATTCAAATTTTAAATAATCTTAAATAATTTTTTAAAATACTAATTTTGGGATGTTTTAAATTATAACTTTGCCTAAGTTTTATAATGAGCGTTCTTTTAATTCCTATTGCTCCTTTATCAAGGACAAAATCTCGTCTTAGGGATTGTTTTCCAAAAGGATTACTCAAGGATTTAACTATAGCCATGTTTAAAGACTTGGCAAAAAAAGTCCAGAATGTTGATTTTTTCGACTATACGATAGTTTATTGTCATAACGAAGAGATTTTAGAACTAGCAGAAGAGTTTGGATTAATTGGCATCAAAGAAAAACTCACTTCTCCACGTAAATCGTTTGATTTAGTAATTAATGACCTGAACAATATTGCAATTAAAGATTATAATGCGACTAGTACTATTTTTACTTTTTTGGATGTAATTTTAATATCCGAGAATAATTTAATGGAAATCAGTAATTTAACGAAATTAAACCAGCTTGTGGTTTGCCCTGCAATTCACTCCGCAGGAATCTCTATATTCGGAAGAAATCCTCCCGATGTTCTACCTACCCATTTTTCAAACCCAAGCATTCCTTCGTTTGTTGCCTTAATAAAAGATGCTCAAAACCGCAACTTAAAACTCTCAATATATGATTCTTTTCGAGCGGGATTCGATATTGATATTAAACAAGACTTATTGTTAGGATTCGAGTATCTTAAAATCTTCGAATTAACTGAAACTGAGACATTTAAATTTTTAAATACTAATTTGAAATTAGTACTACAGAAAAGAAGTATAAAGAATAACAGAGATTTTAAGATTAGTAAAATTAAATAATTTTTTATTAGAAATTAAAAGTAATATTTAATTTAACTTCCTGATTTATAGCATCCTTTATTGACTTTTGGACCCCCTCTCTTTCATTTTTAAGAGAAGATAAGTATCTTAGATAATCCTTGTTTTTTCTATCAAGATCGTTTTCTAAATGCTCTAATTTTGCGGTATTCAACGAAATTTTATGTTTAATTTCTTCTCTCTTGACTGCTAATCCTTCATGTTCTATCTTATTTTTCATATCGTTAATTTCAGAGCGGATTATTTTGATATTGTCTATTTCATTTTGAATGGTCTTCTCGTCGAAAATAGCGTTAATTTGTTGAATTGTTTTATCTTTTACATCAGATTTAAGGTTAAGTTTATTATCTTCTAATATATGCCGTAATTGGATGAGTAATGCTGAAAATTTAGGTAGTTCTCTACTTTCATTAACTAAAGAATTAATTGGGTTCTTTAAAAAGTCTCTTAAGAAATAAATATTAATGTTTGGATTCTTAATTGTATCTTTTTCTAGTTCAAATTTCAACTTTTTAAGAGCTTTTTTAAATCCGAACTGATTGTTAATATTCATTCTTAAATGACCTAACTTAGCTTCTAGCTGATCTAATTCTTTAAAAAACTCATTTTTTTCGATTTTTTTGAGTGCTTCTGTTAAATTTTCTTGCTCCGCTTGTCTATCTTCTAACTCTTTTTCGAACGACTCTAAGTCAGATTTAGCATTTTCAATATTTTCTTTCAGAGCAAACAATTTCGGTATTTTTTTTAATAGATATTCTGCATCCTTTACATCCGTATATTTTTTTCTTAGAAATACGTCTAAAATCTTTTGCTTGTTACCTAATTTGCGCGTGATATAACTCAATTCTTTAATTTCTGACTGTAACTCTTTTTGAAATTTAGGGATGGATTTTTTTGCTATGTCGTTGATGCTAGTAAACAGTTTTTTAATCGAGTTTAAGAGATTATACAGAGCATCATATGTGATATCTTCTTCAGGTACTCCAACCTCATCGATTTCCTTTCTTATTTTATCAGAAAAGAAGTGTAAAGATTTAAGAGCTTTTTCATCTATTTTTCCTTCTCCAGCTTCTATAAAATGATCTGTACAGACCTTAATTTCAAGTAAGCTCTCTTTGATATCAGATAATTGCTTTTTAACAGCTTTTTTTACCTTAAAAAACTGTGATTCAAGCTGTTCTTTGTAATAATCTTCAAATTCTTCTAATGAAATTTCAATCATATTTGATCAATTTTAATTTATGAGTTTAAGACTTTTTTCCCATTCATATATTTTTGAAGGACTTTAGGTATAGATACTGTCCCATCTTTATTTTGAAAATTTTCTAAAATGCAACAAATTGTACGCTCTGTAGCAATCGCGGTGCAGTTAAGAGTATGTGCTATTTCTTTCTTTTGAGTAGAACCTACTTTACCGATACGTACTTTTAACTTCCTCGCTTGATAATCTAAACAATTACTACAAGAAACTAGTTCTCGATAGTTACCCGTTGATGGGAACCACGCTTCGAGATCATACTTTTGAGCAGCGTTGTCGTTTAATTCACCAGATGCGATGTTAACAATTCGATATGGAATTTCTAACTCTCTAAAAAGTTCCTCTGCATTCGATATTAATTCATCAAACATTACCCAAGAGTTTTCAGGTTTACAAAAAATGTATTGCTCAACCTTTTCAAATTGGTGTACTCGAAATATACCCAGGGTATCTTTACCATGTGAACCTGCTTCTCTCCTAAAGCAAGAGGAGACTCCTGCATATTTTAAGGGGAGTAGTTCGGGATCGATTATTTCATCGTAATGATATGCGGCTAGAGTCTGTTCTGAAGTAGCAATCATGAAAATATCTTCGTCATGAATTTTATATAATTGTTCCTCAAAATCTGCTAATTCTGCGGCAGCCTTCATTACTTCGTGTTTAATAAAAAAAGGTGTCCATAAAGGTTCATACCCTTTACTAATTAATTTATCTAAAGCAAATCTAATAAGTGCCAAATTAAGTAAAACGATATCACCTTTTAAGTAATAAAATCGAGATCCTACGACCTCAGAAGCTTTCTTTGTGTCAGCGCCATTTATATCGTGAATAATATTAACATGGGAGGATGGTTTAAAGTCAAATTTGGGGATCTTACCATATTCCCTAATAATCGCGTTACTTTCTTCTGTTTCTCCAATTGGAACGGATTTATGTAAATCGTTTCCGATCATATATCTAAATTTTTCACGTTCCTCAAGGTAATCAATCTTTTTCTTTTCAAGTTCATCGATTGTTTCTTTAATTTGTTTTGAGTGAACTATAACATCAGTAGCTTCTTCCTCATCTCCCGATTTCTTATATTCGCTAATTCGGTGGGAGAGTTCATTTCTTTCTTGTCTCAAGTCTTCTAGTTGTTGTAAGACACTTCTCCATAATTTATCAAATTCCAAAACTTTTTCAGCGTTCTTTGGATCTTTGAACCTTTTTTCCTCAGTTTCAATAATTTTTTCCAGGTTAGTTCTAAATTCTTCGATGTCTCGCAAGATTTACTCTCTATATAAAATATAAAATTTCTAATTTCTATTATAAACAATCATTAAATTAATTTATGCAAATAATTTTTGCGTGTTAAGAAATAAAAGAATTATTCATGGTGAATTCTTTCAGATATTGTTGACCTTAGATAGGCGACTTTTATTTTATCTTTATTATATCCTACTTTATCGATAATGCTCATAATTTTTATTCTCTTTGCTTTACCTTTCAAACCTTCCTCGGTCATAAATTCTTTAGCGAATTCTTCTTTTTTGTTTTCTTCTTGCTCCACCATAATTAGACCTAATGAAAAATCAATAAAAAACTTAATGTGATTAAAAACTTGAAGTAATATTCCTTGATTTAGAATTAAACATTTTTTTAAGTCAATAACAAATTTGATTAGAAATTATCAAACCCTAACCAGAAAAAATAAATTAATTCAATAATTTCCAAACAAAATAGGTTTTATTAAATTTAGAAATAGAACTTAAAGCAATTAACTGTTTTGGTGATGTTGTAACTAAAGGTGAATTAATTGTCTGAAAAACAGACCACTGATAAGATAAGAATTGGAGTTTATGTGTGTAGATGAGGTGTAAATATTGGAGCCCACCTTGATTGTGATGCTGTCAGAGATTTTGTTGAACCATTACCTAATGTTGTTATCGCTCGGACCAACAATTTCACTTGTAGCGATCCTGGACAACAAATAATCAAAAATGACATTCTAGAACTAGATTTGAACCGAATAGTCGTAGCAGCTTGCACTCCTAAGATTCATGAACCTACTTATCGAGCTGTTTTACAAGAAGCAGGTTTAAGCCCTTACTTCTTTGAAATGGTAAATCTTAGAGAGCACTGCTCGTTTGTTCATCAAGGTGATAAAACAAACGCAACCGAAAAAGCAAAACGATTAGTTCACGCCGGTATAAATAGAGCACGGGAATTAGAAAGTGTCCCTTACAAGGAAATACCTGTAGAAAGAGCTGCATTAGTTATAGGAGCGGGAATTGCCGGAATGAACGCAGCTTTAGACTTAGCGGAACACGGGATACAAGTCTATTTAGTTGAAAAACAAGCAACCGTTGGAGGTAAAATGGCACAGTTTGATAGGATTTACCCTACAGATGATTGTGGTATATGAGTTCTTGCCCCTATTATGGTTAACGCTTCAAAACATCCTAATATCAAACTTTTCACCTATAGCGACATTATCGAGTTTAGCGGTATCACGGGAGATTACAATGTTAAGATACGTAAAAATCCAAGGTATGTGAACGAAAGCAAGTGTACCGGATGTGGCTTATGTACTACTAAATGTCCTATAAAAGTTCCTAATGAATTTTATAATGGGATTGGTGAAAGAGGTGCAATCTATATACCATTTCCTCAAGCAGTCCCAAATTATGCTGTTATGGATAAAAGTGTGTGCATTGATTGTAAAAACTGCGAACGAGTTTGCCCCGCAGAAGCAATAGAATTTGAACAAGTACCCGAAATTGTTGAGGTTAAGGTAGGGGCTGTTATCGTTGCTACAGGATTCGATGAATATCCAATTATTGAGACTAATGAATACAATTATGGCATTTCTCCAAATGTTATTACTCAGATCGAAATAGAGAGTATGCTTAGCCCAATCGGTCCAACTGGAGGACACATATATAGAATCTCAGATGGAAAAACACCTAAAACTGTTGTGATGATACAATGCGTTGGTTCTAGATCGCTAAAAGCGAATCCTTATTGTTCATTTGTGTGCTGCAGTGTTGCTCTTAAAAATGCTCAATTACTAAAACAAGAGTATCCCGAAATGGATGTTGTAATATTCTATATAGACATTAGGACTACTGATAAGGGCAACGAGGAATATTATAGAAAAATTAGAGACGCTGATGTTAGAATGATACGAGGAAAAGTAGGTGAAATAACCGAGGACAAAGATAATAATTTAATAGTACGCGCTTATTCCTCTTTAACGGGGGAACTTATTAAGATTAAAGCTGATTTGGTAGTATTATCTACTGGAATGAATCCTTCAAGAGGGACTATGGAAGCCATTGAAGTTTTAGGTTTAAGTAAAGGTCCAAATGGATTTTTAACTGAAATTCATGGTTGTTTGAAGCCGCAAGAAACAAATAATCTTGGGATTTATATTTGCGGATGCGCAGCAGGACCCAAAAACATCCCATATTCCGTTTCTACAGCCCTAGCTGCTGCTAGCAAAGCTGCTGCCTTACTTTCTCATAAAACCATTATTCAAGAATTAATCATTGCTGAAGTCAATGAGACTTTGTGTTTAGGATGTCATAGATGTGAAAAACTATGCGAATATCAAGCAATAAGCATAGATGACGGAATTGCTCATGTTGATGAATTGAAATGTAAGGGATGCGGAGTTTGTATATCATCCTGCCCAGCAAGAGCGATCGATCTTAAATATTATCGAGATAGGCAATTCGAAGCTGAAATCAAAGGAATCGGAATGAGCGAAATAGACAGTATTCAAAAAGAATCAACTAAAATAGAAAACTAAAAAATGAGGTAGCTTTAATCAATGACAGAAAATATAAATGAGAGAAAAATAATAGCTTTTGGATGCGAAAAATGAGGTTACTCTGCAGCCGATTTAACTGGTACTACGAGAAAATCTTATTCCCCTAATTTCCATTTAATACGAGTAAGGTGTACGGGAAGAATAGGAATTCATCTAATTATGGAGAGTTTCTTAAATGGAGCTGATGGAGTCGCGATCATTTCTTGAAAAGAGGGAGAATGTGAATTTGGAAATGGAAACATGAATACCTACGAACATGTAAAGTTTTTAAAAAGACTATTCAACCATTTAGGTCTAGCTGAAGAAAGAATCCAACAGTATTTTTGTTCTGCAGCGGAAGTTGAAAAATTCATCAAATCCGTAGAAGACATCACGAGCAAGGTTGAAAAACTTCCTCCTCTACCAAAATAAAAAATTAATCCGAATAAGAATGATCCTTCTAAAAAAACCTAGTTAGGAGGTAACTAACTCCCAGCGAGAGTATTCGGAAATTAAGATATAGATTAAAACAACCAGAGTTTAAATAAAATGAGTTTTGAGCTTAAAATTACAAAGGAAGGTTTAAAAGATATAGCCGTTACCGTAGATTCGTATCGGATCCGCGTGTTAATTGATGCCAAACAAGAAATTCTAAATTCTGGTGTCTACAACGAGGAACAGTACAATAAAATTTTATTCAAAATGTTTGATGATGAGCTTATTAAATATAAGCTCTACAATTTTCTAACTCGTAAAAAATCTAACGATTTTAAGGCTTTAAAAAAATTTTCGGATAAAAATTCTATAGAAATCAGTAAAACGCTGAGTTTGTTAGAGTTACTGAAAAATGAGAGTCTGGTTGCAGTGAACGAAATCTATGACCAAGTTGAAGGAGATGAAAATACTCCCACTGTGACTACTTTTAAGGATTTTGACATAAAAAGCTTCGATATTGATCCTTCAAAAATAAAATCAATTTATGAACCTGTTGAAATTATTTTTGAAACTCATAACTGTTCTGGATGTGGTTTATGCGCTGGTATTTGTCCTGTAAATTGTATAGATGTTTACAATGGTTTCGGTAAAATTGATGAGCTTAAATGCATAAAATGCGGTCTCTGTTATTATGTTTGTCCACGTACTTACTTACCTGTAAGTGTTTTAAACATGACTCAAGAAGGAGCCTCACAGATTAAAAACTATTCTAAAGTAGGATATTTTTTAGAAGCATATTCGGCAAGGACCAAAATTGACGAAATTGCTAAATCTTGCCAAGACGGAGGAATAACAAGCACTTGTTTGCATTACTTATTTGATGCTAATATTATTGATATAGCATTAGGCGCTAAAATGAGTAAGACTCCGTGGAGACCTGAACCAATTATCTTAGAGAATAAAGAAGATATTCTTCTAACCACGGGAACTAAATATGTAAACAACCCAAATTTAAAAAGTTTAAGCGAGCTTAATAAGAGAAACGCTAACTTGGCAGTGGTTGGAGTTCCTTGCATGATGCAAGCTTTACTCAAATCAGATATCTACAATATTGGCATTCCCGCATTGAATCAAATCAAATATCGCATCGGGATTTTTTGTATGGAGTCGTTCTCTTACGAATCTTTGCTAAAAATTTGCGAACTACTAAAAGTTGATGTTAATGACATAAAGAAAACAGATATAAATAAAGGGAAGTTCTTTGTATACACTAAATCTGGTGATGAATTAACCATACCTATTAAAGAGATAGGGGGCCTAGCCCGAGAGGATTGCGAAGTCTGCTTTGATTTAACTTCTGAATCCGCTGATATTTCAATTGGCTCTATAGGATCACCTTCAGGGTGGAATACTGTTCTCATCAGAACCGAAGTTGGAAAAGAACTCTATAATAAACTAATTGAAAACGATTTAATTGAATCAAAAGAACTTTCTGAAGTTAAACCAGGTTTACCACTCCTTGAAAAAATCGCTACATCAAAAAAAACTAAATGTAATAAACATATTGATAAAAAAAAAGAAGAAAATCTAAGATTCCCTCGATATTAAGTAATAAAATTCCTCCCTCTTTTTCTCAAACAAACCTTCTTTACTACTAAACCAAAAAATTAATATTAAATTTTATATTAAGAATTATAAGAATAAGAAACATAATATCGGTAAAATGAGTTTAACTACTAGACCTAGCAACTTTCGGGAAAAAGTGTTTTTTCGAAAACTCCGATCTCAAGTTGATGGAAACGCAAAAGCAGAATATGGATTAACTCAAATAAGAGGAATTGGAAGGAGATTCGCTCAAGCAATTGTAATGATTGCAAAAATCGACCCTAATTTAAGGATTGGTGCCATTACCGAAAAGGATTTAAACAAGATTGAAGAAATAATCTTAGATCCTATTACACAAGGTATCCCAACTTGGATGGTAAATCGTAAAAATGACCTAGTTACCGGGGAGAGCTTACACATAATCGGAAATCGACTCGAATTATCGGTAAGACGAGATATCGATAGAATGAAACGCATCAGAAGTTATAAAGGCGTTCGACACCACCGCGGTCTTAAAGTTCGAGGTCAAAGAACTAAAAGCACTGGACGACACGGACTAGTCGTTGGTGTTATGAGAAAAAAGAAAGGACAACCATAAGGTGAATAAACATCGGAGATCCAAGAAGGTTAAAGAAAAAATTTAAAAAACCTAAACGCCCCTTTGAAAAAGAAAGACAAGCCGAAGAACTCGAGTTTCTAGGAAGATTCGGTCTTAGAAACAAACGTGAGTTTTGGAAAATGCGTACCACACTCGGCAATTGGCGGAGTCTTGCGAGACAGTCCAGAACAATGCCTCAAGAAAAAGCTATTGAAGTCCAACAAACTCTAATTAAAAAGTTAGTTAAACTCGGAGTTTTAGGTTCTGAAGCGGGATTTGAAGATGTATTATTACTTACCGTTGAAGACCTACTAAAACGAAGATTACAAACGCTTGTTTTTGAGAAAGGTTATGCTAAAACTATCTATCAAGCCCGACAATTCGTCGTTCATGGCCATATTCAAGTAAAGGGCAAAAAAATTAACGCACCTTCTTACATCGTTAAAAAAGAAGAAGAAGACATGATAGGATATACTCCTAGCAGTCCACTCTCCACAGTTAAAGAAA
>CAZDTP010000093.1:0-10528 GCA_964508365.1 uncultured archaeon
AATTAAATACTCTAACTTTTTAAAGATCGGTGTAATGTATTTCTCCAAATTTACATATCCATTCTCGAAGAAAATCTCTACACGTCTCTCATCCATTTTTGCTTTATTCCAGATACTTATTAAATTCCCTACAAATCCATCTTCATATTCAAAGTTTAATGTGGCTACATCCTCAAGCTTTCCTTCAGTCAAGGGGGATACATAGCGAATTTTAGCGAATATTTTCGAAAGTGGTGCCTGATCACCAAAAAGATATTCAAGCATATCCACATCGTGAATGCTATGTTCAAATAAACTTCCTCCATAAGCAAAGGAAGGATCTTTTCTCCACTCAGATTGATGTAAACCGGTGCCAATAGGCCAATCTTGAGTATCTCTGAATATAAATGATAATCTCTTTCCAAACGCTTCCTCATTTTCTTGTATAATTTGTTTCATTTTCCAGACTACTGGACAATGCCGGAGTACTAATCCTACCTGTGTGGAGATTCCATGCTTTTTTTCTGCTAATATTAGCTCTTTGATATCTTCTAAAGAAAAGGCAAGTGGCTTTTCACAAAAGATATTTTTACCTTCTTCCGCAAGTTTTATGAAATAATCTTTATGGAATTTAGTAGGAGTAGCGATGTAAACAACATCGATAGCTTTATCCTTAACGATATCATCTGGATTCGTCGTAAAATAGTCAATTATATTAGCATCCTTCAATTTTAGCTTGTTCAATTTCTCTTCATCTGGATCGGCGACTCCCCGAATTTTGATATGGACATCACTATCAGAAAGGAGCCTTTCTTCTTCGATTTTTTTTAATGAAAATAAGTGTGTCTGTCCAATTAGTCCTGTTCCTATTATCCCAACATTTATATTCAACTTAAACCATCCTTCTCTCTATAGGAATTTAATTAACTAAAAGTAAAGAGCAATTTTTTATAAACATTTCAAAAATCTTGTTGATTTTTGACATTTGAGTTTTTTTTTTCTTATCTAATTCATCTGAAAAATGTTGTATCAAACATATAAAAAAAGAAAATAATTTGGTCCTAATTAAAAATAGAAATTCTAAAATATCCAAAGTTCCTCATAGTAATCTGTATGATACATCTTAATGAAAAAATGACCATTTAAGGCAAAGATGCTATTGAACTCGGCGTTTCTATTCTTATTAACATCTTTATACATTTTTATTTGATTCCGTATATTACTCCCATTGTTTTCAATTCAATTTTTACTACTTTGGGCATTGATAATTCGTCTACAATTTCAACAAAATTAACCTGCTGAATACCCCATTCCTTAATTTGTCTTATTAATTCCTCAATTATTCCATATTTTCTCTTATTTTTAAATGTGTCTTGTAAAGAAAACATTCCTCCCTTTTTCAACACTCGTAAGGATTCATTAATGAGTTTTCTTTTATCTCTGGTGTCTCTAACTTCATGATATACGAAGTTGCTCACAATAGCATCAAATTCTCCATCATTGAAAGGTAATTTTGAGGCACTTGCCTTTTGAAATATAACTCGGTTTGCCACACCTTCAATTTCAGCATTTTTCTCACACTGTTGCTTAGAATAATCCCATACGCTTCCCCAATGATCAATTCCCCATACAGATGATTCAGGGAATCTTTTTGCAAGCTCTATAGTCAATCCTCCTGCGCCAGTACCTACATCAAGTGCTTTTCCCTGCCCTTTCCAAGGCAATTTCTGGATAACTAAATCCCAGATTTTATGTTGAATTTCTTTATTATGTGCTGAAAAGTAATAATAAAGATACATCATATAAGCGAAAGGTAAAATCCATATTCCGGCAATTACCCACAGAACTATTTTTATCAATGATATTATTGGAAATATGGTGGGAATTAATAAAAGTAAAAATACTGCTACAAAAAAATAAATCATCTTCTTTGGAACCCAATTTCCATAATCTACTGTTTCCGTAATTTTTTATCGCCATTTTGTGTGTTTTTATGATTAATAATTTATTCTCATATTTAAATTTAGGTATGCCTAATCTATTTCAATAAATATCATAATATAAATAAGATAAGAATAATTACACTGTGTTAAAGAGATATTTTGGGAAACTTAGATATTAATAGTTTCCTTAATATCCTAAAAAAATAATAAAGCTGCTTTTTTATCATTAAAGAAAGGAATCTGGGTTAAAGAATAAAATACCATTTGGATTTGCATCCTATATCTCTATAGGGAGAATGAACTAAAAAGAATATTTAATACGTCAAAAAATAGATATTAAAAGAATCATTAGAGTCAATTACATAATAATTCAACATTATAGCCTATTAAATTAAAATCACATTAAGGTCTATTTTTAAGTCTTTCAAAGGAATAGAGAATAGTAAAGAAACTTATGTGAAACGGTAGAATATTAAGATAAATGATACACATAATTTTTTTCTCGTTTCATAAATTTTTCCTTTTAACTTTTGGAAGATTTATTAATATTATTTTGCAATTAAAGTAATGGTTTTTATCAGTATATCTTTTTATACGGAATAGTCATTTATTAAACTAACTAATGAAAAATCTAAGAAAAGAGAGGAAGGAAAAAAATGACAATTTTAAACCGAAAAAAAATACGACCTGATATTCTCAAAATCCAGGATGATGGATTTAAAGAAATAATGAAATTTATACTTCAATTTACGGAATTCGAAGAAAATAAGCGGTTTAATTTTCCCAAAATCTATAAGAAAGTTCTGGATTTAAATGAACTTTTCTTTAAAAAAAAAGTTGGAATGGTTGAGCTCCATGATAAATTAACTGGTGAGGAAAGGAATTATATAACAAAATTATTACGTTATGCAACTGAACATTCAGCAATTCAAGAATTAGAAAACGATCCAATTCCGAAGGAAATTGAAATCAAATCTATAACGCTTGATAAAATTTCTGCTGATTGGGTAATTCCCCCGAATCCCATAAAAGATTATGTAATTTTATACCTTCACGGGGGCGGATGGATACTTGGTTCTCCTCTGACTTGCCGAAAGTTAAATTCTGCTATAGCTAAAGCTACAAGTATTAAAATCCTTAGTATTGATTATCGCCTTGCCCCAGAACATCCATTCCCCTCACCATTAGAAGATTGTGTTAACGCTTACAATTGGTTATTATCAAATGGATTCAAAAATGACCATATAATCATCGCGGGAGATTCTGCTGGAGGAAATCTAACCCTAACAACTCTTTTAAAAATAAGAGATCAGAGAAGAGATTTACCTGCTGGAGCGATCTGCCTATCACCTGCAACAGACTTTACTTTAGCAGATGATTCCTATTTTAAAAATGCCGAAACTGATCCAACATTAGCAGATGTCGGAATATTTTGGTGGTATGCTGCTTATCTTGCTGGAGAGGACCCCCGTAATCCATACATTTCGCCCTTGTTCGCGGATTTAAAAGGATTACCTCCAATATTAGTCCAAGTTAGCTCATGTGAAATGCTTTATAGCGATACTACTCGCTTTGTTGAAAAAGCTAAGAAGGTAGGTGTAAACGCAATTTTACAATCTTGGGATGAAATGCCGCATGTATTTCAAGGAGAAAGATATGATCTTCTTCCAGAAGCTAAAGATGCAATTACTAAGATAACTAACTTCACTAACCAACTATTTAAAATTTAGATCTACAAAAAATTTTTATATCATCAGGAAATTCGTGGACCGGTTTCAGAGAATTATGCAAATCTTTTGGAAACAATTAAATTAAACAAATTAGAAAAAGGCGTCCCTGTTTATAAGGGGTTAGGAGAAGAGAGCTGTATTGTAAATTTCAGTCCACTTGGTATTTCTTCATGTGTTTCTGAAGAGGATCATAAAAAGATGGAACTTATATCAATTGACGAATTTGTAAGAGAACAAGATCTTTCAATAGGTTTGATTAAAATGGATGTTGAAGGTTATGAATTCGAAGCATTAAAAGGAGCAAAAAAAACGATTGAAAAGTTCAAATCGGTGTTATTAATCTTGATATATCATCATCCAGAAGAATTATTTAGAACAAAAAAATACATTCAAGAGATTGAACCAAATTACGAATTTAAAATTAAACACTTGGCAGATATTAGATCTCTTGGAGAGATTCATTTAATTGCATGGCAAAAAAAAATTTTAACCTATTTCTAAAAAATCATTTTTTGTTCACACTTTTTTCATTTATATACTGAATGATATAATTTGATTTTCTCTTGACGATTGATATGCAGATTCTATGATTTCGTGAGTACGATATCCGATATCTAAACCAGGATAAGGTTCTATTTCTTTGTTCCTCCAAGGCCACTATATTAGTGCCTATTATATTAATTGTAATATGAATTTTTTATAAACAATAGTGTTATAAACTTATACATAATTTAGATCTTAAATTATAAAGAAGGTGTTATAAATGTTTAAGAAATTTATGGATAATTTAACAAATGCTTTAGGAATTACAAGCAATAAAATTAGTGAGTTAATTAAAGGAAGTAATCAATATATCAATGCAGAAGAAAATGTCACAAGAGAAATTAAAAAGACAGTTGCTGCATTAAAAGGTTATGCTGAAACGGAGACACCTTCCCTAGGTCAGGCAGTAAATTCATTAGCTTCTACATTTGAAATTATTGAAAAAGAAAGTACGGAAAAAGTCAAAAGACTTCGTGAAGAATTCATTAAACCGCTAAGTGATCTTTTAATTAGCTTACAAAAACTCCAAACTGAACAGAATGAAGCTCAAAAGGCTACGAAAGAATTAGAAAAAGCTGAAAAGCATCTAAGTAAAATCCAAAGCAAACCAAAAGAAAAATTAAAGCCAAACGAAATGCAAACAGCTGAAACAGAATTGAAAACTGCGAAAGAAAAAGCTGCTAAAGAAGAAGACGATGTAAAAGTAGCAACCGTGGAATTTAATAAAGTAAAATTAGAAAACATGCAAAAACTTCTTAAAAATATGGTGGATATTGAAACTGTTTTTCATAAAAAGATTCTTGATTCCGTAGCAACAGTAAAAGTTAAAGCTGAAGCTATTAAAGTTGCCGAAGAATCAAAAATGTAAACCTAATTCTCTTATTTTCATTTTTTTTTTCCCCAAATTTACTTCGATTCCTATTTCATAAATCCTATATATAGATTGAAATGTATCTAAAGAAAAATGGCAATTGGGTTTAGCGTGAAATAACAATAATAAGTATATTTTCTCATTTCATAAGTGCTCTTTTTCGGGTATTCTGACTAAAATAAGGAAGACGTTTGAATTATTAATAATAACTTTAATAATGATAATGTTCTAAAATTTCTAAGAACACTTTTTTATAGAAAAGAAATCTTTAGGAAGAAGTAAATCATGATAGACGAAATCGAAAAAATTCCTGATTCTTTCGTAATGAGAGATGATTTAGATTTTAAATATTACGTGTCTGGTGCTTGGAAAAAGTCATCTTCGGGAAAAACAATAGTTATTAAAAATCCGTATAATGATGAGAGAGTAGGAACTGTGCAAGCATGTTCCACTGAAGAAGCTAATCAGGTCATAACCGTTGCAAAAGAAAGTTTGGGATGTTGGGAAGAAAAGACTCAGAGAGAACGAGCTGATATATTAATGAAAGCTGCTAATTTAATGAGAGAATGGGCTAATCCTTTAGGGTATATTATGATGAAAGAGATCGGTAAACCTATAAAAAGTGCCATATCAGAAATAACCCGAACTTCCGAATTATTTGAAGCCACAGCCGAAGCGGGATTACAACAAGAAGGAGAAGCAATTTACGGAGATGCGTTTAAAGGTTTTGGTAAAGATAAGATGTCAATGACGTACAGAGTTCCTTTAGGAGTGATTCTATGCATTGGTCCCTTTAATTATCCGTTTAATCTTACGGGATCTAAAATAGCTCCTGCATTAATGGCAGGAAATACTGTTGTAGTCAAGCCTCCTTCCCAAGGAGCGATCAGTCCCTTATTCTTTGGATTAATTTTAGAAAAAGCGGGAGTTCCTCCAGGAGTTTTTAATATAATCACCGGAAAGGGATCTGAAATCGGTGACTATTTAGTACACCACCCTTTGGTTAACATGGTGAGTTTCACCGGATCTTCTGAAACGGGTAAACACCTTGCAAATTGTGTTGGAATGAAACCTTTATTGTTAGAATTAGGTGGAAAGGATGCCGCTATCGTACTAAACGATGCAAATTTAGAATTAACGGCAGATGCAATTGTTTCGGGAGCATTTTCATACAGTGGGCAAAGATGTACTGCAGTAAAAAGAGTTCTTCCAATGCCCGGAATTGCTGAAAAATTAATAGAATTAGTAAAAAAGAAAACCATGAATTTATCTATTGGAGATCCCGAAAAAAATGCTACTATCGGGCCCCTCATAAGTGCAAAACAATGCGATTTCGTTCAAGGACTGATAGACGATGCTTTAGAAAAAGGTGGTACTTTACTATGCGGAAATAAAAGAGAAGGTAACATCATGTGGCCAACATTGTTAGATAATGTTACAATTGAAATGAGAATTGCCTGGGAAGAACCTTTTGGTCCTATATTACCTTTTATACGAACTAATAGCGCTGAAGAAGCAATAGAAATATCAAATAAATCAGAATACGGACTTCAAGGCATGATTTTCACAGAAAATATCGATTTAGCTTTTAACATTGCACAGGAGTTAGAAGTGGGTTCTGTTCAAATAAATGGAAAAAGTGAGAGAGGTCCAGATCATTTTCCATTTTTGGGAACCAAATCATCAGGCCTAGGAACACAAGGAATAAAGTATTCGATTGAAGCAATGAGTAGACCAAAAGTCATCGTATTGAACTTATCAGAGAAAGGGAAGTTAATAAAACTATGCAAATATGATTAAAGTTTTAAAATTATCAGGGCATAAATTATCGCCAGAACACAATATTATATAAAAGGAGTCAGTAAAATGAATAAATCTATCTAATTACTTCATAAATAAAAGCAATCTTTAAAACGATAGATAATTAAGGCTATAATATTTAAAAATGATGTAGCATTGACAACTGTAAGAATTCAACTTTTTATTAGTGGTGAAATTAATATGGATTTATTCGATTGGATGTTTATTGTTTCAGGCTTTATTTTTTTCGTTTCAATGATTAGTGCAATACTATTGATGGCCAGAAATAAAATGAAGACTGTTAAAATTTTTGGCCCGATCCTCGCAGTTCTGATGCTTCCAATCATCGTCGTTTTGATTAATTATATTGTATTTAATAAAGATCTGAGATTTGTAATTTTCACAGTTTTAATCCTCATTTATCTACTGGCAGAATCCTTACTTGATATGGTTTTCAAATATGATTTTCGATCAAAACCGAGTACACACGTTCCTTATATCATCGTGGAATGGGCTGCTGCTTTTTCTTTCTTGTTTGGCACTATCAGGCTTGATACAACGATGGGCTGGATTATTGCAATCTTTTTTTGGACTTTCATCGTTGCTTTGGTTTATTATATTATCAAGCGAAGAAAAAATAAGGAAACGTAATATGTTCATAGAATTTGATACTATCTTTTTTACTCCAGAAATTTAAGCAATACTTTGATAAACTTATCAGGTTCCTCCGTGTGAATAAGATGAGCGTTTGAGTCGAAGTACACGATTTCTGCCTTTGGTATTTTCTCAGCTAAGATCTCGCCATTTCTATATGGAACAAGAATATCTTGCTTACCATGTATTATTAAAGTAGGAATGTTTATTTCTTTTAATTTTCTACATGAGTTATATCTCATCCAAGCAGTCATTTGGGCTTTAAAGGTGGTAGGCTTAATTGGAATTATCAGAATATCATCAATTTTTTTTTCCATAAATTCAGGATTTTCATCCATGAACTCTTTTGTAAATATATGGAGCATTGCCTCTTCGGTTAAATCTCGTGTATGCTCTTTTATTGATAATTTACCTAATAACCTTTGTGTTTCAATTAAGGGCAATACTGCTTTAGACCCTCCACAACTTGTTGAACAAAGAACGAGTTTTTTAATTCTCCCTGGAAATTTAAGAGCCAGCTCTTGTGCGATCATTCCTCCCATCGAATGACCAAGGATATGAGCTTGATTAATATTTAAAGCATCCATCAATCCTAATGCATCAGCACACATCATTTCGATCGAGACATCTCCATCCAGATTATCACTTCTTCCAACACCTCTATTATCAAAAATAACTGTCTTAAAGTATTTTGAAAGATCATTTATCATAGGGGAATCCCACCAATACACATTTTCAGATAAGCCCAGAATCATCAAGAGAGGAAAACCATCTCCATGGGTCTCGTAATAAAGATTCACACCATCGACCTTAACTTTTGGCAAATTTACATCAACTCTAATTTATTTGTTTTTGGATTTAATATATTAACCTTTCTTGGTTATGAAAAATTAGTTCTGATATCTATATATACCATTTGGTTTAGTCTGTTCTCTATTTAACCTTTTTTGACTTATGGTGATTCGTTGCAGCTATATAAAACTATTTTATATTTTTATTCCCTATAATTTTATATACTATTATGTAAGTTTTTATAAATAATTATTATTTTCAATACAAATTATTTGTTGAAAAAAAGTGAGGGAAAATGCAATTTTTCTTAAAAAAATTTAATAAAAGATCCAAACACATTTTTATTTTGACCACTATAGCAATTCTTTAATCTTTAAGTAATCTTTTCTTACTGAATTTTAATAACGAATTTACTAAACAGTTATTCTCTAATGAGGATTCCAACTTCGTAGATGATGAATCCATAAAATCTGAATTCAACCATTTATTTACTTCTAAGCTTGATCTTGCTCCAGCTTGGGGACCCATACCGGTAGGTGATTATCCATTTGACGATAATTGGATTGGTGATATAAATAATGATTCTTTAAACGATGTGGTAGTTCCCACACTTTTAGCGAATATTGCTAACGTCTATTACCAAGGATCTGATAATAGTTGGCCTTCTGCTCACAATCATACTTTGGATATAGGATTTAACGGATATAGTGTAGATTTTGGTGATTTAAATAATGACAGTTTAACTGATGTTATTACAAGAGCAAAGGGAAATATAAGAATTTATTTTCAATACGAAGATGGATCGGGAATATCATCGACCTATAATCGATCACTAAGTTATAATGGTGAAGGTTTTGTGAGAATTTTAGATTGTAATCAAGATGGTCTAAACGATTTTGTCGTAGATAGCTGGGAATATTGGTCATATTCTAACAATTTTTCATAGTAGTATAGCTATAGTTAATGAGATGGATTTCCTTTTAAGTTGAAATTTTAGGGATAATAATTCAATTGGAGTAATACTTTCAATTTGTCTTAAATTGTTTATAGTAGATATCGTTCTAAATTAGGACAAGAGTTAAATATTAGAATAATTAAAAGTATATTGTTATCAATTGTATTATATAGGAAATGAGCTTCATGAGAGTTAAATTATGTTTTAAATGTAAACAATACATACCTATCCGTGAGAATAATTTTAATAATAGTAGAGACTTACTAATGTTTGATAAAGCTCACACGGGTCATCCCACTCAGATCGTGAACGAAGAAGAAGTCGCTAGTTATGAAAAATGGACAGAAAGTTAAGTAAAATTGAGCTATTTTAAATGTGAAAGCGATATCATTTAAACTTTTTATAAAGTCATTTTGATAATCAGCTTGCATGTTGCTTTAAAAATCGATGGAACTTTAGAAATTTAAAAAAAAATTCACATTTTTTAATAGTGGTTAATTGGTATTATTTATGAATTGTCTTTTAAGTAGATCTTGAAAACTTTTTTCTTATTTTATGAATCTAACTTTATGGATTAATTCTTCTGTGGTTATTACTTCGATTTCCTTTTGGTCTCCTTTAAGCTTTTTGTCATTCGACCATATCTTAGAATCTATTACTAGTGCGCAAGCTAGGTAAACCGTATCTTTTGGATCCGGAGAAAACTTCTCTGCTTCTTCTATAAATGGCCTAATAATATTTTGAGGAATAATTTCTATCTTTTCCCTCAGTATGTTTAAATAGTGCTCAAAATCTTCCTTAGAACGGTTTGTCTTCTCAAGTATAAACTTCTCATATTTTATAAATTCATCAAAAAGAAACTCTGGACCAAAAAAATTTAATTTATCACTAAGTAATAGCTCAGCAGTTAAACTATCTTTTATCAACGAAGCAAATAAGATATTGGCATCTATCACCAATTTCAAAATTAATCCCTCTTATAACGTTTCACCAATAATTGATTTACTTCTTGTCCTAATTTCAAAGCGTCATCTATAGTAATGTCGCTGTTCATTCTAAAACCTTTCAGAAAACTCAACTGAGCTATTTTTTTCTTTATAGAATCTCTCGCAACTTCCGACCAATTTATCTCTGGAAATTTTTCCATTTCTTTTTTAAGCTCTTCTGGAATCGATAAAGTTATATTCGCCATCTTTTACACATATTTTCAATTTCTTATTATGTGAAAATATGTGAATACACATATTAATATTTTTCTATC
>CAZDTP010000094.1:0-10230 GCA_964508365.1 uncultured archaeon
TGTAAATTTGGAGAAATACATTACACCGATCTTTAAAAAGTTAGAGTATTTAATTGGTAGAAAGAAGAAGAGACTTAATTTAGAAGGGATTACTGAAGAATATCTAAGGAATAAGAATTATCCTAAAATGGCTTTAAATACTGGACCATATCTATTCGAAAGTCTTAGTTTTTTGGAATCAATAATCAAAGAAAAAGAGCCTTATCCTGGTTTAGATATCGGATATCGTACTCACGAAATCATAGAATCTGCATATCAATCGTCAAGAGAAAATCAAATCATATCATTTAATTCATAAATGAAAAAGTGTGAACAAAAAATGATTTCATTAATTTCTTATAAAAATTAATATCGGTTTTTCCACGATTTAAAGGAAAAAATAGAATTTAAGATTTCTTTTGTTTTTTACTTATAATGATTGCTACAATGGATAGAATACCAAGCAGGAAGAACAGATTATATCCGGGAATATCCCCTCCTGGGACTTCTGGAGGTTCAAACCATCCAATAATTTCATAATTCTCAACTTCTTCTTTCAATGGATAAGAATCCATTGTAACTCTAACAGAATCGTAAAAAACGACTGGAGAATCTCCAATTCCATCAACATCAGCATCAACTCCATTGTAATCATCCCAATAGTTACCGAGATAATTCGTGTAGGATTTATTGTCGTAAATGTACTTTAATTGTTTTGGTGAATTCCACAGGTTGTTATTGCTTGTATTAGTTAAAGTAAAAACATCCATAACAGTAGTTTTAAGATTGTTTAAATAAAGAGTATTATAATTCGAATATCCAAAATGCATACCCCTCTCATTGTCAAATAGATTCCCTATAATAGTATTGTTTTCGGAATATTCTAAATATAGTCCCCAACCATTATTATGAAAACTCGTATTATTGATCATCCCATTGAAAACTGATTCTAGCTTAATACCAGAATCCACCCAATTAATTCCACAATTAGAAAACGTACAATTTTCAATTTTAAAAAAAGCATTGGAATTTTTAATGAGTATGCAACTTCCCGAACCTCCAGCATCTATAATCAAATCTTCTATAACATAGGGTGCGGAATAAGTCCCATTCCCCGTACAAATTCCCGCAGCCTTTGCAGCAGTCCAATTATTATCAATACGAATTTTTCCCGATATTGCTGAGGTTTTTAGATTTATTTTATCTAAATTGATATCACCTTTATATTCCGAACTTTTATTGCTATTACCCGAAATAAGAATAAGATTAGTGATAACTATCGGTGAGAAGGCAAAAAACATTCCTAAAGCGATTAAAATTATTATTTTTGATTTTGCATTTGATTTCATATTATTTTCATCAAAATAATAAAAAATAATTTGTAAGTAATTAATAACTAATCTAAGTTCCTATAAATACATTTCAATCTATTTGGGAGTAAACCAATTAACATTTTTGTCATTTAGGATTAGCGGGATATAACAAATAAAAAGTTATTTTCTCATTTCATAAATGCTCTCAAAAGCTGTCTCTCATTAAAAAAAACAAAAAATCAATAAAAAAAAATAAGAATTAGGATTAATATTATTAAGGAGTGAAAGTTTGAACATATAGAGTCATGTATTCATACTTCCCCACTCTAATTTTTCTCTTAAAAAAATTATCTTAAGATCAAAATGTAAAGTAATGAAATTGCTTAAGTTATTTATTATTTTTATTTAAATTTGCGTTATATATTGATTTAAAGAATTATTATTGTAGAGAAACAAATAAAGCAATAGACAAATCCCTCTTGAATAAATCGGAAGCTAAATTTATGGGAATTACTGTAGTAAAAGAATTTTGATGTTTATCCTTTTTTTTAAATTGTTCGAAAAAAAATTTAAAATCTTATAAGTTTAGAGGAAAAATAGCTTAACTAGAATCAGTGAATACAAGAATTTAAATTGCTTATTGTTATGGATTCTCTAGGACTTAATTGAGCAATTTGCTACTTTTTTCACATAATAATAGACTTTTATTTACTAATAATAAAAAGTTAAATTAACTTCTCATATGTACTATACAATGAAAATGACGAGGGATAAAAAATTAAGGATAAATACCAAGTAGAAACTGGTTTTTTTGAAGATGGTTTACCTTATGCTAAAATGGGAAGTGGACCAAAAATTCTGCTCAATATTGAAGCGTTATCAACCGAGCATAAACCACCATCAGGATTTATGTTAAATCAATTTAAAAAATCAAATAGCCTATTCCTGGAAGAATACACGGTATATCTTGTTGGGCGAAGGCCAAACTTACCAGACGATTATTTAATGGATAAGATGGCAGATGATTATGCAAAAATGATCCGAAGGGAATTTAAAGGACCAGTTGATGTCATTGGAATATCAACAGGAGGACAGATTGCTCATTTTTTAGCCGCTGATCACCCCGACACTGTTCAAAAATTAGTCATCATATCATCAGCGTATCGATTGAGTGAAAAAGGAGTAGATATTGAGAGGAAAGCGGCTGAATATTTTCAAAAAGAAAAATATGGAAAATCAATGGCAGCAATAATGGAACTGATATATCAATCTGGATTTAAAGGAGTTTTCATCAAATTATTCGTGAGACTAATAGGAGGTATGATGTTCAGGAAAGTAGAATATCCAAACGATTTCTTGGTTGAAGTGAAAGCCGATCGCGAGATGAATTTCAAGGACAGATTATCCGAAATTAAAGCTCCTACCTTGATATTGAGTGGAGAATTAGATATTGGTTATTTGGCAGATGATGTTCGTACGACCGCAGAGGAAATACCAAATTCAGAATTGATTCTTTATAAAGGTTATGGACATAATCTCGCAATGTCTAATCGGGAGCAGGTGCTTAAGAAAACTTTAGAATTTCTAAAGAAGAATTGAAATTAAATTTTGATTTGGAAAAGTATGGCTAACTTTTTAGAATAAAATTCAAACATTTCTTATATTTTATTCCATCCAAATCATATTTATTTGCTTAACTTTTTAATTATTTTAAATAATTCTTCATTTTCGGGAATGTCATCCATCGAATCGCTATAATATGCATATCTTATTATTGCTTGCTTATCTATTATTAGAAGTGCTGGCATTCTCCCAAATTTTAAAGGTTTTACTTCTTGTTTTAACATTTTATTAACCTTTTTTTTAGCATCATAATATATAGGGTATTCTTTTGCATATTCGGATTCAAAATTTTGCGCATTTTCAAGGTTATCAGGTAAGATTGCGTATAAGATTGTATTTAATTCTTTGAATTTTGCATAGTCATTTCTCAATTTTTTTGAATGAGCTTTGGCATAAGGTCAACTTTTACTTCTAAATAATACTATCACTACGTTTTTATTCCCTTCAAATTCAAGTATATTGCTTGTTTCACTTCTAGAGTTTGGTAAACTAAACTCTTTGATTTTAGTACCCACTAAATTAAATTTATCTTTCAATTTGATTTCACTTTATTTTTTATTTTATTTTAAAATTAAATTACTATTTTTTTCTCAAATCAATATCCTTGTGCATAGGTGGGTTGTATCATTCCGACGAACCAAATTCTTCATATACAACAGCTTTCATAATATTTTGAATAAACATTGTATTTATATATTAAATTAAGTTAATATCGAAATTTTATTGATAATTTGAATTAAACTCATTAGAATGAATTTTTAATGTATATTATTTAAAATGAAGTAGTTTAGATTTGAAACATTACTAATTTTAAAATTACATAAACGCTATAGAATCCGATTAATAGACATCCTTCCCATCTTTTAAGTGTTTTTTCGCTCCATAACAAATAAAGAGCTAAAGATAACGCCAAGAATAGAACAGGTATATCAAAAACCAGAATTATCAAGGGAACATTAAAATTAATTAGTATTGCTCCTGATCCTGTGGCTAATAAAATATCGCATATATTGGAACCTAATATATCTCCTACCGCGATTCCAAATGATCCTCTCCTAATAGCGGTTAAGTCAGCAATAAGTTCTGGTAAACTTGTGCCAAATCCAACTATTATTATTCCAATTACATTTTCAGGAATATGAAATTCTTTTGATATATCATGCGCTGAAAGTAATGAGGCCTCTGCTGCGATTATTAAGATAATGAGCCCAAAAAGCAAAGTACCCAAATCTCTAAGTGTTGACGATTCTTTACGAGGGCTCTCAACCGATTCAAACCTTACAGCATCTATACGTTCCTTTTCAAGATATTTAATTTCTAGTTTAGCTTTTGTTAGATGTCGCTCACTCCAAATCACCAATGAGAGATAAAGGAAATATATTATTATCATTAAAAGCGCTTCAAATTGGGTAAGGATTCCATCCAATGAGAAAAAAAGAAAAATCAATATAGAAATAAAGAGCATAGGTCCTTCTCTTCTCAATTCCCATTTACTAACGAAAATCGGTTGGCTAACGGCTAAAATTCCAATAATTAAAGTGATTTGAATCAAGAAAGAGCCAACTTTGTTTCCTATAACTATTCCATCAATGTTAGGATCAATACCTAAAAGCTTATCCAAACCACCCATTATACTTACAGCAATTTCTGGTAAGCTAGTCCCAATCGATAAAATTGTCAGCCCTACCATTATATGACTAATATTTAAGCGATCTGCTATGTTTTCAAGGCTAATTATCACAAATTTAGCACCAATATATAACCCCAAAAATCCTAATATTAGAAAAAGAAGTGAATATAACAGCATTCCTAGATATTAAAAACAGTATTGTATATAAACTTTAATGGAGCGATTATAACGAGACCTCGAAAATCATTGCGAGTAATAACTTTGGAGTTGGTATACATATAATTGCTAGTTTACATTATCATACTCTATAGCCAAGGGTTATAGAATCAATACTACTTAAATTAATTTTCGACGGGTGAAACTTGATTATTAAATTTATAAATTTTCATAATTTTTTTATTTGTCGAATTCATTTCCATAACTGATTTTTATAGGATTCTGTACTAAAAATATGTATAAAATTAAGTTAAAATCGAAATTTTAGTGATAATTTAGATTTAAATCATTAGTTTAAGTCAAATTAAGAGATGCGGGAAAAACTCACTAGTAAAATAAAAAAAAGTAGAAAAACAATAAAAAATTAAAAACAATAAAAAAGAGATTTAAATTAAGTATTAATATTATTTTGGTTGTTTTCAGATTGCTCAAATGTTTCTTTCTGAATCGCATCTTTTCCAGCTTTTGGTGCGACCTTACTCTTTAATTGCTTTTCTAAAGGATGGATCTTTTCTGCGTAATTATCTTCGATTAATTGATCTCTTGAACGAATTTCAAGACCCATAGATTTTGGGTTCTTCAATTTGCTCTTGAATTTTCGAATCTTTCTCACTTGTTTAGGATATTTAAGCACTCGTTGATATGCAAATAAATAACCTCCTAAACCCACTGCGGCACCTACACCGAGGATGGTCAAAATTTGGAATAATAAAACATCCTCGGGGGGTTGTACAACATTTAGAGTAATTGTGAATCGTTCGAAATCATAGTCATCACCAGCATAGACGGAAATAGTAATAACAAATGTTCCGACTCTGAGATTTGATATAGTGCCTTCATAAATGCCGTCATTTTCAGGATCGGTAAGAGTACCTTGACCGTATGTCCAAGTGTAGGTAACAGTTGCATTTAATACATATGTATTGAAATCTAAGTCTAAGAGTCTTATCTTTAGTTGATAATTTTGTCCGGGTTGGCGGTTAATAACCGTTTCCCCCGAAACCGTAGTGATATTTGTTCGGATTCTGTCTACTTGTATCCGCAGGAGTGCAGAAGATGATTGATAGTTAGCACGTTGAGCAAAAATTGTTAAAAATCTAACTCCGATGTCCAATTGAGTAGTATCTACAGAGATAGAATAGTGTTGGAGTAAAGGATTCTCTGTAAGATTTAAAGATAAGCCCTCCCCAACTAATTGAATTGTTGCTCCAGAAATGCCTAAACCAGTATCAAATTCTAGGTATTTTACTGTCACATTTAATAATTTCCGTAATGGAAGCGTTAACGTTCTATCAATTGTTTTATTCAATCCGTTAAGGAAAATGTGCAAATCGGTTTCTTTTACAATAATTTCAATTCGTACGATAAGTGTTTGTGGCTGATAATTTGCTCTTTTTGCGTACAAAGTAAGTAAGTTAATTCCAAAGTTTAAATCATCCGAATCAATGGTAACATTGTATTGGTTGTATATCGAGTGCTTAGTTAGATTTAAATCTATTCCTTCACCAAAAATAATAACTTCTGCATTATCAATGAAAAGTTTTGCGTAATCTTCGTAAATGACCGTAACATTAATTAGTTCACCTATGATTACTTCAATTGATTTATCTAATGTTTCATTATTACCATTTAAGAATAATTGTAAGTTTGATGCTTTTTCTTTAACTTCTATGGTAAATAATATAGATTGAGATACATATCCTTGCTTTTGGGCAAAAATGGTAAGGAAATTAATACCCTGCTCCAAATCAATCGTTCTAATCGAAATATTATAGTGTTGAAGGATAGCATTCTCGGTTAAGTTATCATTGAGTGCACCGGTTAGTTTTAAATTTGCATTTGATACAAAGCTACTATCAGAGGAATCTGTAAAATATACGGTAACATTTAATGTTTGATCAATTTCAGCAGCGATGTACCTACTTGAAGTGAGATTATCACCATCAATGTATAATTCAAGATTAGATCCTCTTTCCAATACATTTAATTTAATGTTCTTAATTGAATGGGTATAGTTTTCTTTATCGGCAGAGATTACTAAGAAATGAACTCCAACGCCTAAAACTTCGAGATTCAATGTATAATTATATTGTTTAAAAGTTGGATGTAAAGTTAGAGTCTCTGATATTCCAAGGCCAGTAAGCTCCACTGTTGCACCTGGGATGAAAACAGGAGTAATATCCTCGTAAATAGCAGTAATATTTAAAACATCATTAATAGAGATACTGTAAAATTCAATAGTACTACTATTAACCCCATTTAGTAGAACATCTAAGGTTGTATCGCGCTCATTTACCGTGATTAAAATGCTCACTAGTGAAATGGTGTAGTTTTCTTTCTTAGCATATATTGAAAGCACATTACTACCTAAGCTAAATTCGTTTGAGTTTTTCATTAATGTATATTGAGCTATATTAGGAGATAAAGGATTTAACATGGTACTCCCTTCTCTTAATTCAACATTAGCAGAATCAATAAAAGTCCCAGTAAAATCTTCATATATGGCAGTTATATTTATTATTTCACCATAGGTAACTTCAATGGCGGTTCTTTCTAAATCATCAAGAAATATCGTCAGTACAGTGTCTCTTTCTGTGACTATAATAGAGATGCTTACTAAAGCTGCAGAGTAATTTTCTTTGTTTGCATATATTGCTAGCAAGTTTGTTCCTAAGTCCAAATTTTTAGTGTTGATTGTCAAATTATACTGAGTAAATGTTGGATGTGTGGAGAATGTATATAGAGTCGTACCTCCTTCTCTTAATTCACACGTAGCCCCTATAATGAAAGCATCAGAAAAATCTTTATAGATTATAGTGATATTAATATTTTCATTATATGGTTTTTCTATTACAGTAGTGGGCGTCTCTTCAAGATATATATCTAAACTTGTATCTCGTTCGTCGATAGTCAATGTTATGCTTGCGAATGCTGCAGAATAATTATCTTGCTTCGCATAGAGCGTCAATATATTAACACCTAAGTTCAATTCATTTGTGCTAATCTCTACATAATACTGACTAAAAGAAGATTCCGTCAATGAATAAACTACAATTGATCCCTCTCGTAATTCAACAGTGGCCCCATCAATAAAAGAACCTGATAAATCGTTGTAAATGGCTGTTATATTAAGTAATTCACCGTGTGGGTAACTTATGGAGGTTGTAGTTGTATGGTTCAAGATTGATACTATAGTTGTAGGTCTTTCTTCAACTGTTATGGTAATCAGTTGTGATGCGATGCTATAGTTATCCTTTTGGGCTAAAAGTGTCAGAAAATTATTTCCAATTGAAAGGTCATAAGTATTCACGGTTAGATTATAGAGTTGACCAGATTGGCTAAACATTTTTGAATAATCCGTTCCAATTAATTGGAGTGATGCTCCATCAATGAAATTATCGGTTATAGTATCGTTATATGAGACTGTAATATTAAATAGTTCATTCCACGCGATTATGATTGAATTCGATTCCGTTCCGTTCAATTCCAAGTTATCGAGATATGTAGTTCTCGATGTTACCGTAATTTTAAATCTGATATTTAATGAGGTATAGTTCTCTTTTGAAGCATACACTGTTAAAAATGTGCTTCCAACACCTAAATCATAAGTATTAATTGAAATATAATATTGTTCATTCGCAAGATCTTCGCTTAATGTCTTTGTGGATCCAACACCAGTTAACTCCACTGTTGCCCCGCCGATATGAGTAAATGGAGCATTTTCTATATCACGATATTGTATCGTAATGTTTAAGTTTTCATTCCATTCAGTCGTCCATTCTTTCTCAATTGTTCGATTATTCATGTCAAGAAATAGCTGAATTTCCGTATCTCGTGAAAGAACCTCAACAGTAATTTGGAACTGTTGAGTAGTATAATATCGTTTGCTTGCTGTTAACGTGAGATAACTCGCCCCAACTCCTAAATCAGTTGAATTAATAATCGTGAAATAATTATCGAATGTCCCTTGAGGTAATGATATAGGTGTTATCCCACTTCCAGTTAATTGGATGTCCGCATCGGAAATAAAACCTCCAGTACTATTCTTATATACAAAAGTAATGTTCAAATTCTTATTAAAAGTAACTTGCGTTGATTTTTCCGTCGTTCTGTCTACGTCGTTTAAAAATAAATTATATGATGTGGTATCAGGAGGGGTGTATATTCCGTAAGAAATTTGTAAGGAAACATCATCTATGGATATTTTTATAGTGCTATTTAACAAAAACTCATCACCAATATATACTTGAATTGTGAGGTTCACATGTTTGTTCGGAGATATGAATGGTGTAACATCAAATCCTCCTTGCTTTATTTCTCTTAATGTTCCATTAGCTGTATTTAAGTTTACTGTTTCTCCCAGTTGATTATTGTTAATGAGTATTCTGAATTCAGAATTTGGAGAGGAAGTATATTCTGACCAACTAGCATTTATTATGTATTTAAAGTTTAACGTGGCATTTTCAATCTCGTAATAAGCTGGAATTAAATCTCCATTTTGCTTCCATGAGGCTCTATTAAGTTGATTTATCTTCTTTTCGTATTCAAATGTCAAGTTCACTGATTTAATTAGAATTTCGTGAAATTCATCATTATCATAAGTATCAGAGTTATCTGCGGTATAAATTCTAATTCCTAAAGTCACTGTGAAATTAAAATTGTCGGAGTTAAGAACCGAAGTTAGATAGAAAAGCAAAACATCTTCAGGTACAGATATTAAATTTTTATTTGTCATTAAATAATTTCCAGGCGGATTACCCGATCCTAGATTAGTTGGTTGATAGTATGCAATCTCATATTTTTTATTTTTGGATAAATCAGAAAGCAAAACATAGAATCTAACATAATCGTATGATTCTCTTTGATTTAATAAAGCACCTCCATCTGTGGCTATGGTGTCTCCTAATACATCGACATCTCTATCGACTGTAGCATTTACAACTACTTGGATTGAGGCAGAGGTGATTATATAATCAGACATATCCACGGGCATAGTGAAATTTCTATCCCAATGCACACTGGGATTTTGATTTGCATCGCGGTCGTCAAATAGATGATATACTTTCAGACCTTCTGAATCTGTAAAATTGCTTGTTGGTCCCCTTGGAAAATCTGGATTTGGAACGGCTAACCAGTTTGCACCGATAATAGGATTTTCACTCAAAGAGAAAGTTCTTTTTTCTCCCGTGACCTCATAATCTGCAACCCCGCTGCTTATGCCTAGGCTTAAATCTGAAGTATCTCCTAAAATTTCACTAGTCCAATATGTACTTGAACCCGTAGAAAAGTTGCCATATTTTATCCATTCTTCAGTATAATAATCTGTCTCAGATACTTGAAGCAAATCTTGTTCTGAAGAATTATTATTTTCACCTCTGGAATCAAATATGATGTTCCGAATACCAGGAATTTGGATGAACATGCTGAGTGCTAATAAGATTAATAGAAAAGAAGGAAAAACAATCCGTT
>CAZDTP010000095.1:0-7078 GCA_964508365.1 uncultured archaeon
TGATTGTCAACTGTAATCTTACCTTTAATTATCCCTAAATTTAATTTAAAAGAGAAAAATTCTTTATGCTTTAAAATCCCATAAAATAATAATGGTTGAAAATATCGAACGAAAGGATTGCTAAAAAACATAATGGATGCAGTTACTACAATTGAAACGATGATAATTTCAAACAAATCTGCCTTTTTTAATCGAAATAGAAGAAATAAAATGACTATAATTGATACCGGGATCAATCTTATAAATAATGGAAGGACTGTTTCTCCTCTAGCATTCCAGAAAAGATAAGTTAAGAGAAAATTTTCTCCAAAAAATATCGGAAGTAAAAGAAAAACACCTAAAACTAAAATATTAGAAATTAGGAACATTTTCAGCTCTTTCCAATCTTTATTAACTATAAATTTTAAAAAAAAGAACCCAAGAACTGGGAAAGTGTATATTTTAGCCGCTATAGAGAGCGATAAAAATATGTAAAATAGCATCCTACCTTTATTATCTGTTCTAGAGTAAAAGATTAAAGCCATAAACAAGAAAAAGAAAAAGATAGCGTCAGTAATGTGATAACCGCAATTTTGAAAGCTGAATGAATTATTTAGGAAGAAAAATGGATTTATCAAAAATAAACCAAATGCAAAATTCTTCTTTGGGATGTTAAATCCTTTTATAACAAAGTAGAACATTAAAGTGGTTATTAAATCCCAAAAAAATGCCCAAAAAGCAAAAACTTCTATGAAACCAAAAGATAGAGATCTGAAGAAAATGAGGAGCATAATAGTTAATGGTGGATAAATTGGGGATGTATAGTTATCATAATTATATCCAACATCTCCCCAACTCTTTCCTGTATCTATGGTATGAGTATAGTAATAGTAAAATAACATGAAAATACGAATAATAATTCCAATACATATAAAGATAAGTCCTTTATGTGTTATCATTTTTTTTAGAAAAGATGTATCTTCCATATTATCTCTATTTTCCACTTTTTTATCACCAAAGGTAATTAATCTAATATTCATACAAATTAAACTATTTTCAATAGATTTTATCTTTTTAATTATTAGAGGGTGGCATGAATGTCTTATGATACAATCAATCTTAATTTAAACAATATCAATTTAACAAAGTTTTTCATTATCGACCGAATTATATATGTGGGGTGCCTAGCAATTTCTTTTTCGATATGATTTATAGGAATTTCTAAATATTCAATTCCCAATTTTTCTAATAAATAAACTAATTCAACTTCTATGAATGGACCGTTTGCGATAGTATACCTAATAATTTTTTTTGCTATAACTGTCTTGAATGCTTTTAAACAATCCACATCATTATAATGAGTACTTAAAAGGATATTCACCATAATTGTATGAATCTTAGATATTAGAATACGAATAAGAGGTCGATCAATTTCACTTTTCTTATGAAATCGAACACCTAAGATTGTGGGATATTTATTTATCAAGCTATAAGCACGACCAATAAAATCTAAACTAAAAGCTAGATCTACTGGATAGAGTGTGACCATATCATTTTTAGCTTGCAATATTCCATATCGATAGGCTGCTCCATAAGACGGTGTGCTTAAGGAAAAACTTTTAACTTTATCGAATTCTTTTTCCAAAATTCTAGCAATTTCAGCTGTTCTGTCCGTACTTCCGTTTTCTATAATTAATATTTCAAATTTATCCTCAACCAGTTTAGTTAAATAGCTATATATGATACTGATACTGGAATGAAGATCCTTTTCTTCATTGTAAGCTGGTATAACGACGCTGATTTTTCCTGTGCTTGGCATGAAAATCTAAAAATATATAATTACATGATGAAAATTAGTATTAACTTGAAATTGGGTTAATTTTTACATCTTTTATTTGCCTTAAACTGAAATTATAATGGAAAACGGAATAACCTCCAAATATAAAAAGGTATGCGCTTCTAAATAAATGGTCTATTATAAATATTGAAAGGATTACTGGGTATGCGATGCCTGGATAAAAGAAGAAAATAAATAGAGCTCCAACATTTTCAGATATTCCCCATCCGCCAGGAGTTATAGGAAATGTTTTACTGAAAAAAGTTAAAATTTTAGCTAAAATTAATAGATATATATTGACTTGATAACCTAATGGGTTGAAAAATATAATTACTATAGCTGCGTCGATTATCCAGGTCGGAAAACCTAATAAAATTATATAAATGAGTTCTTTTTTATGATTTTTAAAATTCTTCATTCCTTCTTTAAAATTGATCACAAACCGTCCGATGTAATATGCTAACTTTGGAGATATTTTTTTTAATATCTTTAAAATGAACTCAGTTTTATAAAAAAGAAGTATGAATAAGATCAATATAACAACAATAATCGCTGCTCCAATAATTAAATAAAACTGTATAGTTTGACCTAAAATCAATCCTGAGCTTGATTCTCCATAATTAATTAGATACAAATAAATAAGGGCAAAACAGCTAATGAAAAATAACAAAATTAAGTCTAGTATTCTTTCAATCGCTATTGCAGCTGCTGATTCGCTTAATCTAATATTTTCTTTATCTTTTATAATAAAAATTTTAGCAAAATCACCCATCTTTGCAGGTGTTAAATCATTAATGACAAATGCTGCCCCTATTGAGAAATATGATGTCGAAAAGCTTATATTTTTGTCAAGTCCCTCGAATATCATTTTTAATTTATAGGATCTTAAAACAAAAGCTACAGTATAGGACAAGATAAAGATTATTAAACCTAGTATGCCAACCGAAATTATTCTTTGAAGTAAGCTATAAAAATCTACAAAAAAAACCATGAAAATTAATAGCAGGATCGTAGCTATTCCTATAATTAGCCGTTTTCTTCTCCTTAACCAAACTAATAATTTACTTTTTTCTTCTTCCTTCATAATTTAAAATCAAAAATCATCAATAAATCTTAAATATTTTTAATATTCCAATCTATAAGACTATTCTGAAACATAAAGGGAATAATTTTATTTGAAATTAAATAAATTATAAATGTATGGAACGAGTTGAATTACTTGCACCTGCGAAAAACCTTAAAGCTATTAAAGCTGCTTCTAAGTATGCAGATTCAGTATATTTTGGAATTGAAAATTTTAATATGAGAATGCGTTCGGAAAATATCTTTCTGAAGGATTTAAGCAGAGTGACTAACTTTTGTCACACTAATAACTTGAAAGTATATTTAACCACAAATATTCTAATCTATGATAATGAATTGGAATTATTGAGATCAATAATAAAAAAAGGAAAAGAATCTAATATAGACGCTGTAATTGTTCATGATATTGCAGCAATAGAAATCGCAAAAGAATTTGAATTGCCATTCCACATTTCAACTCAGTGCAACGTCTCAAATTCTTTATCTGCTAGATTTTATGAAAAACTCGGAGCAGAGAGGATTATACTCGCAAGAGAACTATCTTTAGAGAAGATAAAGGAAATTAAGCGAAACTTGCATAAATCTGAGATAGAAGTCTTTATTCACGGTGCAATGTGCACTTCTGTTAGTGGGAGATGCTACTTTTCTCAAGATATATGCGGAACTGAAAAGAAATCAGCCAATCGAGGAAGTTGCATACAACCGTGTAGAAGACGCTGGTGGGTAAGAGAAGAATCGGGGGTAGAATATATTTACGATGGAGAGAGATTTATGAATTCACGAGACCTTTGTACTATAGCTTACATCCCAGAGTTAATAGAGGCAAGAGTAGATGCTTTCAAAATTGAGGGAAGAATGAGACACCCACATTATGTTGAAATAGTTACAAAGACTTATCGTGCAGCAATCGAAGCGTACTATGATGGTACATTTACAGAAAAAAAGGCTGGTAGATGGGTAACTGAGTTAAAAAAAGTTTACAATCGCGGGTTTACTCCGGGATTTTACTTTAAAAGAATGACAGAGGAAGATCATCAACATAAATCACCAGCGAATTTATCTCATTTTAGGTACATAAAAGTAGGCGTGGTTGATAAATTTTTTAAAGATAACAATCGTGCCTTAATTTCTTTAAACAATGGTATAATAAAAAATAATGACGATTTAATCATAATGGGCAAAAATACTGATACTTACATTCATCAAAAAGCTAAAAAAATTTATTACAATGGTAAAATTGTGGAAGAAACTCCGAAAGGTACGAAAGAGCACGCAATTCCAATAGAGTTACAATTAGAGGAAACTGCTATTGGTGGGAAAGATTATATTTATATTTTTACAGATAAAACCTTTAAGAAGAAAATGTATTCATTATAAATATTAAAACTATATGAAATAAACACAAATTTAAGGCATAATTATGCTAGATAGAAGTAGAAAGATTGTCGAGTCTGTTCCGAATTACAGTGAAGGTACAGACGGGGAAAATATTGAAAAAATTGTGCTTGAAATTCAAAACACACCAGATACTAGAATTGTTGACGTTCAATACGATTCTGATTATAATAGAGCAGTAGTTACTTTTGTGGGAACCCCCGAAGCTGTTTTAAGGGCAAATATAGCTGCTGCTAAAAAAGCTATAACCTTAATTGATATGGAAAAGCATAAAGGTCAACACCCTCGCATTGGTGCTGTTGATGTAGTCCCTTTCGTCCCCGCCCAAAATGTATCAATTGAAGAATGTATCGAATTATCGAGAAAATTTGGCGAAGAAATGGCAAAAGAGGGAGTTCCAGTATACTTCTACGAAGAATCAGCCACTAATCTTACACGAAGAAATATTGATAACATAAGAATTGGGGAATATGAAAGTTTAAAGGAAAGTATCACGACTAATCCTGATAGGAAACCAGATTTGGGTCCTTCTAAATTTCATCCTACTGCAGGGGCTATTATTACTGGAGCTAGATATCCACTTATTAGCTTTAACATTAATCTCGGCACCAATGACGTTAAAATAGCAAAAAAAGTAGCTAAAGCGATCCATTTACATTCAGGAGGGTTAGTGAATATAAAAGCAATGGGTACTGAACTGAAAGAAAGAAATTGCGTCCAAGTAGGTATCAGCAATATCAATTACAAAAAAACTCCTCTTTACAGGCAAATGGAACTTGTGCGAATTGAGGCTGCCCGCTATGGTGTTCCGATAGTCGGTACTGAATTAATTGGTGTGTTACCTTTAGATGCTGCTCTTAATACATTAGAATATTACTTGCAAATTGAAAACCCTAAAAAACTTGAGTCTAAACATATATTGGAAGATTATTTTGATTTCTAGCGTCTTAGTTAGAAAATTACTCGAAATCTACTACTACTTTCCCACTTTTTATAACTTTCGATATTAAATTCACACCAAATTGGTATGGTAAAAAGTTATGATTTGGTACGTTAAAAACATTAATATCTGCTTTTTTACCAACTTCTAAGCTACCGATTTCTTGTTGCCTTCCAATCGCACAGGCTGCGTTTATTGTGGCTGCTGTTAATGCTTCAGCTGGTGACATTTTCATATGATAACAGGCTAAAGCTATTATCATTTGCATGGATTCTGTCCAACAATTCGGGTTAAAATCGGTGGCAAGAGCTATGGGAATACCCATTTCAATCATTTTTCTTGCGGGAGCGTATTCGTTTAACATCAAGCAAAAGGGAGTTCCAGGTAATAGCGTGGCAATCGTTTCGGATTTGCTCAATGCTTTTAACCCATCATCGTTAGATTTTAGCAAATGTCCAACTTGTATTGCGTTTAATTCGGCAGCTAATAAGGCACCATTAGAGTCAACAATTTCATCAATATGAATCTGCGGTTTAATCCCATATTTAATGGCCGTTAATAATATTTTTTTGGTCTGTTTTGTCGAGAAAATTCCTTCTTCGCAAAAAACATCACAAAACTCTGCTAATTCTCCTTTTGCTATTCTTGGGATCATTTCCGAAACTATTACTTCTACATATTCATCGGTTTTTCCTTCATATTCGGGTGGAACTGCATGAGCACCTAAAAATGTAGAGACTATATCTATGGGATGCTCACGATTCAATTCCTTTGCTGCTAGTAGTGACTTGATTTCAGTCTCTGTATCCAATCCATATCCAGATTTGGTTTCGATTGTAGTTGTACCATATTCCATCATTCTATTAAGAATAGTTCTCCCATTATTAATTAATCGAGTTAACGGAGCTTTTCTTGTTGCTTTTACCGTCTTTAATATTCCTCCTCCGGATTCCAAAATTTCCAAATAAGTCATACCTGCAAGTTTCATTTCGAGCTCGTTTTCTCTATAACCATCAAAAATAATGTGAGTATGAGGATCGATAAAGCCTGGCGTTACCAACTTATTTGTTGCATCAATAATAATAGTCTTTTTATTCGAAGGTATTTTAGTCATTAATTCTTCAGTAGTTCCTATAAAAATTATAGAATTACCTGAAATGGCTACAGCTCCGTCTTGAATAATAGCTAACTTTTTCATGTCCTTACCCACTCTTGGAATGGCATATTTAGAATCCAGCGTTACAAGTTCATTCGCATGTATAATAATTAAATCCACTTGGGGTGTTTGATCAAAACGATTTGGATTTTTTCTTTTAATTCTTCTCGGTGTGGGGGTTGATCTTACAGACATGATATTTTCTTTTCTAATTTTTCTTAGATAAACTAACTAAATCTTTACTTTTTATGATATCTAAAGCCTTGTCAATATATTCAGATAAAACTACATCCTCGTTAAGATGAGGGATTTTTTGACGAACGTAAGCATGACAAGCTTCTAGTATTACACTGGATTTTAAAGGTCTCCTAAAATCAAATGCTTGAGCGGCACATAAAAGTTCGATAGCCAAAATCTTTTCGAGGTTGTCAATGATTCGAAGCGTCTTTCTTGCACTAATTGATCCCATACTTACATGATCTTCTTGTCCCATTGATGTTGGAATACTATCTGCACTTGCTGGGAAACACATCGATTTATTCTCACTAACTAATGCTGCTGTACTATATTGAGTTATCATGAAACCCGAATTTAATCCAGATTCTTTCATTAAATAAGCGGGTAAACCCCATTTCCCTTCTAACAGGAGGTAAGTTCTTCGATCGGATATATTTCCTATTTCTGAAGC
>CAZDTP010000095.1:7178-9795 GCA_964508365.1 uncultured archaeon
ATGAGGGGTAGGAACAAATGGGCTAAAGGAGCGAGATCTCCAGATGCTCCTACGGAGCCTTGCTCTGGAACTAATGAGATTACATTGGTTTCTACATGCCAATTAATACGCTCGAGTACTTCTAAAGAAATCCCAGAAAATCCTTTACATAAAGCATGAATTTTCAAAATCATCATTAATTTTGATAAGATCTGTTCAATAGGCTTGCCAATACCTACGCTATGACTTTTTAAAAGATTTTCTTGTAATTTACCAGTTTCTTCTTTTGAAATCATAGTAGTACACAGCGAACCAATTCCAGTGTTAATACTATAGACTAATCTTTTACCTTTAGCTATTTTCTGAACTGTTTCATAGTTCTTTATAACTCTTGATTTAACTTCTTCAGTAATTATTCCCCTTATATCTCCATTAGCAATCTGTAAAGCTAAATCAGGGGTTAAGTGGTCAATCCCATACTTAAACTCTTTACTCATTTTAATCAAAATTATTTTTTAATTTTTCAATTTCTAAATCTACAATATTTCTAACCATGTTTTCGTCTATTTGGAAAGGTAAAGTAATTTGTCCCCTCTCTTCATGCACTACATTCCAATTATAAGCTGTGTCTAAAGCGTTTGCATTTCTCGCCCACGCCCTTCTTGCTATACCACAGCTTACATCCCAGTCTATGGCACTTTTGATAATTTCATTAACGCGTTCAGATCCATCCAAAACTAATCCAAACCCTCCATTAATAGCTTTTCCAGTACCAACTCCACCTCCGTTAGACAACACACACATCGTCATACCGCGAGCTATGTTTCCAGCCCAACTATGGTGAGCCATATCTGCCATAATATTACTACCATCTTTAATATTTGATGTCTCTCTAAACGGAGAGTCTGTACCTGATACATCATGATGATCTCTACCGAGCATTATGGGACCAATTTCGCCAGATCTGATTAATTCATTAAATTTTAAAGCGATTTTTACGCGTGTTTCCATGTCAGCATATAATATACGAGCTTGTGAACCAACTACTAGTTTGTTCCTTTCAGCATTTTTAATCCAATACCAATTATCGCGATCTTGAGCTCTACGGTGTGGATCTATACAAGAAAGAGCAACTTGATCTGTTTTTATCAAATCAGAATGATCTAAGCTTAAGCAAACCCATCGAAAAGGACCATATCCATAGTCAAAACATAATGGTCCCATGATATGCTCAACATAGGAAGGAAAGATGAATCCATTTTTGGGGTCTCCATCAATTGCAATTTCCTTAACTCCAGCATCATAAACAGCTTTAAGAAAAGAATTACCATAATCCCAAAATTTCGTCCCTTTATCAACCATAATTTTGATAAGCTTATATTGTTCACATAATGATTCATCAACTAGTTTTTCGAATTTTTGTCGATTTGTTTTCAACAATTCTCTACCTTCTTCGAAATTCACACTAAAGGGGGTATATCCCCCGTCGTAAGGAGCGTGGCAAGATGTCTGATCTGAGGCGAGCTCAACACTAATATCATGGTCCACTACATATTTCCATATATCAACCACATTACCATGATATGCTATAGAAACAGGTTCTTTTTTTGTTCTATATTCTTCGACCCAATTAAAGATTTCTTCAAGGTTATTTGAAACTTTACTTACCCATCCTTGTTCATATCGAGTTGTAATACGAGACTTATCAACTTCTGCTAATATGCCGATACCGCCTGCGATTTCTATAGCTTTAGCTTGGGCGCCACTCATGCCACCTAAACCAGAAGTAATATATAAAATACCTTTGAGACCTTCATCTGGAGGTATCCCTAAATAGAGTCTTCCAGCGTTAAGCAAAGTTAAATATGTTCCGTGAACGATTCCTTGAGGACCTATATACATCCACCCTCCTGCAGTCATTTGTCCATAATTCGCAACTCCTAAAGCTGAAGCTCTTTGAAATTCTTCGGGAGTATCAAATAAACCAATCATTAGTCCATTAGTCAAAATAACTCTTGGAGCATCTCTTTTACTAGGAAATAAACCAAGAGGATGTCCAGACATAACTACAAGTGTTTGATCATCCTTAATAACTTCGAGGTATTGTTTGATTAACCTATATTGTAACCAGTTCTGGCATACTTGTCCACTTTCTCCATATGTGACTAATTCGTAGGGGTAAAGTGCGACATCAAAATCTAAATTGTTATCGATCATAAGTTGTATCGCACGTGCTTCAAGAATACCTTTATACTTATTGATGGGTTTAGCTCTTATGAGTTCAGATGGCCGAAAACGGTAAGCATAAATTCTTCCTCTAGTAGTTAACTCACTTAAAAATTCTGTGGCAAGCTGTATGTGTAGGCTTTCAGGGACATATCTTAACGCGTTTTTTAAAGCAATAATTGTTTCTTCACGATTTAAGTTGTATCCGCGACTTGGAGCCCTACGGATTCCTTCCTCAAATTCGGGTACTTGGGGTAATTTGTCTGATAATTTTATCTTCATGGCTTTTGAAACATCCATATTTTTATCTAACTCCCTTTAATATTTAACATTTAACAAATTTTCCTTTATAAGAGTTTTAATCAAAATTGAGAAGAGTAATAAAAAGAGTATAAATAAAAAAAATTATAAA
>CAZDTP010000096.1:0-9175 GCA_964508365.1 uncultured archaeon
ACTTTTATGATTGGGTGGAGCAAACTTTTGAATTACTTGGTTGCGAGCTTGTAGAGCGAAAATATCAAAAAGAGAACTCTATGTGCTGTAGTTCGGGTATTTTTCCAACCCAGAAAAATCGAGCAATGGGGTATGTCAAACAAAACCTACAAGATGCTAAAGAAGCAGGAGCGGAAGCTTTCATAACATTTTGTCCAATCTGTACTGCAGTAATGAGAAATACAGCTAAAACTATGGAAATGCCACCTTATCATATTATTATGCTAGTACAAAAAGCACTTGGAGAAGATCTGCCTATAGGTGGCGCTGGAATAGGTGTCCCTGTTCATTAATATTTTTTAAATTATTTTTTTTTTATAAACATAGGTGTAAGTATTGAGAGTTTTGATTAGTATCCGTTCCTTAGAAGAGTTAGCCCCTGCTATTGAAGGAGGAGCTGACATAATCGATCTGAAAAATCCTAGTGAAGGTTCACTTGGTGCTTCTTTTCCGTGGTTAATAAAGAAAATTAGAAATTACGGTAATGACTTTACTTTAAGCGTTGCTATTGGAGATATGCCAAATTTACCAGGGACTGCGGCTCTTGCTGCTTCTGGTGCGGCAGCCTGTGGTGCAGACATAGTTAAAGTAGGACTATATGGACCTCACTCTTTCGAGGAAGGAGTGAAACTATTAAAAGGCGTAGTAAAAGCAACAAAAGATATCGACCAAAACATTCTGGTTGTTGGAGCAGGATACGCAGATTTCAAGTCTTTTAATGGTATTAATTCTATGGACATTCCTTCAATATGTAATTCAGCTGAAGCTGACGTAGCAATGTTAGATACCTATTCAAAAAATGGTCAAAAATTATTCGATTTCATAGATTCTGAAAAATTAAGAAAATTTGTTAATAAAACTCACGAATACAACTTATTAGCAGCTCTAGCTGGGTCGATCGAGCCAAAAGATATAAATATTCTCAATGATTTAGGAGCAGATGTTATTGGATTCAGAGGCGCTGTTTGTAGTGGATCTGATAGGATAAATGGAGTTTTAGAAATTAATAGGGTAAGAAAAATTGTAGAGATCTCACAAAATCTAAGTGAAAAAGAGAGAATTTTAAGATCTACTACAATGATATGAAAATTTGTTAGAGAAAATTTTATTAAAAAAAAATTAAAGCTAAACTTATATAAATTAGGATGAAAAGTATGAATAATATTAAAATAAAACATTCTCCTGAAAAGTGTTATGCGTGTAAAACTTGTGAACTAATATGCTCTTATCATCACACGAAAGCTTTTCAACCATCGATTTCAAGTATTTCTGTTGAGAGAGACCATGTTAATGGGATTTGGCGTTGGACTTTGAAAGATACGTGTGATAAATGTCAAGGCGAAGAACAACCCTTATGTGTAAAATTTTGTTTTTATGATGCAATTTCTATTGAGGAGGGTGAGTAATAAAGTGAGTAAATTTAATATCCGTGGAGGAATCACTGGAAAAATACTCAGAATAAACTTAAGCGACGAAACAGTAAGAGTAGAAGATAATATATACGCAGAAAGATGGATTGGGGGAAGGGCTCTAAGTAGTTGGATACTTCTAGATGAATTAGAAAGCAATGTTAAATGGAACGACCCAGAAAATTATCTTATTTTTGGTGCTGGTGCGCTTGTAGGGACGATTGTTCCATCGACATGCCGGATGAATATCGATACTTTAAATGTCTTTAATAATGGCAAAGGATCATCGAATTTTGGTGGTCATTTCAGTCCTGAAGTGAAATTTGCTGGTTTTGATCAAATCATAATTAGTGGAAAAGCTGAAAAACCAGTATATCTCTTTATTGAAGATGGAAAAGCTGAAATACGTGATGCTAGTCATTTATGGGGTAAAAACACGTTTGAAACAGAAGAACTCCTTAAAACCGAACTAAACGATAATAAAATTGAAGTTGCTTCAATAGGACCCGCTGGAGAAAATCTCGTTCGTGGATCTGGTATCATCGTAGATTGTGGTCGAGCAGCTGGAGGGTCAGGTGTTGGATGTACAATGGGAGATAAAAAAATAAAAGCAATCGTTGTTCGAGGGCATAAGGGAGTAACTGTTGCATATCCCGAGAAATTTATCGAACGGGTATATGAAGCATTTCAAAAAATCATGAAACGCCCTACCGCTAAATTATTTAGAAAAAAAACACTCGGAGGACTAGTATACAACGATTCTGAACAATTCGATGAACTCTGGGAGATGATGCACACCGTTAGAAATTCCCAAGATGTACATTGGTCTCGTGAAAAAAGAACAAGAATGATGGGTAAGAATGGCGTTGGTAGGTTTTTCAAAAAAATTCAAGCGTGTTATGTTTGTCCAGTGGGATGTCAGCCATATTCAGAAATTGAGGAAGGAAAATATAATGGTGCTAAGGGTCTAGGATATTGGATAAATTCTGTAATGTGGTCAGGTAAAATGGATGTTTCTGAACCAGATGCATCATTAAAATACCACCTTCGTGCCAACCAGTTAGGTTTGGATGGAGATAATTCTTCTGTCGTGATGGCATGGGCATTTGAGGCATATGAGAAAGGACTATTAACGAAAGATGACACTGATGGTCTCGAATTAACATGGGGAAATATCGATGCAATGATGGAATTACAAGAAAAAATCGCTCACCGTAAAGGTTTTGGAGATTTTCTCGCAGATGGCGTGGTTGAGGCAGCAAAAAAACTCGGTAAAGGGTCAGAAAGGTTCGCTATTCACCAAAAAAATCAAGACACTCTTGATCCTTATAGACTTGCAAAAGGTTGGTCTCTCGCATGTGCGACATCACCTGTAGCAGGACGTCATATGAGAGGTAGTATCAATTTACCTATCGCATTTGGTCCTAAAGGATCTAAATTTAATCCTTATTCTTATGAAGACCAACCACCAAACGTATTCTGGGAATTGCTTTCAAAAGAAATAGAAGATATCATAGGAATTTGTGTATATGTTGGAACATGGTCTGGTGTGTATGCGCTTGAACGCTCTGATTATGTTGACTTAACTAATTTAGCACTTGGAACCAATTTAAACGAAGAAGAATTTGTGTTACTTGGACAGAAATCATGCAATTTAGAAAAAGCTTTTAATACATTACATGTGGGATTCACACGTAAGGATGATTTACCACATCGAAGATTTTTTGAAGATCCAATCCTATCTGGACCCCATAAAGGTGAGAAATTAGATATCAATAAGTATAATTTAATGCTTGATAAATTTTATGAGCTTCATGGTTGGGACAAAAAAACTGGATGGCAAACCCGTGATACTTTAGAAAACTTAGGATTAGATGATGTAGCTGAAAAATTAGCTAAAGCAGGACGCTTAATTGAATAATATTTTTAATTTTTACATTTTCCATAATATTACCTCATTAAATTTTCATTATAGCCCTTTTTTTCCATATTTTATGCACATATTATAAAAAAATTAATAATTTAATTGCCCTACTTTCTCAAACTGTATTTTATTTTGATTATCTATACTAACTCTGATTATATCTCCTTCCAGAAAATTGCCCTCCAATAATTCGAGAGATAATGGATTCTGAATGTAATTCTGAATTGCCCTTTTTAAAGGGCGGGCACCGAAATCAGGATCAAATCCTTTTTCTGCTAGATATTTTTTCACATTTTCAGTTAATTCCAATTGAATTTTATGTTCAACAAGTACTTTATTCAATTGCTTGATTTGAATATCAACAATATTCTTGATTTGATCTTCATGTAGGAAATTGAAAATTATTATCTCATCAATACGATTTAGGAATTCGGGTTTAAAATATTGTTTTAGCGTATTAAATATCATCTCTGAATTCTTTTCTTCATCTTGACCTCGCGATTCTAAAATAAATTGACTTCCGACATTGCTAGTCATGATAATTATTGTATTCTTGAAATCCACAGTTCTCCCATGCCCATCGGTCAATCGTCCATCGTCTAAAATTTGTAAGAGGATGTTAAAAACATCGGGATGAGCTTTTTCAATCTCATCAAATAATAAGACGGAATATGGTCTTCTCCTTACAGCTTCAGTAAGATAGCCCCCTTCATCATAACCAACATATCCTGGTGGTGCTCCGATTAAGCGAGCAACGCTATGCTTTTCCATAAATTCCGACATATCAATTCTTACCATGGCATTTTCGTCATCAAAAAGAAATTCAGCCAATGCCTTAGCAGTCTCTGTTTTTCCCACTCCTGTCGGTCCCATAAAGATGAAGGACCCTATAGGCCTATTTGGATCTTGTATTCCCGCTCTGGCTCTCCTAATTGCGTTTGATATCTTTAGTAATGCTTCATCTTGTCCGATAACTCGATTTTTTAGGCGATTCTCCATGTTTAATAATTTTTCACGCTCACCTTCAAGCATTCTTGAAACGGGGATTCCTGTCCATTGAGATATGATTTCTGCAATATCTTCTTTATCAACTTCTTGCTTCAGCATTGTTTTATTTTTTTGGACATCAGCAAGATTTGAATTATTTTGTTCTAAGTCTTTATTTAATCGGTTTAAGACTCCGTAAGTTAATTCTGCTGCTTTTCCTAAATCTCCTCGTTTTTCTGCTTTTTCAGCCTCTATTTTAGTTTGTTCCATTTGTTTTTTAATTTCATTTATTTTTGTTATAAGTTCTTTCTCATTCTTCCATTGAATCTTGAGTTTATCACCTTCTTCTCGTAAATTGTGTAATTCTTCCTCAATCTTATTCATTTTCTCTTGAATTGATTTGTCACTTTCATTTTTTAAAGCCTCATTCTGAATCTCCAATTGGATGATCTTTCTTTCAATTTCATCAATTTCAGTAGGCATGCTATCAATTTCTATTCTTAATCGTGAAGCAGCTTCGTCCATTAGATCGATCGCTTTATCTGGTAAGAATCTGTCCGCGATGTACCTATGAGATAATGTCACGGCTGCGATTATAGCAGAATCGGTAATGCGAACGCCGTGATGGATTTCATACTTTTCCTTTAATCCTCGTAAAATTGCTATTGAATCTTCCACGCTTGGTTCTGCGATAAAAACCGTTTGAAATCTCCTTGTTAATGCAGCGTCTTTCTCTATATATTTACGATATTCATCTAAGGTTGTTGCTCCGATCGCTCGCAATTCACCTCGAGCAAGTGCTGGTTTTAACATATTAGACGCATCAATAGCACCTTGAGCAGCTCCTGCTCCAACGAGCGTATGTAATTCATCTATAAATAAAATATATCTCCCCGCTCCCTTTTCTATTTCTTTAATAAACGCTTTCAATCTATCCTCAAATTCACCCCGATATTTAGCTCCTGCAATCATTGCCGCTAAATCTAGGGACACTAAATCCTTATCTTTTAAGGAACTTGGTACGTCATTATTTGCTATCCGTTGGGCTAAACCCTCCACTATTGCGGTCTTACCAACACCTGCCTCTCCAATCAAAACAGGATTATTTTTGGTTCTTCGAGATAAAATGTGCATTACACGCCGTATTTCATCATCTCTTCCTATGACGGGATCAATCTTTCCTCTTCGAGCTAAATCCGTAAGATTCCTGCTGTATTTTTCAATAGATTGATATTTTCCTTCTGGATCTTGATCTGAAATCGTTTGGCTTCCTCGAATGCTAGTTAAAGCTTGCATTATTCTATCTTTTGTTATTCCATATTTATTCATGATTTTACTTAATGATAACGATGGTGCCTGAGTAAAAGCAATAATTATATGCTCTGTGCTTAAAAATTGATCTCTTAAAATTTCAGCTTCTTTCCAGGCAAGATTAAAAAGTTTGCTAGCATTTGAGCTTAAAATTACATCCGTAGCACCAGATCCTGTAATTTTTGGGATTCTTTCTAATTCTGATCTTAAATCAATGGATATTTGGTCAATATTAACTCCTAATTTTTGGAAAAGTGGGGATGTGATTCCATCTTCTTGTTCAATTAAACTTATCAATAAATGTATTGGCTCAATTATTTGATTATCGTTATTTTGGGCCAAGGATCTCGCTGCCATTAAGGCTTCTTGAACTTTTATTGTGAATTTATCAAATTTCATCATTTTAAATCACCTTACTATTAACTCTTCGTTTTAAATTACTTTAATAATTCTTTTTACCTTTAACTTAAATTATTAGGAATATTACTATTTATTCTAATTTACTACTTTCCTTTTTCTTCAGAATTGAACCTGTATCATATATTACACGCGTTTGGTATAACTGCAACAAATTTATTTATTAACAGTATGTTATAAATTTTTCAATATTCGGTTGGAATCTATTCTAAAGCAAGCGATAGTAAATACTGCTTCAATCACTCGATTATTATCTGAGACATCTGGATTTTAGACCGTGGTAGCAATTTGTTAAATAATATCTTAAAACAAATCCTCTCTCCATTTAATTAAATCTGATGAATACTGTTTAGAAGGAGACTAATAATATAAGTGCCTAATAACTTGTTACAAGAATAATATTTAATAATATCCTTCACGTGCTTATATATTAGTGAAAAGCATTTATACTGAGAATTTATGAGTTAATAAACAATATTAATTATTAGGGATTAATATGAAACGAAAGGATCAATATAACCGCAAATTTGAATTTATTGTTGATAAACTTTCTCTATTACCTGATAATGTCGAGGAGAATGTATTTTATATAGATGCTTTATTCTATCGACTTCAAGTTTCTGTTGATGCTGCTATGGACATAGTAGCAATGTTATGTAAAGATTTGGGTATCACAGTTAAGGATGATTATTCAAATATTGATGAGTTAGAGGGCCTTGATTTATTTCAGAAAGAATTACTAAGAAATTTGCGTCGTTTGAATGGTGTTAGAAATGCTTTGGTACATCGATATAATAAAATTGAAGAAGAACAAATAATCAAAGAAAAGGAAAATTTCGTAAATATTCTTAAAGAATTTGTAAAGCGTGTGGAGAAAGTAGTTAATGAACGAATTCAGTTTTCTGAATAATGTAAAGGAAGATCTTAAGAAGATAGATAATTTTTGGGTCGTAATTTACGGGAGTTCTCTTTCAGAATATTATATTCCTCTGAAGTCTGATATTGACATTGCGATTATTACCCAAATAAAAGAAAAAAAAGAAAATATCAATATTTGGAAGGATATCATGGGGGAATTTGCGGAGAAGTATGATATCAAAATATTTGAACTATTGCCACTATTCATCAAAATTGAAGTTATTGAGAATTACCGCGTAATCTTTGGTAATCCTCTTGAAATTTCAGAATATTTTTATCATTATCGTTCAATTTGGAAAGATATGGTCCATCGAATTGAATCTAATAGGTTTAAAAGCATAAAAGAAAAGATTGAGTTATTGGAAAGGAAGCAGATCTAATAATTAATAAATTATGAAGAATGTTTTTAAATTTCCTCTATTGTACTGCTAATTAAAGTTTTTTTACCATTCCAATATTTGCTAAAAAATCTGTATGCGTTAAATATAGAGGCGAATATTAGATAAAATAATTATCTTTTTATAAGGGTATAATACATTAAGTACAACCTGTAACAACAGACAGGATTAGTGAAATCTTCTCCTAAATCGTTCTTATATGTCAATATTGACAACCTATTGATATCTCAAAAAGTGAATCATGGGTTTTTATATTTAATACATGAGAAGCAAGAAAAGATAAGTTACTAATTATAAATTGAGTTTTTTCTTCCAGAATTTTATTCTACTTGTGAATCCTTGTTCATCCGCTAGAGAGATTAACCCAGTAATTTGATTCAGATCAGCAATCGTATTTTCTATAGGACTTAAAATGCTAACATATCCAATCTCTGTTTGAATTCTATTTTTTATGTTTACTAAAGTTGCAGCTAATTGGCAACCCGTTTTTTTATCAAGGTTTTCTACCAAAAAATCTAATTGTTCTCCGATGGATAGACTTCCTGTATCAGTAGATACTGTTTGAGCAGGTTTAGTTTGCTTATTTGAAATTTGATCTAAATCTGGAGTTTTTTCCCGAACATTATCGATGCTTGGAATATTTTCATTAGTTTGTAATTTATTACTCGGGATTAAAGGTGTTACTGGCAAGGAAGGATGTTGATTATAGTCAGGAATCACGCTACTTTTATTCAATTCATTAATAATTGGGCTATCTGAAGGTTGAACTGATTTTTGCATATAAGATGTTCTCATTGAAGGTGTTACTGTTTTTTGAGCACCTATCCAAGCCTCCTCAAGAACAGGGACGAATATTTTAATGTGTTGCTGGACAATACTGCCAATTCCTCCTATTTCTATTCCTTCTTCTTTTCCAACATCTGTTTTAGATAATATGCATAGAATCACTTCTTCGTAATCTCTGTTAATTCCCCATAGATCTTGTTGTTCGCGATTTCTATAAGAGACATTTTGCATTCCATCTAACATTTGGAGTGCTTCAATGTGTTCAGGGGCATCCGTATTAATATATGTAGCAATGCGGATGTTAACGTGTTTTGGGAGTGATTGAAGGAGTGATGTGTTAATTTCAGATATATTCGGTGCTACGATTAATAACCTCATCTTAGTCTTAGAAATCTCTTCATTAATGTGAGCTCTCGCCCCTTCAACTGAGCGAATAAACCAGATATCTCTCATAGACATCACGCTCTTCTTTTTCGCTTGGTCCCAAAATTCTTTAGTGGTTATTTGGCTGATTTCTAATCGATTGAGAATCTTCAATAATTCTTCACTTAGCGTGTTTACAACCCGAGTAGAAAAAATATTTCTCAAATCTTCAAAGGAGCCTAAGATTTGATCTGAAATACCTTTTACCTTTTCTTCAGCATATGAAACATTTTTGCTGAACAGTTCAGTGACATTTGAGAAGGTTTCTTCTAAAGTCTCTCCTGTCTTCAATGATGAGGCAGTAATTTTATTAATATTTTCTGTAATATCTCTCATGATATCCTTAATTTTTGAAATAAGTTTAGTATTAAATCCATCTACTATTATTTGCATTCGTGCGTTTAATACGTTATCAATTATCTGATGAACTGTTTTACTGATGACTCCTAAGTGGAGTTCTTGTAGATTATTGCCGATTAAGTTCTTCATTCCTTCAAATTGTTCTTCAATATCTTTGATTTGCTCTTCTATAATTACCTTGGTATCATTTTCAAGGTTAGAAA
>CAZDTP010000097.1:0-8678 GCA_964508365.1 uncultured archaeon
AGCAGAGGATTATCATCAAAAGTACGATGAAAAAAACAAAAAAACAGTATTTTCTCATTAAATTTAATTAATTAATTGAGATTTTGTAATTTCAAAATCAGCTTATCTCTATGTCTTTCCCATACCCTATCGACTGTTTTCCTTATAACTTTTTTAAGGATTTTTTTAACCACATACCTATTCATTCTAGGACCGAGTTTGCCATATACTTTCTCAGTAATCAAGGTTTTCAAGAGTTCCTCTAATGAACCATCTTTCGATGCCTTATCGATAAATACCGCAAAAGCTTTTTCGACAACATTATCAATTCTTTGTCTTAATTCTGGAGAGACTCCTTCTTCCATATTTGACACCTCTAATTAAACGCTTTCTGTGACAAAGAAATTATAAAATTATATAGAATATCTTAAAATTTGTATAAAAAATTAGGCGAATCATAACCAATTAATAAATACACTTTTTTTATGAACAAACTTAAATTATCTTATGTTAAATCATAGATTAATAGATCCACCCCGTGAGCCCGAAAAGTTTGTCAAAACAGCAGTTCAATTTTTACAAAAACATGCGAAAGGTAAAAAAGTGTTCTGCGCTCTTTCTGGCGGCATCGATAGCTCTGCAACTTATCTTCTGCTCAAAGAAGCTGAAATCGAAACGATTCCGGTTTTCATAGATCACGGACTTATGCGAATAATCAGAGGTTTAGAAGAAAGAGAACATATTAAAAAACTATTTCCTGACGTTTTAGTTATTGATATTAGAGAAACTTTCCTCCCTAAGATTTTAGGAGAAGAAGATGCTGAAGTTAAAAGAAAATTATTCAAAAATGCGTACTCTGATACCATAAGTAGAGTAATTAAAGAAGAAAATTGCCAATTATTAGCTGATGGTACTATTTTACCGGATATAGAGGAGAGCTTTGGTGTGAACATCTCAGATCTGAAAGAAACTATGTCATTGCAAGAAGAGCTTTCATTAAAAGCTAAAAATCCCCAAGGTTTTGTTAAAAGCCAGCATAATTTAGAGATTGAATATGATGTAGAAGCCACAATCCAACCAGTTGCTAGTCTTACCAAACCAGAAGTTAGAAAAATCCTTGAATACTTCAATATGCCTAAAGAGTTAGTATTTAGGAAAGCTTTTCCAGGACCTGCGCTTTCAGCGAGGATTATTGGCCCTGTAACTTTAGAAAATTTAAAATTTGAGAAAAAAGTCCACGATGTTGTAGAATCAGCTATTAACGATTATTACACGGAAAAGTATGGAAAACCAATGATTATTAATGAAAAAGGAGAGCAAGAACCGTTTCAAGCGTTTGCTGCAACAACTACGGATATTTTATTAAGAAAAGTAACAGGTATTATTAACGGTCATAGAACTTACGAAGTTCCATTATCGATTAAGGGTGAATGGGATTTTGAAAAATTAGTCCACTTTTCTTCTCAAGTGAAGGGATATGCTAGAATTCTTTACGAGCTTCATGAAAGCCAAAAGGGTGTTTATGATGTAATAATTCGTTCTATCAATAGCATAGATGCAAGAACGGCAAGTGTTACAAATTTACCATTAGATTTAATTGAAGAATTAAAATATAAGTTGTTAGAGTTCCCAGACACAAAAGATATTTATTTTGATATTACGCCAAAGCCTCCAGCAACTATAGAATATGTATGAGACTTCAATTTAAGAAAAAATAAATTTAATAATTTTATTGAAATAAGAAAAAAAACATCTTTATTAGAAGTTATACAAGAAATAGAATCAAAAATTTTATCCTCTAATTTAGATTGATGTTCTTGTAGATGATTTCAGTCTTTCCAGCTTCAAAACATAATCTGGGCAAATTTTATAATCTGAAAAGTGACATAAATGTTCAATTTTTGATAAGTTGCATGTTCGGGTAAACTGATAGGATAAAATGGTAATATCGAGATGATAATTTGATTTACTAATCATTATATCTATCAACTTCTAACTTTCTTTAATAGACAGTAATTCTGAGATATATACTTTATACCCCTAAGCAATTAATAAAATGTGAACTGTGAATATTTATTTATTAATTTTTGATATTGTTTTTTCCTTTAATATGGAGTGTAAAATAAAAGATATTATTTATTATTTGATAATGTCAGTTATAAAACAAGTCTCTACAATTTTTATTCCAGCAATTTGTAAAATCTTGTCTTCTATGAGGGGGTTAAATTGCTCGATTGAGGGAATATCTACTTTCATAAATAATCCGCAATCTCCAGATAACCTCCAAATAGATGTAATTTCTTCAATTTTTTTTAGTTCTATCAGAATTTTCTTTATATCTTTGAAATCAGGTTCAACTTTTATAGTTGCGGATGTTTTGGGTTTTGTATCAAGCTCATATACGACGGTAAAATACTTGATAATCCCTTCATCTTGCATTTTGGATACTCTTCTCCTGATGGTTGCTTCGGTTTTTTCGATAATATCACTAATTTCTTTGAATGACTTTCTACCATCTTTCTTCAATTCTTCTAAAATTTTAATATCTATTGGATCGACGGTCCCCATTTAATTAGCCCATATCACTTGAAGTTATTTTTTTTATTATAATATCGAATACTTATGATCAATTATATAAAAATAATTTAAATAAATTACGAATTTAATTAATAATTTTATCGATCTTATTCACAAGATTGTGGAATAATACAATTTCAAATTCCTTAATTGGACAAGTCTTAAATTCCTAGAAATTCGGTTAACAAAATCTATTACTTTCTATTTTCAAACAAAAATAAACATTTTTGATGAAAAAGTTATTTTTTGCTGATATAAATATATTAATAATACTGAATCATTATATTATGAAATAGTTCTAAATCTAAGTCAGCTCTGTTATAATTTCTAACAAAAAACTAATACTCTATCCACGGTTTAGGATCATTAAACTCCTTCTTAATGAAGAACAGACCGAAGAAGAGCTTGAAAAGTATTAAAAAATTCGCTCGAAATAGACATTTTTTATATTTTTACCATTGAATAGTCAATACATTATAATTTTTACTTTTTTCGAAAATGATTAATCTTTTTTAGTGATTTTGTTCTTTAAGGATATTATATCGGTTTTATTTAATCTTAATAAAAACTTATTGAGATTATATTACATTGAAAAGAATTGGATTTTATTTTAGTTAATATAACTATTATCTGAAAATATAAATCATTGAAAGTAGTAGAATAATAAAATAAACTTACTTAATGATATCGGTTATAAAACACGTTTCAATTATCTTAATTCCCGTTATTTGTGATATTTTTTCCTCTATTAACGGATTAAATTTTTCGATTGTATCAATATCAACTTTCAAAAGTAAACCACAATCACCTGATAACCGCCATAAAGCTGAAATTTCCTTAATATTAATTAATTCTTTTAATATTCTTTTGATATCCTTAAAATCAGGTTCAACTTTAATGGTTGCGTTAAGTTTTTGCTTTGAATCAATTTCATAGTCAATCGTAAATTTCTTTATTATGCCCTCATCAAGAAGTTTTTTTACCCGTCTTCTAACTGTTGCTTCTGTTTTCTGCACATTTTTGGAAATATCATTATAAGACATTCTACCGTCTTCTTTAAGTAGGTCCAAAATTTTAAGGTCAATTATATCCATTTTGATCAAATTGAAAAGATTCGTTATATTAAATTCAAAAATTTGTATGTTTCTAGTTTTAGAAGTATATATTTTTCTAGTATTAGAATATGATATTTCATTTATTAATTCATTAGTAATGATGAAGATATAAAAAATTATCTATTTTATCAATTATTTAAAGTAAAGATTTATAGTAGTATTGGATATTTGACAAATAAATGATCGAAATTAGTATTTAAATGATCTAATTTTAAAAAAAGATTAATATCTATATTTCATATTTTTAAACATCGAAGAATTTTAAATTAAAATTATTGTTAAATATTCAAATTCTAGATTTAATTTGAAAAATATAATACAATTATTATTGATGATAAAATGAGTGAAAATCGATATGAGTTAGCGATTATTGGTGGAGGACCAGGAGGTTATCATGCGGCTATTAGAGCGGCTCAATATGGAGCAAAAGTCGCTTTAATTGAAAAAGACAAATTGGGGGGTACTTGTCTTAACTGGGGTTGTATTCCTACAAAAGCTTTATACGCGTCTTCTCATTTAATTGAGAAAATTAAAGAAGCTCATGAATTCGGAATAGAAATATCTGAGTATAATTTAGATTTTGCTAAAGCTGTTGAAAGAAAAAATAAAGTAGTAGAAGAATTAGTTGGTGGAATTGAGCAATTAGAGAAGGCTTGGAAAAATGATGTGTATAAAGGTCATGGCAAAATTATAGGGGGAGATATTAATAATGGATTTGAAGTCTCGGTTGAAGGCGAAAATAATGCATTAATTAAAGCAAAAAGAGTGATTATCGCAACAGGCTCCTCACCTGCTCTAATTCCCGCATTTAATATTGATCATGAACGGATTTTAACAAGTGATGATATTTTACATCCTGATTTTAAAACTGTACCTAAGAGACTTTTAATCATTGGGGCAGGTGTTATTGGCTGTGAATTTGCTAATATTTTTGCGAGATTTGGTAGTAAAGTAATTATACTTGAATATCTTCCCTCCGCAATTGCTACAGAAGAACCTATGATTGTAAAGGTTTTAATAAAAAAGTTTGAAGAATTGGGAATTGAACTCTATACTTCGCAAAATGTATTATCTGTAGAAAACACGGGCTCTGGAGTAAAAGCGACAACCTGTAATGCATCCATTCCACGAGATCAAACAGATTCTGCTGAAAAATCTATCTATGAAGCTGATTTATGTTTAGTATCCATTGGACGAGTAAAAATATCAGAAGCTCTTGGATTAAAAACTTGTGGTATAGAAACTGACCGTGGCGCTATAAAAGTCAATAAAGATACGTTAGAGACTTCTATGAAAGGAATTTATGCGATCGGAGATGTCACAGGAGGACTTATGCTTGCTCATGTAGCCAGTTATGAAGGTGATATCGCAGTTGCAAATGCTCTAGCCAGTATTGGAGGCTTTCCTGTTAATGATATGAAACCTGATTACACTGTAGTTCCAGCAACAATTTTCACATCCCCAAATATAGGGTCTGTAGGCTATAGAAGAAAAGTTGCTAAAGATATGGGAATCGATGTTTTGATGGGTCAATTTCCTTATCAATCACTTGGTAAAGCTAAGTGTATGGGGGAAGAAGAAGGTTTTATTATGGTGCTTGCCGATAAAAACACATATAAAATCATTGGTGCTTCTTGTATTGGAACTGAAGCACCCGAATTAATATCTGAAATTGCTCTAGCAATGCAACATGGATTAACAATCCATGATGTCGCAGAGACAATCCATAGCCATCCTACAATATCTGAAATGGTGTTGGAAGGTTCTGAGTCTGTCGTAGGTAAAGCAATCCATAAGAAAGGACGTCCTATTCACGACTAACTAAAAGTAATATTTCTTTTTCCTTTTGCTAAAAAATAAATTTTCTTTATTTCTATCCTTTAATAATAAAAAATTTCACATGTTAAAGCCTCCTATTCATCATTAACTCTGTTTTTAATACTGTTTTTGATCAAAAGCTAATATTATTTGAATGATTTCGACACAAATAGTCGTTTTTCGTTATTAGGTTTAGTGTAATTTGATATATAATTCCGTGATTTTTCAATAAGTGACTACTTTCAAAAATTGTATATGCTTTCTATTATCATTTGGTGACTAATCTCACCCTTCACATGTTCGTTATGATGCATAATAATAAGCGGAAACCGTCATATTTATATATGAAAATTCACATAATATTATTAAGGTGAGTAAGTTACTATGAATAGTTTTAGATCGAAAGAAAAAGCTGAAGAGAATTTTGAAAATATAAAGGACGCCGTAAAAGGTTTATATGAGATTTTGGATCTTTCCCTAAGTGAAGGTGATTTTTATTATGAGGTTGGGAAAGATAATATTACAGCAATTTATAAAAATCTCATAGAATTATTGCTAAACGAGTATGGACTTCGACAACTTTTAAAGAAGATCCAAAACTCAGAAGTAGATTTAAACATCGTGCTAAACGAATACTTAGCTAATGTGTAGATCATTATTCTTTTTTGGTTATTTTTTCAAATTACATGTTTACTTTAATCTGATACCAGTTCCCTGACTTCGCCCGTTGAATACTCACCTTACGCATTGTCAAACCCTTGTTCAAGGAGATATCAGGGGACTGACCCTTTTACTTTTTCTCGGAATATTTAGACTTTATTGAAAAATAAAATTAATTAAAAAATTTTTACTCAGAACCTAATTGCTTGTCTAAATCAATGACTAATGGAACCTCTTTCTCATCCTTTCTAATAACGACCTTTAAAACGCCATCTTCAATTGTAGCGCTCACAGGTTCTATCTTAGACGCTTTTTCTTTTGTCCTTGATTCTAAACAAGTGTGTGCCTCGTCATATAGATCGCATAAAGTACAACAAAATCCTACAGGCATGTATCCTACTATTGAACATTGGTCATATGCTTCACAATTACAATTATTACACATTTTTTTTATCACTTTTTAGTTTTTTATTTACTTTTTGTGAAATTTTATTATTATTTTATAAGTTAATATTTCCACAATAATATAATATAATGTTTTCATATTTAAATATGATCATCCTTCGACATTTATTGTTTTGAAAAGAATATATTCGTAAAATTTCGATCATGTGATGTTATTTTCAATTCATCGATATTCAAGATTGATCATTCATGGTTCAAAAGTATAATTTTATCGAAATCCGATATTTAAAATCGCTGTAATCGATCAATACTATTTTTATGATTGATCGTCAAAACTATATCTGAAAGATTACAACATTTTAGCCAAATTTTGATCACCCTTGATCATCAAACCTATAATTAATTAAGTTTTCTGATAAATAGATGCGCAGAAATTATTAAGAATAAAAGAAATAAACAAGGAGGGAAATTGAGTGCTCAAAATAGAACTAAATAAGTGCGATTTTGATAATCTAAAACAATTATATAGGCTTTGGTTATTGAAATTTTCTAAAAGATTTATTAAATCTCTTTTATTTTCCTAACTATCTAGTAGATGGATAATAAAACTTTTAGAAATGTCTGTAATAAATTTTGAGTTTCGAAATGAAGTATTAAAACATAATGCTTCTTTAAACTACTGCTATCAGTGTAGTACATGTAGTGGGTGTTGCCCCGTTGCTCTCATCACTCAAGGTGGTTATAATCCTAGAAAAATTATAGAAGAAGCGATTTTAGGGTTAATGGATAAATTAATAGAAAGGCAAGATCCTAATCCTTGGCTTTGTTCAACCTGTCAGAAATGTGTTGAGCTATGTCCTCAAAAGGTAGAGCTTACTGAAATTTTTACACTAATAAAAAATAAATGTTTTAATACTGGCAATGTTCCTGAAGCTTTTATTTCACAGGGGAGAGCCGTTTTAGAAAATGGAGTTGCAGTTCCATATTCCAAAGCAATTATTACCAGACGGGAGAAATTGGGACTTCCTTCCATAAAAACAGCATCAGTTGATGAAATAAAGAAAATCTTAAAAGAAACTAAGTTTGAAAATAACATTCCAAAGGAGGGAGCATAAATTATGTCTTATGATTTATTTTTGGGATGTGTAATTCCGGCAAGGCTTCCATTCTTAGAAGCATCTTCAAGAAAAGTATTTGAAAAGCTTGGTATTAAATTGAATGATGTTGAAGGGTTCAGTTGTTGTCCAGATCCAACGGGTATAGAACTTATAGATCATAAAACTTGGTTAGCTTTAGGAGCAAGAAATTTAAGCTTATCAAATAATAATGGAGGAATTATCTCTCTTTGTTCTGGTTGTGTTGAAACTCTTAAAGGAGTTAATTACTATATAAACAAGGATTCTGAAATAAAGAAGGAAGTAAATAAAATCCTAAAGATAGTTGACAAAAAATATGAAGGTAAAACTGAAGTAAAGCATTTCGCTCAGGTTCTTTATGAAAATCTTGATAAAGTAAGAGAGAATGTGGAACATCCTTTAACTGGCTTTAAAGTTGCCGTTCATTATGGATGTCATTATTTAAGACCTTCTGAGATTATTAATTGGGATGATCCTTTTGAACCGACCACTATAGATGAAATTGTTAAAGCTATAGGTGCTGATTCTGTAGAATATGAATTAAAGATGGAATGTTGTGGAAATCCTCTTGAAAAATCGGATAAAGAAATTTCTCTTCAAATGATAGATAACAAATTCAAATCAATTCAAGAAGCTGGTGCGAATTGTGTTACCCTAGTATGTCCAGCATGCTTTCAACAATTTGATTTCAACCAACGAGAACTGAGTAAAGAAAAAGAAAATGGTTATAATTACCCCGTTTTCTATCTCTCAGAGTTAGTAGCCCTCGCATTTGGGTTCAAACCTGAAGAATTAGGATTGAGTTTTCATCGAGTTCGATCTAAAGAATTATTAGAAGGATTTTAGAAATTAAGAAAAGTTATAAAATAAATTTATAGACTTTAAAAAAAGAATTGGTAGAAAAATGGGATTAGCAGATATAAAAACATTCAGAAATTTGGAAGATGATGTAATCTCAGTTAATAGATGTTGTGCTTGTGGCGCGTGT
>CAZDTP010000098.1:0-6399 GCA_964508365.1 uncultured archaeon
GTCAAGAAGGCGTGATGGAGTTAATTAGAGCACAGAAACAAGTATTAAATCTATAATAATTACTTCTTTATTCTTATTTTGATATAATTCAGTATTATCGAATTACCAAAAGAAATCTTTCTTAAATAGCTATGATTTCATTGATTGTAATAAGGATTAAAAAGTGAGAATATACTTTTTTTTTCTTTTAATTAATGAGCTTCAATTCCAAGCATTTCTGGATGCTCTTGGAAGTATTCTACTCCCTCTTTTATTATAGCGGCTATCGATCGGACCGGTCTCCAACCTGTTTCGTCAAAAATCTTGTCATTACGACCAATTAATAGTGGCACTTCGCTCGGTCGCATACGCTGAGGGTCTACAAATACTTCAACATTAATATTATATAATTTCATTGCGAGTTTTACATAATTAGCTATAGTTATTCCTTTACCTGAGCAAATATTATAAGGTTCTCCAAATTTTTTTTTCTCACTAAGGATAATGTAACCATTGACTGTATCTTTAACATGGGTGAAATCTCGGATAGCATTTGGATTTCCAATTACTATTTTATCTCTTTTATTCTCAAGTATCTCTACGATTTGTCTATGAATTACACTTGTTACAAATTGAATTCCTCTCCTAGGCCCTTCGTGGTTAAAACCCCGTGTAATAATGCTAGGTACTCCATATGAATTATGATACAACCATGCAATCTGTTCTGTAGCACATTTAGAGATTCCATACACGCTTCTAGGCCTAAAGGGATTTTTTTTGAGGTCCTCGATAACAGGAACTTCATTAGGATCAACTAAACCATATTGTTCACTACTGCATGCAACCTGTATACTCTCTAAATCAGCTCCAAATCTGCGTGCTGCTTCGAAAAGTTTAATTGTCCCTATAATGTTATTATGAGCTACTCTTGCTGGTTCACGAAAAGATGTTGGTACAAAAGATTCAGCAGCTAGGTGAAACACAGCATTTGGTCTAATTTCGTCAAAAATTTCGAAAATTCGCTCCGCACTTGTTATATCTGCTTCGTGAAGGAATGTTTTTCCTCTTAAATGTTCAATATTCTCATGCATAGGAACTGCGTGTCTTCGTATTGTTCCATGCACTTCACACCCTAAATCCAATAACTGTTCTGCTAAAAAACTACCAGCAAATCCACTTATGCCCGTTATTAATACTCTTTTTTCCTTCCAATAGTCTTTATTCGGTAAGGTCGTTTTTCGATTTTTAAAATCCATTAAGTAATCGTCGATTTTGTCAGGATCTATTATAAATCCTTGTTCAAACAGTTCTTGAACACGAGGGTTTATTTCAATTACTTCTTGTATAGGGATTAAATCAGACATAATAATACCAATTAAAATTCGAATATAAATTAATTCAATTATTAAAAATTAAGCGAGATTTTAATAGGATGCTCAAAATTAGCTGAGAATTCTTAACAAATTTATAAATTTATATTTTTAAAATCGATTTGTGTAACAGCTTTAGAGATTTTCGAAAATTCGTCAACAGTAGTTATCTCCTCGAAATGTGAATCCCTAATTCTTCTGAATTGCGTTAGTTTTACTTTTTCTTTAGTGATTAAATTTACTTTTTCTCCAGGATCAGATTTAAGGTGAAATAATAACTCCTCGTCGAATTGCTCACTATAAACATATTTCCATTCATCAGATCTTATAGAAATAAGTTTATATCCAGTTTCCCCGTTCCTTTTCATAATTCCATTTCTTTGGTAAGTTTCTGATATCACACACGCTTCTCTATCTATCAAATCTCTTTTTAACAAGGGTAGTAGGCTTCTTCCTTGAAATGACTCGGGGATTGAAATACCATAGTAATCCAATATCGTAGGGGCGATATCAATCAGTTGTACTATACTATCAGCCCTTTTAATGGGGTGATTTTTTCCGATTTCAACTATAAATAAAGGGATTTTCAATAACTCGTCATAAACATTTCCTTGGTGAAAAAATACGCCGTGTTCAAAGAAAGCTTCGCCATGATCGGCAGTAATTATTACTAAACAATCTTTTTCAAACTTATTGTGTATTATAGAAAAGATTTGGTTTAAGAATGAATCAACATAATTAATTTCTCCATCGTATAAAATTTTAATGTTTTCTAAGATTGATTCTGATATCTTATAGTTTTGAGGATTGGGCCATACTTCTTTATTTAAGAAATTTCGTTCTTTTATGTCTATATCTGAGCCCGTAATATTTTGAACATTCTTAGATGGAGGATTGAATGGACTATGAACATCCATAAAATGCGCCCATAGAAATAAAGGTGTTTTATTGGCTCTAAGAAACGAAATGACTTTATTTACAACATATGGGGCATTATATGCTATGGGAGTAAACGGTAGGAGAATATCGGTAATAAACGGAAACCTGTTGCGTAAAAGTGATTTGATTTTGTTAAAACCCTTTAATCCATACATTAATTTGTTAAACATATCTCGATAGTTCATAATTTTTTTTAAATATTGAATGAAGTTTTTTTTTAGACCTCCACCGTTATTCATATTAGGTTTACCCTTAAACCTCTCTCCATCTAAAAACACATCAAATCCCCTATGATAATTAAAAAATTTACCGAGATTGGGATTGCTATGAATTCCATAGGTGTTAATTTCGGCTTCCTTTAAAATTTGAGGAAAACTCAGTTTTTGGGAAGGTAAAGGGCTAAAACCTCCATTCAAAAAGGGAAGTTCGGAAGTAAAAAGCGCAGAAAACGCAGATGGTGTTTCTGGTCCGTTTGTTATCGCGTTAGAAAAGGTTGTACCATTTTGAACGAATTTATCCAAATTTGGAGCAGTTTTTCTTTTATAACTATATGATTCTAAATGATCTTTTCTTAAAGCATCAATGGTAATCAAAATTACACATTTGGGGTTCACTAATATATCACTATTATTTAATAATTCTCAGAATTTTATTAAAATTATTAAAATATCCTCAATTGATGATTCTTCCGATTTGCCTTGCTAATATTTATTTGATTAAAAAAATGATCTAAGATGTTGTTTTCATAAAATCATACGAATCACTTACTAATAATATCATTTACTATGAGAATTCTAATATTTTCTCCTCTGGCTTTAGAGAATGGTAGAGGGGGAGAGATTTCTGCAATTGAATTAGCAACGGGTTTAAGTAAAAAATATCACGTTACGCTTGTCGATTCAAATAGAATGATAGGTAAGAAACTAATGTCAGGCCATATCATAGCAGAAAAAATACAACATTTGGATCAATACTTTAGAATAAAATATCTAACAATAAACATTCTTGATAGAAATTTTAGTATTCCATATCCCTGGGAATTGTTAAAGTTATACAGGGAGATAAAAGCAAGTGATATTGCATATACTTCAATATTAAATATTAAAAATACCCTAATTTTTATTTTCTTTAGTCTAATTATAAATAAAGCAAAATATATAATCGGTTTTAGGAAACCACTACAGAGCGATAAATTTATATCTTTATATAATCTTAAATACAGGTTTTCGATTTTACTCTTTACCATTTTTAAGAAGAAATTTTCCATTCATACTATTTCAGGACACGCAAAGAAATATTTAAAAAATTTCTATGAACCTCAAAGAATTAATCACATTATTCACGGAGTTGAGCTTAGTAACTACGATGAGAGCAAAATATTGGACAGAGATGAATCATTCTTAAAATTTATTTATGTGGGCTACTTAGATGATGTTCACAAAGGAGTTGGAATTTTGGTGGATGGTATTAGAATCTTACTTGAAAATCATAAAAACCTTAAAGTTAGATTTGAATTTTGTGGCACGGGCCCAATAGAACAGAAGTTATCTGAATTGGAGAAAAAATTCCCTTTAAACGTTAAATTTCATGGTTATATTAGCAATGAGAGAATTGCGGAATTCTACGGTCGAAATGATGTTTTTTTGTTCTCTTCTCGTAGGGAACCTTTTGGGAGAGTTCTGATTGAGGCATTAGCATCAAAACTTGTTGTTATTTGCACTAAAACAATTGGCTCTGTAGAAATTTTAAAAGGAAAAAGTTTTGCATTTTTTTTACCAGAATTAAGCAGTTTTGCAATAGAAAGTGAAATTCTCAAGCTGGTGAATTTATGGGAAAAAAACCCTATAAGATTTAAGGAACTACAAAAATCAGCAAGAGAATATGCTCTTCATTATTTCTCCTTTTCACGGGAAATAGAAATGTTTAATGATTTGATAACTAAAATTAAAAAAAGATAGCGATATGAACTTTATGTTAAAATTATGAGATACCTTAATGTAAGGAGGTTTATAATTTGAATGTTCTGCACGTTTATAGACAGCATCCAGGAGACACGGGTTCCGATATTTTTATGGATGAATTATCAGTTGAAATGATAAAAAAAGGACATCAAATTACAATATTGACAAGCGATGTTAAAAGGTGGCGACAAAATTTTAATTATTACATGAATCTTAAATCTAAAGAGAACTCAGTAAGGATAAAAAGAATTCCTCATACAATTCTAAGATTTATAAACCCTCTACCTTTTTATTCTGGAACAAAACACAAATTGTTACGAAAGTTTGATAAAGTGGCTTTTAGACTTGAACATGGGATAATTAGATTTCTTGAGAGATTTTTTAAATTAATAAGGAATTCCTTATTTTGGGGGCTATTTCAAGATGAATTAGGTTGGAAACTTTTGATTTTTTTAAACAGGGAATCGTTTGATATGATTCATACCACAGCTGTGCCTCGATCTTGCATTATTTCGTCGCTTATAGTCTCAAGATTAAAGAATAAACCCGTTATAATTACTCCCTTTTATCACTATAAAGACATAGAGTACTTTTCAAATGAAAAGCATTGGTTCAAAATTTTGAGAAAATTTAATTATATCAATGTGTGCACTAATGCGGAACGTAATTATTTAATCTCTCATGGTGTTCCTAAGGAAAAAATAGTAAAGATTGGTTTAGGAATATACATCAATGAGAGCGAGAGCAGTGTTAAGAATGAATGGAGACAAAGATTAAAGATAAACGACGATGAATTCGTTGTTTTGTATATAAATTCTCATATCGATGATATTAAGAAAGGCATTTTACAAGTAATAGGTGCTGCTTTAAAACTTCCCTCTATAAAATTTGTCTTTGCGGGAAACGATAAATTACGTTGGAATAACCTAATAAAAAATCATTTTGCTAATGCAGAATTAAAAAACTGTAATTTTATTGGATATGTAACAAATCAAGAAAAAAGATTGTTATTTGATACCGTTGATTTAGTAGTTCGCCCAAGTATTAACGAGGCGCTAGGAATAATATATTTAGAAGGTATGGCTTATGGAAAGCCCATCATCACTTCTGATATCGAGCCTATGAAAGAAATATCGAATGGAGTAGGATTTTCAGTTGAACATGGCAATGATGATGCTTTAATTAACGCAATAAGAAAAATTTCTTCGGATAAAGAATTGTATGCTGAATTTTCAAACAACGCATTTAAAAAGAGCCGCCTTTATTCATGGAAAACAATTGCAGAGAAGTTTGATCTATTGTATGCTGGTGCCAAAAATCGTTATCTCTAGTCTTTCAATAAAATAAAGACTTATTGTTTGATACCCATTGTACAAGTCTTTTCACACCTTCGTTTGGAGTTATTTTTGGCTTCCAACCAAGAATTTGCTCAGCCTTTGTTATATCTGAGATATACACTTTTTGGTCGCTTGGTCTCCAATCGAATAATTCGTAATCTATTTTTTTTCCCATTTCTTTTTGTAAGATTTCAATTAGTTCTAATAACGATAATGTTTTTTCAATTCCTCCACCTAAACAAAATACTCCATGTCGGATTTGTTTAGATCTTTCTATAAATGAGTCATATGCCTCAATTAAATCGGAAATATATAAAATATCTCTTACCTGTTTTCCATTTCCATAGATATTTAATTTCCTTCCTGTTAAAGCAGATATCACAAAATGAGCAACCCACCCTTGGTCCTCTACTCCAAATTGTCTCGTTCCATAAATGCAAGACATTCGAAAAACTGCCGTCCTCATCCCGTATAGGTGACCATACTCTTGAAAATAGAGATCTGAACAGAGTTTTGAAGTTCCATACGGCGTGTGTTCGCATAAATCTATCGAGAAATCCTCTGATATACCCTTTTTACAATTTTCTGAAAATTCATATCTTAATTCTTTTTCGATTACATTGCATCTGTTTACATTGTTTCCAAACACTTTATTGGTTGAGCATAATATCAGGTCAGGATTTGATTTAGATTTCCTTACAGTTTCGAGAAGATTAAACGTACCCAATATATTGTTTTCAAAATCGCTTCTCGGATCGGTAACCGAAGTAGTTACAGCTGTTTGCCCGGCAGTATGAATCACGATATCAACAG
>CAZDTP010000098.1:6499-8321 GCA_964508365.1 uncultured archaeon
GTAACCGAAGTAGTTACAGCTGTTTGCCCGGCAGTATGAATCACGATATCAACAGGATTTTCCTTAAAGAAATTTGTTAGAAAACTTAAATCTCTTATGTCTTTTTGATATCTCCGAATTTTCTCAAATTTAGATAAATAATCCCAATTATACGTTGTATATTTAGAATCTTTATGAAGGAGTTGGCTTCGAGATAAATTATCGATAATGTATACTTTATCTATTTCTTTATTATTTGCATAGAATTCTGCTACATGTGATCCTATAAATCCCGCCCCTCCAGTTACAAGCACACTCTTCACTTTTAATCAACTTGGATTTTTTTGTTGAATTGTTATATCCTTATAAAATTTATTAACATTCTATTAGGCTTTATTATTCTTTTAAATCTTGAATGATATTTAAACCATTAATACCGATTATAAATTATAATATAAGCTTCCGACCTAATGGTAAATTCTACAACCGATTCTAAAACGTTTTTAAAGAGATAAAACCTTATTCTATTATATTTTTAATAATTAGATGATACGTTATATTAGAATCGAGCTCTAATGATAAAACGAATTTTATATTTTGGAAATTATAACCCAGAGTATTCTCGTAACGCTATTTTTATTAAAGGACTTAAGAAAAATAATGTTAAAGTAATTGAATTCAACGTTAAAACTTTCGATATTATTAAAAATCTTCGGTTTATGGTCAAAAACTTTAAAAAATTGCTATCTACCGATGTAGATTTAATCCTTACCTATGGATTACCACCAATCCAATTTCTCTTTGCAAAATTTATAGCGGTAATAAAAAATATTCCACTTATCAACGATATTTTCATTTCTAAATTACAAACATATTATTATGATAGAGGGTTATACGAGAAAAGTAAGTTACCGAAATTTCTATACCCTCCTTTTTTATATATTCAAGATTTACTCGAATGTTCTATGTCGGATTTAATCATATTGGATACTTTATCTCATATCAAATTTTTTCACGATAAGTATAACATTCCAATAAGAAAATTTAGGAAAATTATTGTTGGAGCTCAAGATGATATATTTCAGCCAATTGAACATAATGTAAAGGATGGTGATTGTTATCGAGTGGGATTTTGGGGCACATATATCCCTCTTCAAGGGGTTCAATATATAATTAAAGCTGCGAATATTCTAAAGCAGAGCGATGACATAAAATTCATATTTATAGGTAATGGTCAGACATATGCAAAAAATAGAAAATTAGTCGAAGAACTCAAATTAGAGAATGTTAGCTTCATTGATATCCAACCACTTCAAAAATTACCAGCATTAATTTCGTCCTTTGATGTTGGATTAGGAATTTTTGGTAAAACACCCAAAACATTACAAGTAATCCCTAATAAAGTATTTCATGGCATTGCTATGAAGATCCCGATGATAACGGGTGATACTCCTGCCATAAAAGAATTATTTACTATGAATGAAGATATAATTTTATGTGAAAGGGCAAATCCAGTCGCTATAAAAGATAGTATCTTGGAATTAAGAAATAATCCCGAATTAAGCGAAAAGATTAAGGAAAAAGCATATAAACTATATGAAAGGTATTGTACAATAGATGCAATTGGTAAAATCTTAATAAAATACTTAAACCAGTTCGTAAAAATTGTAGAATAGATTGTCCTCTTGCTGATATGAATTAATTATAACATTATTTGGATTTTTATTATCGTATTAAATAGGAGCAGAGGAAATTAAGTTTTTTCGTTTCTTATATGCTTTTCTATAGAATATGAGTTCAAAAAATGCGATTAGATTGATTAAAAAATCAAGATAGATGTAAA
>CAZDTP010000099.1:0-7924 GCA_964508365.1 uncultured archaeon
AAATTTGGAAGATGATGTAATCTCAGTTAATAGATGTTGTGCTTGTGGCGCGTGTATAGCATATTGTGAAAACCAAGCATTTAATGTTATTGAGATGGAAAATTATATTCCAAAGTTTAAAACTGATAAAAGTGTTGAAAATTGTAAAGAATGTGGGTATTGTTATTATATTTGTCCGCAAACAGAACCATTATTAGATAAATTAAAAGAAACACACTTAGTTAAAGATGAACTTGGGAATATAATTGATATTTTTGCCGCCAGAACAACAAATACAAAAATTAAAGAAGTTGGGCAAGATGGAGGCATTGTATCAACTCTTTTAACATATTTATTTGATACTAATAATATTGATGCCGCAATTGTATCAGAATATGATGATAATTTTAAACCAATACCCAAAATAATATACAGTAAAGATGATTTAGTAAAATCAGCAGGGACTCGATATTCGATTTCATCTAATATTTTACCATTAAAAGATTTAACTCAAATCGCAGAAGACATCATTTCTCAAAAGAAACGTATATATGATGCCGATCAATTACGAATTGCTTTTATTGGGACACCGTGCCAATGTAGAGCTATAAGTAAAATGAAGCTTTTGAATATAAAACCTGCACATGTTATAAGTATAGTAATTGGTCTTTTTTGTTTTGAAAATTTTGATTATGATAAATTAATGGATACAATAAGGTCAAAAACGCAAAGAAATCCTTCAGATATTAAAAAAACAAATATTAAAAAGAACTTCTTTGTCACATCAAAAGATGACTCTGTTAAGGAAGTGAATATTAAAGATCTTGATGATGCTGTAAGGAATCATTGTCATGAATGTGATGATTTTGTAGGGAGATTTTCAGATCTTAGTATTGGAGCCTCTGGAGCCCCTACAGGTTATTCAATGATTCTTACTCGAACTGAAAAGGGACATAGTTTAATAGATTCATTACTCGCCACAGGATACATCGAACGATATATTATTCCTGCTGATCAGATTTCAGAATGGCAACCCAAAAAAATCAATTGGTTGAAAAAAATGACTTCACTAAAGGTGAAGAAATAAATAAAAGGTGATATGATTGGAATTAAATTCTAGAAGTGTTCTTATTATTGGAGCGGGTATTGCTGGTATTCAAGCAGCTTTAGATTTAGGAGATATGGGAATAAAAGTTCATTTAATTGAGAAAAATCCTGTAATTGGAGGAAAAATGGCTCAATTAGATAAAACATTTCCTACTTTAGACTGCTCAATTTGTATTTTAGCACCTAAATTATCAGAATGTTATAGGCACCCAAATATTACTCTTTACACACTTTCAGAGGTAAATAATGTTGAAGGTACAATTGGGAATTTTACGGTAGATATCCTTAAACATGCACGTTATGTTAAGGAAGATGTTTGTACTAATTGTGGTGACTGTGCTTCAGTTTGCCCAGTAAGAGGTGTTCCAAATTACTTCGATGCTAATTTGAAAACTATGGCAGCAGCATACATCCCATTTCCCTCTGCTGTTCCTCCAGTCTACATAATTGATAAAAATTCATGTGTTTACTTAAATTATGGAATTTGTGGACTATGTGCAAAAGCTTGTGGAGCTGAGGCAATTGATTTCTCACAAAAAGATGAAATTTTAGAAATTAATAATGTTGGTTGCATTATCGTCGCTTCAGGATATGGTTTATTGGAAGATGTCTCTCCACTAACAAATTATGGTTATGGGAAATATAAAAATGTAGTAACCGCCTTAGAATTTGAACGATTAATATGTGCTTCTGGACCATTAGAAGGACATTTAAAAAGATTATCCGATGGAAAAGATCCTAAAAAACTTGCTTTTCTACAATGTATAGGATCACGCTCAGATAGAGATAAAAAGTATTGCTCTTCTATTTGTTGCATGTATACCACGAAAGCAGCAATGATTTCTTATGAACATAATAACGATTTAGAATCATATGTTTTTTATATTGATATGAGAGCCGGAGGAAAAGGATTTCAAACTTTTCTCCGTAGAGGATCAGATGAATATAACATTAAATATATTAAAAGTAAGATATCCCATATTGATGTTGATGAGGATGATACTCCTATTATAACTTACGAAGATTATGATACATCTGAAATAAAACAGATGAAAGTAGATTTAGCTGTTTTAGCAACATGCATAATTCCATCACAAGGAATCGAAAAATTAGCAGATATATTAGGAATTGAATTAAATAATTATAATTTTGTAAAAACAAATCCATTCTTACCAGTAGAAACGAGTGTGGAAGGAATTTTCACATGTGGATGTGCTCGTGAACCAATGGATATTCCTCGTTCTGTCGCTGAAGCTAGTGGAGCAGCAGCAAGAGCAGCGGAAGTAATTAAAGGAGGTTAAAGCGAAAGTGTCTGAAAAAGAAAGTGAAGATGTTAGGATTGGTGTTTTTGTCTGTTCTTGTGGAACAAATATTGGAGGGCTTATAGATGTTAAAGCTCTTGCCGAATATGCTAAAACTCTACCAAATGTGGTGTTTACTGAAGATAATCTGTATACTTGTTCAGAAACGGGATTAACCCAAATTAAAAATGGGATTAAAAACCATAATTTGAATAGGGTAATTGTAGCATCATGCACTCCGAGAACCCACGAGCCTTTATTCCGAGATTGTGTTGAAGAAGAAGGCGTAAATCAGTATCTCTTTGATTTTGTGAACATAAGGGATCAAGATACTTGGTGTCATCAGAAATACCCCAAGGAAGCGTTTGACAAGGCGAAAGATTTAATTCGAATGGGTGTAGCAAGAGCAGCTAGGCTTGAAGCACTCGAAAATATCATAGTTGATGCAACTCCTACTGCATTAGTAATTGGTGGAGGTGTTTCAGGGATGACTGCTGCACTTAGTTTAGCAAATCAAGGATTTGAAACACATTTAGTTGAAAGAGAAAATGAATTAGGTGGAAGGCTGAAAACACTATACAAACTTTTCCCTATTGATCTAGACGCCCAAACTTTGTTAGATAATCTTAAGAAAAACATTAAAGGTAATAAAAATCTGAAAGTCCATACCTCTGCACAAGTAAAAAATATTGAAGGTTTTATTGGTAATTATGAAGTAGTATTGGAGGAAAATGGGATTAATATTGACTTAACTATTGGTGTTATTGTCGTAGCCGTTGGAGCCTCGCTTTTGACGCCAACTGGATATTTCGGCTATGATGGTAAGATAAGAATTACCCAACATGAATTGGAAAGTAAATTACAGAATAACGAAGTTAAGGCTAAAGATATTGTTATGATACAGTGTGTTGGATCTCGTAATGATGAGAGAACTTATTGTTCAAGTGTGTGTTGTATGACCGCTTTAAAAAATGCTCTCATTATAAAAGAGAACAATCCTGAGTCAAATGTTACCATACTTTTTAGAGATTTATATACACCAGGTACTTATTACGAAGATTACTATAGAAGGGCTCGAGAAACAGGGGTTATATTTATTGAATATTCTCCTGAAAAAATACCGATTGTCAAAGAGCATCAAATTAAAGTGCACAATGAATATCTTGGAGAAGAAATACTCATCCCATATGATCTTTGTGTACTTTCAACACCTTTAGTTTCAAATAATGATAATAAAGCACTAGCACAAATGATAAAAGTTCCATTAGGAGAATATGGTTTCTTTTTAGAAGCACATGTAAAATTGCGGCCAATGGATTTCGCTACTGATGGAATTTTTGTTTGTGGCTCAGCAAAATGGCCTGTGGATATTACAGAATCCATTTCTCAAGGTTATGCGGCGGCAGCAAGAGCTAGTAGGATAATATCTCACGACACGATAGAAGTTGAGGGTGCTACATCATTTTTACCCGACTATAACAAAAATTTATGCACCGGTTGTGAGGTATGTATAAAAATTTGCCCATATAACGCTATTAGTAAGAATGAAGACGACGAGATAGAAATAACTCAAGTATTGTGTAAAGGTTGTGGTTTATGTGGTGCCACATGTACCAATCACGCAATTATCATACGACATTATACAGATCAACAAATTCTTTCTGAAATATACGCTTATGGAGGTAAAGAAGTATAATGACATTTGAACCAAAAATCTTGGGATTTTTATGTAATTGGTGTTCCTATGCAGGAGCCGACCTGGCAGGAGTGAGTAGAATTCAATATCCTCCAAACATGAGAGTTATTAGGGTTATGTGTAGTGGTAGAGTTGATCCTGTATTTATTTTTAAAGCTCTTTTAACAGGAATAGACGGGGTATTTGTGTTGGGTTGCCATCCTGGCGATTGTCATTATTTGGAAGGAAATTACGAAGCTGAAAAGAAGTTTATGATGGTTCAAAAATTTCTTAATAATGTCGATTTTGACAAAAGAGTAAGATTAGATTGGGTTTCTGCATCTGAGGGAAAAAGATTTGCTGAAGTTGTTACTGAGTTTATTGAATCAATTCGAGAACAAGGACCATCTCCCCTTAGTGGAGAAAACATGGATCAAGAATTATTCAATAATCTAAAAGCTATGGAAAATTCTGTTTCGAGCGATAGGATTAGGGCGTTAGTAGGACGGCAGAGAAAGATTACAGAAGTTGAAAACGAATATGGAGAGAAAGTGCCGATCGATGAATTTAATGATATTTTTGATAAGGCAATTCACGATGAATTTGTTAGACAAAGAATCTTACTTTCATTAAGCAGTAAAGTTTTATCAGTTAAAGATTTAGCTGCTGAACTAAAACTGGATCCAAGTGAAATTTTAGAAAATATGCTAATGTTAAAGAGTAGAGGAGAAATAGATTATCAAAGTATTGATGGAAATACTCCGTTATATATGAGAATATAGAGGTAAAAAAAATGGAAAAAGTAGGAGCAGTATTAATAGTAGGAGCGGGAATTGGAGGGTCTCAAACAGCTCTAGATCTAGGTGATGCTGGTTTTAAAGTTTACTTACTTGAATCAAGTACAAGCATAGGTGGCGTGATGGCACAGTTGGATAAAACTTTCCCAACTAACGACTGTGCTATGTGTATTGTTAGCCCTAAACTAGTAGAGACGGGACGTCATCATAATATTGATCTGAGTATAAATTGTAAAATTCTAAATGTTTCAGGAGAAGCAGGTAATTTTACAGTAAAAGTGTTAAAAAAATCATTATATATAAACATGGATAAATGTACTGGATGTGGAGTTTGTGGTCGAGCATGTCCCGTTGAAGCAATTGATGACTTCAACGAGAAATTGTCGAAATTCGCTGCAACATCGGTCAAATATCCACAAGCAGTTCCTCTGGTTTACGCTATAAATAAGGATTATTGTATTGGGTGCGGAATTTGTAAGGGAGTTTGTAAAGCAAATGCCGTAGAATACGATTTAGAAGATGAGATTATTGAATTAAATGTAGGTGGTATTGTATTAGCACCTGGATTTGATGAATACATACCTCCAGAAGGTAACTTGTATGGTTATGGCAAATACAAAAATGTAGTTACGAGTATTGAGTTCGAGCGAATTTTAAGCGCGAGTGGTCCCTATGCAGGAAAAGTATTAAGGCCATCTGATGGAGATATACCAGAAAAAGTCGCGTTTCTTCAGTGCATAGGATCTCGAGACTTTACGGGAAATGGTCAACCTTATTGTTCTTCTGTGTGTTGTATGTATACTGCAAAAGAAGCAGTAATCGCCCACGAACACATGCATCAAATAAGACCAACAATTTTTAGCATGGATGTAAGGGCATACGGAAAAGATTTTGATAAATATATTATTCGTGCGCAAGAAGAATATGGAGTGCGCTATATCCGAAGTCGTATTTCTTCAGTTAAAGAAGATCCAGAAACTAAGGATCTGATATTGAAGTACGAAACAGAAGATGGGAAAATTGTTGAAGAGGATTTTGAGATGGTTGTACTTTCTGTTGGTTTGAACCCTCCAGATGATGCAAAATATTTAGCAGATAAATTTGGAATAGAATTAAACGAATTTAATTTTGCTAAAACGGATATTTTCAATCCCGTTCAGACAACTATTCCTGGAATTTTTGTGTGTGGTGCATTTTCCTCACCGAAAGATATTCCTGAGACAGTTACTCAAGCCAGTGCGGCTGCAGGCTGTGTTAATACGCTATTACATGAAAAAAGAGGTACTTTAATCACAGAAAAAACATTACCACCCGAGATATTTGTCGCCGGTCAACCGCCTAGAATTGGTGTCTTTATATGTCATTGTGGAGTGAATATTGGAGGATATGTAGACGTTCCTAAAGTAGTTAAGTATGCAAATTCGCTTCCGAATGTAGTTTTATCAGATCAGAACTTATATACATGCTCAGCTGACACTCAAACGATAATCAAGGATAAAATTAAGGAATATACCCTTAATAGAGTTATCGTAGCTTCTTGTACCCCAAGAACTCACGAACCTTTGTTTCAAGAAACTATTAGAGAAGCTGGATTAAATAGATATTTATTTCAAATGGCAAACATTCGTGATCAATGTAGTTGGGTTCATATGAATCAACCAAAGGAGGCTACAGAAAAAGCTATGGACCTCGTAAGAATGGCTGTAAATAAAGCGAGAAACATTCAGCCATTAGAGAGAATAAAATTGGGAGTTACTCCTAAAACTCTTGTTATAGGGGGAGGCATTACCGGTATGGTTGCTGCTCTTAATTTTGCTAATCAAAATTTCGAAACTTTTTTGGTAGAAAAAGAAAAGGAATTAGGAGGTTTTGCTCGGAACATATATACGACGCTTGAAGGGGGAAATGTTCAAGCTTATCTATCAGACTTAATTGATAAAGTAAAAAAACACGCAAATATCCACGTTTTCACCGAAGCTGAAATTGAACTTATCGATGGTTATATTGGAAATTTCAAATCAGTGGTAATTCATGGTCCAAAAAAGGTTAGAGCAGAATTTGAACATGGGGTTGTAGTTGTAGCAACAGGTGCTAAAGAGTATGAACCTAACGAATTTTTATATCGTACAAACGATAATGTAATTACTCAATCTGAATTCGAGAAACTAATAAACACGACTGATGATGTAAAAGATAAAAAATCAATTGTTATGATTCAATGCGTAGGATCGCGAAATGAAGAACACCCTTATTGTAGTAAAATGTGTTGCGCGGAGGCAATAAAAAACGCAATAGTGGCTAAAAAGAAAAGCCCTTCTACTGAAATTGTTATTTTATTTAGAGACATTAGAACCTATGGATTTAAAGAAATGTACTACAGGATGGCACGTGAGGCAGGAGTCGTATTTATTCGTTATGATGAAGATAATCCACCTGAAATTGTTCCAGAAGGCTCGAAATTAAGAGTGAATGTAGTTTCACCTAGAAAAGATACCATTCAAATAAACTCAGATTTAGTAGTATTGAGTGTTGGAATAGTAGCCCCAAAAGAAGAAAACGAGGAATTGGGCAAACTGTTAAAAGTACCAATAAATGACGATAATTTTTTCTTAGAAGCTCATGTTAAGCTACGACCAGTTGATTTTGCTACAGAAGGAATCTTTGTCGCGGGTTTAGCCCACTGTCCAAAAACAATTGAGGATTCTATCTCTCAAGCAAATGCAGCGGTTTCAAGAGCGTGTACGATTCTCTCAAAAGAAGAAATTGAAGCCGAAGGCAAAATTGCTAGAGTGGATCCTGCTAGATGTAGTGGTTGTGGGATGTGCATAGATAACTGTTCCTATAATGCGATCGAATTAATTGAAGACAGAAGATTCGGTAGCGTTGCCATTATTAATTCCGCTCTATGTAAGGGGTGTGGTGCCTGCTCAGGAAATTGTAGATGTGCTGCGATAGATGTTGCAGGTTTTTCATCTGAACAAATATATGCTATGATAACAGGGAGGTTATAAAAATGACAGAAGAAGTTGTTGAAATGAAAAAAGATGGAAGTAAGAAATGGGAAC
>CAZDTP010000100.1:0-2795 GCA_964508365.1 uncultured archaeon
CATAATAGATTTACATTTAGAGATTGCTATACTTTAAAACCGAATGAAAGAATTGGTAAAAGCGTGAGGTATAATCCTAAAACGGATATATTAACAAGAATTAACGATTGTAAAGATATTATAGCCGTTGATACTGAAACTTTTGAAGGAACATGCAAGTTAATTGCTAATTCAAAAGGTAAATATATTTTAAATCCTAGTTTTGATGATTGTCTTAAATTTCTCACATACAATTTAGATAATAAAAGCACATACAGGTTTTTTTTTAATATAGATTTTGATATATCTGCTATTTTAAAATTACATGATGATTTAGACTTAATAGATGATATCGTTCATGGTAAAGAGGTAATATATAAAAATTATGCTATTAAATATGTTAGTTTCTCATTTTTTGTTATTAAAAATCTAACTAGAAAAAGGAATGTTATATTTACAGATTTGTTTAAATTCTTTACTTGTAGTTTAAATGAAGCTTCTAAGGAATTTTTAATGGATATGGAAAAAGATAAAATTGACGGAAATTTATTAAACACTTCTTACGATTATTGGAATAAGAATTTAGATGATATTATTAAATATTGTATTAAGGATTGTCAATTAACTGAAAATGTAGCGTGGAAATTAATTAATACGGTTAAAGATTTAAAATTACCTTTGCCTAGAGTTCTAGCTAGTCCTGCAAGTTTATCTAAAGAATATTTTAGATTACAGAATAGAATTAACAATTTAAAAGACATACCAATTAGAGTTCTACAAGCTGGTTATGATTCTTATGCTGGTGGTCGTTTTGAAGTGTTTGAACTAGGTAAAATACAAAACGGTTATTTATACGATATTAATTCTCAATATCCAAACATTATTTATAGATTACCTAATATTGATGTATACGAAAATTGGAATAAAAAAGTGTGTTGGAAAGAAAAAATAGAACTTCCTGAAAAATTGACTTTAGGATTATATTTAGCAGAGGTTAATATTCCTTACGATATCCAACATATTCCTAATGTGTGGATACGACATAAGTCTATTATTAAATTTCCATCTGGGAAGTTTTGGAAATGGTTTACATGGTTCGATTTAGATTTAGTTAGGGAATATATTGTTTCTATTCATAAATCGTATGAATATAATATTGATGATAATTCAAAATTTCCGTTTAAAGAAAGAATGCTTAATCTTTACGATAAAAAAACAGAGTTTAAGCCTATTCAAGATAACTTTAAAATGGAGTATAGATTGTTAAAAATAACTATGAACGGATTATATGGAACTTTTATAGAGATACACGATAATATAGACAATCCTATTTTAAAAACGGGAGTATTATTTAATCCTATTTACGCTTCTTGGATAACTGCTTATGGTCGTTGGTCGGTTATAAAAGATATTCCAAAAGATAAACATAAACATATTAAAGCGATTCACACTGATTCTCTTATTTCCGACATTCCTTTAGATGATTATATTATTATAGATAATAAAATAGGTAATTGGTCGTTAGAGGCTAGTGGAAAATGTTATATTTTAGGTACGGGACAATATCAAGTTGGAAAAATTATTAAAACTAGAGGTATTCCAAGAAAAATAATAGTTAAAGGAAAGGAAAAATTGTTGATTAAATCTTGGAGTAATTTTTTAGACAAGAATTGGAATAAATCTAAATTTGTATTTAAATTTGAAAGAATGAAAAAAATAAGGGAAGCATTAGTTCAAGATTCAGATTTATTTTTAGTCAATCAAAAAGTTCAAGTAGAAAGAGAAATTACTCCAAATTCAGATTCAAAAAGGGTTTGGCAAATGGGTTTAACAGAGTTTACACATTTAAAGCATTTCTCTTGGAAGTCTTGTCCTTTGTTTTTTAATGGAATATTAGACATTCATAATGAAGCTTGGAAAATATTAAATGAACCGTTTATAAAATCTTTAGGAGTAATTTAATTATGAAAAACGATACAATTAAACACACTAAATTATGTTGTACATTAATTAAAAGATTGAGTAATTTTCATATTTATTGTTATGACGTTGTAAATATTAAACAAATTGTTTATAATTTATTTTTAATAGGTTCAAAACTAAATAAATCTTGTTTTAACAACGCTTTAATATTTTCTGAATATAAGCAAAACTTAAAAGCTCTAATTCGGTATGTAAATCTTTCCAATTTTAATACTGATGATTATTTTTTAATTTACGATTTTATTTTAACTTTTACTGCTAATTACGATTGTAAAGATTTTATAGATATTTTGTAAATAAATTGAAAATTGTTCAGTTTTTTGCGATATATTTAAATAGATGTTTACCCTTTTTCTAATTAATTAAAATTAATTTAAAAAGGTTAAAAATTTTGGCATCAACAAATCAAATTTTGGCGGGAGTAATTACTTTTCTTATTCTAGGCGCTACATTAGGGTTGGGATTAGTCGCAATATCTACAATTAGCAGTCAAGTAATTTTATGGAATAATGTAAATTATACGGTTTCAGAGGTAGTTCCTGCAGGCGTTCTAGCTTTAATCCCTTTAATTCCTATGTTATTTGTCATTGGAATTGCCGTTTCATATATTCCTAAAATGCGTTAAGTTATTTACTCTTTTTTTATTTTTTCTTTTTTATTATGAAATACCAAGCAATAGATGTGGAATATTACAAGTATTTACAAGAATTAAAAGAGTTTGAGCATATGAAAAAACTTATGTATAAAGGAATAAAATACGGTTATTTTTTGTTTGTTATTATTGTTATTCTTTCTGCTTTTCTTAGAGGTAATTTGGTATTTGCCCAACCATC
>CAZDTP010000100.1:2895-7799 GCA_964508365.1 uncultured archaeon
TGACGCAATTGGGTATTCTTGGGATATTACAGAAGTAAATAATTATATTGATTCATTAAGCTTTTCAGAAGGAAGTATTTATTCGGGAAATATAGAAAATACTTATTCTTTTGATTCTAATTATTTAACGATTAAATCTCATTCTCAAGAAGGTAATTGGATTGATATGAATATGTATTTTGAAGGAACTACTACGGGTTATTTTGATATTTTTTTAACCGTATCTTTTGATGTTTCTGAAACGATTGTATTAAAAGATAATTTAGACAATATATTAGGTTATTCTAGTAATGATACTTTAGAAATTAACGGATTGGAAATTAATGAAAATTTATCTTACATTAATTTATGGATTGGGGATATGGGAATAACTACTTATTATGTATATATTGATTTTGTAAGGATTGTTTATGATACAATTACTAATTATAATATTGGCGATAATTTAGTGTGTTCTCAAATAGAATCAAATATTACTGTTACTGATAAATTTGAATTTACTTATGATGATAATGGGGATATAAATCAAAACGGCGATGATGATGTAAACGGATTTACAGATATAGAAAATGATTATTGGAGTAATGATATGGTTAATGTGGTTGATTCTATTGACGACAATCCAGATAAGGCTATAAGGATTGTTAGAGCTCAAGATGGTGAATGTGGGATTGAAAGAGATTTTGATATTGATAATGTTAACACTTCTGAAGTTTGGTGGCAAATAGATTTAATTCATTTAGGTTATCCTGAATGTCAAATTTATACAAAAATAGAAAATAAAGACGGCGATAATATAGCGTTTTTCAGATTAAGCGGTTCTTATTTTCCTTATGGTTCAAACGACAATACTATGGATTTACAATTCAATATATTAGGTAATTGGGAACCTGTAATAATAACAGATATACCTTCTGGGTATAATTATAATATGACTTTTAGATTTACTTGGAATGCGAATAGTGAGTATGGAGTATTGTCTTTTAACGGTCATAATTATCCTATATATATTTATATTGGTGTGGATAAGGATTCAATAGGACTTGTAAAAATATATGCTATTTGCGATTCTAATGTAGTTTATCATCACATAGATATGCAAATCGATTGGTTAAGAATATTAGTGAATGGTTCTAGTATTTCTGATGAGATATATCCTTTAGATTTATATGTATTAACTTCTGAAACGGTTTGTTTGTTATATCAACCTTTTATAGAAATTACATTTGATTACACGTATGATAATAATGTAAGTATATTTCTGAATGATGAGATTTGTTTGTTAGATTACACTTATAATACTACTGCTAATTATGTGTTTACTACTAATATATATCGTTCTTATTCCTATAAGGGATTGTTTTTAAGAATTTATAACAGTACTTCTTTTAAAATAGATAATATTAAAGTGTATGGAATTCAATTAGTTAATTTACAAGATTCTAACGATAAGCCGTTTTTAGAATTTAGTTATTTTAATGTTAACCCTAACTCAAGTTTTTTTTATGTAATCGATAACGATTTATATTATCATTTTGAAACATCTAATAATTCAGGATTAGAATATATTCAGGCTAGTTTTGATATTTTGGATTTAAAGTGTGAAGGGTATTCTATTGCTTTTACACATAAAAAAGATTTTACTTACTTAGAATCTGAATGTAAAGTATTGTTTACATCAGATTCCTATTTATCTTTCTTATCGTTAAACTTTACTAGGTCCGTATCGGTAATATTACCTCAAGATAAAATTATAAAAGAATTAATCTTTTTGATTACGGATAATAACAATCAAATTATAGATGTATCTGAAGGTTATTTTTCTAACATAGTTTTTATGTATTATCAAGATATTGCTATTACAATTACGACAATATCGTTATTTGATGTTTTACCTATTGTTATTATGGTTGTTGTAATTCCTATTGCTTTATATATAGGTTTTGGAAAAAGAAAAGAGATTTTAATTCCATCTATAATAGGAATGTCGATATTTGGTACTGTAATAGGAATTGTTCCTTTATGGATGTTAATTGTTATATTGTTTAGTAGTATATCGGCGTATTTAATAGAAAAAGCTAGAGGCGATTAATGTAAGCGAATTTGATTGGATTATAGGAATTGGTTTAGCAATAGTATTTGCTATAGCTTTTTTTATGATTGATAAAAAGAATTCAGGATTAGTAATATTTGCTTTTTTAAATATAGGAATTGGAATTATGGTTTACGCTGGTTTAATGGTATTGTGGCAATTAGTTATGTCTATTATTTTTACTATATTAATTATTTACATAGGAAAGAGGCGTAATTCAATATCATGAATGTAAAAATAGATTTAATTGTCGTTAATTTGTTAATTTTATTTATACTTACAATCATTTCGATTGTTTCGGGAAATAATTTCTTTACTAATGCTTTAACAGAAAGTTATGAATATCATCATATTTTAGACGGTACAACTTCTACTTTAGAAATGGATAATATCTCTGCTGATTTTGCTTTAGACCCTATAATTCAAGCAGTTATTTGGATTTCTGTTATTGGTGGTATTGGTGCAATATCATCCTTTTCAATACTAGGAAGTGGATTAGGTTCTAGTGGTTCTAGATGGTTAGTTGGATTGATATTTTTTATTTCGATTTGGGTCATGCTTTCTACTTTACCCTTTAATATGATAATGGATGGTGGTTTTATTATGACCATAATATATTTATTTATGACTATGACTTATGCTATAGGTTGTATTTGGTTTTTAATGGATGGTGGTAATTAATTGAGTAAAATAGATATTAATGAAATCCCAGAATGTATATTAGAATATTTTAGTTGTCTTATTATTGAACTTTTAAAAATAACTTATAGAAAAATTAAAGAGGGTATAATTTAATTTGAATGAATTAATGTTAGGCGGATTATCTTTAATGATTTTCATGGTAATAGTTCAAACATTTTTTTACATAAAAATTCCGGTAAAATCTATAATTAGATTTCCTATTATGTCGATTACGGCGGTATTTTCTATGATTATTACTCCATTATTAATGACTTATGAAATACCAACTACTCCGTATATTCAATTATTTTTTATGATTTACCAGGTATTTTTATTTTTCTTTTCTACAATAGAATATTTAAAACAAAAAAAGGGAGGTTAATATTTTACTATGTTTGTAAAAAAGACTAAATTCAGAGTATGGTTTTTTGTTAAAAAAGGAAATAATTATAAATTACATAAAAAGAAAAAATTTAAAGCCTTAAATAACGCTGGTTTAATTTATTATAAAAAAAAACCGTATGAACCTATTCTAGAATATCCGACATTTGATAATGGAAATAAACGGTATTATTTTTTCGCTTTAGAATCTCAAGCTCAAATAACTACTTATGAAGTATCAATGGAAAATTCGGATTCTGATATTAAGGATTTACTTTATACTCAAGAGGTTTTGAAACAAGGATTTAGAGCTATTAAAGAACCTAAATTAGTTATTAATTGGATACATTTGGTTTTTATAGCAATATCGTGTCTTTTAGGTGGTTGGATTTTAGGAAATTACATTCCTATAGGGGTTATACCATAATGTCTAACATAGATAATTCTGAAATGTCTATAATAGACAACCCAGATTCAAAAACATTAAATAATATTATTAAACCATCGGTTGAAGTTCCTTCAATACAACAGATTGTATTAGCGTTAATTTCAGATAAAGAAAATATAGAATTAAAAACAGAAATATTCAATCCATTGGCTATGACTCTTATTCAAATGTTTGGTAAGGTATTCAAACAAAAAAAATACCTAAAGACTAGTAAATTTATTAAATTATTAGTTTTTATTTATGAACTTAATATGGTTTCTAATAAAAGGAAATCTAGAACTGAAGTAGAGCATATATTAAGCTCTTGGATGGAAAAAATTAAAACTGATGACCAATTAAAACTAATGGTTAAATCTGATTAGTTTATGACATTATGGAGTATTATAGGAAATTTAGGAACGGGAAAAACTTTATTTATAGTTATTTTAGCTACTTCGTTAAAGCGATTGATTTATTCTAATTTTAAGATATATTTACCTAATTATAGAAAGTTAGAACTTATAGATTTAATAGATTTAGAAACTAATGTTAATGTATTTATAGATGAGGCTTATGCATGGATTGATTCTAGAGCTTCTGGTTCTGCAGTAAATCGATATTGCTCTTATATTGTTTTACAATCTAGAAAAACTTTTACGGATATATTTCTAACGGCTCAATTGTTCGGAAGTTTAGATGTAAGGTTTAGATTACAATCTAATGTTATAGTTTATTGTCAAAAATTTGGACAAAAAGAATATAATAACATTATCGTTCCTGCAAAGTTTATTTATAGAATATATAATAGAGAATCTCAATTAATTCAATCTTTTGATTTAGATTTTGAAAAAGCAATTCCATATTTTAAGTTATACGATACATTAGAAATAGTTGATTCTAATGAGAAAGAAAGTTTGGAGTATTATTTAATAAAGAACAACGAAAAACGATTAAAAAATAAGGTTTTAGAGTATGTTAAAGCGTTAGAAAATTCTAATATTAAAATAAAAAAATTAACTCATAGTTCGCTAAATTTTGCGTTATTAATTAATGAAATTCCGCTTTTGTATGAAAGTTATATATACGATTATTTAAAAGGAAAAATAGACATAGAGGCTATGTAAAGAATAAATTATGTCGTATTTTATATTTTGGATATGTTTTAACTTAAAAATTGAATGTATAATAGAAAATGATATTCTTTCTATAGCTTTACTTGTAAGAGAAAATAGACATAACGATATATGGTTAAGAATAAGGTTAAATCAAACACATTTTAAAAAATTAGGTAAATCTATAGATATAATAAAAAATAAAAAAAAG
>CAZDTP010000101.1:0-7772 GCA_964508365.1 uncultured archaeon
AAAAAAAGAAAAAAAAGAGTATTAATTATGAAACTAATTTATATGTTTTTTTAGAAGTATTTAATAGCGAGTAAAATGTCGTCTCGGGTTATTTTCTTTCTTTTACCATGTTTCGTGAGTGTTAACGCAGATTTTGTAATTTTTACTGCGGACGCACTCATCCAATCTACTAATTCATCGACAGCATCTCGAGCAACAATTAAAGCGCCGTTATGTTTCATTAATCTTCTAATTGGACTCCAACTAATATATTCAGCCATTTTTTATTCAATCCTCCACTTTTTAATTATTTGAGTTAATTTCCTTAAATGTTTCTTTTTTGATCAAATTTAATTAATCAAATAAAATATTGTCTTTTATATATTTAAAGATTTTGATTAATTCGTAATTTTCTAAAGAAAAAAAGGTTAAAAATTTCACGACAAAATTCAAATCATATTAATTGAATCATCTCGTGCAATATAGAGTTCTTTTACCAGTTTGTCGAATCTATTAAAATTTAATTTCAAATGATATATAAAATGGGAAATTTTTAGCCGATATAGAAATGTGGAAATAATTTTAAAAGATTTCAAAAAATAAATTAAAATGTGAATCGCTGCCTTGTGAATTTTTCCGTCATAGGAAACTTAAAAAAATCAAATTTATACTTATTCTTTTCTGTTGAGAGGAAGAAGTTTTTACGAAGTTATTTGAATTAATTAATTCCAAACAATTTGCTCATATTTACATTTATTACACTCAATAGATTCGCCTTTGAGGGGAAAATAGGTTAAAATATTCCCACAATATTTGCATTCCAGAGTATAAATTTGTTCTTCAGATTCTATTTGACCAAATATTATCATATCTTTTTCAAACTCGGTGATAAATTTTGTTAAGAGAGAAATGAGTAAGTGGGGATTGGACGAGGCTGCTAACCACTCTATTTTGCGATCTAGTACTTGACAAATAATCAAAACATCGTTTCCTGAGACTAAATCAGTTCCGTAAAACCAACTAATTTTGTTGTCTTGATCTTTAACAATTAACTGGAAGTTATTACTTTCAACAATTTTATTTATTTGCTCAAAAAAATTATTTTCATCAAAGAGATTGTCAATACCAATTCCGATGCTTTTAATTGCTTTTTTTATCCAAGGCTTTTCAAGAAATTGTTTAATTTCTGATGAGGGTATTATTTTTCTTTCTATACTAAATGGATCAAACTGAATTAGGATGATATCAGTATCAATTGCCCTTACGAAATCAGCGTTGTTAATAAAAGTAACAAAGGATCTAATTGTACCTTTTTCTTCTAAGAAAAGGGGGCATAGATATAGGTTTATCTGTTTCTTGGAATTTTTATCTAGGTTTTCAAATTCCATAACGACTTGTTGTTGTTCAAATTCTTTTTGATCGCTATTACTTTCATCTTCTTCAGATTCTAACGATTCTAGGATCAAAGTTGGTGGAGTGCTCCTACATAATTTAAAAAAGCTTGGAAATTTAATTCTAATTTTAACCTCTGTAATAGGATCGGCGCTCTGATTCGTTATTAGTAAAGAATAAAGGTAATTTCCACCAAATGGGACTAATTTATAGACCATTTTTATTTTGTCTTCTTGATCCACATATTCCAACGGTTCAGGTTCAAATGGTTTTGACTCTTTTCCTGTAGTTTCATTAAATAGCATTAATTCATGGATATCTTCTTGACTTTTATCTTTATTTTTCCTTTCCATGAATCATTCGCCGGTTTCTTAATAAAAAGATTATATTCGATTGTATAAAAAATATAAAACTATTTAGATTAATAATTTTATTTGACCTAGTTTTTTTTATAGACGATTCCTATTATATATAACCAGTATGAATAAATTGAGCGAATTAGACCCATTATTTGCAAGTCCCACTATTAAACCAACATTCGATTATGTGCATATTATACTGTCATTATATCTTTTTGGTGAGAATACAGAAGGGATTGGTAGGTATCGACTTCAAAAAGAATTACAAATCGGAGCTGGAACTGTAAAATCATTATTTAATAAATTGAAAAATGTTACCAATTTTATAATTGTTCCAAGCGAAGGAGAAACGAATGTTGGTGAATTACAGAGGAGAGGACATGTTTTAACTCAAAAAGGTTTTGAATTTTTAGCAAAAGTAAAAAGGAAGATTCCTTTATTGAAGAAAGCAGATTTGGAGTATTTACAAGATATTATAATTAAACAAGAAGATGTTAATTCGTATTTCTGTTTAGTCAAAAAAGCCTCTACGAAGTTAAGTGATGGAATAGATCAAAGAGATGCTGCTATAAAAGTTAACGGCTCTGGTGCTACCTGTCTAGTTTATGATGGTGTTAACCTGTTTTTTCCCACAAAAACAGAATTTAAAGATGATAAAGATAATATCAAAATTAATCCTAAAACATTGAATTATTTTAAGTTGGAAATTGAAGATGCTAATGCTAAAATTGAAAAAGATGATGTAATTATAATAGGTTCGGGAGGTAACCATCAAAAGGCACGATTAGCTACTTTGAACGCTGCTTTAACTTTATTCTGATTTTATATATGGAGTTAAATATGAGATTTGAGAAAGATATTGTTTTTAATATTAGTAACAATATAGTTGAAAAAATCAATAACTGTATTAAATTAGCATCCCCTAACGAAGCTAGCGGTTTTATCCTAGGATATATTCAAGAAGTTAATAATAATAACCGTGATTTTAATTACAACTACTACAGTGTTTCTTTTCATTGTATGGAATCCAACAAAGGAAGCACTGTATCATTTTTATTAGATAATGATCAGAAAATTTTAGAGCTTTCAGAACATTTAATGAAAAATGAAAACCTGAAATTGATAGCAATTCTTCACTCTCATCCAACTGGAACAACTCCTAGTAGCACAGATAAACGTAACATGAAATATTACCATAATAGCGGTTTAAAGAAATTTACACACTTAATTTGGATCATTGTAGATTCCCGGAACAATGATATGAATGGGTTTATTTATTTGAGTAATAAGCTTACACAAATAAAACTTATTTTGAGTAATTATAGAAATTTATCATAATAAACACCAATCTGTCAATTTCTACTTTAATATTGTTATAAACTTACTCACGTACTATTGATAAGTATTATTTAGAAAAAGCTAGATTTGAATTATTGTTCTTTGATAGTGTTTTACAGTTTATTGAACTTGTTTAAAACCAGTTTTATCAATCGTACATATTTGAAGGTTGAATCCGGATGCAGCATCTCTTTCTCGAGAACTTGATATTGCTGTTTCTATCAAGCTTATTCCTGCTGTTTTAGTTAATTTTGGTTTCCAATCGGCTTCTAACACTCCTAATGAAAATGGAGATCCTGAACCAAACGAAATGAATTTATCTTCTTCATATAGTGTCCCTAATAAATCAACACCATAAAGAATTCCGTTATTAGTTTTGTGTGAGAAACCTCCTACGATCATCATACACATGAAGTATGATCTTCCGCTAAATAAAATATTCCTTGTCATGCTTGCAATATACTGTGGATCTGGTACTTTATCTTCCTCTACTAGTTTTAATCTTGATAGAGCTTGTAGTTGATTAATAACATATTGGCAATCTGCAACTCCACCACTAATAGTGGCCGCTGTATAGTCATTTATTTTAAATAATTTTTGAGCTTCTTTGGTGGCTACAGTGTATCCCGCAGTAGCTTGAGATTCGGTACCGATTACAACACCATCCTTTACAATGATCCCTACTGTGGTTGTACTCGATTTAATTATATTTTTTATAGAATCTTCATCTAAGTATGGATAATTAGATTTGTTCTCCATCATTTTTAACCAATCTACAAATGTTCTAAAATTAGTATATGATTTTTAATTATTATATTAAATAAATTAATTTTACCTATTTCTATTTTACTTTTAAAAATTATAAACTTCTAAACGAAAAAATTTTAAAGATATAGATAATTATCGATTATATCATATTCGATTCGATGAGTGTCCTTTAATCATGGCAAGAAGTCAAGCAAGAAGCAAACGAAAGTATACTGGAAAAAAATATAAGTATTTCCATAAGAAAAGGAAAAGAGAACTAGAGCGACCTTCCATCGAAACTCAGATAGGGCAGGAAAAGAAAAAGAAACAGCGTACTTTAGGAGGAAATTACAAACTTAAGTTATTCTCCTCAACTTTCATTAATGTCACTGATCTTACGACCAATAAAACCTCCAAAGTTAAGATTTTAAAATTCGAAAGTAATGCTGCTTCTAAGGATTTAAATCGTCGCCATATTCTTACTAAGGGTGCTGTAGTTGAAACCGAATTAGGTAAAGCAACAATATCTAGTCGTCCAGGTCAACACGGAATTTTAAATGGTATCTTAATTAGTGAATAATCTTCTTTTTTATCTAGTGATATATACAGAAGATTAATCTGAATAATCAGTACTAATTAAGATTTCAGATGTTTTTAATTGATATCAAGCAGCTTATTCTTGTATTTTGATATTCTTTATATTCGCTTTCTTACCTTCTAAAATTTCAGTGTTCTTACTTTGACAGTGTTTGCATTGAAATAATTGTAAACCGGTTAAGTATGATTCTTCGCTTAAAGTGACGGATGAATTTTTTCCGCAATCTCGGCATTTTATTTTACCAGGAAGCAGTTCGATTACTAATTCTGCGCCTTCAGCAATAGAACCAGTTGTCGCCATTTCAAATGAACGTTTGAGAAGGTCTGGCACTATTAATGTCAATTCGCCAATCTCAAGGTGAACTTCTGAAATCTTCTTGGCGTTATGTTTTATAGCTGTAGCTTCTGCAATTTTAAATATATTGTAGGCAAACGAGAATTCATGCATAATAGCATATTTATTTTTTTGTTTGAATTTTTTTTATTTCTTTAGCAACATCTATTAAAACTTTAGATTTCTTCGCACCCTTCGTGTCTATAGATATTCTACCAGGATCGTCCCACCAAGTTTTAGGATATTGATAACCTTTCTCGTAATGGGCTTCATAACCTAAGCGTTTTGCAGCGTTAAAAATATCATTTGTATTTATTTTTTCTATTGCATACTTCTTCGGTATGCGCCTTCCCTTTGATCTACTCCTTTTTGCTTCAAAATATTGAGGCCAAAAAATGATAAAAGGTTTTCTGGAGCGCATAATTCAACACAAGAACGATTTAATTTAATAAAATTATAAGAATAAAAAACCTCTAAAGAATTTAAAAATTATTGCTTTTAAAAAAAGGGATAATTAAACATAAATATAATTTGTGATTTTTAACTATACTAAATTCATACAAATTTATTTGATAATGTAAATGTATGATTTTTATTACGAAAGAGGATACCAAAATGAATTTAAGAGAATTAGTCAATAATCAAGCTAAAAAATACAAAGATAAAACTTTTATTTATTGGGAAGATATTACCATTTCATACTCCCAAATAGATGAATTAACTAATAAAGTAGCAAATTTTCTTTATGATCTTGGAATAAGAAAAGGAGATAAAGTTAGCGTTTATCTACCAAACATGCTCGAGTATGTCTATCTCTACTTAGGAATTCCTAAAATTGGTGCAGTAACTGGACCTGTAAACGCATTGTTTAAAGCGCGGGAAGTTAAATATGTAGTGGATCATTCAGAAGCTAAAATAATCGTTACGATCCCTAAATTTATGGAAATTATTAAGGAGATAAAAGATGAACTTCCTAATTTGGAACATGTTATTGTTATTGGAGACAAAGTTGAAGGAACATTGAATTTCTGGGAACTTATGGATAAATCGTCAAGTAACCCCCCACCAGAATTATCAATTAATGAAAAAGAGGACTCAGCTGCAATACTTTATACATCAGGAACTACAGGATTCCCTAAGGGAGTGCTACAGACCCATTTCAACATTCGAAGAGATGCGGAAATGATCAAAGATTTCCTGAAAGCTCAAGAAAACTTTAGATTCATGCTAATTTTACCGTTATTTCATGTTAACGCTCAGATAGTCACAGTTATGGCTCCCTTTACAATAGGTGCCAGTTGTATTTTAACTCCAGGATTTTCTGCCCAAACACACTGGGAAACAGTAGCAAAATACAAAGCTTCAACCTTCAGTGCGGTTCCGACTATACTTTCAATCCTTCTTAAAATGCCTCACGAAAATTTGGATCTTTCTTCCCTAAAATTCGTAATTTGTGGAGCTGCACCTTTGCCAGTCGAAGTATTCAGGGAATTTGAAGACACATTTAAATGTAGGATTATTGAGGGTTACGGTCTTACAGAAGGTACGTGTGCATCTTCAGTTAATCCGATACCCACAGATACAGAAGATAGGCGAAAAATTGGAAGTATAGGTATACCTTTACCAGGTAATGAAATGAAAATTGTAGACAGTGATGGCAATGATCTTCCTCCAAACTCAAAAGGTGAAATTCTTGTTAAGGGCGATAATGTAATGAAAGAGTACTTCAAAAATCCAGAAGCGAACGCTGACACTCTTAAAGATAGCTGGTTGTATACTGGTGATATTGGCCATATGGACGAAGATGGATTTTTCTACATAACCGATCGCAAAAAAGATATGATAATTCGAGGTGGAGAAAACATCTATCCAAGAGAAATCGAAGAAATACTTTATTCACACCCAGCAGTCTCTTTGGCGACAGTTATAGGAGTACGAGACGATATTTATGGAGAACTTCCCAAAGCTTTCGTCGTTTTAAAAGAAGGAAAATCCGTGACAAACGAAGAAATTTTAAAGTTTTGTAAAGAAAATCTAGCAAATTTTAAAGTCCCTAAGTATGTCGAATTTCGAGCTGATTTGCTTAAAACCCCTACTGGTAAAATAATGAAGCAACCACTTCGCGATGAAGAAAAAGCCAAAAGAGATTAAACAATTTTTTTTTATTAATTTTTAGATTTAAGATAATTCTAATAGTATAATTGCCTTTATGAACTTCGGAGATCATTAAAAATAAATAGAATTTAAGACTTTAATTTATAAAAATCTAAGTTGGACTAATTTTTCTAAGTAAAGTATAAGGAATACATCCTTTTTTTAGAAGGGAGGGTGGTCTAGCTTGGTATGATACAGTAAAACGGTAAGTTTTACAGCTTAAGACTTGGCTGGGGGCCAAGTGGCCGGGGGTTCGAATCCCTCTCCTCCCATTTTAAACAAAATTGAACAGAATTTAAGATTTCTACTATTTTTATTTACCATATCTAAATTCACATATAAATTAAAAATATTAATTGTTTAAGAGGAATATTCTAAAAATTTTTAAGGAGAAGTAGTCTATTTTTTATTTAATTAACATTTGAATAATGGTATTTCAACATGAGTGAAGTTCAAGAAACCGATGTAGTAATGCGTATAACGGCAATCGCGAGTGGAATAATAGCGATAATAGAAGCAGTTTTAAAAATAATAGGTTTTGAATTAGCAATATGGGGATGGGGGGCAATTGGAGGCGTGATTGCTCTTATCTTAGCCATTCTTGTGATATTACTAGGTATTAGACCAATCCATTACACTCCCGTTTTTTTGGGAATTCTCGGAGTAAGTGTCATCTTCTTTGGAGTATTGATTGGCGGTATTATTATTATTATTGCTACTATAATGGGAGTATTAACCTAATTTTTTTTTATATTTATAAATAATACTAAAAATGATACTTTTCTTTCTGGAAGAGGTAGCCATTTAGTTATCTATCGGATTTATCGCAAAGGGACCGATATTTAAAAAGGCAAAAAAACATCCTAAAATTG
>CAZDTP010000102.1:0-7293 GCA_964508365.1 uncultured archaeon
TAACAGTTCTAAGTGAATTCTGAAATCAAGGATTTATTATTCGGTTATTTCACGAAAATGTTGTTATTTCAAGTTTTTACTTTCTCTTTAACAATTAAAGGACTTCTTATATAAATTATTGAGAGAAAATTACTTATAATTTACAAGAACACACTATTGTAACAAAAACTACACTTTGAATCATTTTTATCGTTTGCTAATCTGCAATTATCACAAATTTTAATTTTTATGGGAATATCTCTCTTTAAAATCATCATTTTAATATTAAAAGGTAAAAATCTTAATGATTTAAACAAATCAATTTTAGGTGCTTTTCCAATTAGAATACCTCTTAGTTTCAGATTCTTAAATTCTCTTTTAGCATCCTCAAGATAACCACTTAATTGTAGTAAATGTGAATTTTCTAAATGATCAATTTTTAATTCAATTACAACTACTTCATTCTCCAAAAAAACCACGATGTCTGCAAATCCAGATGGAAATGTGTATTGAGGGATCGTTTTTTGGTTTAAAAATTTCTTTTCAATTAAATAGGGATAAGTTTGGTACAAAATCTGTATTTCTTTTTCACTAATAGGATCCTCATCATGTAAAAAAGCCAAAAAGATTACCTTCCTAAATGTGCTATTGCTCTTTCATCCGAAATTCTTTCTATTATAGCGTCAACTAATTTTTCTCGTTTACGAAATCGCTTTTCATCCGTCCTAAGAATAGAATTTGCCGCCATTTTCAGAGCCTTGGCATCTGGATATGTATTTAAATCGTTTATCTCCTTTTTTAATTGTTCAATAGTTAAATTTAACCATCTAGAAGTTTGATCTTTGATTTTAGGCGTTTCAAGTTTAACCGTTGTCTTTTTTTGTTGTTGTGTAATGATTATTTTAGTAGTTTCAGATTTCCCTAAAAGTCCTTTAAGTTTTTCTGTGGATAAATTTATTGATATAGCAAATTTTGCAAGTTCTTCTTCAATTTCAACCCTTTTCGTTTTCCTAAGATTATATGTAAGTTTTGTTTTTGAAAAATGCTTTAAATCGGCAATAGTTCTAAAATTTTCTTTGTCTTTGAAAAATAATAAAAAATTTTCATCAATTTTAACACATAACCTAAAATCTTGCTTAAATTTAGTAATTAAATTATTTATTGCTTCAAAATCGTATAAATCTTGGTTCTTTCGAATCAGTATAATTATTTTCTCTAATTCTTTAATTGAATTATGAATTTTTACAACCTCATATTAATTATTTTGAGATTCTATCTAATATTTCCTTACATAATTTTATAAATTCCATTGTAGAATTTGAGCGAGGTTTATCGACACAGACGGGTAAATAATTACCAGAAGCATTTTTAATGTCAACTTTGTTAGTTACTATATTTTCGAACACTACAGCATCTTTATCAACAATGTTTTCATTATGAAACATTTCTAATAATCGCTTAATTGAATTTAATCCATCTTTATGAACCGTAATTCGCGTATCCATTAAATTAACCAATATACCCGCTAATTTTACAGATTTATTTTTTTCTTCTTTTTTGATCTCGATTGTTCTATTTAAAGAATTTACTAATAAAGGAACTCCACTTATGGATAAATAATCAGGAATTACGGGAATTATATAAAAATCAGATGCGTATAATGCATTATGGGTAGTTGTATAAATATTTGGAGGACAATCAATTAGAATCAAATCATATCGATCTTTAATTTGTTCAAGAAATCTATCAAGAATCGCAAATCTGGATCTTACATAATTTACTATTTTTTGTTCTAATTGCATTAAATGATAAGTAGCAGGAAGTAAATCTAAGTGGGTAAGCGGTTGCTTTTCCCTACCTTGTACAGTTTGGCGTACTACTGATTTGATAATACTTGTACTAAAATCAAATTCTTTTTTTGCTTCATTTTCCTCCAATGCGTCCAGAAATATCTGGTAAATTGTATTTCGATATACTTGATTAATCTCTTGATCAGTTCCGAATTTATCTTCATATTTTTTAGCTCCCATTAATAGAGTAGAAATATTTGCCTGTGGGTCTGCATCAATTACTAAAACTTTACGGTTTTCTCTGGCTAACTCTCCAGCAATATTAGCACAACAAGTAGTTTTTCCTACCCCTCCTTTTAAATTGATAAAACTTATGACGGTGCCCATATTTTTGCCCTTTATATTTTAAGTTTAAACTTAAAGATACTTAATGATCTGAGTATCCTAGTTTGATTACATTAGTGTTAAATATGTATTTAAGTATATATGATATTTTAAGTGTTAACGATTGAAGATGCAATTTTAAACTTCAGTATTTTATTCTCAACTAAAATAAAATTTTAGAAATTGATTTTTAAAAATTCATCTGGGTAATTCAGAGCAGTGAAAAACAAGGGGGTTCCTGAAAAAGATAGAGGTGAAATCGGTCCGATCGTCATAAAAGGATACTCTCTCTTACCCAAACCACTTTGAGGGTCTCTAAAATTTTGATATAATTTTACTGCTTCGGTAGCTCCACCAATGATTTCCCATAAAGCTTGACGCTCAAGACCCCAACCCAACCCAAAACCAAATATAAAGATTCTAATTTGGTTAAGTATCTCTCGATGAAGACTTGAAAGCGTTTGACTGATAAACATCCAACCTAAACCATATTTTCTAGTAGTTCTTATAGCATCGATGAAAATTGATTTTATTAACTCAATTTCGTCATCATCGGATTTTTCTCTTGGTGCTAATCTGTGAGCCTCATCAATAACCACTAAGGAATTTAAATTTCCACCTTCTCTAAACTTCTCTTCGGCTTGGTCATTAATTTTACTTAATATCTCTTGGATGGCGATAAGTCGGATGTTATCATTCCAAATGATGTCTTGCGGTTTTTTTCTAGACGATAAATCAATTATTACGAACGCTCCTTTTGTCGAGATTTTTTTGAACAATTCTGAAATTTTTATACTTCTGTCTCTGTATCTAAATAAGCTTGTAATTCCTGTCCAGATTGAATACATTTTATCTGGATCAAGGTTTTGCCAACTACTTTTTACTCGATCTCTCGGATTTTTCGTTCCAATTGTTTTTTTTAAAAAATTCTCTGTCGGAATCTCCTTCCAAATTCTGTCAAATGCTTCTCTTTTATAGTAATTCCAGAAAGTTATTGGTCCATCCAAAGTATTTGTTGCTTTTAAAATCGAAATGAATTCGTTAACAAATCTATCCTTGTGATCATTATACCAAACAGAGAGCTCCTCAAAGAAGTTAGTAGTATTTAACAGTTTTCTAAAGAGCGTTTTAGTATAATCAAAAGTGATATTTTGAAGAGTTAAAATATCAATATCTCGTTTTAGATCATTTTTTATGGTGGATATTAATTCTGAATTAGAACTAAATTCGGTTGAGAATTCTCCTTGAGGATCCAGAATATAAACTGACATATTCCTATGGCGAAGATATCCGGTAATCATCATCTTTGCTAGCACAGATTTCCCTGATCCGGTTTTTCCAAAAATTCCTATATGGTATGCTTCACCTACGCCAAACCTATCTTGACCGAAATGTTTTAACCACATAGGCAGATTTATACTCGTTCCATAAGTTTTTCCTAAGCAAAATAACTCCTCTTGATAGTCTGCCAATAAAGCATTCATGATTCCCTCATCAAACATTCTGATAGGAGTTCCGGTTGAAGGAACAGTCCCAAAGATGCTTGGTTCAATCGTATTATGATTATTTGCAAATACAGAACTTACAATCATTTTTGCTGTATGAATATCCTGCTTCTCTGTTATGGGATCAACTCTCCCTCTTTGACGTATTATCCCTCTCATTGTAGGATCTTGTGTCCAGATGTTTTGCATGATTATCTCTGTAATTTGTCCAAGCGCATAGTGATCCATACCATCTTGATTATAATTAAAAAGGCTAAATTTTCCAACTAAACCCTTATTCACTGCAGTTCCTAATACATCAACCGTCAGTTCACTTGTAGAAGAAGGAGAACCAATTACTCCAATATTTTCTGCTTTTTCAAAATTTTCTTCGATACTTGTCATTATTTCACCTTACTTTCCCCATTCCGTTCTATAACCATGCATAGCAAAATATAAATCTGAATATTTTCCCTCCCAGTTTTGGCTCATTTCCTGCGTGGTTGTTTTTCTTATTGCTGGTAGAGCTGTTCTCAAATGCTTGACCATTCTATCAGCTAAATATAAAGGAAATGGTTCCATAAGCCCTGGAACACCACATTGTGACTTTACAGATTCTAGGAGAACAGATAACCTGTTTCTGCTATTTGCTACACTGGCAGATACCTCTAATCTTAGAGCAGGAATATGATCATATGGGCGATAATAAAAAATACATATTTCATTCAAATATTGAATTACATTTTTAATTAAAGATTCAGAATTAGATGGAGCATTTTCAATATACCATTTTTGAGTCCCCATTTCAGCAGGAATTGGTCCCACAACCTCTCCAGGTTTTAAAACAAAAGATAAAAGTCCACGATCTTCGTAATTACTGTTCAATTTTAGAATGTTATGAGTAATTTCTTGTCTTGTGGTATATTTTGGAACAGCTGTAAAAATTTGGTCAGTTTTTTTTGAAAGTACGACTTTGATATAGGCTGCTAATGCTAGTTTCAATCTTTTACTAAAATCTATCTTCAAATCTTCTGGTGCGTCATTAAATGTATTAAGTGCTTGGTTTATATATACTAAAGGTGTTGCAAAGGAACCATCAAAGAAAACTACATTATGAGGTGCCTTAACTGCAAGGGATAACTCCATACACATCATAATGGCACTAGTCATATAACTTGTAGCGCTGTTATGTTTAATTGTAAGGATTTTTGAATAATGTCGTGGTTTTGGCCAGTGTCTAACTTCAGTAGGTGGTGCTAACCCTTCAACTGCTACACTAGCAGCTGCTACAATATCCGTTGAGAGAAGTTTCTCTATAGAAAAAGAACCGTCTACAGCGCAACACGTAGGATATGTTGGAGGGAGCATTATATCTGAATCTTTTACCAATAACCCTTTTTCTTTCAATATTTTTCTAATATCCTTTTTAATGATATAGAGATCATGAAACGATTTTGACAGCTTCAGGCCTATATCACCGCATTGATTTAGCATATCAACTACCAATGCTTCAGGTAATTCGTTGAAAGGATTTACTTCAGTAAGGTCAAGCATAATAAAGCAGAAACGATAATCTTATACTATAAGAATAATAAAGCTTAAAATTAACATTTAAGTCTAAATATATAATATAAAGTAATACCAATATATGGCACTAAAACGAGTTCAATCATTGGTTATTTCACGATCTAGAATTAAAGCTATTTTAAATCAAAGTAATCATTGACGAGGGTATAAAATCTTTTTAATACTTCTTCCCCTCGGGCTGTCGTGTGATATTTTGTAATATTATCCTCATTTAGTTCTTCAATTAAATTTCGGGAGAGGAGAAACTGAAGAGTTTCTTTTGTTGCACTCGTTTTTAACCGTGTTTCTCGTAATAACCACGTTTGAGTTCTTTTTGCTCTTAGGCAAAATTCCAGCACTTCCGCCCAAATTTCGAACTTATTTCGTCTTGAAGAACTCATTGATATTTCACCATAACAAACTTTACGGGGGTGTCTCCTCGTCAATAGATATTGAATTTTCTAAAGAAAGTTGCTCTAATTCTTGAGCCCATTCTTCTAATTTAGGGAATAATTTTTCCCATCTGACAATCTCTTTTTGAATTTTAAATGAAGTCATCAAACTTATCAACCAAAAGAATAGTAGTAATAGAAAGATTATTACCATAGAAATATTGATCAAAACATTCGCACTTCCAGTGTCTAAAATGCGAGTAAATAAGAAAACTACGAAAAAACCCGAAAAGAAATTAAAGAATAGGAAAGTTTGCACTCGTTTAACCAACGTTGTTTTTTGTTTTGAATAGCGACTAAAAAACGCAGAGAAATTGGTAATGTATAGAACAATCCCTTCGTAGGGAGCAGTTCTTGGAGTTTTGTCTTCTTTAGTCTGTTTAAGAGAACGGTTTCCTCTGACTATGAATAATCCATAAAAAATTATCTGTATTCCTATCTGTATAATTAGTAGGGAAAGAACTGAAGTTATCAGAATAGTCACTATGGTTCCAAATAAGCCATATCTTTGGGATAGCTCTGGTATTGTTTGTCCTGTAAATACTAAATATGTCCATAGAATAATATACCCTAATGCCAATAAAAATAGCAAGGTTAAGGACGAGAAATGAATTTTAAATAGGCGATTTATTCTTTTGAATTCCGTATATAATGATCTTTGGCTCTGAATTAAACCATTTTCTTTATTTTCGGTTTTATTCATAATTTCACCTTAGAAGTTATTATAATATACAAGGGCGCAATGATATTTAAGTATGTAAGGGCAAATTGTCGCTAGGTACCTATAGTCCTCAACCGTTTGGATAAAATTTATTTCAAATTCTAATAGCAAAAATTCAAAACCCTAACGATTATAGGATTAAATAATTCGGTTATTTCACGAAGATTTTTTTACGAAAATACATCAAGGGTTGTAACTTTGATATTAAATCCTCTCTTCCAATATGTATTTAAATACATTTTACTATATAGTATCATAGAAAATGTCAGATATTATTGAAAGTAATCCAGAAATACTTGGGGGAAAGCCTATCATAAAAGGCACAAGAATTCCCGTTGCTTTAGTCTACGAACTAATCGGATTGAATTATTCTATTGCAGATATTATAAAAGAATATCCACATTTAGATTCAAAAGTAATATTAACTCTCCTTAAGATAGGAAAGGATGCAAATGAGAACCTTATAAATGTGGATATTGACGATATTATAAGTAGAGAGGTTTAATGCTTGATCTTTCTTCTTGATGAGAACGTTCCACTTTCTATTAAAGATGTAATTCAAGATTTAGGTTTTGATGTTGTCACCTTACACGATTTCGATATGTTAGGTATTAAAAATGGTGATGTAGCAAAACTGGCTTTAAGAGAAGAAGCTATTATTATCACTTTAGATTCTGATTTTCTAGAGTTGAACAAAAGCCTTCAGAAAAAGAGTCGTATTATATATATCAAAATACATCCAAGAGACCCGAAAAAAATCAGAGATTTACTCTATGAAAGCTTAAAAAAGTATGTCTCTAAGCTAAGCGTACCATGTAAGTTAATTATTACTGAAGATGATATCGTTTTAGAGGAATTATAATAAATTATTTCTTCTTTTTTATACTATTAGAATATTCGGTTATTTCACGAATATA
>CAZDTP010000103.1:0-825 GCA_964508365.1 uncultured archaeon
CAAGTAGGCAAATTAAAAAATAAAAATAAAAAAATTCAAAAAAATTTAGAATTTGAGCTTATATCCATTATATTACCCTCTCGTTAGCCTCCATTTTATTTGGTATTTTTCTGAGGTATATTCTAACCTCCGTAAATCCTCTTCGGTTGCGTTAAGAACGCACTCGATCCAATCTGTAAATTCTTCGTACTCCATTGCTCCAGCGGTTAGGCTTTCAAAGGCAATCCCTCCCCGAATCACTAACCACTCGTCCCCCGCGTTTATTTGGTTGATAAAGCATAAATTTTGAAAGTAAAACGGTTGACCTAGCATCCAATTACCGTAAATAAGGCTATTATATAATTCTTCTAATGAGTTGCATTCGTAGAAATCTTGTTCGGTGAGCGAATCTTCAAACGCGCACGTGTCGTTTGCGTCTCCCGATCCTCTCTGCCTTATCCATGGGTTTTGCTGGGCTATGCTGAGCCATTCACTAATCATAGATTTTTGCAATTCCATTTTTTTCCCCACTTATTTTTGATTTTTGTTATATTAAGAAGGGATTAAATCTTTTATATATAATTTGAGTCTTAAGATTTACTGAATAATAGAATAAGTGGTTTAAATGGGCTATATGGTTCGATATCAATATTCTCTGCGAAGGCTTTACTACCTTCAGTTAATCTTTCTGATCCAAGTAGGTAAAGTAAGTAAGAAATAGTAGTAAAAAATACAAAAATTTATTCTTTGGTCTAGTCTAAATCTTCTTCCTCAAAATCGGCTTCTGGTGCTCGTGGGGCGAGGAAGTAGGTCAATCGAGTCTTATCAATTTTCTTGAAAACTACT
>CAZDTP010000103.1:925-6785 GCA_964508365.1 uncultured archaeon
TCAACTTTCAACGGTGTATCTGATTTTATAGAAAAGGTAATTTTATCGGTTAAATCGAGTCTTATCAATTTTCTTGAAAACTACTTCAACTTTCAACGGTGTATCTGATTTTATAGAAAAGGTAATTTTATCGGTTAAATTCCGAGGAGACTACGAGAAACGCCCTCAACATAGCCACCGCCTACGCAGTCATGGATTACTTCGACCAATACACCTTCGCCCAGACTTCGGCTCAAATGATCGCCGAGATTGGCTACACAGAGATTATGACGGTGACCTCAACGTTGATCTCGACTCCGTTCGTCGTTTTAGGGTCCTACCTCACGAAAGGCTCGGAAGAAGTCACTATAGCAGCCACCACCACTGCAGTAGCAACCGCTTCTGAGGTTTCGACACAAGCTTCAAAAATAGCTTTAACAGCCCTCCTCTACGGGGTGGCTAAGCAGGTAGTTATAGCTACGGTTAAGGAGACCGTAGAAGAGATCGTGATAGATGGGTTTTTCGAGACCGCTATTCAGAGCGCGGTGCGAATGGTGGGAGGGTCCGACGCCGCCGGATATTGGATTTCGACGCTGTTCACCTCAGCTCGGGAGTCCGCGAATTTTGGATATTTGACCGGCTCTCAAGTTTCTACTGCGCAAGGATTTGCGGGACAAGTTCAGAGAGCCATGGAGATAAGCACCGAGTTTCAATCCACCGTATCTGAATTGAAAGCAAAAAGCGGAAAATTGTCTCGGGATCAAGTCGCTGTCGCAAACGAACAATTTCTAACCGCAGAGATGGAAAGATTAGGGATTAGAGAAAGAGCGTTTCAAGATTCTAAAATCACCCTCGGTCGAATACTCGCCACCGGCATCTTTTCGGGGCTCTCTTTGCTGTCGCCTTCTCTGGCCGGGTTTAACTTGTACGGCATCAGCAGACTCGTTGGAGGCATTGCGACCAAATTTAACGCGAAATCGGAGAACCGGCGTTTAGCAGCCAGAAACGCATTGATGCTCTTAAAGAACGCCGTAGAGATTAAGGAGCAAAAAGTTGAAATGGGCAAAGAGCCGATAGTTTCGCAACCCGAGGTTAATCTGCCGCACGTAGAAGCTCCAATTTCTACGATATCAGAAGGCGCATATCCCTTGCTCTCCCGCTCACCCGTTGAAGCGGCAGTTGCAGGGTCTACTTCTATGACTCGCCTCGGCATCCGCGACGATATGGGGAGACTCATAATGCATCCTAAAGCGATAGCATCGCAATTAAATAAGGAGACGGCTCGAGCAGAAAAAACCCGAGTTGAGGTAAATCAAGAAAGCCTCGAAAAAATAAGCGGAAAAGAAGTATCAGAAGTTCTTACCGAAGTTAAAGACGATTTGTCGAGTATTGAGCTTAAACCAATGGAGGAATTAATTAATTCGTTAAAAGGTAAGGTATACGAAGAATACGATATTTTAGTTGAAACGGGTCTGTATGGCGGCGTTTATTACAAAGTATCAGAAATAATTTTAGATAAATCCAAGAACGGCGAAGAACTTACTCAGTTTGAGAAGGATATCCTCGATGTTGCCGTTTATACTATGGGCGGAATGACTTTTGAAGCTGTGATTCCTCCTTTGTATAGAGAAAGTGACTGGGATAGAAGTCAAACAAGTAATTACTTTGATCATTTTAAGAGTTTACTTGAAGCATTAAAAACAAAATTATCTAGCACTGGTATAATTGAAAATACACAAGGAGATCTTGAGAATGTTTTAAAGGCAAATTTACGGGATTTTAAAAGTGACTTTACTAAGAAAAAGAAGTTTAATATCGCAGAAGAAACTTTAGATCTATGGTTTGTAAGAATAAAAAACAAGATTAATTCAGCCAACCTTGATAGACAGACAAAGATTAACTTAGTAAATTCAGTTAAACTTGATTTTACTAATTATTACACGATTTCTGGATGGTTTAGCAGAAACACTTTATATCGCGATGCTAGACATCTCATTATTGAGATCGGTGAAATTTTACTTGAAGAAAATGTCATTACAAAGAATACATTTAAAGTAGTTGAGGAGAATATTTTGCATTACGATAAAAATGAATTTTGTGATTTCTTAAAACGGACTAACTATCTAATCCCTCCTGATGATCATCTAAATAATTTAAGGGAGAGATTACAATTAAACATAGAGAGTAGAATAAGCTCTTATCAATATACTAGAATCGAAAGACTGGTTGAAAGTTATATTGATAACATTGAAGCTTATAAAATCGCTGTAAACAATTTTATTGAGCAAGATTTAATAGAAGAACCTTTGCTACATCCTTTTAATATCAAAAACATAATTCGAAGTTTTAGGGAATATTTAATCCTTCAAATTGAATTAAAGATGTTTAGTAGTTGCGAAGTTTTAAGAGATGTACCTTTCTCAGCCATGTCTAGGTTATTATTTGGAGATACTGATTATTTAACAAACATTTTTTGGAGCGAAGATAGTATTTCTAGGCGACCTGATCTTTATGTCCTTGAAAGAATGAAACTTTATATTTCTCTATGGGAAGAACCGATGCTTAATTCTGAAGGTTTAGATATTGATCCGGATTCTTTAGAAATGTTAAAAATCGAAGTTGGGAATATCATAAACGAATTTATCTATCAAAACCCATACGAAGTTCAATATATCAACGAAAACCCTACTAGAGGCCGTGGTAGGGTAATAAAGACATATAAAAAAGATTTTCTTCTACCAGAAAGCGAGTTAATATCTTCAATTTATAAATTTTTCGCAATTTACAAGGACAACCCTCTATTAACATTTAACGATCTTCTCAGAAAGGATTTTGTGAAAACTCATCTTTCTAGAATTCTTAGTGCAGGTAAAAAAAATATTGGTAAAAGCGCTCTTAAGAATTTAGGTGTCACACTAGTTAACGCTTATCGAGAAGTTATTTCAGGAACTCATGTAAATAGTGAGATTAAGATCAGTCAAGAAGAAAAACTAAGTATATACGAAAACACTTTCAAACAAATATTTAAGTATGCCAAGGCACGGAAGATAAATCTTTTTAAAGCAATAACGAAGGACTACCAAAATCTCTGGGATAATAAGTTTGTTATTGCTTCTCATAACGTTCTTTTATTTGCTAGGCAACTAGGTTTCGATTTACTTACATTTACACCTCTCAATGATATAATTTATACACTTCAAGTTAGTGCTAGTGGTCATAGATTTGCTATATTTAGACGCCATCATACTACACGAAATAATAAGATGTCGCTATTTTTGCAAGATCTGTTAGCTACTGAGACTTCAATGCATACCGCTTACGAAAATATCAACACCCCAGCTCTAATACAAGCTTACAGCGAACTAATGATGAAAGATGGAGCACTTACCCCAAATGATATAAAAGAAGTTTTTACTAAATACGGATTTAAAAATGAATACGATACATTAGTGATAACAAATAGTAAATTCACTGAATATTTAGCTACATTTAATAAAAGGAAGCAAATTTTTAAAGAGGGTGGCTTAGATGCATTGTTTGAAAGCGAGGATATAAGGTTAGAATACCCTTCATTATATGGGCGGTTCTATGAACCATTCAGGGATTCTCAATTCAATAAAATGAGACTTTTAGCTTTATTGGTCAAGAACGATAATACTCGTGATTACTCCGATTTAATCGCAGTTCATTATTTCTTTTCAAGATATCCAAATCTAGCTAAGGAATACAATTTTGTTCCATCCCAAGCGTTTAGAGACTGGTTTAGCGATTAATTCATCTAATTAATTTTTAATTATCAAATATTTTTTTCATTTTAACATTTTTTTTCTCGGATTGTTCAACCTGATTAAAATCAATAATTTTATAAAGTCTCAATATTAATTTTAACTGGAAAACACCAATTTTATCATTAAGCCTAGGTTAATTACAAAAAAAAATTAGTAATATTAATGATAGAAATTTGCTCCAATTGTGGAACTAGTATTGAAAACCATGCTGACTGTCCTTCGTGCAAGTATTCGGTTGGAAAAGTAAATTCAAATATAGAACCTCAATATTTAAAACAGTTAATTTCTGTTTCGGAATATGAAATACTTCGTGAATATGAATTGTTCGGGGGTCGAACATTTAGAATAGTTGATAAAGTAGAATATAACGGTGACCCTTATGTTTCGATAGAAAACGGAAATGTAAGTGGTCTAGGCGTTTACTCAGATAAGACGCAAGACTTTTTACTTTTTCTTAAATCCTTTTTAAAGTTCAAGGCTCTCAAATCCTTATGTTTAAGAGGTAATAAACTCGACTTATTTTTTGAGGATTTTAAGGTTCAAAACCATCTCGAAGTATTATATCTGGATCGTTGCGGTTTAAATTCATTTCCTAAATCGCTCGCAGAAATTACATCATTGAAAGAATTACACGCAATTCAAAATTATTTTCCATCCTTACCTGAAAATTTTGGAAGCTTAAAATCGTTGGAAATACTTAATCTTGAACAAAATAAAATCAATTTTCTTCCAGAGTCTTTTAAAAAGCTTAAATCACTTAAATACTTAAATTTAAGCTCAAATAAATTGAAAATATTACCTGATTGGATTGGAGGATTAACATCTCTCGAAAAATTAAGTTTAAATAGTAACCAATTTCAAGAACTACCGGAATCTATTGGGGATTTGAAAAATCTTAAAGAATTAAATATTGGAAGTAATCTTTTTAAATTTCTCCCAAATTCAATAGGAAAACTTTCGTATTTAGAGAAATTGATCGTAATGTATGGTAAAATTGAAACTCTTCCAGATTCTATTGGAGACTTAAAGAATCTGAAAACGTTAAAAGCTTGGAATAATAATATTATTACGCTTCCAGAAACAATAGGCAAATTGGAATCCCTTGAAACGCTAGGCTTAGTTTCAAATCAGTTAAGGATATTGCCAGAATCAATTGGAAATTTAGAAAAACTTAATGAGTTAAATTTATGGAGAAATAAATTAAAATCTCTTCCAGCATCAATTGGTAATCTTAAATCTTTAAAAAGACTCCAACTCGAGGAAAACAATCTAAATGAACTCCCTATTTCTTTAATAAATATACCTTCATTGGAAGGAGTAATATGGAGTAAAAATCCCATGAGTAGAAATAATCAAGTATTAAGAGATTTAGCTTCGAAAGGAGTAGGACTTTTCCCTACGATAACAAAAGAGAATGAACGCCCTTTTGATGATATTGTCATGACAAAAGCCCAAATTCGCGAGTTTTTAACGCGATTAGCAGGAGATGAAGGATGCCAATTCGGATTAGTCGAGTGGAGATGTGGAGGAAATGAATATAAATACTCTAGGAAAATTCTCAATCTAATGAAAATTCCAAAAAATGAACAAGATGATTTTTTAGGTTTATGCCATGAATTTGGGGGATTTTGCGATTGTGAGATATTAATGAATGCAGCATCGTCTTTAATAGGGGAGGAAACTCCTTGGTAATATCTTAGTTTTAATGATTGAGAGTATTATATATGTTATATATTCGAAAATTACCCCAAAATGGGATTATCAAAAGTTTTGAGTCTTTAAATAAAAAAAACATCTCCTTGTACTCGCGTCTAGTAACCCACATTTTTCACTATTGTGGTTTTAAAGGATTGAATACAATAAAGTGTTCAAAAAGTAAAAAAAATAATAAAAAAATAAAATATTGGTCGGTTTTTTATTTGGGTTAATTTCCTTAGCCCGTTAGAAGCATCGGTGAATTACTTGAGGACCCATCTCCTTATACTCACGTCTAGTGACCCACATACGATGGAATGTCTTCAATGAGCTCAAAATTGAGCCACCAATCCATACGGAATACATACGCTCTGGAGGGGCAATTATCTTTACATCAA
>CAZDTP010000104.1:0-5766 GCA_964508365.1 uncultured archaeon
AAAACGGACCTGTAAGGGAATTTGAGACAAAACTCAAGAAAAAGGATGGAACATTATTTTGGGGTTCCTTAACATCGATTGCTAAAACTGTGGGCGGTGATGTTATTATTTTTAATACTATTCAAGATATTTCCCAACGCAAGATTGATGAAGAAATAATCGTTGACATGGCGAAATTTCCTGCAGAAGATCCAAATCCTGTTTTAAGAGTTAGTAAAGAATTTGTTCTTTACATAAATCAAGCTGGTACAAATTTATTTCAAGTAAAAGTCGGAAATAGGATTCCACTTGCGTTAGAAAATTACGTGAGAATTACTTTCAATGAAAACAAGAATTTGAATTCAGAGATTCAATTAAATAGTCATATCTATTCAGTTTTTATTACCCCAATAGAAGGAACAGAGTATGTCAACATTTACGGAATGGATATCACCGAAAGAACAATCGCTGAGCAAAAATTAAAAGAATCTCAGAAAAAATACAAATTACTGAACGAAGAATTAGAAATGATTTTAGACAAAATACCAGGATTAGTTTTTTATAAAGATGAGAAAAACAATATAATTCGAGTTAACAAGTATTTTGCTGATGCACATAAAACAACAAAAGATAAGCTCGCAGGGAAAAATTGTTTTGACATTTATCCGAAAGATGAAGCACAAAAATATTTTGATGACGATTTAAAAGTAATTAAAAGTAAAAAACCTAAGCTTAATTTTATAGAGCCATGGGACGTAGTAGAAGGCAGAAGATGGGTTAATTCAAGTAAAATACCCCTATTTGACGAAAATAATAAGAGTATAGGAATAATAGGGGTTTCAACAGATGTTACTGCGCAAGTTAAAGCTGAACAGAAATTGATAGAATCAGAAGCAAAATATCGTACTTTAGTTAAGACCGCTGAAATGGGACTAGTTGAATTTGATGTTATCGGAAACAAAGTCTCTTACATTAATCCGAAGCTATTAAGAATTCTAGGATATGTAAAGGATGAACTATATAGCGAAAAAATATTTATGGATATCGTTCATCCCGAAGACATTGAAAATCTAATAAGAGGAAGCGAGGATAAGCATGTAGAATTTAGGATTTATACGAAAGATCATAAATTAAGATGGTTATCTGGTATTAGGAGTAATCAATACGACAAGGAAGGAAAGATTCTTAGTGCAAGACTATGGTTAGAGGACACAACTGAAAGGGATGAATTAGAAGAATTAAAATCAAACCTACTTACAAGATTTTCTCATGAGTTCAAGACCCCTCTAATTTCTATCACTGGATTTGCTGATTTACTTTTGACAGAAAATAAGAAAAATTTGGATGAAAAAACGCTTTCATTCTTGAATCGAATTAAAGAGGGGAGTGATCGCTTAAAGATGTTGATAAATTCTTTTGTTGAAAGTTCCGAATTAGACGAGGATATAATGCAAGTTAGCTTAAAACAAGAAAATCTATATGATTTAATAAGTGAAGCGTTAAACGAATTAGAAGGAGCGATATATATGAGGGAACACGAAATAAACCTAAATGTGGATAAAAATCTCATTACTACTTTTGATAAAGAAAAAATGCATACTGTAATTACAAATTTGCTCGTCAATGCAATCAATTATACGCAGAAAGGTGGTAAAATTTCAATTTGTTCTAAAATAGAGAGGAAATCAATTATAATTTCAATAAAAGATACTGGAATTGGATTAGATGAGAGCGAAATAATCCGTTTGTTTAAACCTTTTGGGAAGATTGAGAGGTATGGAAAAGGTTGGGATATTTTAATAGGAGGTATGGGCATGGGACTATACATATCGAAAGAGATCGTAGAGTTGCACGATGGTAAAATCTGGGCAGAATCAGAAGGGAGAAATAAAGGTTCGACCTTCTACTTTAGTATTCCGATTATGGAATAAAATAAAATATTCGAAGAAAATCTATAAATATTGAAACACAAAATCAAAGTCCGCAAGATCAAAGGGTTTTAATATATAGCCATCTGCTTTAGTTTCTTCGATTTTCTCATTTACTTTATTCCCTGGAACTGCGGTTAAATAAATGAGAGGTATCTCTTTGAATTTTTCGTTAGTTTTTATTTTTTTACAGATCGTAAACCCGCTCACATCAGGTAATATTATGTCAAGTAAGATTAATTTGGGAGTGTTGAAAGTCAACTCTTCCAATCCTTTCGCACCTGTTATTACACCTTTACAAGTATATCCTTTTGCTTCGAAAAAATTTGTCACTAATTCAATTGTAGACAAATCATCTTCAATTAATAATATATCATATTCAGTAGTGGTCTCACCAGGTTTTTCTAATTTGAATATAAATCTCTCTTCGAACTGCTTAATCTCATCTAGTAGGTGATTAATAATAGTTAAAACATCATGAGTGAGTTCTTTTTGATATTTTTCTATTATTAACTGCAGGTTTCCCTTAATTATTGTAAATCTTTCTTTTAAAGAATGAGTAAAAACAGATAAGTCTTGACTCATCAAGCTCGATTTTTCTTCGATATAATAATTTATACCTTCTCTAATTAATTTTGATATAGAAGAGATGTTATTCTTTTTTATAAATTCCTGCCATTCTTCTTCCACTTCATCTGAAATATAGACAGATATTCTTTTCTTTCCCGAATAATAATCCTTTTTTTCTTTTTCATTGTTAGAAATAATGTTCACCTATAAAATATCAGAAAAATAAGTTTTACAAAACATTCTATACGATATTGAATAATCTATGATATTAAAGTGTAAATATTTTCTTTTTAGCATTTTTTTTTACTATATTTAATGTGTACTTATCTAAATTAATAAATAAAGATGTTGTTTGAAAATAAAATTTAATCTTTGGAATATTTTAATGAATGTAATATAATCATCGCGTTACTAGTCCTCGTTTGACAAACATATGCTTAAGTTCAGAGATTATCTCGCTTCTCGCTGATGCGATACTACCGTTAGCCCTTACTGGGGCTTTAGGCGGCGGGGGTGGGGGTTTTAATGCCTCAAGAGTCACAAAACCGCTATTATGTGGAGTACGGGGAGCCACAGGGGGAGTTTTAACTTGTATATTTGATGATAGTGATGTTTTAGCGGCAACTATTTTATTCTTCGAGGTTTTAAGACTTTCAGCATGGTCAACCTCAATGGTTTCAGGTGGAACCATTTCTTTTAATCGTTTAGGAGGACCAGCCCCTGCTTTCTTCTTTTTTAATTTTTTAATTTGTTCTTCTGGTTTACTCTTTTTCTTTTTTTTCTTTTCCTTTTCGGTTAATGCTTGATTGTTTGATATGTAATCAAGAGGAACTTTTTCGAATGGAACCGAGAATAGTGATTGTGAAATATCAGACGGAGAGATTCTAACAACTGCTCTTTTTAATTCTGAAAGTTCTATTACAACTTTATCCATAAGCTTAAGGTTTATATCTAAAATTTTCTGCAATTTTTCTTCTATGTTAGGTAAAAATTTACTCGAATCCATTTCAGTTTTTTCTTTTGAGAAAATATTTTTAATGCTTTTTGCTATATCAGGCTCACTAGAATAGAAGTTATAAATACTGGTAGGAGTTATATCAAAGTTCCACGATTTTTCACTTATCATAAAAACATCTGAAATTTTATCGGTTAAGTATTCCACTTTAATCTGAAAATCTGGATCGTTCACTACATCAGAATCGGCTTTATTTAGTAACACAACAAAGTAAGGATTTTCGTTAAGAAATGCAAGGATATTAGTTATATCACTTAAATATTTTACAGCTTCAACATATCTGACATCATCTTGTGAATCTACAACGAAAATTAGTACGTCTACTTGTACGAAAAACCTTTCTGGAGATTCAATGTATTCGTTGATGTTATCTTGTTGACCTCCTAAATCCCAAAGAATTAAATCTATTTTTTCAGATTGGTATTCCTCAACATTTGCTCCGATTGTGGGTTCTAAATTAACCATGTCGTTATAATTAATATCATTGACTAAGCGATTAATTAGTGAAGTTTTTCCTGCGGAACTTAGTCCAGCAACTACAACTTTCATTTTAGGTTTCTTCAAATACTGATTACGCTTACTCCAAGAATTTGCTATAAGAATAGCAGCAATCAGAGCCTTTTGAAATGTTATATTATTAATTTGAGCCTTTTTGCTCAATTTTTCGTAATCTGAAACAGGAACCATAGATAATTCTCTTAAATTGGTAAGTTTAATTTTTTTAAATTTATCTATGTCTTCCTCTTCCAGATTCTTTAATTTGCTAATCTCTAAATCGAGAATAGAACTAAGGCTCGTAGGATAATAATCAATATCTAAAAACCGATCACAAAAATATTTTATTATTGTTTTAGCCGATTCAGACATAGATCATTAATAAACTTCAATTATATAAATTTTTGGTGCAAATCAAACAGATTAGTGTAAAAACAAAACATTAATATATAATTTATACTATTAAGTGTGTGAAAGAGACATTTATGAAGTATTGTATGAAAAAAAATAGAGCTATTGTAAAAAATTGACATTGATTTTCAACTTTAAAAAAGGTTAAGGCAATATGACTCAAAATACGCAAATAAGAGATAAAGATGAGAAAATAGATCCATATGAAGGATTTAAAGAAGCCCTGGATAAATATCCCTTTGTGATTATAATCGGAAAGTATGATCATGTTTTGGGTCCACGGGCACTCTATTCTTCAATAGCGCTTAATGATGAAACCTTTATAAGAAACCTATTAAGAGACGCTCTAAACACGAAAAATCAATTTGTCATCTTAGACTTTGATCGCTTTTACTCTCAAATTTATAAGGTCGAAATCGAAGATCAAAATGCTCGAGGGAAAAAGCAATTATATGCTATTATTATACTCCGAGATGTCGAATATCCTCTTATTCCTATACTTCACTTTAAAAGAATAGCTATGGTTTTTTATAAAATTGATCACGAGAAAATTCTTTCAGATGATAAGGAAGCATTTGAAAGCTTTTTTAATGAAATAAATGAAATTTACATGAAAAAAGACGAATTATTACCGTTGGAATCGACTAATCTACAAATTCGCAGCGGAGTAAACACGATACAAGGTTTCTGTGAGTTACTTTTAGAACAAAAAAGAAAATTAGGTAAAGTCCCAGAGCAAGAATTAGAAAGTTATGTTGAAATGATGTTGGATGCGTGCAAAGACATAATAAATACACTTGATGAGCCAATATCTTCTCCTCGCAAATAATTAATTGTCGAGCGTGTTAAAATGAAAGAAAGCAAAAAAATGATCCTTGTGGGCCCTGCTGGTGCGGGAAAAACTTCAATTTTTAATTCTTATTTTGAAATGGGTAACCCTAAAACGCTTTTAGACGATTCATTAGAGCCGACAAGGGGCATAAATTCAAACATATATTCCCTATTTAATTCACACTTCGGGGTCTTTGATCTAGCGGGTCAAGAGAATGGTCTTTGGCTTTCTACTAACCAAGATATTTTTAAACATAGCAATTTAATAATTTGTATTTTTGATGTTATGAATTCTTTAGAATCAATAATTTCGTTTTTAATTAAAATTCTCCAAATCAAAACACGATTACGCCTCTCGGAATGCAAAATTATTACATTTGTTCATAAAATTGATTTAGTCGAACCATCCTATGTGTTCCACAAAATTAAAGCCATTGCTGATTTCTTTATATCTCAATATCGTAGAGGTCAAGAAATAGATATATATAAAACCTCCATTACGGAAGAATTCTTCTTTTCAACTTATTCAATATTAGG
>CAZDTP010000105.1:0-5385 GCA_964508365.1 uncultured archaeon
TCGTGAAATAACCGAATGTTAAACCCACTAAATGAAAATATACAAAAATATTATCGATAACAAGGATGTAATAAAATAAAGATTTCAATAATAATCATGTCTACTCACTATTGGAGATGATAATATGACCAGCATTCCAGGTGAAAAGGAATTATCAGCTTCCTCAATAGTTCCGTTACGCACTTCTTGAAGGAATTTTGTTTATCATTAAAAAATAAAAGTTACAGCTCAAAAATTATTAATTACTCAAATTAAAAAATTAGCATATCAATTATCAGTGATATTTGAAATAACCGAGTTATAAGTCAAACAATCAATGATTTTCTTTTTTTAACTTTAAGGAGGATTTTAAGAGATTTTTTAAAGTTTCAATTTAATTTTAACTAGATTAATTACATTTTTAGCTAAAATCATTGCTTCTTCTGCTTCTTGTGGATCGTCATAATATCTCGAAGGAATCCCCCCAGGTAATCCATTTGGATACCGTGTTGGGATGTAATATTGGTCAAGTTTTTTGCTTGATTTTATCTCCTCAAAATCGCTGTCAATCTCGATTGCCATTTTGGATAAATCTGCAATGGAATGAGTATAAAAGACATCCCGTGATTTTAATTTATTATATAAAAAGGCTTTAATCGCTTTTTCTGAAGCTTGTTGGAAGTGAAATAGAGCTAGATAATACTTTTTTATCTTCCTCAAGTCATCTGCATCATTAAATTCATCTGATGCTTGAGTAAACCACCTTATAGATTCTTTTTCATGATTCCTTGTCATATATTATAGTACCCGTATTTGTAATTTCATCTACAAATGAATTTCCCGCTAAATTATCTTTGAATTCTTGTTCATTATAAACGATAATATCGGAAGCCACTTCTCTTTCTATTTTTTCGTATATAAAATCCATCCATTGCTTTCCCGTTTTATTAGAAGGCATGATTACAAACAAATCAAGATCACTGTACATATCAACTGTATCCTCATTCAAAGATCCAAATAACACGATTCTAATAGCTCCTAATCTAATCAACTGTTGCCTAATTGAATCTAAAGCAGTTTCTAATATCTTTTTTCGTTCCCTCTTTCGTTCAATGATGCTTTGTATGGACAATAATTTTACCCTACCAATATCTCTATGAATATAGTATCTATTAGGATTAATAAATAAAATGGAGGTGGTTAATTTTCGTTCCATCAAAGAAAAGAGCTCTTCTCTCTTAAAAGATCATGGGATGCTGAAAATCAGAACAAATTCTAAACAAACATTTTATTAAGGATAATCATTGAAATTACTTGTCATTGGTTAATTTCTGAACCAAATCGTACTCTTTCTGAGCCTCTTCTATCGATTCTGGGCCTCCTATATGTTTTAGATGACGCTTATAAAACTCAGTTAAAAAATCATCTACTTTCATATCTAGTAGATTTGCCGCTTTGGAAAGTGTTATTTTACCCTCTGCATATATATCTAAAATCCAGATGAGAAGACTCTGTTCTTCTAAATTCTTAAAATTTAGATCGGTTAATTCAAGAAGTTCCGCTGGAAGCTTTATAGTTATTTTCTCTACCATTTTACTATAATATTAATAATGAGTATATCTATATAATTTTAAGCGTAGCCTAAAATATAATACACTTAAGATAACACCTAGAAAAAATCTTGGTAAAAAAAAAGCTAAAAAACCCCTTTCCAAGAAAAAATAATGAAGACTATCACTAGTATTGTTGAAGACTTCCTAGAGGATCAACATATCCGGTTAAAAAACGGCTGTGAAAGGTATTTGGAAGTTATGGAACTCTTCCAAGATTATCTTAATTATCATACTTATCAACTCTTTGATGATGAAGAAATGTCGAATCTTGATCAGAAATTTATTGAGGGTAAAAAAGAATTTTGTGATACTTTTGGACCCGATGAGCTTGATCCTGTCTATTTCGAAGAATTTATGGATTACTACCTGATTCGAATAGTTGTTGCCAGTGAATCACTAATAAAAGCTTCGGGATTCGTCTTGAAGAAATTTGTCAAGTGGCTATTCAAATATAGTTATATAACTGAAGAAGATTTTCAAGAATCCTTCGAGAGCATCACAAGTCTCAAGGCTTAACTTATTTTGGTTTATATCTTATCATGAAGACGATTATTATCCACATTATATATAGGGATAGTCGGTTGATAATAAGATATTAGAATGGGGAATTAAATGAAACTAACGAAAGAAAACATTCTGAATACACTTAAGCGGTTAATGGACGATCTCAATGCAAACTATAGAGTAAAAACTATCGGACTTTTTGGCTCTTACGTTAAAAACGAACAAAAAGACACCAGTGATATCGATTTCTTGGTAGAGTTTGAAGAGGATGCAGATTTATTTCATTTAGTCGGACTTTCACGCTATTTAGAAGAAGTGTTTAAATCGAAAGTAGATGTTATCTCTAAACCAGCTATAAAAGAAGAATTAAAGCAAAGAATCCTTGAAGAGGTTATATATGAGTGAAAAATTGCTTATTGTTAGCAATTCAACACTGGTTATTATTTAAAGATTCCAAACAAACCTCTCAATTTGGATATATTCCTTAAACCCTATTTTTTTATACAAATTTAATCCCATTTCTGTAGAATGTAAAACACTAATTTCATAACCTAAATTTTTCGCTTCATATAAAGGTGCGAGAGTAACCGCAAGGCCAAGTCTATTACCTCGTGCTTCTTTCAATGTGGCTATCCCATAAAGACCTATAACTCCAGACCCATAAAATCCTATTGAAGAAGCAACAGGTTTTTCATTAAAATACGCTAAATACGCATTGATTGTAGAATTACCGCCAAAAAAGATTGAAGAAAGGGAATTAATATAAAAATCATAAAGCAAATCCATTGGAATTTCAAATGCATTTAATATTACTTCTGTCCATTGTTTAAAAGTCTCAATGTCTTGGACTTTTACAGTTGTTATATTAGGCAAGTTCTTTATCTCATTGTGCAGTCCTTTTAAATTCAGGGCTAATCCAGGCAGATCCACTACAAAGCTAGGATTATTCACAAGTAATAATTCCCTCAAATTGTTAGGCTTACTTGATGGGCCAACAACCCAGTTAAATGGAAGCTTCTCTTTTTTAAAAGATTGGATTATTTCCCTGATTGTTTCTTCAGCAATCTCTGGAGGGATTTTGGCATCTATTACACCATTTACTAAAAATAAAGGAATTCCCGCAGAAAACCAATAAAAATTTTCATTCTCACTATATTTAACGTTTTCACCTTCAATTTTGGTACAAGTTCTCCAAAAATTATATAGGTTATTTTCAATTGCTCGATTAATTTCTGAGATGTTTGGATTTTTAAGAATGTCATTCATTATTTATCTATATTAATTTAAAATCAATTTAAATCTTTCCAAAATAGAAAAAAAAATAGTAATTTTATATTTATAGGATTTTTAAGTATTTTAAAGCCTTATTCTTTATTTTCTGCATAGTTGGGGTGTCTGTTGTCTCTTCTATATAATTAATAGCAAAGCTGAGTCTTCCTGAGACCGTGACTGCAGATACTACAAGCTCCATCATGGGTGAAGTTGAAGTAATAAAGATAAAACGCTCTAATTCCCGCGAACCATATTTTGAAGGATAATCTAATAATCCAAGATTAGTAACTGATAGGCCAGGCACTTTAGCAATTTTTTTTTTAATCATTTTATTGGCTATATTTTTTTTATCATTACTAAAGGAATGAATTTTTTCATATCTACTATAGTTAGGAGATAAGAACTTGCCTAAAAAACTAAAAGATTGAGATTCCGTAAGACCATTATCTATGAGGCCCATCAAGGCAACCATCTTAAATACTTGATTGATATCGAGTTTTTCTCTGACATTTTGGTCGAAGATTTTTGCGTTCTCCCAGAAACTTATTTTAGGATTATAAGTCATCTTGAATTGAAATCCTGCTGCATAAAGACCAAAGTGTTCACCCACTGGTTTTTTATAACGCTCGCGAGTGTTCACGGGAATCATAATATTTTGATGGCCTCCTTTAAAATGACCCCGAACATCATAGCGTGCTCCAAGAAAAGCCGTGTTAAGAGCAGAATTAATGCTTACACCATGTTCTCGGCATAACTTTGAGAGATCAGATGTTTGTTTTTTGTCTAATTCAACAGAGATATTTTTTAAATTAAAACTATCCCAATAAGCTTTAAAAATGTTGTCTACATCTTCATCGTCAAATATCACTTTCTTATTCTGCCAGCTTTTGTTCATTTTATTTATTGCATATTGATAAACTTTTCCAGGGGTAACATCTGTAGGAAAGTTATCGGGGGTTGCTAATGGAGCTTCTGGCATTTTTTTTACCTCTCGTTTGGGATCTCCAAGATATAATAATAGATCTCGTGCTAAAATAGCTAAAGAGGTCCCATCGCAGATCACGTGATGGCAAGTAATGATAATTTCAGAAATTTCGGGTGATTGCACTAATAAAAATCGAGCTAATGGGCCTTTTTCTACTTTAAACCGGATCTTATAATCATTCAAGAGTTCCTGATACCACTGATCTTGTGATTGGCGTTGAACAACCTTTAACGGATTTTCTGGTACATTTTCGGTAGTGAACCAAGCATCATAATTTTTATCTAGATATATTCGAACCCCTACTAATGGATGTTGTGTTCTAAGTTTTTGTAATGCTTTTCTCAATTCCTCTTCAGAAACAGAACCTTTGAATCGAGCAATGATTGAGATATTAGAAAGTCCAACTCTAAAGAATCTCCTCTCGTGAGGTATAAGTTTCCGCTCAAATTTATTATATTGGATAGATAGAAGTTGAGTAATATTATAACACCTCCTTAATTTATCTTTCATATATTATGAATTTTCACGATTAGTGAAAGTTAATAAATAATAATTCATCTTACTATATAAAGACTTTCACCATTTGTGAAATTTCACGTAAAGTAAAAAAATTTTTATATTAGAATAAGAATAAGATCATTAACTAATGCCTTCAAAAAAAAGTATTAACCCGATCTACGACAAAAAATTAAGGTATTATGAACAAAAAATCATAGATTTCATTGTTAAGTCTGGAGAAAGTAAAAGAAGGACGGATATGGAATCTCATATACTAGCATATCTTTTGTTACGAGAAGGATTATGGCTCACTCAAGATGATATCAGAGAATTATCGCAGATTTATTATAAAGATGATTCTAAAGCAGGTATTTCTAAAGGGACTATTTCTAAAATCTTAAATCTTTACGAGCAATATCATGTATTAAAAAAAAGAAAAATAGCAGATAAAACGAATGCGTACGAATATTCAATGTCTGGACTACTCAATCAGTTAATGTCTACTGCAGTAGGATTTGGAATACAGGAGATCGA
>CAZDTP010000106.1:0-4576 GCA_964508365.1 uncultured archaeon
GAGCTAAACAACACTTATCGCATCGAGTACATTTAAATGTGAATTTTGCTTTTGATTCTTCAGCGTCGGTCTTGGTTTCAGATTCCTCTTTTTTTTCTTCCTCTTTCTTGTCTTCCTTTTTCTTGTCTTCTTCTTTTATTTCCGGTTTTTCATCATTTTTATTATTTTCAACCATAACAAACACTCATAAAAATTTGATTAAATAATTATTGCTTTTCAATTTGAAGAATTAACCTTTGAAAAAAAAATTATTCTTTTATGTGATAAATTGGTGTGATATCCTTTAAATTTTAGGTGATTTTGCTGTATATAATCGTTTAATAACAACATATTAAAGAATCGTTTTCTTACTAAATTTAAAATAATTTTATATTATTAACCAGAATATATTCAAAAAGAGATTTTAATGCCAGGACCGGGTATGGATCTTATTGGAAAGGAAGAAAAAGAAGCACTTTTAGAAGTTATCGAGTCAGGTTACTTATATAGATATGGAGATTATTCTGATCCTAACTTTAAAGCAAAAGTATGGAACTTGGAGCAACAAGTAGCCAGTTATATTGGAGTAAATTTTGCTCTGGCGGTAAATTCAGGAACTACCGCATTATTGACTGCATTATGGGCTTTAAAAATAGGTCCTGGAGACGAAGTTATAGTACCTGGCTATACTTTTATCGCCAGTATTACTGCTATTATATTTGCTCGAGCTGTTCCGATTTTAGCTGAGGTTGACGAAACTTTAACCTTAGATCCTGCAGATATCAAAAGAAAAGTCACTCCGCGAACAAAAGCAATCATGTTAGTGCACATGTTAGGAAATCCTGGTCATTTGGATGAAATCAAAAAAATTGCTGAAGATAATAACCTTATTCTAATAGAAGATTGTGCTCAAGCTTTTGGTGCTTCGTTTCGTGGAAAATCTGTAGGCACTTATGGACAAATGGGAGCATTCAGTTTAAATGTTTATAAAACGATCACCGCTGGTGATGGAGGAATGGTTGTGACAAATGACAAGAATTTATATAAACGAGCCTTTGCCATTCACGACCAAGGCCACTTACCACTACGACAAGGAGTGGAACAAGGAAAAAGAACGGTTTTAGGCCTTAATTTTAGAATGAATGAACTGACAGCTGCTGTAGCAGGAGCACAACTAAAAAAAATAGATTTTATCAAAAATAAACTTCACATTAATAAGAAACTTTTAAAAAATATCATCTCAGATATAGATGAAATAAAGTTTCGGCAAATTTTAGACGAAGACGGAGAGGTAGGAACTCTGCTAACGTTTTTTATGCCGAATGTTAAATCTGCTAATAAACTAGCGGAAAAATTAAACTGCACGACTATTGCTAAGTCGGGATGGCATGTATATAATAACATGGAACATTTCTTAAATCAAATGACAGTCACAGATGAAGGGTGTCCATTCAAATGCCCCCTTTACAAAGGAAACCCAGTAAAATATAGTAAAGGAATGCTTCCTCAAACTGATGATCTTCTTGAGAGAGCAATTAATATCAGTATTGGGGTGTCTGATGTGGGATTAGGCTCAGCATATGGTATTAGAATCAATAGTTCTAAAGAAGAAATTGAAACAAAAGGACAAAGTCTCTTAAAAATGATTCGAGAATGTATTTAATTGTGAAAATTTCGCTCTCTTTTTCAATTGATTCTAATTGCCTATTTAAAGGAAGACTAAAATGAATTTAACAAATAATCTTAAATATCATCAATTTTTACATTTTTTATTAAGTCTACTAGGAACTTATTCTAAATTCAACTCATCAGTCTTAGGACAATATTACTATGAAAGCCTTGATAACCAATAAATTTCGAATATGGCTAATTTTATCATTTATACTTGTCGGTAGCTTTTTTCTTGGTATGTTTTTATTTGCTTCGTCTCTAGAAGTGACTATCATTATCTTTGTAGTGTTGATTATCTCTTTTTGTATTCAAGTTCTTTTAATTTTAAACTTTGTGAGCAATAGAATAGAAGATCGAATGAAGATTGGAATGTTGACTATGCACTCCCTGAATTTGTTATTTGCTATCGTTATTGGATTTTCAATTTCGGTAATGGAATCTGATTCCAAATATAATTTTGGGATAGTGATGATTCCATTACTTGTAATATTGAGTCTAGTTATAATTGATAAATATCATAGCGATTTAAAGGATTATAAACACGTACAAGAGGAAAATTTAATAGAAAAATCGATAAGACCAGTCATTGAATTTGAAAACAAAAAGTACATATTCTCTTTAAATTCTTTAATAGTATTAGGAGTTGGCACACCTCTTCTAGCAATAATCATTTATTTTTTCTTTGATCTTGAGGCTCAATTTTGGTTACATGAAGTTGTTGTAAAACAGACTATTTATTTTCTTAATTTATTTTTTGATATGAATGTATCTCCTAGCTATATACCGAGTGGGGAATACCATTGGAGTTTTAATTTTGCAGGGAATATTGATGGAGACCCGTTAGGTAGCATTTATTTTGAGACTTTTTGTACAGGAATTCAAGCTATTTGCGTGTTTGCAGGCATAATCATTTGCACCCCTCATTCCAAAGATAAACGCACTAATAAGGATATAATTTGGAGAAAAGCTAAAGCATTAATTGTGTCATCAATTATCTTCTATGTAGTTAATATCATTCGAATGTTAATTCAAATTGAATTATATTATCTTGGATATCCATGGGATAGTATCCATGTGTCGATCAGTGCAGCAAGCTCTTTCATAGCTGCTATAATTATTCTCCTACTTCATAAATGGATCCCTGAATTCATTATTAGTATTATATATATAGGCACTTTAATTAATAGAAAAATTAAACAGGTAAGAAAACCCAAAGAATAGTAATAAAATTTTAAACATACCAATTGTTCATTAATTGAAAAGCTTGTAGAGATTATTATGCTAAATTTTGAAAAAGAACAAATAGTCGCTAAAATCGGCAACGTATCCATCGGAGGGCAACCGGGTGAGAATCCCGTAGTTATGATTGCCACCGTTTTTTATACTAACCATGCTGCTCTATTAGATGAGAAAACTGGGAAAATAGATAAAAATCTCGTGGAACAAGAATTAAATGAATACTCAGAAATTGTTGAAGAAACTGGAATGCAAGGAATAATTGACGTGATTGGAGGGTATCCCGAGGCATTGCTAAAAGAATGCGAATTCGTTGCAGAGATTGTTGATTATCCATTCTTAGTTGATGGTTTAAACGATAATTCTAGAATTCCAGCAATGCAAGGTTTAAGAGACATAGGATTATTGGATAGAGCGATCTTAAACAGTATTGACGAAGCTACAAGCGAAGAAAGTTTGCAAAAGTTTAAAGAAATCGGTGTTAAACACGCCGTTTTATTAACATTCGGAAACAAGTACATTTTTCCTCAACAAAAAATTGAGTTTTTAAAGAATGTATTGATTAAAAAAGCTCAAAGCGCTAATATAGAAAACATCATAATCGATACTGCTGTTTTAGATTTACCTTCCATAGGGATTAATGCTGAGACAACAAGATTAGTAAAATCAGAGTTAGGATTACCAACTGGATTTGCACCCGCTAATGCTATTTATGGTTGGGATTTTGTTAAAAAATATGGTGATAAAGCTAGATGTGGTGGCATTGCATCTTTGATGGCTTACTGTGTCAATGCTGGGAGTGATTTTGTGTTATTTGGCCCCATTAAATTCGCGAGGTGCATTATTCCCTCAATTTCCCTGATTTCTGCTATAAATTCTTATTATCGAAAACGGATTTTGAGGAAAAAAATATCAGATCGGACTCCACTGAAGCACATTTTTTAAGAAATATACCTCAATAGTAAATCTTGCGTGCGGTTAAGAAAATCTTGAAGATTTTGGTTTATGATATCTTTTTTACTTTCGTTATCAATTAAAAAGAGGATATATAACTCATAGGTAACGATTTCTAATCGCTTTAACAATATTATAGAGTCTGAAACTCTAAAAGTTGCTTCTTCTTTCTCAGATGTTTTGAATTTGTAAAAAATCTTAAGTAATGTTGTAAATTGAGGGGCAACGACCTCAAATACATTTAGTAATTCTTCAGATTTCTGCATTTTAGTAATTTCCATTGCTTCAGGAGTGAAGTACTCTGCTAATACTAAACCGTCGCTACTCAAAAGGAGAATTAATGATGAACCTGTTAGAGAAGAAAATTCATTAAGCTTTTGTTCGATTAATTTCCTATTTGGACTTAATTTTGCAATACCAGATGAAAAAGCTCTTAAAATCGATAAGATTTCAAACACACTCGTTACATAAATTTCAGGGCTTCCATTAGAAGATAAATTTATTAAGTCTTTCTTAAGGTTATTAATGTTGGATTGGATTTCAATAGAGTCGATAATGTCAGGATCTCCTTTCGATAATATATAAATTATTGGAGTTTTCTGCTCCAAGTTTTTCAAGGCAGTTCTAACTTTCTTGAGATATTCAATGCTTTCCTTGAACCTCTCTTCATCTTTAATATCGATGAAATAAAATAACAAATCTGCTTCAAATAGGTAAATTTGGGCTTTATCAAGAT
>CAZDTP010000107.1:0-4549 GCA_964508365.1 uncultured archaeon
GAGCTAAACAACACTTATCGCATCGAGTACATTTAAATGTGAATTTTGCTTTTGACTCTTCAGCGTCGGTCTTGGTCTCAGATTCCTCTTTTTTTTCTTCCTCTTTCTTGTCTTCTTCTTTTATTTCCGGTTTTTCATCATTTTTATTATTTTCAACCATAACAAACACTCATAAAAATTTGATTAAATAATTATTGCTTTTCAATTTGAAGAATTAACCTTTGAAAAAAAAATTATTCTTTTATGTGATAAATTGGTGTGATATCCTTTAAATTTTAGGTGATTTTGCTGTATATAATCGTTTAATAACAACATATTAAAGAATCGTTTTCTTACTAAATTTAAAATAATTTTATATTATTAACCAGAATATATTCAAAAAGAGATTTTAATGCCAGGACCGGGTATGGATCTTATTGGAAAGGAAGAAAAAGAAGCACTTTTAGAAGTTATCGAGTCAGGTTACTTATATAGATATGGAGATTATTCTGATCCTAACTTTAAAGCAAAAGTATGGAACTTGGAGCAACAAGTAGCCAGTTATATTGGAGTAAATTTTGCTCTGGCGGTAAATTCAGGAACTACCGCATTATTGACTGCATTATGGGCTTTAAAAATAGGTCCTGGAGACGAAGTAATAGTTCCTGGCTATACTTTTATCGCCAGCATTACTGCTATTATATTTGCTCGAGCTGTTCCTATTTTAGCTGAGGTTGACGAAACTTTAACCTTAAATCCTGCAGATATCAAAAGAAAAATCACTCCACAAACTAAAGCAATCATGTTAGTGCACATGTTAGGAAATCCTGGTCATATAGATGAAATAATGAAAATTGCTGAAGATAACAACCTTATTTTAATAGAAGATTGTGCTCAGGCTTTTGGTGCTTCGTTTCGTGGAAAATCTGTAGGCACTTATGGACAAATGGGAGCATTCAGTTTAAATGTTTATAAAACGATCACCGCTGGTGATGGAGGAATGGTTGTGACAAATGACAAGAATTTATATAAACGAGCCTTTGCCATTCACGACCAAGGCCACTTACCACTACGACAAGGAGTGGAACAGGGAAAAAGGACGGTTTTAGGACTTAATTTTAGAATGAATGAACTGACAGCTGCTGTAGCGGGAGCGCAACTAAAAAAAATAGATTTTATTAAAAATAAACTTCATAGCAATAAGAAACATTTAAAAAACATCCTCTCCGATGTTGAGGATATAAAGTTTCGGCAAATTTTAGACGAAAATGGTGAGTTAGGAACACTATTAACATTTTTTATGCCAAATGTCAACTCTGCTAATAACTTAGCTAAAAAATTAAACTGCACCACTATTGCTAAATCGGGATGGCATGTATATAATAACATGGAACATTTCTTAAATCAAATGACAGTAACAGATGAAGGGTGTCCATTCAAATGCCCCCTTTACAAAGGAAACCCAGTAAAATATAGTAAAGGAATGCTTCCTCAAACTGATGATCTTCTTGAGAGAGCAATTAATATCAGTATTGGGGTGTCTGATGTGGGATTAGGCTCAGCATATGGTATTAGAATCAATAGTTCTAAAGAAGAAATTGAAACAAAAGGACAAAGTCTCTTAAAAATGATTCGAGAATGTATTTAATTGTGAAAATTTCGCTCTCTTTTTCAATTGATTCTAATTGCCTATTTAAAGGAAGACTAAAATGAATTTAACAAATAATCTTAAATATCATCAATTTTTACATTTTTTATTAAGTCTACTAGGAACTTATTCTAAATTCAACTCATCAGTCTTAGGACAATATTACTATGAAAGCCTTGATAACCAATAAATTTCGAATATGGCTAATTTTATCATTTATACTTGTCGGTAGCTTTTTTCTTGGTATGTTTTTATTTGCTTCGTCTCTAGAAGTGACTATCATTATCTTTGTAGTGTTGATTATCTCTTTTTGTATTCAAGTTCTTTTAATTTTAAACTTTGTGAGCAATAGAATAGAAGATCGAATGAAGATTGGAATGTTGACTATGCACTCCCTGAATTTGTTATTTGCTATCGTTATTGGATTTTCAATTTCGGTAATGGAATCTGATTCCAAATATAATTTTGGGATAGTGATGATTCCATTACTTGTAATAATGACTCTAGTTATAATTGATAAATATGATAACGACAAAGATGTATATGAACAAATTCCCGAAAATTCAAAAAGACCAATAATAGAATTTGAAAACAAAAAGTACGTATTTTCAATCAAATCCTTGTTTATCCTATTAATAGGTACACCGACAATAGCCTTAGTGACATATTTCTTTTTTGATTTAAAAATAAATTATTGGTTACACGAAATAGTAATAAAGCAAACCGTGTATTTGCTTAACTTATTATTTGACATGGGAGTAAATGCTACCTCTGTGGTAACAGGGAAATATCTATGGAAATTTGATTTTCTTAGTGGTAATGTTAATGGTGATCCGTTAGGTAGCATTTATTTCGAAACATTTTGTTCGGGTATCCAAGCCATCGCTGTTTTCGTTGGGATTATCATTTGTACCCCTCACTCCAAAGATAAACGCACTAATAAGGATATAATTTGGAGAAAAGCTAAAGCATTAATTGTGTCATCAATTATCTTCTATGTAGTTAATATCATTCGAATGTTAATTCAAATTGAATTATATTATCTTGGATATCCATGGGATAGTATCCATGTGTCGATCAGTGCAGCAAGCTCTTTCATAGCTGCTATAATTATTCTCCTACTTCATAAATGGATCCCTGAATTCATTATTAGTATTATATATATAGGCACTTTAATTAATAGAAAAATTAAACAGGTAAGAAAACCCAAAGAATAGTAATAAAATTTTAAACATACCAATTGTTCATTAATTGAAAAGCTTGTAGAGATTATTATGCTAAATTTTGAAAAAGAACAAATAGTCGCTAAAATCGGCAACGTATCCATCGGAGGGCAACCGGGTGAGAATCCCGTAGTTATGATTGCCACCGTTTTTTATACTAACCATGCTGCTCTATTAGATGAGAAAACTGGGAAAATAGATAAAAATCTCGTGGAACAAGAATTAAATGAATACTCAGAAATTGTTGAAGAAACTGGAATGCAAGGAATAATTGACGTGATTGGAGGGTATCCCGAGGCATTGCTAAAAGAATGCGAATTCGTTGCAGAGATTGTTGATTATCCATTCTTAGTTGATGGTTTAAACGATAATTCTAGAATTCCAGCAATGCAAGGTTTAAGAGACATAGGATTATTGGATAGAGCGATCTTAAACAGTATTGACGAAGCTACAAGCGAAGAAAGTTTGCAAAAGTTTAAAGAAATCGGTGTTAAACACGCCGTTTTATTAACATTCGGAAACAAGTACATTTTTCCTCAACAAAAAATTGAGTTTTTAAAGAATGTATTGATTAAAAAAGCTCAAAGCGCTAATATAGAAAACATCATAATCGATACTGCTGTTTTAGATTTACCTTCCATAGGGATTAATGCTGAGACAACAAGATTAGTAAAATCAGAGTTAGGATTACCAACTGGATTTGCACCCGCTAATGCTATTTATGGGTGGGATTTTGTTAAAAAATATGGAGATAAAGCGAGATGTGGTGGCATTGCATCTTTAATGGCTTACTGTGTCAATGCCGGGAGTGATTTTGTGTTATTTGGACCCATTAAATTCGCAAGGTGTATTATTCCCTCAATGGCCCTGATTTCTGCTATAAATTCTTATTATCGAAAACGGATTTTAAGAAAAAAAATATCAGACCAGACTCCATTGAAGCATATTTTTTAAGATATATACCTCAATAGTAAATCTTGTATGCGATTAAGAAAATCTTGAAGATTTTGGTTAATGATATCTTTTTTACTTTCGTTATCAATTAAAAAGAGGATATATAACTCGTAGTTTACGATTTCTAATCGCTTTAACAATATTATAGAGTCTGAAACTCTAAAGGTTGCTTCCTCTTTCTCAGATGTTTTAAACTTGTAAAAAATCTTGAGTAAAGTTGTAAATTGAGGGGCAACAACCTCAAATACATTTAGTAATTCTTCAGATTTCTGCATTTTAGTAATAATCATTGCTTCTGGAGTAAAGTACTCCGCTAATACTAAACCATCGCTACTCAAAAGGAGAATTAATGATGAACTTGTTAGAGAAGAAAATTCATTAAGCTTTTGTTCAATTAATTTCCTATTTGGACTCAATTTTGCAATACCAGATGAAAAAGCTCTTAAAATCGATAAGATCTCAAAGACACTCGTTACATAGATTTCAGGGCTTCTATTAGAAGATAAATTTGTTAAGTCTTTCTTAAGGTTTTTAATGTTAGATTGGATTTCAATAGAGTCGATAATGTCAGGATCTCCTTTCGAAAATACAAAAATTATTGGAGTTTTCTGCTCCAAGTTTTTCAAGGCAGTTCTAACTTTCTTAAGATATTCTATGCTTTCTTTAAACCTCTTTTCATCTTTAATATCTATGAAATAAAATAACAAATCTGCTTCAAATAGGTAAATTTGGGCTTTATCAAGAT
>CAZDTP010000108.1:0-4478 GCA_964508365.1 uncultured archaeon
TCTGCTCCCTTCTCAATAGCGTTCACGAAGTCTCCAATCGTGGCTTTAAATGGAAGACAGACAAATTCGGGGGAATTTGTAACGCCGAACTTTATAGCTGTCCTATTTGTAGGTTCGGGGAGAACAACTTTCAGATCTAAACTTTCAAATAGCGTCTTAAACGCTACCCAATTAGGTCCCATGTTCGGGAACGATATTAACATAATAATTTTTAAAAAAAATAATTTTACTTAACAATGTATTTGATCAAATAACACAGTTTAAAATAAAAATTTACCCGTTATAAACAGATTCGCAATAGTATGAAAAAACGAAGATAAATTTTATAAATAAAAAAATGGGATTAATACGTGCAAAACCTTTGGAATGTGTTCGGGGAACGATATTAACATAATAATTTTTAAAACCTATTTGATTTTAAACGATATTAACATAATAATTTTTAAAAAAAATAATTTTACTTAACAATGTATTTGATCAAATAACACAGTTTAAAATAAAAATTTACCCGTTATAAACAGATTCGCAATAGTATGAAAAAACGAAGATAAATTTTATAAATAAAAAAATGGGATTAATACGTGCAAAACCTTTGGAATTTGCAACCTATTTGATTTTAAATTTAAAGACGACAATACTTTTACTAAAACAAAGGTGCTTGTCGACGGAACTATGAGAGAGACATCTTATATATCTTCATACAATTTAGGTGTAATTTTTGGTATATCTCCAGATACCATGAATAGATTAGTTAAATTATTGAATCACGACGAAAAATCATTCAATTTGGGGAAAAGACATCAGCAAAACATTCGCAAATCCAGAGTATATTTCGATAAAATATTCGATTCTATAGGATTAAGAGAAGGAAAACTAATTGCTCGAGGAATAATAGATAGCTATATTAATTTGCGATATACCAGATTAAGTCTTTTTACCACTAAGTTCGCAATTTTAATTGATGAGTATACTGATTTTGGCGTTTTAACAGAACAAGAAATAATGAGAGAAAAATTGGGGATTTCACAAGACACTTTTATTCGTGGTTTTAGACAATCAAAATCAGTATTAGATCCGGGTCTTGATGAAGGTCCTCGTAGCGAAGAGCTTAATAAATATTTTAATTTGCTAATTGCAATTTATCGTATCAATAAAGACGAATTTGGTTTTAAGAATCCTGAGAAATTTAATGAATTTAGAACTAAGATAACACAGCTTACTTATCAAACTCTGATAGATCCAGATGGTAACAAATTAATCAAAGATCACAACATGGGCGGTCAAAGATTTTACACTGTTTGCCTTGTTTTAGATGCTCTAACTAAAGTTAAAGCCTTAAATCCCAAAGCAATGCAGAGCCTCTCCCACGCCAAAAATCCTCATGGATTTTTTACTTTAAAGGACTTATCAGAAGAAATTTCTCCCAAAGGGTATAAAGCTTTGCTTAATGAACAATTTCTTGCAGGAACTCCTAGTCATCAGTTAGGAAACATAGAGAATTTATTGAATTTTGGCATTCATAAAGGCATTAAAGAATGTTCCATAGCTTTATCCGCTGTTAACAAATATTTGGAACGTGAAGAAAAGACAGCTTCAAGGATGGGCATCACACTGCATCCTTTATGTGAGAGCCTTGATATTCAGTATTTACAATCTAAAAATACGCACAATCTAAAAATACGTGCTGCTCACGAGAAATTAATGGTCCCTCATGGTACGCATCCCGATACTATTATCGAGAGAAGTGACGCTTTCAGAAAGCAGATTGAAAATCATCAATCAATTATTAACATTCCAGAAATGATCAAGTTATTAACAATCGACCATACTATATCTTCAGATCCTCGAGCAATCAGGCAAAAATTGGGTAAATTTTATCAATCAACAGATCGTTTCTTGATAATTGTAATATGGGGGCATAAGAGTGATAATAGTATTCGTATACTCAATGACATGCTTCAAGATGCCATTGATAATGATGACGGCTCAAACCACTTTGAAAATGTAAAAATCTTAACCTCAAACGAATATAAAGAATTTCTTGGATTTGATGGAAATTTTGCGAAAACATTCGATCGCTACCAAAAGTTTTCAGACAATATATTCCGTTCTATGCGGTTATATAATGATGTCGTGAGGCAATCAAGGCGTGCTAAAGCCTTTCTAGACGATTTAGACGAAGATTGGATTAATATTTACCTACCGCAATAAGAAAAATTTAAATTTATATTTTTTAATTTTTATTATATGAAAGAAATTGAAGATTTGCTTAAGTTAGCATCTGATGCATCTGAGGAGAAAATTGATTTTAATAAAGGAGCAGTAGGTTCTAACGGTTACGGTTTTGTTTTTAAAAATTTTGATTACGATTCTATAAACTCCTTCGTTATAGGAGATGGAAGTTCTAGACTTTGTTCGATTGGCGTTTTTAAGAATTCTATCACTAAGATTGCGGATCAGCCTCGTATTATAAAGCGTATAGATCTTAAAAAAGATTTATATTTTGGCGGAGCGTTAAAAACCTTAATTCATGAGATGGAGTTCGGAGGTTACGAGAGCTTATTTCACATATGGATGTTTGCTAAGACTCCTAAGGGCCAGATGTTTCCAGCAACTTTTTACTACGGACAATCTGGTACCTCAATCGGAGCTTGGGCTCCCAATTATCGCACTTTTCTTTTCGCAGAGGAAAGAAATCTTCCTCGAGAATTTGAATCGATAATAAACTTCAGTCCTTTCAATTTTTCTAGAAGAGAATTAGAGGAATTTATCGAAGCTCTAGAATTTTCTCTAAACAGAATCCCCATTTCAGATTTTGAAGGCGTTTACGAACACGATTTAGGAAGAGAATTGATGGGTATTAGCTCGGGGAAGCCTTTTATTAAAGTCCTAAAGCCTAATGATAGGAATGAAATTAAGACATGGTCTTATTGTATAATGGGGAACGATGAAGCTTCTAATTTAATTTGCGATTTTATCGAAATAAAGAATAGCTATCTTACTCCTAATGAAATTGAAATGTACCCAAAAAAAACTCCTAGACATTTACAAAAAGCATTAATTGAGAGATCCTTTGACCGTTTAATAAATCACTCTTATAAGACAAAATCTCGTTTAGCCTTTATGATTCTGGGTCGTTATTTAATGCAGAATAAAATTAAAATAACAGAAGAACTAAGACAGACGATTCTTAAATACTCTGATTGGAAATACGAGGAAAAACAACTAAAAAACGAGAGAGATCGCAAGGAGAGAAAAAGATTTTTAGACGACTTTCGGAAAAAAATAAAGAACTATGACGGAACTAAGATTGTTAAAATTCCTTATTATACCGTTGCTCAAATTATAGAAAAGAGAAAAGAAGAAGTAGTCAAGAATCCACTATGGCGTCAAAATATTGATTATTCTATAACAGATTCTTCTTTTTAATATTCTGTATAATAATAATATCACAACGATCATTAGTCATGACAACCTCTAACCTTTCAACTATTTCCAGTACCTGCGTAAAGTCTCCTTACTTCCTCTTGTTCAAAGGATAAAAAAGGATCAACTAAAGATTAGAAATAACCTTCGGTAAAGTTATCAGTAGAACCCATTTAGACATTGTTATCATCCAATTTACCTAATCAGAAAACTAAGAGAGAGTAAAATCATATAACATAGTATTTCCTTTAGTAAATTATTATACAATTATTAGAGAAAAAAAACACATGACAGAAATTAAACAGAGTAGTATGGAAAAATTTTTAGAATTCAACCAGAATCGCACAAAGGATCACACTGAATATTATCAAAGCCACCTAAAAAAATTAGACAAGCCGTTAAAAACCAACATAACTAAACTTAAAACTGAAATTTTAGAGATCGAAAGAGCAGGAGAAAGAAATTCCCGATTTGACATAGCTCTCGAACACCCCCACGAAGAGTAAAAAGACTTAGTAGAGCAATACAAAAAACTGTTAAAAAGATACACAGTACTACATAGCAGAGAGTTACTAATGGGAGATTTCATCTTTGACAAGCATTTTATCGACAACATTGAAAAGTAACTAATAACCCACTTATTTTTTTATTATTAAATTGGATTACTCCATTTATTTTAATTTGTATTTCCTTCTAATTGTAGGGATTCTGATAACCATGTCTTTTTTTCAGACCTATAGCATTATGATCGAAGCGATCATTTTTTCAGCAAGTTGTGTAATTCTAAGCTAGTAGAATTTTCAAGTTATCACTAGTAAAGCATCATAGTTTTGCATAGTTTTTAGAGGACAATTAACGATTCCAGATTATTTTTGCAATTTTTCAATTTATTTCTGCTAAATTTTCCATGAGCGTTGTGATTTAATAATCTCCTCCAAAGAGATTTCACTCGATAACAGATCTAAGGTATGCTTCCTCATATTAACGTCTAATTTGTGTTAAAAAGAGATCCGATACCAAAAAACGAATTTCTTGAAAAAAACTCGAGTCCA
>CAZDTP010000109.1:0-4472 GCA_964508365.1 uncultured archaeon
TTATATTTTTAAGAATTTTATTTCCATGTTTCTTTAAATACTCTTAATAAATTAGCGTGTGAAATTTTTTCAATATCTTGTTTACTATATCCATTTTTAAGGAGATAATCCCATAAATGGGGATAAGTAGAACAATCTTTAACACAGGTTGGCATATCAGCCCCATCGAAATCGGAACCAATAGCAACTGTATTAATGCTAGCAATATCAACAATATGATCGATGTGATTTTTAATCGAATCAAAACCAAGGTTGTAATCATACATATTTGGTTTCTTAGCATTTAGAAAAATCATTGCAAAATTTATTCCAATAGTTCCTCGTTTTTCGTGAATCACCTTGATTTGTTCATCATTTAAGTTTCGTGGGTGATCTACTATTGCACGGGCATTAGAATGGGATGCAAAAATGGGTTTTTCTACAACTTCGATAACATCCCAAAACGATAAATCGTTTAGATGAGATACATCTACAGTTATACCAAGAGATTGTGCTTCAGCGACTAATTCTCTTCCCTTTTCCGTTAAACCAGTTTTGTTTTGAGGTCCTGTAAACATTGCTGCTGTAGCAAATTTATTAATACCCGACCAAATTAAGCCTATAGATCGTAATCCAAGGTGATAAGTAATTCTCAAAAGGCGAAGATTCTCATCAATTCCTCCAGCACCCTCAAAGTGCAGAATTGCTCCTCTTTTTCCAGAAGATTTTACTTTATCAAAATCATCAAATCTTTTTATTTGTTCTAAGTTATTCTTAGGATCAAAAACAAATTTAAACCACGAGTCGAGCTTTTTTAAAATACGGTTTTGAGTTGATGCAGGATAAACCGCAAATAAAGCAGCTTGTACATTGCCTATTTCCATGCGAAATCGATCGTAATGTCCAATTTCAGAACGAACGGAGAAGTCTCGCTTATCTTTTGGAAGTTGGTGAACTGTATCAACATGACCATCAATTACAGAACTGTTAGATTTATTCATCACTATTGAAAACCTATCTTATAATCAGATTTAGAAAAAATAAGTTTTTTCATTTTCCATTTTTCTTTATTAGATATGCTGTATAATTATTTATATAAATGTGCAATCACGCTTAATTGAAAGAAAAAGAGAAAAAAACCAAGAGTATTTAACAATGAATTTTGAACCTACAAAAACTTCTATAAGAAAACATGAAGTACCTGACTGGTTTCATGACGCAAAATTTGGCATTTTTATTCACTGGGGATTGTTTTCCGTACCAAGTTTTGCAGTAACAGGCTTGAGTATCGTAGAGTCATCAAAAGAAGGAGAGGAATATCACAATAAAAATAATCCCTATGCAGAATGGTATCTTAATACACTAAAAATTGATGGAAGCCCAACTCAGAAATACCACGATGAGACTTTTGGTGAAAAATTTACTTACGACGATTTTATTGAAATTTTTAATAAAGAGATAATTGATTGGAAACCTGATAATTGGGCTGCTCTTTTTAAAAAGGCTGGAGCTCGCTATGTTGTTCTAGTCACTAAACATCATGATGGCTTTCTTCTATGGCCAAGCAAACATAAGCATCCAGTAAAAAAAAACTATTATGCAAGTAGAAATATCGTTGGAGAATTAACAGATGAGGTAAAAAAGTTGGGTTTAAAGATGGGTTTATATTATTCAAGTTCTCTTGATTGGTCCTTTAATCATGTACCAATCAAAGATCGTTTAGGTTTCATGATAAATGGAGTTATAACTCCAGAATATACAGAATATGTAAAAAATCATTGGTATGAATTAATTGATAAATATAAACCTTCGATATTGTGGAGTGACATAGGAGCACCTCCACTTCTTAATCTCTTCGAACTTTTTGCTTATTATTATAATAAATTCCCGGAAGGAGTGATTAATGATCGTTGGGATAAATTGTATCATGAAAACGGTAAGCTGATAAAAACGAGAAGGTCTTTCTTTTACGATTTTACTACTCCTGAATATGAAACTTATGCTATTATTAAAAAAAAGAAATGGGAATCAAGTCGCGGTATTGGAAATTCGTATGGATATAATAAAATGGAAAAAGAAGGAGATTACTTAACATCCGATAAGATTATTAAGTTGCTTGTAGATATCGTAAGTAAAAACGGAAACCTTCTATTAAATGTAGGACCTATGCCAGATGGAAAAATACCTGAAATTCAAAAAGAGGTATTATTAGGGATAGGTCAGTGGTTAGAAATTAACGGGGAGGGAATTTATGGCACTCGTCCCTGGGAAAGAGCTGAAGGCAAAACATTGGATAATCTAGATGTTAGATTTACGCAAAAGAATGAAATACTGTTCATCCATCTCTTAAATAATTCAATAGGAAAAACTTTAAAAATAATATCATTAAACATTCCTCAAAATTCATCAATAAGGTTGCTTGGCTATAATGATCAACTAATATGGGAGCAAGATCACGAAGATCTGATTATCATCATTCCTGAAATTTTAATAGAATCTCCCGTTTATGTATTCAAGGTAATTCCTAATTAATTGTAAAAAACGATTGCATTTCCTTTTCTTTTGAATTGATACATAAATTTGTAGAAGAAATTTAGAGAAGAATATAAAATAAAAATAAGGAAAATTAATTAGTATTAAAATTTTTTAAGAAGGGTTTCCCTCTGAATCCCATCCTCTTAAATTATAATATTTCGGAAGTAATTCTTCTAATGGCGGAATATTTTGTTTTGTACCCCCTTTTTCAATAGGAATAAAGAATCTAGGACCAACGGTATCGTCTTCTTTAGTAATTCCACACTCAATATTAAATTTTCGTTTCAAATTGAATATTCTTTCGCCCGCTTGGACCCAACTTTCGACTGTATAAGATCGCCCGGTAATTGCGTTTAACGATTGAACCCATGGTGCAATTTGATTAACATACCAAAAGCCAAAAATGCATCCACCACACGCCGAATATGCTTCACTAGCATCTTGAATTTTAACAACGGCATTAACGACATCGTCGGTTCCAAATCGCTCAACTTTTTCATCCAATCCAATGTCAATTTTCTGATTTGCCATTGAAGATAAATGCATTGGTTCATAGCAATGATAGGCACCACGAGAAGATGTTGCATAATCTAAAGCGGTCATATTATTACATCTGGGTTCATGAGCTGGAACTTCAAGGCCCTTACCGTGTGTTTCAAGATCCTCCGGTAAGTCTCTTGTTCGACAAAATATCCTAACTCCTTCAGCTAGACCATCACCAACACCTTCTCGCATAGCAATCATTCGAAATATTTTTTCAATTGCCGTAATTGCACCCCAAATTTGATATTCGCTAGGATTTTCCGAATCGGGATTAAATCCAATTTCTTTAAGGTCGAGATCAATCAATTTTCGTTCTGTAGCTTCAAGAAATGCTCCAATGGTGCTTCCAAGTGAAATAGTATCAATTCCAAGATCATTTAAAATTCCATTCCATTTAATTAGGACATCTAAATCATCAACCATTAGAAGGGCTCCTATCATTGCAAGAGTTTCATATTCAGGCCATGCAACCATTTGACCTTCGAAATTTATAAATGCCCTACAGGCTACAGGACAATTAAAACATGCGTAATGCTTTATCTTATATTTTTCTTTTAGAGCGTAATATCCAATCTTTTTTGTTCCTGGCCATCTACTTAAGGTATAGTTTTTGATAGGAACATCTCCCATGCTCACATAATTATCCATATGTGCGAGTGTCCCAGTTTCTTTCATTACATTAGCCAAGGGGTTTTCTTTTACGATATCTCTTATTATTTTTACTGCACTTTTTAAATCATCCTTATTATCGATGTTTACTTCACCTTGCCCTCGAACAGCAATAGCTTTTAATTTTTTACTACCCATTATTGCCCCCATTCCACATCGTCCAGAAGCGTGTTGAGATTCACTTATTATTGCTGCGTATTTCACAAGATTAACTCCCGCAGGACCAATAGAAGCAATTTTTATATTATCATCTCCAATTATTTGTTTTATTGTTACTTCTGTCTTTATAGTTCCAAAGTTCCATAGTTCAGAAGCATCACGAATCTCTACCTTCTCATTATCAATCCATAGGAATACAGGGTTTTCACTTATGCCTTTAATAACAATATGATCAAAACCAGCACTTTTCAGTTCCTTTCCAAAAAATCCACCTGCTGAAGATTCCCCCAAAATTCCAGTTAAAGGCGATTTTGCCATTACAAAATGACGTCCACAAAAAGGGACAGTAGTACCACAAAATGGTCCTACTGAAAAGATCAGGAGATTTTTACCATCATATGGATCAATTTTTGCCGGCACTTCACGTGTAAATATCGCAGCGGCGACACCAGCACCACCAATATAATTTTCTTCATCAGAAGAGTTAACATCTTCCGTAGAGATCTTTCTTGTATCTAAATCAACTCTTAAAATTTTTCCCATTATTTTTACTCTCTCAAAAATTATAGAATTCTAGTAATACTTTC
>CAZDTP010000110.1:0-4297 GCA_964508365.1 uncultured archaeon
TCTGACATTTTCTATGATACTATATAGTAAAATGTATTTAAATACATATTGGAAGGTTGTATAATTTCTTATAACAGAATCCTGTAATTGCTTAGATTTTAAAAAATCAGATTTACTCTTGTCCTTAATATACTCTTCAATTAAATTTATTGAGTCTAAAATATGAGTAAGGGAGATTTTGACATTCTTCTTCATAAAATCTCAACTTGTTCAGCTAATATTTGATCTTTTAATAGCGGGTGGATAGAATTATAAGTTGTCCTTTAAGTATGATGATTCCCCCCTATGTTAATCCTGACAATGAAGGCGATTATAGTGCTCATTCTTCTACAATTCATAGCTGGACTGATGTATATCGGACTTTGAATCCTACTGATTGGGGTGTTACTTATCCAGGGGAATATAATTGCCGTATCGATTTTATTTATGTCAATCAATTTTTATCCTCCTATCTTGTCAACTCGACTACTGGAGATACAGCTCATGCAATAACTGGTTCAGATCATTATACTGTGGATGTCTATTTTAACATAGTCTAAGCTTTAATAATTAAGTTATGAAAGGTATTAGTTCGATAAATTCAAAAATTTTAGATTTTGTTTAAACTCTCTAACAAACTAATCCCGTTTCCATTTAATTTAATTGACGCGCTCGATAAGTTATCTGTGTAATTTCCTTTATTTCTTAACCAATAATAAGCGTCTTTAACTTCCTCATCTCTATAATTCAGAATTTTACCCTTAAGAAAGTTAATAGTTGTTTGCCATTTGTACCTGCCTGCCCTTCTATATATAAACAATAAAATGTCTTCTATTGCAGGAGGATAACTTTTCTTTGTTTCTTTTTCAGTAGATAGTTCCGTTTTTTTTTCCTTAGCATCATCCATAATTAAAACTTTTCCTTGTTTAACTGGAGGTATCTCGCGAGTTTTATGTTCAAAAGAAGTCAAAGTTGGTTGAATAGCAGGAGTAACAGAAATTTTCGGTACTTTGCTAATTAGAGATAAGTAATCTCCGATATCAATTCCTAAACCCTCTTTTAGGAGAAATTTTACATATGAAGGCGTTAGTTGGCTATTAAAAATCTTTTCATAATATGCTAATAGTGAAAGGTAAGCTTGTTGGGTTCTAGTTAGTGGATAAACTCCTCCAACACGTTCTGGATAAGTCTCTTTTAATTCAGAAACTAAGGTTTTTGAAAATTCTGATGTTGTTACAAAATGAACATAATCGATTTTTTTCTGCTCGAGTAATTTTTTGGATGTATTTACATGATTGCTTAAGACACTGCTTTTTTCTTCATATATTTTCACTTGAAATTCAATTTTTTTCATTTCCCCAATTGTTGATTTTGATGATAATGTAACCACAATATCGGGTCTAACTGTTTTTATTTTTCCATTATCACTTATTCTAATCTGAGGGTTATTTTCCACACTATAGATATCGTTTGAAGAATCTGATTTTAAAATTTGAAATGCTTTCTGTAGTGCGTTTTCAATTATAGATGAACGCTTACCTGCAGTTTTGATTTTAGTGCTCCACAATCTTTCATATAAAACTTCAATTTCATAATCGTCTAAAGCAATATCTTTTTTAAAACGTTTCATTATTTTGAAAGCGTCAGAGATATAATCAACTACCTTATCTTTCTGGAATTCCTCCCAATATTCATTTAGGTATTTTTTAAGGTATCTTATATTTTTCGCAGAAATCCTATAGAGATATTCTATTGCTTCTGGACTAAATGGATAGAGTGAATACTCTACGGGTAAAGAAAGAGAATTTTCATTATATAAACGATCCAGATGTTTCTTAATTACTTGTTTAACCTGAGGTAAATCTAAAAATTTTAGCGATATATTACTTGATGAAAATAACCCTTGGAATTGGTTGTAATAATCTGTGTTTTTCAAGAAAGATATAAATTCCATCCATGTCGAAGATGTCCCTATAACAATCAATAATGTTCGGGAAATCTTATTCCTGAAATCAAGGAGCATGTTAATAAAATTTACAAACTTTTCCTCTTTATCGGAACCTAACAAGGATTCAATATTATCTATACCAACTATTATACCAACAGCTTTATCTCCATATAACCATCCTATTAAGCTTGTGACAGTATTGAATACTTTAGAGGCATCAGTGTTATTTTTAATATATTTTCCCTCTCCATATTCAACAGCTGATAACTCATCTATCGCTTTTTGAGAAATATCAAAATCAGGATTTAAGACTTGCCATAACTTATCTAAAAACTGCCAATCAAAATTAAAATCCTCTTTCGTTCGGAGACTTCTAAAATATTTTTTTACAACCTGAATGCTTTTTTCATATCTATCTTGAGTATCCGATAACATTGTATACTCTTCAATATCATTAACGCTTTTAAGCGGATTTTCATCTTGATATTTAAATTCTATGGTTTTTAACACTTTTTTTAATGTGAAAAATGATAGCTCATCAAAAAACGAGCTTTTTCCTAAGTTTTGCATAATTTCACTGTAAATATATAAGATATTACAATACTCAGGATCTTCTGGAGCGTCTATAAATACAGCATCGAGTTTGTAATCTTCATATAAATCTATTAATCTATATTTTTTTTGTTTTATCGCTCTAAACACATGACCATACAATGTAGATTTTCCGCTACCTCCTGCACCATCAATATTAAGAGCAACACAGCTGTTATTTTCAACAACCCTTTTAATTGTTTCCACTATTATCTTAATTTCATCAATCCTGCCAACAAAAACCTCGGGAATATTACTTTTTGTAGTAGTTTGAAGAATAAATGGGCTAGGGTTCCTTAAAATTACTTCGTCAACTCTAATCTTATCTGGAAATCTTTTTGAAAAGAGCCCCCTTTCCATTATTCCACCTATAAACAGTTTTATTTCATTATTCTAATTAACTTAAATACATTACCATAGCTGTCGTTTATACTGAACTCATCAGAGCTCATCCCGGATTCTAATTGAATGCGGTTAAGATTGTTTAATCGAATTAAATATTCAGAAAACTTATCAAACGATATATAATTATCCTTATTCAATTCATCAAATAAATCCTTTAGATAAACTTTATCCATTCCTAACATGTGTTTACTAAGAGAATGTATTTTTTGGTTTATAACTTCCAGCAGAACTTCCTCATTCTTAATTTGAGATTTATTAGGTTTAAAATTTAAAAAAATCGTTTCTAGATATTGCAATCGATTTTCAATATTATGTAATCTTTCTGAAATTTCCATAGTTCCACTCTTTGCTTTCAATGTTATCGATTTTTGCTTCACCTTACTTGCTTTCCCTTCACATAATTTAATATGATCATCATAGTATTTTCCCCCTCTTTTGTAAACCTTTCCACATTTAGGACATTCAAGAACAGGCAGTTTTCATCTCCTCTATTATAATGGATTTATATTTATCTACTAAAGTATATAATTAAATTGTCAAAATTGTATATTTCAAATATTGAATCCATTTCTATTTATAGATTTTCCAGAAAATAGGTAATTTAGAATTAGAATTGAATTTGATTTCGTGAAATAACCGTCCTCCTAATTTTAACAAAAAAGTTCATATTTTTTAAGTGTGGTAAATAGGTATTATTTATGCCTAAGGGTAATGTCCAAAATCTCTTTCCAGAAAAATACGAACTCAAAAAGAAATTAGAGGAAGATTGGCAGTTTTTCGTCTATAGAGATACTTATTTACTATCTGAAGAAAGACAAAATTATTTCAAAGAAATTAATCAATTAACTAAATTTCCCCGTTCAGCAATATTTAATTTTAAGATGAGAGGAGGGGTTAGGCGATTTCGAAAAGATTTACGCTATTTACTTGAAGAAATCAATAATTATAATATGTTATTTATAGAAAACAGATTAAAAGAACATTCTTCATTTTTTGATGGAAAAGATGATGGTTTAAAGTATCCTTTAGATGGTGATCAAAGATTAGCGGTAGTTAAAGACGGTACACATAATCTTGTCATAGCTGGAGCAGGTTCAGGAAAAACCAGCGTTATATCTTCCAGAATCGCTTATTTAATTAGAAGAAAAGATAGAGTTGATAAAGAAAGAATTTTAGCTCTTGCATTCACTAAATTAGCTGCCGATGAGATGAAAGAAAGGTTAAGGAAAAATTACGCTATTGAAATAGATATCTCAACATTTCATGCTTTAGGAAGAAGCATAATAGAAGATGAACTGGGTCATAAACCAAAATTGTTGTTTGATGGCAATGAAAAGAAACAATATGAACTCATTGAAAATTTATTTATGGATG
>CAZDTP010000111.1:0-4279 GCA_964508365.1 uncultured archaeon
TCTATAGATTTATTATCTTCTTTTATACTCGGAAAAATTGGTTGATAAAATCTTTTAGCATAGTAATGTAACGCTTTCCAACGACCAAAATAATCCAAAGATGACCAACTAGCTACTGGCCAACAATCATTTAATTGCCAATAAAGGGCACCCATACAATGATATCGGTTTCGATTTCGGCGCCAATGTTCAACTCCATATTCAATCGCTTCTGCTTGCGTTATTTGGGATAAAATTACTTGATTTTCAAACTCAGGAGGAATTTCGAATCGTTTTTTCATATATTTTAATAATTTCTTATTCCCAGAAGAATTTTTTTGATGGTTTTCCATTATGGGTGAGAAGAAATCAAATTGATCTGTAGGGCAAATATCTTCAATAGTTTTAATAGAAGGGAAGGATTCATAGCCAAATTCGGACATAAAGCGCGAATTAAATCTCCGATAAGCTCTAAATGGTTTATTTCCATGCCAGACATCCCAAAAGTGTGAATCGCCAATATCTGGTGAGTTTGAAGCTTGCGTTCCAAGGGTGTTTCCCACAAAGCCGTTAGAAGGAGAACTAGGCCAATACGGATGGTTGAGGTCGTATTCTTTTATTAGTTCGGGTATGATATTCTCAAAAATGGTTAAATATCCTGATTTAAATTCAATTATATCCTCATCTTTAGTAATCTCATTATTCTGTAATTGCCATCTCCATAACCATTCAATTTCATTATTTCCGCACCATAACGCCAAACTCGGATGATTCCTTAATCTTTGAATGTTTTGAGTAGCTTCGACTTTAAAATTCTCAATAAACTCTTCAGTATAAGGATAAACGGCACACGCAAAGGGGAAATCCTGCCAGACTAGAATACCTAACTCGTCACATAAATCGTAAAACACATCATCTTCATAGATTCCTCCACCCCAAACGCGAATCATATTCATATTAGCTTCATTAGCGTTAACTAAATTCGATTGATAAAGGCCTCTCTTTTTCCCTCTCGGAATAAAGCTATCGATTGGAATCCAATTAGCCCCTTTAGCAAATATAGGAACGCCATTTAACATAAAGAAAAAAGATTCTCCCCATTCATCAGTATTCTGTATCAAAAAAATCTCTCTTATGCCTACTTTCTGCGTGAAGGAATCTATTATACCATTTTTACTAATTGTAACTGAGAGCTCATATAGATTAGGGGTACCAAGATCATGAGTCCACCAAAGATATGGGTATTCAAGTGTAAATTCGACTTTAGGGGTTAAGATATTAATAGCTTTCTCAAGAGCAAATGTCTTACCATCAGGAGCTTTTAACTCCACCTTTAAACTATAAAGGTTGAGCTCAATGGTTGGTAATTCAGAATTTAAAATCATATCGATTAATAAATTTGCTGACATAACTCCAATATCAGTCACTTCTTTTAATTCAGTTAAATCGTTAATATTTTTATTATAGTGTAATTTCTGAGTTATGTAAATAGAATCGATTTTAAGACTATCGTATCCTATTAGTTCAACTGGTTTCCATATCCCTATGTCTGGTAATTTTGGTCCCCAATCCCATCCAAAAGAATATTGAGCTTTGCGTAGATATGGTATTCCTGGAATTGCAACATAACCAGTGTTTAAATTAAAACCTAACTTTTCTTTCTGTGTCTGGGCTTTCAGAGTCGGGCTTTTAAATTTTATAACTAACTTATTTTTTTTATTCTTAATTTTTGTTTTTACATTAAAATCGTATCTAATGAACATATTATCTGTAAATCCAAGATTCTCTCCATTTAAAATAACTTCTGATACGGTATCCAACCCATAAAATCGGAGCAATATTACTTTGTGCTCTAAAAAACTTGGTTCGAGATCAAACTCGGTTTCATATTCCCAATCTGATTCGTAAACCCATGAAACCTCGTGCTCTCTTAATCCATAAAAAGGATCCTCAATTATTTTATTATCAAGTAAAGCTTCAAATACTGATCCTGGTACTTCAGCAGGAATATCAATAGATTTTGTTTTATTTATGATATTCCAATTATTATTGAGGGATAAAATTTCAACTTTTTCTGTAATATTCAACAACCCTTCCTACATTCTTTAAATAATATATTTAAAATTCTCATCTTCTAAAATCCAAGCGCGAAGGAACTTATATTTTTCCTTAGTTTCCCAAATATTCTCAATATTCTTAATTCCGTTATAGAGATCGTCGAGTAACTTTCGCCCAACTGCATATTCTTCGTGAGAAGGATATATCTCTTGGACTACATTAGCATCGCATAAATCCCTTAATTTGGATATACTATTTAAAATGATTGGAAAATCTTTTTTTTTCGGAAGATACATCGAACCGTAATGAGCTGTATCTCCCGTAAATAGATCGCCTTTACTGGTTAACAGAGATATTGATCCTATTGAATGTCCTGGCGTATGGATAACTTCTACTGAGATATCTCCTAAATCAAACTTATCACCCTCAATTAGCGGTTCTACATTAGCAGGAGGTTTATATTCAAAATTTGCACTAGAATAGCGATTTACTATTTCTTTTGGCGAATCTCTTAATATAGAGATGTCAAAAGGCATAGAGGCATTTCTTACTTCATTCTCGTGAATGTAAATAGTTTTGAATTCATCATTTGATCCTCTGTGGTCAAAATGAGAGTGAGTATTAATTACGAATAATTCTCTTTTTTCAGATAACTTATCTACAATAAGTTTAAGGGGAAAAAGTCCACTTCCTGTATCAATCAATAAAGCTTTCTCAGTTCCAAGAATCAGATAAATATTAGTATAAGTTGTAAGAAAACGAGGATCGACCTCATCAAGGCGCTCGCGGATAATATATAGGTAATCTTTCTGTTTTATCACTTCGTACCAGTCATTAGCACCAGACATATAACCAATAGTTAGAAAATCCATTTAAAATTTATTATTCAAATAAAAGAAAAAAAAATTCAAAAATATCACAAACATCAGACAACCGTAAAAGCTTCTGATTCAGTAATAATTTCTACCTTGCCATTCCGAATTAAGACATCATTCTCAAGCCTTTGGCCTCCTAATCCTTGCTTATAAGCTCCAGGTTCAATAGTAAATACCATTCCGTCTTGAATCGTTTCTTCTTTCCAGCGTTTTTTTGAATACTCATCCGTGGGTTTACGGGTTATGGAAGGTGAATCGTGTACAGTTAAACCTAAGCCATGACCTAAAGAATAAGGCATAGGATAACCTCCTTTTTCAAGTATTTCCACTGCTGTATCATGGATTTTCCATAGTGGTACATTTATATCAATCATTTCAATTGCTGCTTCATAAGATTTGACAGTTAGCTCACGCATTTTAATTTGTTCATCTGATAATTTCCCGAAACTTATTGGTATAGTAATGTCACTGTTGTAGCCCTGGAACTTTGCACCAAAATCAATTAGAGCTAATCCCGGTAAGTTAAATCTTTGATCGCTCGCAAAGGGATATTGGTGTATTTCATGAGCACGGGAAGAATTCGCAACAAGGGGTTCAAAAGCAACGTCATCAGCTCCATATTCTGCTATTTTTTTTCGCACTAGAAATGATAAATCTTTTTCTGTACCATCAGGGGTATTTACGCAGAAATCGTGGATATCCTTGATCATTCTTGTTCCAATTTCTGCCGCTTTTAATAATTTATTAATCTCAAATTCAGTTTTGGTTGCTCTTAGTTTTTGGAAAAATTGTTCAATTTGTATAGGTTCTTCAAAAATTTCTATTCCGGGAATTATTGCCTTCATTTTTACAATGAAGCCATAGGTAGTCATTGAATGGACTCCTACTGTAATAGATGACTTTTTCCAGCGATTCTCAAATAAATCTTTCATTGCTAAAAACACATTTAAGCTAAAATTAGCTGGATTTATAATTTCATCGACTTCAGAGTGCTTTTCAGCTAAATTAACATCCCAAGGTATTAAAAACGATTCGCCACTTGAGTTTATTAACATAGTTGCGTCAGTAGGATGACCAGAAAGATATTGTAAGTTAACATTCCGACTGTTTTCATAATCAGTTATCATTAGAACATCGATTTTCTTTTCTTCTAGAAATGCTAAAATTGATTCGAATTTTTCTTCTGTAATAGGTCGCATTTTCTCACTTTATTTTATATTGATAAAATAATCTTAATTAATCATCAATTTTTAATTTCTTCCCTATAACTTTTTAACTTAAATAAATTTACATAAAAGGTTTTATTAACTTAGTTCTAAAGATATGTCATGTATTTTTGATGTAATTTTACTATAAATTGCTCTTAA
>CAZDTP010000112.1:0-4173 GCA_964508365.1 uncultured archaeon
CGAAACCCATATATTCCTAGAGTCCCTGCTTTTTTACCTGTTGCCATTACCATCCAAGCTGGCACGGTTATTGGGGGATCCGAACTTCTAAGCTTTCCGTAAACCCCTTTATTCATTAAATTTCTTATGTTAGGGCATTCATCTTTAAAATCTTCGAATAATGTTTTAGGAGTAGCACAATCTAAACCAATAACTATCACTTTCTTTTTACTACTCAAGATAAATTCTCCTAATTAGCTTCGACAAATGGATTACTATATTTTAATATAACTTCAGCCACCTCGGGTCTCATAACATCCGCCGTTGGTGGTTTTCCAGCAAGAAGAGCTTCTCGAATTTTTGTTCCATTAAAAAAATCGTGGAACTCAGGAGGGTGAGGACAGACTTTATCGTTTACAATTGAATTACATTTCTTGCAGCGCGAAAAAGATCGAAAGAATAACGGTTCTATCCCTAAATCTGGAAACATATCAAAAATTTTATGGGCGTCGTACGGCCCGTAAAAATCTCCTACTCCAGCGTGGTCTCTTCCTATTATTATGTGGTCGCAACCAAAATTTTTTCTTGTAATTGCGTGAAAAATAGCTTCTTTTGGACCAGCATATCGCATTTCGGTTTCAAATGTGCTTAAAACAACGCGATCTTCGGGATAATAGTTTCTAATCAACGCTTTATAAGCGTTAATTATTACTTCATCTAAAAAGTCCCCTGCTTTTTTCCTACCGATCACAGGGTTTATGAAAAGCCCATCAACAAATGTTAAGCCCGCTTTCTGGACATATTCGTGTCCTAAATGAGGAGGATTTCTCGTTTGAAAAGCTACAACGCGATCCCAGTTTTTTGCTTTAAACAAAACGCGCGTCTCTATTGGTTTTAAATCTAGCTCAGGAAAAATAGGACTAACCTCGTTAACGAGGAATATTTCTCCCCCAATTAGCTTTTCTTTTTGATCAAAAACTCTTTTAACTCCTGGATGAGTTTTATCTATTGTGCCATATACTTTTTCTGCGAAGCTTTTTTTGTTATAACTATAAATATCTTTGATGTTGAACAAAGCAATCGGGTTATTAGAAAAGTCGGTTAAAATTACGGAATCTTCCTCTTTAAGGTTCGATACCTCGCTTTCAGAGACATCAAGCACAATCGGAAATGGCCATGCGATCTCGTTTTCTAAATACATGTGATCCAGAACATTTAGCGTATCGTTTTCGGTCATGAATCCTTCTAAAGGGCTAAAAACTCCAAACGCGATGTTTTTAATAACTTTCAAAGTTTCCGAACCGATCTTTATTTTTTCAAACTCGTCAATTTGGTTTAAAATTTTTAGCTTTTCTCTTTCAGGTAGTTCTTTATTAATCAAACTACCCCCATGTGGTTCTATCATGATTTTTCTATTTTCTTAATTCTCGTTTTCTTTAATATTTTAATTTAATCGATATATCCTAGATCTCTTAATCGATTTTTTACTTTCTCTTCTTCATCTTTTGTAAACGCTTGTTTTGTCTTTTCATCTTGCTCAATTGAAGATAAGACTTGCCTTAAGACATAAGTTACATAACTAGATACTGAAGAAAAGCCAGTCCCTTTCATTCGCTCCTTTACCTTATCTGCTAAAGGTTTGGGAATAGAAACCGTTGTATATTCAACTTTATGTTCTTCGTTAGACATTTTTATTTCACTAATTTTAAGTTTAGTTATATTAATAATGTATACAAATGATATGTAATTACACTTAATTATACATAATTAAAAAAACTATTGTTATTTAATATTTTAAGATTTGCTTAATGATTAATCTGCTTCTACCAACAAAAATTCATGAATCAAAGTGCCAAGTTTTTCATTATCCTTGTCTACTCTATATGAAAGTTTATTATAGAATAATTAATACCTATTATTTTGAAAGATTGTATATTTAAGATTTAAATAAAAAACTCAGTGAAATATCATTAAAGGCATTATTCTAGCGGGTGGAACTGGAACAAGATTATCTCCATTAACAAAAGTTACTAATAAACATCTCTTGCCTGTTTTTAACGAACCGATGATACATAAAGTAATCAGAACTCTAACCTCATCGGGCATTAAAGATATTACTATTGTTTTAGGTGGTGAGAGTGTTGGAGATTTCATTAGATTGCTAGGAGACGGGTCCGAATTTGGAGCAATATTCAGTTATGTTTATCAACAAGAAGCTGGAGGTATCGCTGAGGCATTATATCTCACCGAAAATATTGTAAAAGGACATAAAGTTGCTGTGATTTTAGGAGATAATATTTTTGAGGAGTCATTTGAATCAGAATTCAATGCATTTCACGATACGCAGGAAAATAATTGTTGTTTATTTCTAAAAGAAGTCCCAGATCCAGAACGATTTGGAGTCGCAGAATTAGACGATGATTTAACAATAAAACAAATTGAAGAAAAACCTAAATTACCAAAAACTCACTATGCAGTAACTGGTTTATATCTTTACGATGAATCACTTTTTGATGTAATTAAAGATGTAATCAAAGAGATAGGTTATTCCTCGAGAGGAGAACTAGAAATCACGGATGTAAATAACTACTTTATTAGGAGTGGAAAAACCAAATCCGTAATTATTGGCGGATTTTGGTCAGATGCGGGAACTTTTGATACTCTATTAAAATCTAGTAATTTTATTCGATCTTTTGAAAAAAATAGAAAAAAATAAAAGAATTAGAATGGATGATTTAAAATGGATTTAATCGAAGGAGTAAATATTAAGAAGTTATCACCTATTATGGATGAGCGGGGCTATTTACAAGAGTGTTTTAGATCTGATTGGTCAATGTTTGAGAAATTTGGTCAAGCATATATTACAGTAGCTTTCCCGAATGTTGTTAAAGCTTGGCATCGCCATAAAATCCAAACAGATAATATGATTTGTATCTCTGGGAATGCTAAATTAGTGTTATGTGATGATAGAAAGGATTCTTCAACCTATAAAAAGATAAATGAAATCTTTTTTGGAGAGAAAAATCCAATATTAGTTATCATCCCTCCAAATATTTGGCATGGATTTAAAGCTATTGGTGGGAAAAGAATTATGGTACTGAATGTACCAACAGAAGTATATAATTATTCGGAACCTGATGAATATCGATTGCCTTTCGATTCCGAGAAAATTGATTACAATTGGGACATCAAAATGGGTTAAGATAATTATAAACTTAGCGTGGTAGCAATGATAAATGTATTAGTAACTGGAGGAATGGGCTTTATCGGGAGTAATTTCATTAGGCATCTTCTCAAACTTTACCCCGATTATAAGGTTATAAATGTAGATAAGCTTACCTACGCAGGAAATCCTGAAAATTTAAAAAATATTGAAACCGAATACTCTAGCAGATATAAATTCTATAAAGTGGACATCTGCAATTTTGAATCCATTGATACCGTATATATGAAAAATGAAATTGATTATGTAGTAAATTTTGCTGCCGAATCCCATGTTGATCGTTCAATTAATAACCCCTCTCTATTTTGCGAAACGAATATATTTGGAACGATATCATTATTAAACTCCGCTAAAAAGAATGGAGTAAAAAAGTATCTTCAAATTTCTACAGATGAAGTTTATGGTGCGTTAACTCTTGATGCTCCTCCATTCAACGAGAAAACTTTACTATCTCCTAATAATCCATATTCTGCAAGTAAAGCTTCAGCAGATCTTCTAGTAAGAGCATATGGAAAAAATTTTAATCTTCCTATAAACATTACGCGCTGCTCTAACAATTATGGACCATATCAATTTCCCGAAAAATTAATCCCGTTGATGATAAACAATGCTTTAAAAGATCAGGATCTTCCGATATATGGTAAAGGTATAAATGTAAGAGACTGGATTTATGTTGAAGATCACTGTAGGGCAATTATGAAAGTTTTGTTAAATGGAAGCCTAGGTGAAATTTATAATATTGGTGCCGATTCTGAAGTCGCAAACTTAAATCTCGTAAAAAAATTATTAAGAATTTTAAACAAACCTGATTCTTTAATTACATTTGTTAAGGATCGTCTCGGACACGATTTACGATATGCGATAGACCACAGAAAAATAACCAAGGAATTAAATTGGAATCCAGAAATAAATTTAGATGAAGGGTTAAAAATGACTGTAGATTGGTATAATGATAATAGGGATTGGATGAA
>CAZDTP010000113.1:0-4109 GCA_964508365.1 uncultured archaeon
GAAGGGCTTCCCCTATAAAATAATCCGTTTTTGCCATAATTCATACAGAAACTCTATTTTATTTAAAATTAAATATGTTTTAGATATTATATATTATTTCTTAACTACATTAAATTAGAGTTAATTTTCCAAATTAAAATTATCCTTCTCTCCTTATGAAAAAGAAATAGTGTAGATAATTATAAATATTAAAGTTGCTATGTACCTTAAAGAATACTCTTTAGTATTCTTTTATAGAGGTGTGAAAATTAAATTTGTCATATGCCTTATCAAAGGAGAGATTTCCTAAGAAGCCGGATGTAGCATATGTATCAGAAATTTGCAGGAAAGATTTTAAAAGATTTAAAGATAATGAGGGAACAGTATTAGTTGAACATCTTAGTTCATTAATCAAAGATCTTGAGACTAAAAGGATTAAAACAGACTTATATACAAAACAAAAAGATGCTTTGGAAAATGTAAGTGAACTGATTAAAATGGGTGCAGAAAATGTGGCTTTTACTCAGTTTACTAAAGCATTTCCGTATTGCCTACCCCATCGATCCATATTTTAGTGCTTTTCAAAGAATTGTTCTATATCCTTAGCAATTTTAAAAAGTTTTTCAAGTTTCTGAACTGATAAATCAGAAGTTTCAAAAATTATATGCTGACAATCGTATTTAGTAAAATTAAATTCAATTATATTAATTTTAAAACTTTCTCTCTCATCCCATAAACGGGATCCCGGATATGGCGTAGCAACAAAGTAATTTATTTTGTCATTATTATCTAATGGCAACTCTTTAATGAACTCTAAAGTTTCGTGAAAAGTAAGCTCAGTTTCTCCAGGTAGTCCTAAGACAAAATAAGCCTGTATAGGGATATTTACCGCTTTCAAATGATTTATTCCAGAAACTACTCGCTTAGGATCTTGGTATTTCAAATTGTTTTTCAACACTTTTAAGCTAGCGGATTCAATACCAGTGGCGATGAGCTTACAACCGGCTTCTTTGAGCAAAAGGGCATCCTCACCAGAAATACTATCAACTCGTAATTCACAACCCCATGGAATTTTAATCTCGTAGTCAATTAACAATCTACAAAAATTATGGAAGAAACTTCTATTAATATTAATGTTATCATAAAAGTTGATATAGTTGTATGTTTGATAAGAAATTATATCTCTGATTTCAAATAAAATTGAATCCAAACTCCTAATCCTAGTTTTTGGAAATAATTTTTGCCTAGAACAAAATGAACAGGCGTTGGGGCATCCCCTATTGATTATCACGCTTGCTACCTTATAGTAGAAATTTTCCTGGGACAGGAGGTATCTTGACGGTAAAGGAATTGTTTCTATATCAATAGGTTTTGGAAGTCCCGTGAATACAACATTTCCTTCTAAATTCCTATAGGCTAAACCCTTAATTGCATCTAACTCTTTTCCGAAAGCTTGAGAGCTCATTATGTTGTTTTTTTCTCGAATTAATAGACTCGTTAATTCAAGGAATGACGTTTCAGATTCGCCTACACATATAAAATCGATAATGGGTTCAATTTTTAGGATTTCTTCGTATTGAAATGAAACATGAGGCCCTCCAAGAATCACAATCTTTTCTCTATTAGATTGTTTTATCAATTCAGCAATCTTTTTGGCCAGATAAAAGGTGTTAGTCAGCGATGTTATACCAATTATGTTATATTGTTCGATTTTTTCAATAATAATTTTATTTAGTTCCTCAGTCTCTAAACCAAAATACTGTTCTAAATCTAAAATTTCTACGGAAATATTATTTTGATCTAGAATCGCTGCTAAATATAAAATTCCCAGATTTGGTTCTCTAAAAAAGTCAGTTTGAAATTCTGTAGGTTTAGTAGTTTTTGGATTTATTAAAAGAACCATGTTAATTCTTTATGGATTATATTAATTATTTTAGGCCTTATTATCATCCTTAACTTATTCATCAACACTACTACTTTCTTTCTCTGACTTTGTATCCGGCAGTGAATCTGGAATTTGGAAAGCTGCCACCAATGTACCCATGACACCTTTATTACTTATTTTATCTTCGTGAATAATTGGAGATTTGATACGAAGAGAAGGTAAATTTTCATAGCTATTGACATATAATTCAATCCCTTGAATTGTTCTGTTTCTTACAATTATTCGGGTTGAGTAATTTCGGTCATTAAAGAATGTAAAACCGTCATTTAACCTACCCATTTTCACTAAATTAGTGGAATATTGCTCTTCTTTTAGTATTGCTTCTGGAGTATCTTCTTCGGAGTAAATATTACCTGCTATGATAATAAAAATTCTTTTTATATCTTCCGGTTGAGCAAAAGAATTAATATTTTCCATAGCTTTACTTAACCGGGGATTGTGAATAATTATGTCCCCTACAGTTCCATCAACAACGGCTTCGGAGAAATCTTCTTTACCAATAGATTGTGCTCTACCTGGTGCGATGGATTGTACCATTACTTCTTGAAATTCGGGATCCTCTGTAGAATACATATTTAGGGGATAAACGCGATAAAAAAGTTTTAATTGTTGACGGAGCATACCCGCTAATATCCCGCCATAAATTTGAAGCTTGAAGGAGCTATTTCGCCCGTTATGTGTCCATATTCTTTTTTTATTGTGATCAACGAGCAAGTAAACCTTTCGACTATTCATAATATTAATAACTTCTCCTACTACAGAAACATCGTCTATCTCTATAGTCCTAAAGTACGGGAATTCCCTCACTTCTAGTACTTCAAATATCTGCGTCATATAGATAAATCCCAATTTTGGTATATATTTTAAATAGGAGGTGATCTTTAAAATAAATTGTATTTTTTTTTGTAATTTAATAATTTGTGTTTTAAAACACATTAAACATAAAATTTTTAAATTTTAGGATATTACTCATAGTAATTTCCTTTTTGTTAGTTCGATAACAATGAGTTCAGAGAAAAGAGTATACAAACTTAATATTTCTGGTGGAAACATAGGTCCCGGAAAAGGCTTATCTAAGCTAATTGAAATAGATGAAAAAAAATCACGCCTTTTTGAAGGAAAAAAGATTGGGGACTCGATTAATGGCGGTCTAATTGGATTTCCTAATTATGAATTTGGAATAACCGGAGGTTCAGACTCTAGCGGTTTCCCAATGAGAAAGGGCGTTCACGGTCCCGTAAAGAAAAGAATTCTCGTTTCAAAAAAAGGGATCGGGTATAAACCTATAAGAAAAGGAGAAAAGCGAAGAAAAACTGTTAGGGGCAACGAGATTACTTTTGATATGACACTGATCAACCTTAAAGTTTTAAAATACGGGGAAACTGAACTTTTTAAAACAGCAGAGGAATAGAAACTATATTTAACAAAGTGAGATGACACTTCCATGGTTAAAGTAAAAAAATGCTCTTTTTGTGGCTATGATATCCCAATCGGCAAAGGACACATGTATATCAAAAAAGATGGGACAATCTTTAACTTTTGCACTCATAAATGTAGAACTGCTTTGTTGGTTCAGAAAAGGAACCCACGTAAAGTACGCTGGACAGCGCTCTATGGGAAAGAATAACTTTTATAAATTTTATTAAATACTAATTTGAACTCTTAATTATAGTTCTTATTGGAACTATAGTTGAATTTTGAAGAAGGTAAATAATATAATGAAAGTTTTAATTATTTTTGATACCAAACATGGGAATACCAAAAAGGTTGCTGAATTAATTGCTGATGGAATAAACTCAGTTGAAGGCAACGAAACAGAGGTTGTGAATGTAAAAGATTTTGATCTTAACGAAGATATGACTTACGATTTAATATTAATTGGATCTCCAAACCATGGGGGAAGAAATACAAAGAGTATTAAGAAATTTATAAGCAGTCTTTCCAATACTACCATAAAAGTCAATTCATTTGCTGTTTTTGACACCTACATGAAAAGTGACTTTGGAAAAGTTGTTAAGAAGATGGAAAAGCAAACTAATGAAAATTTACCAAATTCAACCATGGCTCTTCCTGGGTTATCAATAAAAGTTGGTGGAATGAAAGGTCCAATTGTAGAAGAAGATTTATCAAAATGTAAAGAATATGGAATTAAGTTGGTTAAGTTAAGGTAAAGAACATCTTTTAA
>CAZDTP010000114.1:0-4016 GCA_964508365.1 uncultured archaeon
AGACTAACAACATGGTTTCCTCTTTTAGTTTTAACATAAGGATTGTTTTAGCCGAAAGCAATATTATATCAATAACTAATCCTGGAGGTCAATTATCACCTAGTGGTGCAGATAGTTTCTATGAATCTTTCATTGAAAGTAATATCAGTATAGTATTCAATATAACAGATGCCAATTTTGGAAATGTTATTCAAATTGGAACGGGTATTTCTTATATAATATCTTACTTCAATATTGATACTTTAGAAAGTGGAATCCTGCTACACATTATTACTGAACAAATAAATTCTCATTCTGGAATTCTAAATATTGCACTTTTATCATCGGGAAATTATACATTTCTTATACTAGTTGAAAAAAACAGCAATAATATAACAACATTGAGTTTTAATTTAAGAATCATAGAAAAATATGAGACGAGAATTACTGTAGACAAACCTGAAAGCGTAAATGCGGGACGTCCATTTAAAATTATTTTAAAAGCAGAATATTTCAACGGGGTTTGGTTACTTCTTACTGGATCGAATATTAATATAACTTTTTACTATAATAGTGGAACTGGCACATCTCAAGTTTATATTACTAATAGTACAGGAGAAATAGAAATTACAATACCAACTTATAGTGATACTACAACATTGAATTTAACCATTCAATTGAAGAGTGCTTATAATCACTTAGGATATACCACTAAAATTTCAGATATTGATATTGTACCTATACCACCAGGTTTTGACTTGGACGCAATTTTACCATACATAATAATCGCTGTGATTGCTGTTGTTGCTGTAGGAGGAGCTGCTGCTATTTATCGGGGTGTCGTTGTACCTAAAAAACGAGAAAAGCAACGTATTCTAACTGAAGTCAAAACTATTTTTGACGATGCAATAAACTTAGAACATATTTTAGTTTTATACAAAGGAACCGGAACATGCATTTTCTTTAAATCATATGGTTCAGAACAGATCGATCCTGAGTTAATCGGTGGGTTTTTATCAGCAGTTTCCTCTTTCGGGAAAGAAATGGCCACCCAAGAAGCCTTAAACGAAATATCTTACGGGGATAAGATGCTTCTATTAGCTGATGGAACTTTAATACGAGTTGCATTAGTCTTAGGGAAAAAGGGATCTTTAATACTTCGTCGTCATCTTAAAGCGTTTATAGATACATTTGAAAAAACATATAACGATATTTTACCTAGTTGGCGTGGTCAATTGGACCCTTTCCGAAACTCAGGCATTATTGTGGACGAATTACTAAATACATCGATAATTTTACCACATCAGATATCTTACGATTTCTCTAGTGTTAAAGAATTAAAAAACCCACATTCGAGAGAAGTATTAAAAATTGCTCAAAGCTGTTGTGAAGAAGCTGAAAGAGAATTCTTCTTTATAGCGACTTTATTAACAGAAGTAGCTGATAGAACTAATAAGGATACTGCAGAAATATTTATGGGAATAAAGGAACTAAGAGATAAGAAAATCTTAATTCCTATTGAAATATCAGCAATAGAGGCACAACCAGTATCTCAACAAGAGATTAACCTCATAAATCAAAAAGTTATGGCTTTAACCAATTTAACTAACGAGGAGAAACAAAAACTTGTAGATTTTCTAGCCCAGTTGGGCCCAGTTGAGCGAGAAGCTTACTTATCTAGCTTAGCAGAGCAACAAGAAATAGTTACTGCTCCAATAAAAACAACAATAGGGGACTTATCAGTTGACAGTCAGAAAGCGGCTAAGAAAGGAATAAAGGAGTTAATCAAGAGAGCCAAGATTGCTAAGAATAAGAAAGATTACTTAAAAGCTGTTGAAATTTATCAAGGTGCTGCTAGTTTTGCCTCGAATTGGGAGTTAACGACTGAATTTATTAAAATACAAGAGACTATTCGAAAAACAAGGATTGAAGATTTAAACATAAAAAAAACGAATCTAGAAAATGAGGCAAAAAGTGCGGTTAAAGAGAACAATTACCTAGAAGCGGCTAAGAAGTACAAATATGCTTCCAAAATGGCATCTGAAATATTTAAACTAGGAGTAACTGAAATGACAAAAGAAGTTAAAAGATTAACCAATAAAGCAAATGAATATGAAAAAATGAAATAGATTTCTTATTAACTTTTTTTTAAATCTTATTTTTTTAAATACACTTTTTTACTTATTTAGTCAATAATTCCATTTTCGGTTATAGAAAATACAGCTTCTCCTTCAGGTAAGTGAGGGGCATCAATCATTTTTGCTACTCGTTGTTCACCTTTTCCTTTTCTTAAGTAAACTCTAATTGTTGAGCCATGTGCTACAATATTTCCACCTGCTGCTACAGTTGGATTTCCATAAAAAACATCTGGTTTTGATTGAACTTGGTTTGTTACGACGACGCATAAATCAGGAAATATATCTGTTAGCCTTAGTAAATCGTGGAGATGACTATTGATGGTCTGCTGTCGATTAGCGAGTGTTCCTCGTCCAACATATTCGCTTCTAAAATGACCAATTAATGAATCAACGATAATGAGTTTTATATTCTTCTCTTTAATAAGATTAGTGGCTTCTTTAATTAGCAATACTTGATGATCAGAATTATATGCACGGCCAAACACGATATTTTTTAAAACTGTTTTATAGTCTAGATCATGCCCTTCAGCCATCTGAATTATTCTTTCTGGTCTGAATGTTCCTTCAGTATCGATGTATAAAGCACTTCCGTTTAGTCCTCCAACTTCTTTAGGTAATTGGACATTAACACATAATTGGTGAGCTAATTGAGTTTTTCCGGTCCTAAACTCGCCAAAAAATTCAATTACACACCCTGTTTCGATACCACCACCGAATAAATTATCGAGTTCTTGACTACCTGAAGTTATTCTGGCAATATTTTTTCTATGTTCCCAAACAACTTCAGCAGATTTGAATCCAATGTCTAGTTTATCCATTGAAGCTTTGATTAACTTTGCTGTTGTTTTATCTCCTAAACCTGATTCTTTTTGAATAATAGTTGGAGGTGTATAAGCAATAGATTCAAGGCTGCTAAAACCAGCTTTGATCAATTTTTTGAGTGTAGCTTCTCCTACGCCAGGAAGTTTTTTAACGGCTTCTACACAAACATTTCCATCATTATCGTAGTTTTCCAAATCTTCATCTAAATCGTCTTCATCAGTTTCATCATCTAAATCGTCTTCATTAATTTCATCATCTACATCTTCGATTTCTTCTAATTCGTAAGATAAAGCCTCTTCTTCTTTGGAAATACTATCATCATTAGATACTAGATCAGAAATCTCTATATTGTCATCTACAACTTTATCTTCTACTGATTCAAACTTCGCAAAATTTAAGTGTTCCTTGTAGATTTTACCTTTGGTATGATTTCTTTTACATTCTTCGCAGAAGTAAGGTTCTCCTACCGCAGATTGACTTTGATTATTAGTACCGCTAGCTTTAGCCATAATAAATCACAGTTCTTTTAAAATTTCGTGTATTTTTTATAGTTTTTATTTATTAAAGTACAAGTATTGCAATACTTATTTTAAAAAGAATAGACACCTAATTTTTTAGAATTCTAATGTATTTCCACATTAATAAAAAGACATCAAACAAATGGAATAATTATTAATTAGGAATGAAGTTAGAGAGTTTCTAAAATTACCTCTACTATCAAAGATTCCTTTTATCTAACAAATTAAAAACACAATCCATATTTACCTAAAAAAACTATTGCACAATAGTAAATGAATAGATGTAAATTGGTGAAATTGATATGAAATCCTTCCTAAATTTTGAATTTTATCCGAAAATGGACGCGAAATTCATGGAGAAATCCAAAGAAATAGCTATATCCAACAAAGATAAGTGGGATATCCCCTTTTTTGCTGACACAACTTCATACTTAGATATGAATAAAATTAAACGAATATCCAATGAATATTTAAGTAATCAAATTAAAAACATTATAGTTTTAGGAACGGGTGGCTCTATTCAAACTTTACTAGCATTAAAACATCTATCTAAAAAAAA
>CAZDTP010000115.1:0-3938 GCA_964508365.1 uncultured archaeon
ATATCTTTGATTTGCTCTTCTATAATTACCTTGGTATCATTTTCAAGGTTAGAAATTACTTCATTAATTTTTCTTATTTCCCCGATAACTTTAATTGCTTTATCGACTTCGACTTTCTGAATCTCCATTTGATCCTCAATTGTATCCTTCAATTTTCTAATGAACTCTGTATAATCGTTTAATTCATTGATACCTTTACTCTTTGCTTCTAACTGCGAAAATGATTCATTTAATTGAGCGGGAACTTGTTCCTTAATATCTGTAATATATTCATTAAAGTTTGATAATTGTTTAATTAAAGCAGCATATGGCGGTAAGGGGGCGTAATGTGGAGTGGCTCCAACAATTTCCTTATATAATCCTTTTTCTACGAATTTATCTGCAATCTTCTTACTTTCATCCTTATCCTTGTTAATAAGAATTGATATTTCCCCTAAAGAAACCGCATCTCGACCAGTCGTCAAGAAATATAATTCAATCTCCTCTTCAGTAAGGTAAATATCACTTAAAACTTGATAAGTTAATTCCTTCGAATAAGAAACATCCTTGTCAATTATATCTTCAATATTAAATTCTTGGAGTTCTAAGTTATTGTCCAAGAATACTACTAATTTATGAGGAGAAGTTCCATGGATTGACTCTTTTACCAGCGGAAACTGTGTTGTATTCTGATATTCTGCTAGCGTAACAACAAATTTTACATCAGTTAAACACAATTTGCATTTAATTAAAACTTCTTTCTCGGTTTTTCCTTGAAATAGAAAGGCCATCTAATTTATTCATCTCGTTCTTCTTTTTTCTTGTATTCTTGTATTTTATTTTATTTTAATACCTCTTATTAAGAAATAGCATATCTGTTAAATAAAATTATTTTATATTTTAGATAATTATCATATTTGATAAATATGAATCTTTGATTCATGTTTTATTAGACTAATATTTTAATATTAGATTGATGTTCTTCTTATTAATTATTTGTAGTTATTTAATAACAGATAAATTTGGTGTGATTTTAATTTGTCAATAAACAAAAAGCAATTGTTTGAAAGCATATTTAATAATTTTCTGAATCAAAACACAGAAGTTGAAGCGATTATTATATCAGATGTGGATGGCTTCGTGATTGCGGGTGAAAAAAGAATGGATATTGATATCGAAATTGTTTCTTTTCTGACTGCAGTTATAAATCCCTTAATTGAGAGAGTAAGAGAAGAATTTTCGTTCAAAAAGTTTGGAACGGCCAGCATCGATACGGAAGAACATCGATTACTTTTTGTTTTGATAAATGAAGAAATCACATTAAGTTTAGTAATACAAAGCATGAGTTCTGTAGATGGTATCGCACCGTATGCCTACTTTCTTGCTGAAAAAACCGCTCAAATTCTTGATGCTTCTGAAGCAGGATTAATTCAGATTTCTATTCCTGATTTTAAATTTGATGGGGAAGTGGGTAGTGATACGGGGAGAATTAAAAACCAACTTTACCAATCCAAGATCGAGCAAGAAGGTGTTTATCGTTTTAAATTCATTGTGATTGGAGATCATGAAGTTGGAAAGACTTCGATCATAAGAAGATTTGTCGAAGGTAACTTTTTAGAAAAATACCGAGCGACAATAGGTTTAAACATTCTCTCACATGATTTTAAAGCATTTGGAAATAAAATCAACATCATGTTGTGGGATATTGGTGCGCAAAAATTTTTCAAGAGATATCGAAAAACTTATTACAACGGGGCCCAAGCTGCTTTTATCGTGTTTGATTTAACTAATAGGGAATCTTTTAATAACGTTACTTATTGGCATAATGAATTAAAAGAATTTATAGAATACAAGGATTTACCAATCATAATTATCGGAAACAAAACAGATATTACAGAACAGAGAGTCATTAGTCACGAAGAAGGTGTTCAGCTTGCCAGTGACCTTTCAAAATTAACTGAAATGTCGGAAAGCACGGCAATGTCAGATTATTCTGATCTTTCATCTATTGAAAACGGATCCCAAACCAAAATTTTATACATCGAAACGAGTGCTAAAACGGGTAATCGAATTCAGGATGCTTTCAGCTTAATTTCATATCATTTCATTCTAAAATGCGAAGAAAAGGAGGAGTCAATTTTGAAGGAAACAATTTTAGATGAGATAAATTCGATCCTTGAAATAAATAATGAATTAACTATAACCTTTTTAAGCCAAACTGAGTTATGGAATCCCACACTGCAAATTTTAACCGTAATTGATAAACTGGGGAAACCTTTAACTATAAAGGATAAAAAGAAGGAGAAGCGATTTGAATATAATAATGGTCTAATTTTAAAGAGTTTTATTTACGAATCTTATAAAACATCCGATTCTGATGGGGTTTTATGTCTTTTTGATGCAAGGAATAAAGAAAGCATTGATCCTGCTTGGATTGAAATTATATCAGACATTATAAAAGATTTAAAGAAGAATAAAGTTTTATCTGTTGGAATTAGAGTTTCTAATGATGAAAATTGGTCTAAATTGATCGAAAGCTTTAATTTAGAAGAAGAAGCAGAAAATAAATTGGTATCATTGTTATTCTTCAAGATTAAGGAAGATAATATAATTGATGTATATGAACAATTATCAGTAACACTAAATACGATTAAAAATTTAAGTTTCAACTACTAATCAATAAAAAAATGGAGAAATAATGTAATTAGAATTCAATTTTTTCAGGATATGCAACTTCTAATAGATCTAAAGCCTTCTTAGCAACTTCAAAAGGAATTTTCTTCTTGATGTCTTCGCTATGATATGCATCCTTTATATTATTCAATAAATATTCTGGAAAAAAGATAATTGGTTGAATATCAGTCAACAATAGTAACCATGGTCTTTCCTTTTGATCTTTAATTTCGATAACGATCTGAAGGTGGATTAGATCGTCCAATATTAATTCAATATCAGCGAATTCTGAAAAAATGTTAGGAATTTTATCTTTCGGATAATACTTATTTCGCAACATCGCAAAGAGATCATATATATCTGGGTTCAGCAAAATGGATGATATCTTCTTTTTCTCTTCAACCGTTTGTGTTTTTGGATCATATTTTGAGAAAAAATCTACTACTTGAGCTTCATACTTCGGATAAAGCTCGTGTTTCGATTCTTTCAAGTGATCTAACAGTTCATAGTTGGGTACCCTAATTAACTCAATATCTTTAGTTAAAAACAAATATTCCCCTTGATCTTGAATCAATCCAGTTCTTTTATCTCTTTTTCCTTTAATCCAATCGCGGCGGATAAGGTTTAGTTCGAGAAAAGGTTCAATTAACACGTCTAAATTAGGATTTTCTTTTATTCTTTCAAGTATTTCTCGAACTTCTTTTTTGGGTTTAGGAAATTCTCGTAATGTTTTTAAAATTTCTAAACGTTCATAACTATTAAATATTAGGGCTGATTTTTGGATTTTATCAAGATTAGTCAAGCGCTTGATTTGAAATGTTGCATATTTTAATTCTGTTTCAATATTATTATGAATTTTGCTGATTAAGGAGATTTGATTTGTTTTTTTGGCAGTTTCAAAGGTTTCGAATAAATAATCCATTTTTCTGGCTAAACTTTTAATTATATCTTCATAGGTCCCAAGATCCTCATCTAGAGTAAAAATTAATATAGTTAGATATTGCGTTCCACTTTCAGCTTGAATGAAATAGGAGCTTACTTGATAAGATGTCTCTTTTAATCTCCCCTCATAATAGTTGCTAAAACCCCCTGCTATTTCACGGATGCTAGTAGTGTGATGATATAAAATCGAGAATAAGTCACTTGTCGCAATCAATTCAGAAAGGTTTCCGTTCGTGAACTCTTTATTCTCAAAAGAAAATACAATTGGTTTAAATTCTGGTTTCACTTCTCCGGTCGGTTTCTGAATCAAAACAAATTCAAAAGTTAAAATTGCTTCAATCATG
>CAZDTP010000116.1:0-3915 GCA_964508365.1 uncultured archaeon
CGCTTCTACTTTTCTTTTATGTATTGCTAGTTTTTCTTCGCTCATGTCAAACACATGGTTGGGATTATTGCACGAAACGATTATTGCACATCTCTTTTCGCTTTCTTTTTTCCAGCTTGCATTTTTCAAATATAATTTACTTAGTCAAGTATTTGATCAAAACTATGAAATCAAATAACTCTCTCTAAAATAAAAATTTACCCATTATAAACAGATTAGCAATCGTAGTATGTTGTTTATGAAAAAAGGTTTAAAAAATAATTTTAGAGCCTATACTTCTTGTTTTGATTGAATAGTTAGATGTCCTTTATTACCAAAATCTGTTCTTCTTTTCTTCCTCCTTATCATCTCAACGAAGCTTTCAACTCGAGTGAGCAAACCTGCTTCGCCGCTATGTTCGTCCATTATAATCTCTAAAAAAGGAAGTCCCACAACTTTCATATCTCTCATAATTAATTCTGAAATGAGACTATCTGGTCCACAAGCAAAACTAATTAAAAATATGACTCCATCGATTTCTTCTCTCCCCTCAGTAAGAAAATATCGGATACTCTGCATAATTTCTTCTTCGTGGCGCCAATAATTTCGGAGTTTACCTCCTCTTGGATTCACAATAACGGGTATTTTGAATACAGATTCTGGTAGGTTTTCAATAGTTAGTACTTCAACTCCTTGATCTCTTAACTTTTTCTGAAAATCAAGATTAATGAATGTATCAAATATGTTATAGCTATGTCCCAAAAGTAGAAACCTAATATCGCCTGTGCTTTTCCTCTTTGGTAAAGTAAATGGGCGATTTCTTTCAGCTAATCTTAAAGCGTAATTTACTGATGCTCCTTGTCTTAGAAATTCGTGATATTCTTCGAAGTATTTTTGAGCTTCTCGATAGGCATTTAAAGCTTGATTTTGAGTCTTCCCTAATTGTCTTCCGAGTTCGATAGCCGCTGTAGATATTGGAAACTCTTTAACATTTACTTCAAAATTGAGAATTTTTGGAATATCAGGTAAGATTTTAATGACATCAGGTAAGGATAGAAATTTTGGGCAGAAATAAGAATCTTTTACTTCAGAAACATACCTCGGTACGAACACATAATCTAAATCGGGGTGCTCACTTACGAGTTTTAGAACTTGTCCGTAATATATTTTAACGGGGATACAAAGCTCTCCAAATCCGTGAGTAACTCCCACCTCAACAATTTTTTTATTGGTAAGGGGACTAATAACTATTTCAGCATCAAGTTCTTCAAGTATCTTTTTCCAAAAGGGGAAATACCTATAGAAGTGAAGTGCTCTCGGTATTCCTACCTTGATCTTTGTTTTTGTTGATTGTTGAGGTACTTCCATGTTGTTACCTCCCCTTTTAATCTATGCGTCTGGACTATCATAAAGGAGCAGATTCTTAATTTGAGCCATCATACTAGCTGTTAAACGCTTCAGTTCTTCATAGTCTGGCATTGGTTTACCCCAATATTTTTTGTGCTCCATGAATGCTGGTCCTGCCTTCATTATTTGACCTCTATAAAAGTTTAACATTTTAGCGTGTTTTGGATATGTATTTTCTGTCCCTGTTATGCCGATTAACAGAATAGGTACTTGTTTTTCGATTGCTAATCGCATTGCTCCAGTGTGTCCTTCTAAAACCTCTCCACCTCCACTACTAGTTGTTCCCTCAGGATACACGCAAACTAGATGACCTTTATCAATTACATCCTTTGCGAAATTAAAAGAGTCTACATCGTGAAGTCCACGCTTTAATGGGAAGGCATGATGATTTCTAACCCACGCGTTAACGAGAGGTGGTTTGAATAAAGATTGTTTAGCCATCTGGTAAAGAACTCGTTTTCTATGGTAGATTAAAGATGCTGCTAAGATAAGTACATCCCATTCTGAGTTGTGGTTAGTGCATAAGACAGCAGCGCCTTCGTCAGGGATATATTTCTCAAAGTCAATTACCTTGTAAGGCATCATTAAATTGCTCCAATTGCATACTAACCAGCCCGAAAAGTTATGGACTGTTTTTTGAAATTGGTCTCGTAGTCCAAATGCTTCTAACGCTTTCAGTAAAGAATACCATACGTCATCGACGAGTTGTAAGGCTCCCTTTCCAACATCTTTCAAGTATGTCTTAAAGGAAAATGATTCTTTTGGTTTTTGAGCATCTTCTGGGGAACCGATTGATAATTCTTCCTTTTTCTGTTTCCGCGGATCCACGATAACATACTCTCGTAAATCAAGAACCACTTGTCTTAATTCTGCTGATAATCTTTTTATTTCGTCGTACGAAATTTTATTAATATCGTATTGGTCATAATATATGGGGTCTCCTACACGTACTTTAACTTGAGTGGGTTTCATGACCATATTACCTTTTGGTAAAGCATATCTTGACCCAATAACTGCCATTGGAACAATAGGTACTTTCATTTCAATTGCGAGTCGTACTGCGCCCGTTTTAAATTCTCCGAGCTCCCAGCCAGTCTCTTTCCTCGATCGAGTGCCTTCAGGGAAAATTCCTACCCATTCTCCTCCTCTAATAATTTCTTTGGCCATTTCCCAACCTTCTTTAGGATTTTCTCGATCTGTTTTAAATGCTCCGAGGTTTGTAAATAAAGTTCTTAATAAGGGAGTTTTAAAATTATCTAACTTGCTCATGTATCGAATTCGTCTGTGACAAGCGGCTCCATAAAAAAATGGGTCTAAGTGGCTTTCATGTGAACCCACGAGGATACCTGGGCCATATTCTGGAAACATATTCCCTAACGGGTATTCTGCTTTAAAATTCCATAATAATCGAGCAAAAAATTTGATATAAATATAAGCTGCCCACCATTGTAGTTTCCCTTCAACCTCCTCAAGGTCCAACCGCTCGATCGCTTGGCGATATAGGTCGTTTAGGGGATCGATCGGGTTGTATTTCACCATTTTATATGTTGCCTTCTGATGGCGTTTGTCAAACTCTAATTCTTCTCGTTCTTTTTCTTCAGTAGTTTTCATTAAACGGCTTGCTTCTGAAGCTTTATATTCTTCTTCTTCTTCTTTGAGTTGCATAAATAAAATCCTCCTAGGATTTGATCTTAATACTATTTTGTGAATTTGAATTTGATAAATTTTTATTTTCAATTAGCCTTTTTAAATCTTCTAATGAATCAATTAACAAATGAGGTTTATGTTCAGCTAACATCTCTTTCTTACTAACTCCCGTTGCTACTCCTATAGTCCATACTCCTGCTTCTTTTCCTGCTTGAATATCTGTAGGCATGTCTCCAATCATGACAAATTCTTTCAAGTTGCAGGATTTATAGTTCTCAAAAACAGGATTTAATGAGTTAGGATCAGGTTTAAGACCCGGTAAAAGATCTGCACCATACACTCCTTTGAATATGCTTTTTAAATTGTTTCTTTCAAGGTGTGGAATAATATTTTTAGTTTGGTTATGAGAAACAATAAATAAATCGTAGGATTTTTTAAACTTTTTAATGAAAACCTCTACTTCTGGATAAAATGGAGCTTCTTTAGCATAGGTTAAATATGTCGTGAATATTTTCGTAGCCATTCGTAGTTTTTTTAAGAATGTTATCGACTGAAGTGATGTTATGTATTTAAATAATTCAAACGCTTCTAATATTATTTTAGGGAGTGGGGTTCCTTGAATTATCTCCATTAATGCACCTATCTCTTGCATTGTCGTCTCGATATCATAGGTTATCTGTTTTTCATTAAAAACTTCAACTATTGAGTTTCTAAGTGATTCTCTTATATCGAGGAGAGTCCCGTCAAAATCGAATATTAAACCTCGAATCGTCCCGTCTTGAAGTCGCTTTACTAATTCGTTGTCAGAATTCATTATTTATTAAAAAACGGCTAAAATTTTAATAACAATATATTTAATATTGGTGAATTATCTTTACTTAA
>CAZDTP010000117.1:0-3851 GCA_964508365.1 uncultured archaeon
CAAATTCTAAATTTTTTTGAATTTTTTTATTTTTATTTTTTAATTTGCCTACTTGTTTTTAACAATAACTTTTATATATCTCAAATATAATCATAAATTTGATTGTATTATTGAATTTAAAATATCTCTAAGGATATTTTAGGGTTTAGTCCAAAGAATATCAAGCAATAAAAATGAAGTGATAATATATGCCTGAAAGTAGTATTATTTTAAACGAGCTTAACAAGGTCTTTATACCTTGTAGAACGATATTGGAGATGGAGGCATTAACTTCCTTATTCTTAGAATACTATAATTATGATCTTATTAGAGAAATACCAAAAAGTCAACCTTCAAGTCAAAAAGTCATTGAAATTTTCCAAATTTTAGACTGCCAACCTCTTGAAAATATTATTAAATATTTTGTTGATGGTGTTGTCCAAAAACTCAAACCCATCGTAATGTATGAAAGGGATCATCACGATCGATTTAGAATGGGAAATATTGTGGCTTATACGAAAACACGAGTTTGTCTTTATCTAGCATTACATAGATTGAAATTAAAATTTTTGTTCATTAAGCATTTTATGGATATTTTTAAAGACAACGAATTTAAATTAAATCTACCAGAAGAACAAGTGGATTTAGGTCCTCACTTGTTTATATCTTCCTTATATAAGGACTATACTCATAAGAATAATATGAATCTTAAATTAATGCTTTCTTCGAAAAGAGTCTCAGACAGAGTTAGCAAATTACTAGATCTTAAAGATATAATAACAAACGAGGATATAATCAATGCAATAACTTTTAAGAAATATTTAGACGATAATAATCGAATAAAGTTTATAATGAGAGAGATTAAAGCTTCAATTTTCGTATGTAAAGTAATGTTCGCACAAATTGACGTTTTTAATCCTTTTTCTGTAGGGAAAGAAGTCATGATTGATGCTGAAGAAATTATGTTAAACCAAGATTTTATTCCAGTATTAATCCCTGCAATTTCAAGTGCTTATTCTAAAAATACAAAGGTTCAGCTTGAAGATTTATTTCGCGCGTATGAATTTATGATGAAAAGAGTATTAGAGGGTATTAATTACGCTATAGAAATAGCTTCAGGAGGGCAAATTCTTCTGGATTTAGAGGATACAATATACAACTCAGGTAATATCTTCGACATCTAAGTCAGAATTTTTAAAAAAACTCAATTTTGCCTCTAATTCATTCAGTTTTAGTCTACCATAAAAAATGTTAAAAGATAAATTAGAATAAACATTTAGGAATGCAAAAATACACACATTTCGAATTTCTATGCTAAAAAAAGAAAACGATTCAACTCGATTTACACCAGATTTTAACGATATGTTAAAAATCGTTATTCTTAATAGCTTAGGCTTTTTTTTTATAGGCTTTTTAGTACCAATTATTGCCCGATATAGCATGTATGCAACTGCTATTCAAATTAGTTTGATCGTTTCCATTCAAGTATTAGGGCGAACGGTTAGTGGTACTCTCACAGGATTTTTAACTGATCGGGCGAAATCAAGAAAAAAAATCGTTTTAATAGGATCAATTGGTCGAGGTATCTCATATTTCATAATTTATACCGCTATTATTTTAAACTCTTTAATATTACTTGGAATAGGAACATTTACTCTAGGTTTTATGGCAGGAGTTTTTTGGGTGCCTTTTAATACATTAGTAGCAGAAAAATCGAATAAGGATAACCGTTCTGAAGCTTACGGGAAAAAAAATTCTGCTAATGCAGTAGGTCAAATGATTGGGGGTGTTATAGGTTTTATTCTTCTAATGATACTTAGTTTATTCACCAGTAATCCCTTTCTTATATACGCTAGTATTCCAATGTTTGGAATTGCTAACTTTTATGCGGGTTTTAAATTTAATCGAGAAGTAGACGAATCAATTAAATTTGACGAATCCTCAAATAACCTTACTAATCACATCATTAAAGAAAATAAGGAAAAACGCCCTAAACTAGCTGGACCTATTATATTTGGATTAGTTTTCTTGATGTCTGTTATATTTCTTAGTAATATTAACGGTTCAATCGCAAAACCTTTTTTAAATATATATGCTATCGAAAATATCGAAAACAATGTTCAATTAGTTACTTGGGCTTATCTACCTGCTGGGATTGTAGCTACTCTTCTCGCTCCAAGATTAGGTATTATAGTAGATAAACTCCGCCCTGCTTTAGGTATAACTATAACGAGCATATTGGGAGCAATGGTTACTTGGTTGCTTGTCAACGCAGCAAATATTTGGGTTTTCTCGCTTCTTCTATTGATAGATATGACTATAATGATTGCTTCTGGACTAATTTTTCAAAATTTGTTAAGTAGAATATCCTTAAAGAATCGTGGAAAAATGTTAGGATCAGGTGAGTTCTTTCAGTTTTTAGGAAGCGTCATAGGTCCAATCTTAGGAGGAGTTGTCTGGGATTTTTACGGTCCAAGCTATCCTTTCATTATTTCAATATTTGTTGAATTATCGCTAATTCCTCTTTACCTAGTGGTAGTTTATTACTTAATACCGCATTTAGCTGAAACTTATAGTATAGAAAATGAAAAAAAGAGTAGTAAGAAAATTAATAATACTTAAATATTAACTATTTAAGGTCTTTTACTTTTTAATGTGGTTTCTGCTCGTTCAATTTTCTTTTTACTGAATTCTTTAACTTTTGCTAGTATTTCATCTTTTTTATTTGGTGTATTTAATTCTTTTGGCTCTTTGATATATCCTTTATTTATAGCGTTTTTATAGAGTTCTTCCCCAATCTTAGTTCGAATAATCGCTGTAGTTAATTTTTCTTCTGATCCGAGACCTCCAAAAGAGATATCTGCATATTTATTGGAAAAATCAGGGCATGCAAAGCAAGCAGGTCGTCCAATTTCGTGTAAATCGGAAAAAGATATATGTAATACCTCATTATTTTTGAGATACAGGATAAGATCTTCCCTAATATTCATACTGTCAACATCCTCAAATGAAAACTTAAATTTCTCTTCAAGCATTTTTCTATCCTCATCGCTAAATGAAAAATTTAAATAACAGAATAAACCTAATGTGTATTTGACGATGTGTGCCGGAAGTATGCTTAATTCTTGCATTTTTCTAATTGAATTAATCTGACAAGGAGTTCCAACAATAGCTATATTTAACAAATCTGGACTCATAACTTTTTTCAAGGTAATATTGGTAGCAATAAATGTATTATACTTTTCCAAACCAACAACTTGACTGGAAAGATCATAATGAGACCCAGCAGCTTCTATTAAATCTTCTTTCGTTGTAGCAAAAAATGGAACTCTGTTAAATGGTCCTTTTCTTTTACAAACAATAGCTCCATCAATTAACTTATTTTCTAATAAATAGCTTAAAATCGCGGTAATAGCACCACCATCAGTAGCTTGTTTTCTAATTTCTTCAGAAGTAGCATGACACGAAGCAACTTTTATCTGATTTCCTATTGGAGCTTTATATTTAAATTTGGCATTTAATTGATCGTTTAAGACATGAGTTTGAGGACATACAAAATAACAAATACCACATTTAAGACAATTATCTTTATTTACATATTTTGGAGGTCCTGACTCTGACATCTCAATAGCTTTTATTTCCCCAGCTGAACAAAAACTAACGCATCCCCCACACTCTCCACATAATCCTGGTTCATGAACTTCTTTTATTAAATCTTCAAATGATTTTGAACTTGCATTATCAATCAATTATTTTCACCTATTTTCTATTAATTTTTAAAATTATTTTTATTTAATATTCATTTGGCATTTTTTTAAGTTCTGCTAATGAGAAAACGGGACCATCGATGCACACAAATTTCTCACCAATAT
>CAZDTP010000118.1:0-3787 GCA_964508365.1 uncultured archaeon
CAATTGTGCATAACGCACTTGCAGGTAGTTTTATCTTTGGAACTACAGTTCAATATCTTGAAAATTGTACTGAAACTTGGACTTATGATGCAACATATGGAGCGTGGATTGGCTATAAAATACAAGATAACGAAACTAATACGATATATGAATTCTCCATAGAATTACCAACTGGCGCTGAGATTCCGGGATTTGAACTTCCCGTATTACTGGGTGCTTCTATGGGTATGATGGTTGTTCTAATTTTCGTTATAATGAAAAAGAGAAAATAATCTTATATATTTTTTTTTATTTCTTAATTTTGATTGATTTTATTCAATTAACTGTTAATTTTTTTTAATATCGTTTTTGATTAAGAAAAATACAAATATTTAGTGATCTTCCTTTTTAGAAAAGAGGTTTCCCAATAAATTTATCTTCCCATTAATTATCCCACGCGAAAGGTACATGAACGGGGTGTTAATGACCCCAAAGAACCATTTAGTCAGCAATTGACCCAAATCATCATCCAAATAACGTCAAGAGGAAATTCACCTCCAAAAGCAATACTAATGAAGAGCAGGCTATCTAAAGCTAAAGTTGGCATATCGCTAAATATATTTCTTACCCCGAGTTTTTTGTCTTTCGTCCATTTTTTACATTTAGCGAATAAAGTAGCATCCAAATTTTCATTATAATCAATGAAATCCAAGAAGCAATCGTTATTCGGATTGTTGTTCCAAAAAAGTTTAACCAAAACTTTCTTTTAGCTAAATATACTAAAGTTTTAGTTTCTTTACCCTTCCAGAATTAAAAAAAGTTTTTCATGCATTTAAATTGAATGTTATATACATCGACAAAACCAACCAAGCGCGATCCTAGGTCAGAAAAATTAACTCGTTTCCATTTATTCTTAAAGCTTAATATGATTCAATAAATTTCTTCTTTAATCGTAAGCGAAACATAATATTACAACTGCAAGACATATTATTAGCAAAATAATCAATATCAATATAAATTACTCACTATCAAGAAGGTTAAAATCGTCCCTCCACGGAAAATTTCCTTGATTTTGTCCATATTATCTATCAAGTAATCAATTAGATTTATATTCAATACTTCATAAATTCGATTAAGAGAATTGAAAAGGCAGTTAGAATATGATATCCCTTGAACAAGACGATTCAGAGAAATCAAAATCTCTATTTTTCACAAAAAATACAGTAAGCCTGAAAGTTGCATTAACAGCTATTACTGCGGCTCTGTATGTCACATTAGGGTATGTTTTTCAACCTATAAGCTTTTTAGGTCTTCAATTTCGCGTTGCGGAATTAATCGTGGGAATGTGTATCCTTTTTCCCGTTGAAGGATTGATTGGCAATGTAATTGGAGTGTTTTTCGTTAACCTAACCTCGCCTTTGGGACCAATCGATTTAATTAGTTGCATTGTAAACATACCAGCGCTCTATTGCATAGTTTTTTTCAGAGATAAAAGATTTCTGAAGTATCTGGGAGGAGTCCTTTATGCTATTATCATTTCTATCTATGTAGCGGTTGTATTAAATATCGCGTTTATGCTCCCTATCTGGTTGATGTTTGTTCAGGTACTTATTGCTGAAGTAATTCTCGCCTCATTAGGAATTTTCTTATTTACCATTATTAGAATGAGATTAGAGCATAATGCTTAAATTTTAATTCTCAAGATTTGTTTTTTAAATACTTATTCTTTTTTTTGCATAAACATTATTGATAGTTAAAGCTCTAAAAATAAGCATATTATTGGAGAGTGGTCTAGCATTAATCAAAAAGTTATAGACAGCTTAATTAAATTATTAACTAAATTTATTGAGCGAAAAACGGGCACTCTTTCTATTAAAGATCGTAGTAATGCTGAGTTAGTTCATTATTATTATGAAATACTCCGATATTGGAATAAAATCAATTTCATTTTAAAGCGAAAGCTTAAATTTACTAATGAGCCACATGTTTCTAATAGTTATAGTATTGCTAAGTATCTTATTGCTATTTATCGAATCGTATGGGAGAAGGAAAATGCTCTAAAAGTAGGTAATGAACTTAATTTCGTTCCTGCTGAATTAGATCGTATAAAACCTCTCGATTTCTTTTCTTGGAAGCAAGCATTATTTGGAAAAAGAGAGATTGAAAGGTTAAGTTTAGAAATCGCAATTCCAACTTTTTCAATTAATAAACTTGCAACTGTAATGGATTTAGAAACCATTAGAGAAAATATTAAACAAATGGATGGTAAGGAGGGCAATGAAACATTATTTTTTCGACTTAATGATTTACTATTTGATAAAAACCAACAAGGTTCATTAGATTTTATTTTGAAGGAGTTAGAAGAACAGGGAATTAATGCTAAACGAGATACACATTTTTCAAAAGTTTTTTATACAGAATCAAAAAATAAAAAGAGCATCCTTTTGAATAGATTGTATAAAGAAGGCAAACTCGTGATACATGATAAAGCTTCTTTTGCTGTAACCCACCTTTTAGAACCTCAAGCAAACGAGTTGATATGCGATATGTGTGCTGCTCCTGGAATTAAAACTAGCATTATTGCTCAGTTATCTCAAAATCAAGCGAAAATTATAGCCAATGACTTTAGTAAACAGCGATTAAGTGTAACGAGACAGCTTTTAAGAAAGTTAAATGTATTAAACACCAATCTGATTAATTCAGATGGTATTAAATTACCCGTCAGATTTACCAACTTTTTCGATAAGATTTTATTAGATGCACCTTGTACTGGAAGTGGAACATTTTCGACAAATCCCGAACTTAAATGGCGACAGAATGAGGAATTCCTATATCAAAATCTTGTGCTCCAAGAAAAATTACTTAAAAACGCTATTAATTTATTAAGACCCTCTGGTATTCTCGTTTATTCTACATGTAGTCTTTATCCAGAGGAAGGGGAGCTGCAAGTATTAAAAATCTTAAACCATTTTAAGCCTATGGAGCTTCCAAAATGGTTTTCTCCTAGTTATGAGATAGATCACCAGCATATTCCTGGTACAGGAAGATTATTTCCAGCAATCCACCAAACAAAAGGATTTTTTATCGCAAAATTCAAAAAAAAGTATTTATAATAATACTTAAACAACTTTTTCTAAGGTGAAGCTAAAATAACTGGAACAAAATATTGGACTGTCGGACAAATTGATGCTACTGGGGTAACAGGTCCCCATGTTAAGGAATTAGACGATATTAGCAAAGCAAAACATCAGCTTTTCGTTGATATCAACATGGATACTCTTATGAAGATAATTTCAGAGGATATTGGAGGTAAAATCGAAAATTTAGGTTTTAACGAAGATTGGACAATAACCTTAGAAATGTTTCCAGAAGTAAATATACATCTAGCTTTTACATATTTCGGAGATGAATTTGGAGATGATGTTACCGCAGAATTTAAATGCTACTTTTCAGGTGAAAGAGTACATTTAATCCCTGGTGAAGATAGCATTACTTACGTTGATATTATTTTTGATTTTATGGAGAGAATGATTCAAAATAGAGAACCCTTTGAAAAATCTTATGATAAAAAATCTGAATTAATGCAAAAGGTTTTAATTCAAAGAACCGAGCCATTTAGTTTATTGCAAGAAAGTGATGTAAATGATTTAGCAGTATTTCTTGGTGCTATAGTATGGAAAACAGCTGATAAATGGCAAATTATAAAGGAAGTATTTCCCGGAATTTCAATTGAATTAACATACGATACTCAAGAGAAATTGAATATATCTTATACAGGTGAAAAACTTTCTAAAAAAGTAGGTAGTTA
>CAZDTP010000119.1:0-3779 GCA_964508365.1 uncultured archaeon
GGATTTGAAAAAGAAATAGGTTATGATATAAGCTTACCAGAATACATTGCCTTTCAAATAATATATCGAATGTTTCTAAATGATAGAGAAAAATTAGCTGAAATTATATGGAAAGATACAGAACGACCTCAGAGATTACATCAGGTAGAACTTAAGGATATTGTAGATCCTTTATTTTCTCAAGGATCATCTGCAGTTCTAGCACTTCAAGAATATTATTCAATGAAGAAAAGAGAACTCCGTGACACTTTTAAAACTACAATAAAAGGTAGAACATATGAAATCAAACGAGTTGATAACAAAAATATCCTTAATCTTTTCAGAGTTATTGATGAAGATGATCCTAACAGCTATTTGGAATTAGTACTAGACGCGAGTTCAGAGATTTTCCAGTCCAATGATGACCTGATAAATTATTTTAATAATTTAATGCGTTATTATGCCTGTAGCACAAAAAACCAACCGATCTTATTGATTGGAATTGATGAAGCTGCAAAGTCTGATCCACAAAATTACAACATCTATTACCAAAATCTAGGAAATATGTTTGTAAAATTGAGAAACACCCTAAATGATATTTTATTTGTTTTTATATCCACTACGGAAGATTGGGCTGAATTTGATAACATCATAAAGAAAAGTACAGATCTTCAAAGCCAATTAGGAGAATATATGTATGAAATGTCCCTAAATCAATTAGATGTAGATGAATTGGCTCAAGTTTTCAAAAACCGTATGAATAGATTTTGGGAAAATTATCCTTCCCAACGTCCTCTTGAAGCACCTTATTATCCATTCTCTGAAAATTTATTCGAATATGTGTATCGATATAGGATGAGAGATTTACGCGAAACTATACACTTTCTTAAAGATATGTGGATGAAGTTTAAATTCTTAAGAAAAATTCCTAAATTTGAGACGATATTCGAATCCTTAAGAGAAGTTAGGAAATTTGATGAAAGTGGGTTTGATCCTAATACATTTAAAAAATTTGAGTGGAATATTATAAAAAATTCATTCAATAATCCTACAAGATTTAGAAGTAATTCTGCAAGATCATCTGAAGTTGAAAAAGGATTGGAGTTTGCTTGGAAGTGTCTCTTATATGAAAATCCACCAACCATTACGAGAGTTGATAACAATTGCACTATTATAACTACGAGTGGTAGCCGCAGACCGGATATTTATATAGAAATCTTAGGTAATTTAGGAGCAGAATTTCGACGTAAAATTGAGTTCCAAGTAAAAGCTTATGATAATCAAGGGTCGGTTGCTCTGGATCATATTAAATCTTCACTTGAATTATTTAAGGAACAATTTACAGATTTTATATATTTTGTAATCACGGGGAAAGGTTTAAAACCTGATGCAGAAGCAGCAATTAGGGATCAAGAATTACGATTTCCAAACCGTATTAGACGTCCGATTCTAACTGAAGACCAACAAGATCGTTTGTATTTATTAGCATTATATAAAGAAATAACGGGAAAAAATTTAGATGGTTACTTACCAACGGACTTACAAATTGCCAAAGATCTTCTTTCATTTATTATCGGACAACCCGTTGAAGATTTTTTGTCTAACATTAAAAGGTTAGCTTATAGAAGGGCCATTACTGACGCTGAAATTATATCTCCTCCTGTTATTGAATCCATTCCAACACCTCAAACTGAATTAACATCTTTTGAAGACAATCCTGTAGTAACAGAAGTTAACGAAGAAAGGCTTGAACCTCAAATAAAGTGGTTAACCGAGCATCCCCGTTTAAAACCTTATCGATTTGAAGCATCAGCGCTATGTAGCTACTTAAGAACTCGAGAAAGCGGTAAATTTAAATTTAAATTTACCATCCCTACAGTGGAAAAAAATGTTATAATGCCTAACGCCTCTCTAAATAAAGGTCTATTTAGGAACCTTGTTAAATTATTGAAAGAAAAGGGTTATGTCGTTCCTGAAAAAACTTCATTTAAACTGACAGCTATAGGAGAGAAGTTCTACTTAGCAGTTAAAGCGGATCACTATTCATGTTAAAATAAATTCTAGAGACATTAACCGTTTCACGAAGAATATCAGTAATACTAAAATATAAATGAGTATGAAAAACTCATTTCAATTAATTACAAACAAATTTCTTAATATGACCGATTTTAACATATCACCAATTGGAATTGTAAAGAGTAAAGTCGATAGAGAAGTCTTAAAATACTCGGATGAAGATTTAAAGTTAGATCTTGATGCAGCATTAAATCAAGGGAGCGATTTGATAAAATCTATGATAATCATAAACGAAGACAGTATTGATTGCTTGGATGGAATTGAAGATTTCTCTCACCTTGTTATTCTTTTTTGGACGCATAAAGTTCCAGATAAAGCACGTCAAATTAAAAAAGTTCACCCTGCCGGAATTAAGAAAATTCCAATGAAAGGAATATTTGCTACGAGATCTCCGGTAAGGCCTAATCCAATTTGTAAAACGACAGTCAAATTAATAGAAAAGAAAGGAAACACGCTGCTAGTTGAGGGATTAGACGCAATAGATAATACACCTATAATAGATATAAAACCTCATTTACCTTTTTATGATTCCCCTACGAATGTTAAATTAGCAGATTGGATGTATGATTTAATGGAGGAATTAAAGAGATTAACTGAAATGTCTGATAATGATAAAAATTCTAATCCCTATTCAGTTAATATTCGGCTTCATCCATGTATAAGCCCCGATCAACGAAATAAGTAAACCTTAAATTTTAAGTTTAAGAAGGAGCTACTCTATTTGGGAGAAATACACCAATTCTTAATAATCTAAAAATTTACTGACATTTTTAACTATTCATTTATGTAAATTTAAACTTCTACATTTTTATCAAAAAAAATTAAGATTAATGAATTCTACAAAGAACAGACTAAACCAAATGGTAGGTACATGTAAATATTCAAAAAATTCTTAAAGGACGGTTATTTCACGAATAACAAAGTACTGGACTTGAAAATTTACGTTCTCTAATTTGGATTAAATTGATCAAGGGCGTTCTTGAATGATATGTTAAATTTATCCACTAAGGGTTTTGCTTTTAAAAACTCGTTTATTCTTCTTTGGATAGCATTAAAACCATTCAAATTTTCTAGTTCTTCCTTCTTCGCTTCTAATTCATCATTAATTTCCTTTAATCGGCGATATTGGTTCGAAATTGAGGTGAAGCGACGATAATACCTAAGATAACTATAAAAAGCAATTGAAGGTAAGCTATAAAATCTTTTTCTTACTCCTTTAATTTTATGCAATTCAATATATCCTTTTTGAAGAAAGTAATTCAGCCCTTCAGAAACCAGACCTGCTGATAAACCCGTTAGCTTCCTTAATTTATCTTGCGTTAGCTGTTTTCTTGTTAGAAAATATGCCATTGGTAATGCGTATCGTGTCTCCTTGATTACAAACAACGGACAATCTAAAATAAATTTAACGATCTCGTTTTCAATAACACTTAGATGCTTTTTTTTTTCAACTGTATTTGCTCCTTTTGAATTATTCATTACAACATTTGAATTTCTTGTTCTTTTTGAATCAAGATCATCCGCGAAAAAAGCCTTGTGAAAAGTAAAAAAATCAATTATCTCTTGTACTCTTTCCATCATAATCTTTTTTAAAGATTTCTCCTCTTCATTTTTGTGTTCATATCTTTCAAGAGATTTCAATTTCATCCTTAAAAACGAGTTATATTTATCGATCTCCTGTATTCCAAATCCTACTGCAGTAGACATTAACTGATTGAGTAGTC
>CAZDTP010000120.1:0-3677 GCA_964508365.1 uncultured archaeon
TAAAAGGGCAATTCAAATAATATCTGATTTAGCTTAATACTTTTGTGGAATTTTTTAGTAATTTTTTTTATTCTTTAAAAAAGTTTGTGTAGTTTAAAACTTCTTTATCAAACAAATTTTAAATGGTTAATAGTTTTTTTATTTTAACATCAATTTGTCTAATTATTAACTTAGTGTATTATTTCTTTAAGAAAAGAGGTTATATTTTCTTCAAGATTAAATACATCATATTAATGGGATTTTTAATCACAATCTTTTTTTTATTGTTCGAGTTTCCTTTGTTTCTTTTACAAGATTCTGATTATGTGTTAGAAAACTTTACTTATTATATTACTGAAGTATTTAGTTTTAATATTACTGTTATCTTCTTCTGTTGTTCCATCATTCTCTATTTACTAAATTGCTTCAAGATTGACAAATCATTAATAGAATTAGAGATTCCTTCAAGTAAAGCTTCAAAGGATGGCTCTATTAAAATTGGAAGAATACTAAAAGGTAACTCTAAGAAATATAATTTTTTATTATCATTCAAGGACCTTGAAAAACATATGTTTATTTGTGGTTCAACAGGTACTGGAAAAAGCAATTTTATACAAAATTTTCTCATTAATTTTACGAAACAAATTGAAAAACCCTTTTTTTTAGTAGAATTTAAAGGAGAGTATCATTTTTTGCAAGAACATATAAAGAACTTAATAATTCTTTGGCCAGGTGAAAATTTTTCGATAAATTTATTCGATCCCTTGGGAGCTAATCCAAAGATCCATGCTGAAAGAATTTTTGATATAATTAGAAGTGGTCAATTTCTAGACGATAACGCTGAATATTCGCCTCAAATGGAAAGAGTTTTAATTGATATCCTTACAATAGTGTGTGAAAACAAAGACTTCAGGAATTGGGAAGGATTTCAAGAATGCTGTGATGTTTATCTAAAAGATGAAAAAGATAAAATTCCTATGCTAAAACAAACGCTTATTAGTTTAAATAATAGAATTAGGAGATTCGCTGTTGGACCAATGAGAGCTGTTTTCGATTCGAATTCTAGACTCACAGTATCACAACTCTTTAATAAGAAAGTTATTTTAGATTTGAGTTCTATTATACGGCTTGGAGGAGAAAAGGAAGATGCACTATTCTTTTTAAACATGGTTTTAAAGTATTTATGGGATAGAAATTTAACCAGAGGTGCAAATAATTATAATGGAATAAATCATATCACAATAATCGAAGATGCTCAGTATTTTGCCCCTCAAGGTTTAACAAGAAAGTCAAAATTAACGAGTTATTTAGAAGACATCGCTCTACTGCAGAGAGGTACAGGAGAATGTCTAATAACTATAGCAACTCGTCCAAATATTAGTAAGGAGATATTGGCCAATAATGGCGTAGTAGTAACATTCAAAAATCATATAGAAAAAGACATCATGAGTGAACTTTTAAATTTAGAATCTGAAAAGAAAAGTTATTTATCTATAATAGATGAAGGACAATGTATAATTCGGGTAAATTCAATAAAGGAACCGTTTTTACTTGGAATTCCTTACATAAAACGCAACTCTCTAACAGTTTCAGAGATAAACAGAAAAAACGAGATGATTTTAGATAAAAAACAAAAGAATTCCGATTTAACATCGTTAGATACTCATAAATCTAATAATCTAGTAATTCAAAATAACGGTAAGAGTAAACCTTTGATATTCAAGGACATTTTGCGAATAAAATCTTTTAGAAATAATCTTAAAAATGATAACGGTATGCTTTCTAAAGAAATTGATGATTTAGACCGTTCATTTAATAACGATCTTGCTGATGTTCTTAATGATGATGAAAGTAGCGAATTTGATATCTACATCAAGAAGTTATACACCGATCAGGAAAAACACAAATAATTTTTAAGACAATAAAATTCTTTTACTCATTAATGACTTTTTTAATAGGTATAGTTGGTAAACCAAGTGCAGGCAAGTCGACCTTTTTAAATGCCGCTTGTTTAACTAATGCTAAGGTGAGTGAGTTACCTTTTACTACGATAGAACCAAATAAAGGCGTTGCGTATATAAAAACAAAATGTGTTTGCCAAGATTTGAATGTTGACGATAATCCAAAAAATTCTTACTGTGTTAATGGGGATCGTTTTATTCCTATTAATGTACTTGATGTAGCGGGATTGGTTCCAGATGCTCATAAAGGAAAAGGGCTAGGAAATCAATTTCTTAACGATTTAATTAGAGCAGATGCTCTTATTCATATAATCGATATTAGTGGATCTTTGGATAAAACGGGTAAAAGGATAAAAATGGGTGAAAATGATCCTTACGACGACATCTTATTTCTTGAAAAAGAGATTAATCTATGGTTTAAACAGATATTAGAAAGAGAGGACTGGGATAAATTCGTGAAATCACATGCGCGGGATAATAAAAATTTTTTGGAGGAACTTTATAAAAGACTTTCCGGAATAAAAGTTAATAGAAAACAAATCATTCAGGCGCTAAAAAACTCAAGTTTAGAAGATCTAAGTCCATCATTATGGTCAGAAAAAGACCTTTTAACTTTTTCTAAAATTTTAAGAGAAAAATCAAAACCTATCATCGTAGTAGCAAATAAAATTGATAGAGAAAATGGGATGGAAAACTTCAATAGACTGAAGAATAAATATACGGAGAAAATAATACCTTGTAGTGCATTGGCAGAATATTTTTTAAGAACTTATCACCAAGAAAAGAAAATCGAATACATACCTGGTTCGGATAGTTTTAGAATTTTAGATAATGAAGGATTCAATCAAAATGAATTGGAAGGATTAAAAAACATTAAAGAGAAGATCATTAATCTTTTTAGTGAAACGGGTGTTCAAGCAGCATTAAATTTTACTGCTTTTTCAATATTAAACCAAATTTGTGTTTACCCAATATCGGATATTAATAAATTTTCAGATAACAAGGGAAATATTTTGCCAGACGCATTTTTAGTTAAGAAAGGTACATTATTAAGAGATTTTGTTGGAGATAAAATTCATACTGATTTAGCGGACCACTTTATATTTGGGATCGATGCCAGAACAAAGAGAAGGTTAGGAGAAAACTACGAATTAAAACATAATGATATAATTAAAATTGTTACTGCTAAATAAGAGAATTATTCTTGCTTGGAAGTTAATAGAATATAGACTAAGATTATTATTAGCAATAAAATCCCTAAAAGAACTAGAATAAAATTAAAAATTTCTTGCTCATCAGTCAAAACTGTTTGAAAGATAAATAATAAAATCAGTAAAAAATAGCTTATTAACTTCATATGATTAATTCATAAAATATAATGTATTTTAAAAAAATTTCTGATTTTTTTCTATTCTATTTGAATTTACTTAGAATTTTTCATTTAATAAATGGTAATAGCTCGGTTTTATTTTGTAGCTAAATTTAATAGCTATTTGATTTTAGCCGATATTAAGTGGACCTGACGGGAATTGAACCCGTGACCTCTTGAGTGCAATTCTTGCATCAAACTAATAGTTTGTTATGCGTCAAGCGATCTGCTACTGATCTACAGGCCCTAATAAAAAAAAGATTAAAAGTTAACTAAGAGCCTTTGTAAAATTAGAAATTCTTGAGATATTTAAAAATAGGAGGTGATCCAGCCGCAGGTTCCCCTACGGCTACCTTGTTACGACTTCT
>CAZDTP010000121.1:0-3653 GCA_964508365.1 uncultured archaeon
AAGAAGCGATAATTTACTTTATGAACTTGTTAGGCTTGAACCCCATTTCCAATCTCAATATAAATTCGGATCAAAGAAATCTTCCATATTAAAGTCTAAAACTGATCTAGTGTGCGATCCTTTCCTTAACAGAGACCCTATTATAGTTTATGGAGAAGATTTTACTAAAGATATCTTTATGGAAATCTTTTTTGATTTATTCGATTCTTCTCTATCAGTTCTGAAATTATTTAGAGTTCAGACTCTTGCCATGAAATTCCTATCTTACTTAAATGGGATTTCGTTCGGAACTAATTTTGAAGAATTTAGTCAAGGACCAAGCGTAACTGAGATCAATACCGCACTTAAGAAATTAAGTTTTACCGAGGCGGAACTACAAGCATTAATATGGAAAAAGATCGATTCAAAAACTGGTGAATTAGTTTTTAATTACAGACAGACACAGAAAGAATGGTTAAAGCTATTATACGATAAAATAACCGGATATATACCTAACGACGGTTCTGTTTATGCCCAACAAAGAGATGCGTTAAAAGGACTTGGGAGCGGATACCATAAAATCGACGATAATTCCATAGCAAGAAATAACAAAGAATTCACGGTCGAAGAAGCTAAGATGGGTGTAGCTATTTTTGAGTCAGCCAAGGCTATTTTTGGTCATTTCACGATTCGACTAATGTTTGCTAACATGATTGATTATTATGGAGATATTGGCAGTTTTGGATTATTAATTACGCATCGACCTCAGATTAGGTCTAAATATGAGATTACTTTAGCTAATTACTTTACTCATATTGGTTATGTTCCTTCATCTCATCAATATGATAGACCAATTACTTCTGGAACATATTTTGCTGATATATATCATATTTTTGGTAGTTTTCTCTTGGAGTCATATATTTATTTACCTATCGAGAATGGAAAGGGTGATGTTAGGACGAATGATAATACAATCCGATTTCCTTTTGGTCCTCTCGTTGCATTAACAGCTACAGGCGGAATTAGCGATAAATCATTGCGCGGTTTATCCAAATCTTTAGCTACATATTTAAAGGTTTCTTATGAGCTAAATTTTCAGAATAAGTTTTCTTCTTCTAATGTACAATCATATAGCGAGAGATTTATTGATAAGCAGTTAGATCTCTTTCAATTTTTGAAGAAAGAGATTGAAGCAAACACAGAATTATATTCATCAGACAAAGCGCTAAACAAATGGTTTGCTGATAGAATTTCTCATTATTCTAGATTAGGTTTATTTTATGAGAGAACTGTATCTAGTGGTCCTGGATTTCTGAGAAGTCAACTTGAAACAGCAGTCATGCTAGGGGAGTTAGATATAACTCTTGAATTTGGAGTTCCTAAGCCAAAATCGGGTAGCAATTATGAGCTTACAATACAACTATATAAACTTATTTCTAATGAGATCAAGCTATGGGGTGAACCTAGCGTTTTAAGAAGTGATGCTTATCTTGATTACAAAGCTCAACGATATATAGAAAATACTATAAACATAATGGATTCATTAAAAACAATGATATCAGTTTTAACAACTAATGGAGAAGTTAGATTTTTCCCTCTTTTTGATACTGGAGATCCAAATTTAGGTTATCAGTATTTGGAGCCTATTACATATTCTGAGAATTTTGAATTCCTACCTGTAGATAATGGATATTTTGATGTTGATATTAATACAGATGAGGGATTGTCGAGGTTAATTCATATTATAACCCTCTTGTATTCAGGTAAGTGTGCTTTTGTAATGAAAAAGGCTACTGGGACTCGTAATGACGGCAAAATGATCTTTGCATTCAATCGGGAAGGATTCCTTGAACCAGATGAGATTTTCTCAGGCGGATCATTAAGTGGACAGTCTTTTGACGAAGGTCGATCCACAGCTTTTAAATTTGTTGTCGACACCTATTCTACAAGTTTTCGAGGAGATAATCCATATTGGGATAAGATATGGACTATTCCAATGGCATGGACATCTACTGAGAACATAATCAATAATGATCTATCCTCATACCTTAGTTTTATTTATAACGTAGAGTTATCAGACACTAAAATCAACCCTTTTATAAGAAGGTACATGTCATCACTAAATAGAAAGTTTCCAAATTTCCGTGGAGACTTAAGAACATATTTACAATTTTAAATGATAATAATATTTTTTTTTTTAAAATCAGTCTTAATTTCTTTTGTTAAATTTTTTTTTTGACCACATGTTAAAAAGATTTCCCTTAATGATTCTAGTTTTTGTAATTGGCTTATAGATTCTTCAATTCTTGTGTTAGATAGGTCAATTGTTATTAAATTCTTTAATTTTTTTATCGAGTTAGGAAATGTACTAATATTTGTGTTTTTTAGCTCCAAATATTCTAATGATTCAATCTCACCAAGACTTTCTGGAAGTTTATTTAAGGGATTGCATGAAATTTTGAGCTTTTTTAGACATTTAAGATTGCCAATTGATTCTGGTAATTCATCTATTCTATTATTTTTTAATAATAGACTTTCTAAACATCTTAAATTACCTATTGATTCTGGTAATTTCATTATCTCATTTCCATTAAGATTTAAAGATCTCAGTTTTGTCAATACTTCTATATTTATTGGGATTTCTTTTACCATATTATTCTGAATGCTCAATTTCTCTAAAGTTTTTAGATCATTTAAGTTGTCAGCAAAATACATTATCGCATTATAATTTAATTTTAATACTTTAAGTCTATTTAATTTTAGAGTTTGTTTTGGTATTTCTTTAAGTTCACATTTATATAGATTAATTCCTACAACATGTTTATTTTCTGTGGTAAATTTACGGATTTTTCTAATTCTTGGATACCATACCCCTTTTAACCCTCGGCTCATTTCTGGTACATATTTAAATTCAATATCTAACTTTTCTTCCAATTCTAATAAGCATTCCGCCTCTTTCATTTCAATTAAATTTAATAATAGATTTTCGCTATTAAGAGAGTTTAAATATCCTTCCTCAAATAGGTAATCAATTACAGGTTTATACCCATTTGATAATCTTTTTAAAATTTGTTCCAGAAATACTTCTTTAGCTTTTAAGTCTCCGACTTTCACAAGTTCTTTTAGAAGTGAGAAGGCTAAGTTTGAATGAATTAAGTTAGTTTTATAATTATTTTCTACCCATACTTGTAAATTTGAACAGTGGGCCCAGAACTCATCTATAGGAGTTATTAATCTAGTTCGAGAGGATTCTTCTTTAAGCCTTAGCTCACCATTTTTCTCCTCATAAGCTTCAGAATTTATAAAGAAATGTTTATAATCTTCTATTGCCTCATCTATTGACTCTACGTCATTGAAAATTTTTGCCGAATTATTTTTGAATTCTATGATTATTCGTTTACATTGTTTAAAACGCTTCCCAGCGATATAAATAAATGTAAAAGGTGTTATAAATTTTAAAGTTATGAATTTATTAGCATGAAATTCTTTCATTTTACATTTCTCTTTCATTCGGTAAGAATGTTAAGTTAATTTATTTATTTATATCTTAGGCAAGATTTTATACTCGATTTGTTAAAAATAGAAAAAAAAGAAAAAAATTTATTAGCGTTTTATTCTTGCTGAAACCCAGTCGTAATAACCTTTTGCTTCTAAATGTTTAGGAATTTCTGCAA
>CAZDTP010000122.1:0-3595 GCA_964508365.1 uncultured archaeon
TGCACCGAAATGGTTGATATGAGAGTGGATAAAGACGAGATTAAAGCGGGATTAAAAATGGGTATTTATACGAAAGAACATAGGCATGTTAACCCTCACCCTGATCCCGAAGACGTCGATGATATTTCCAGTCAAGAACATACTATTTTTATTTATATAAATGATAACTATGATATAACGGGTGTACGATCCTTTTTTGGGGATTCACCTAGTATGAGCGATGTTGGTGCAGGAACAATTGAGGAGGGTGGAGAAGTGAGAATACCTATAGTAGTAAAGGAAGTACAACCAATGAGTGTACAATTAGGCATGATATCAATGGACGAGTTTAAATTATTAAAAGTGTGCGATGGAATGAATTCAGTAGAGCAATGCGCTGAGATTGCCCAAAAACCGATCGATAAAGTTGAAAAGATGCTTAATAAGTTAAGAAAGAAAGGATTAGTCAAAGTTATTAAAAGGACATCTGGATAGCGAGAAGTTCAAATTCATTACCGTTCATAACCTCCTTTATTATGAAATCTAATTTCAAAGCTTTAAGCTCAATTCCTAACTAAATCTATAAAAACGGATTCTGAAAAAGTAAAAAGAGATATTTAGATTAAATTTGCACTTTTTATCATTTTTCTAGTGATTGATTCGAAAATTTCTTCGACATTCTCACCAGTTTTAGAAGAACATTCATGATGACCTTGTAAATTGTACTTTTCAGTTAATTCTATAGCGTCTTCAGACTCAACAGATCGTTTTTCTTGAAGATCTAATTTTCCGCCAACCATCAAGATCGGTATTTTAATCTGCTTATCCTGTGCGTTTTTCTCAAAAATCGAGAGCCAATCGCTCACATTTTTTACGCTAGTATATCGTGTAATATCGTACATAAAAATTCCTCCATTAGCTCCTTTCGCGAAACTAGGTAGAAGAACTTTAAATCGCTGTTCTCCACCGAAATCCCAAATACGAATAACAACTCTCTTGTCCTCAATTTCTAATTCTTTTATGTAGAAATCTGCACCAATGGTCATTTTAAGACTTCCGTCAAATACACTTGTCAGGTAGCGATTAACGAGAGTAGTTTTTCCTACTCCTCCATCTCCAAAAATACATAATTTAAACGCAAGTTCACGATCTGTCATAATACCAATCTTCCTCTAACATATTTTTAACAAGTTACATATAATATTTGATTTCTTATTTTATAATAAAACTTTCTTTTATACTTATTTATATTTTTAACTACCTAATAAAAGAATCTTCAAATGATAAGATGAATAATCCTTTAATTTCTAAAGATGTATTTGTAGAAGAAAAATAATAAATACCATATAGGATAAAACTAAAATTATGTCAGATCAAAAAATTTATTATAAATATTGGCCTGAAGGAGTTCCAAAAGAGGTTAATATACCACAGAAGAATTTAGTAGATTTTCTCGAAGATTCTGTTAAACGCTATCCTAATAATGTTGTAACATATTTTATGGGATTCGAATTGACCTATGCTAAGCTACTCGAAATAGTGCATCGCGTAGCAACAAAATTAACTGAAATAGGGATAGTGAAAGGAGATTGTGTAGCAATCCATTTTACGAACAACCCAGCTTTTATTGCTTATTATTATGGAATATTAAAAATTGGAGCTGTAGTAACACCGATTTCTCCATTGTTTAAAAAGCTAGAGATTAAGCGTCAATTAATTGATAGTGATGCAAAAGCTTACATTGGATGGGAAGGCTTTTCAGGATTGGTAGATCCCGTAATTGGAGAAACGGGTGTAAAGCATAAATTTTATAGCAACCTAGCGCCTTTTCTATCACTCGATCCGATGGCGAAACCTGAATTTTTAATGGGAGGAGAGCCTATGATGGAGGATCTAATAAGAGAAATTGCTCCAAACCCACCGAAAGTTGATATTGGTTTAGAAGATTTAGCTCAATTGCAATACACGGGAGGAACAACGGGATTCCCTAAAGGAGCGATGTTAACTCATGGAAGTATTGCAGCCAATATCTTTCAAGCAGAATCATGGTTTGTAGAAAAGGAATTAGGGAAGGAAGTCCTACTTGCAGCTTTACCTTTTTATCATATATATATGGGTTTTATGATGAATATGTGTATCCATAACGGGTGGAAATTAGCTTGTGTTTTCAACCCTAGGGAGGCGCACGAAGTTGTTGAAGTTATTGAAGCAGCCAAAGTTACTGTATTTCCCGGAGTTGCCGCTATTTATAATAATCTAAATAATTATGAGGGAATTCAAAATCATGATTTGTCGAGTATAAAATATTGCTTAAGCTCAGCGGGACCCCTCCCAGACGATGTGAGAAAAACCTTCGAAAAACTGACAGGGTCAAAACTCCGAGAAGCTTATGGATTAACTGAGATGTCCCCCGCTGTCACAGCAAACCCTTTCGAAGGTAAATTTAAATCAGGGACAATAGGAATGCCCTTTCCTAATACAGATGTAAAAATATGCGATTCCAATGGAAATACGCTCGGAATTGGAGAAGTGGGAGAATTAGTAGTTAGAGGCCCACAGATGATGAGAGGCTACTATAAACATGAGGAGGAAACTAATAACACAATCAAAGATGGTTGGTTATGGACTGGTGACTTAGCATTAATGGATGAAGAGGGATATTTTGTTATTAAGGATCGATTGAAGAACTTAATCAAGTATAAAGGGCATTCAGTTTATCCTACTGAAGTAGAAGATCTCTTGTATTATCATGAAGCTATTCAGGAATGTGGGGTAATCGGAATAATTGATCACGAAGAAAAAGAAAACATTAAAGCTTATGTGGTGTTAAAGGAAGATTATAAGGATAAAGGAATAACAGAACAAGATATCATCGATTGGGCTAAACAAAACATGGCCGGAGATAAATATCCACGCTATGTTGAATTTATTGATGAAATTCCGAAAACGGTAGTAGGAAAAGTTCTTCATCGCGAATTGAAAGATCTAGAAGCACAACAGAAATAGTAAAGAAATAAGATGTTTTTACATATGTTTCTTTTTTATTAATATTCCTTCTATTTATTTTTAATAATATTTGCGTTTAGGACTTTTTTTTTATAAGAAATCACCGTTATTTTTTTTAGGATTAATCTTTATATTAAAATTAATTATGAAAGAAGCTATTTTTGGAGCGGGTTGTTTTTGGGGAGTCGAATCTAAATTTGGCAAGGTTGAAGGTGTAATTGAAACCGAAGTCGGATATACTGGAGGGACTATAAAGAATCCAACTTATAAAGATGTCTGTACTAATAAAACAGGACATGCCGAGGTAGTTAAAGTCACATATGATCCTTCAATTGTGTCTTATGAGAAATTATTGGAAATCTTCTGGGACATTCACAATCCTACTACGCTTAATCGCCAAGGTTGGGATGTTGGAACTCAATATAGATCTGCTGTGTTTTACAATGATGAAGAACAACGATTGTCTGCAATAAAATTAAAGGAAAAGTTGGATAAATCCGGAAAATATAAAAAACCTATTGTTACTGAAATTGTTCCTGTTGCGGAATATTATAAAGCAGAGGATTATCATCAAAAGTACGATGAAAAAAACAAAAAAACAGTATTTTCT
>CAZDTP010000123.1:0-3581 GCA_964508365.1 uncultured archaeon
AAAGATTTTATCAACCAATTTTTCCGAGTATAAAAGAAGATAATAAATCTATAGAGTTCTGGGTTACAAATGATCTTCGAACAACTCAGGAATTACATTATGAATGGAAAATTCTTAAATCAGATGGAACAGTAGCAAAAAAAGACTTGTATGAGTTAGAGATTCGTCCTTGTTCATCAAAAAGACTAGGTATAATCGATATATCTGATTTCAATATAATCAACGATAATTTAACGGATTATATTATCTTTTTTAAAATAAGATACATAAATGTTGGAGGTGAACAGGAATTTCATGGATTTAGATTGTTTTCAGCTCCAAAATATTTTTCTTTAAAGAATCCCAAGATATCGTGGGAACTCAATGAATTTTTTTGCAAAGAATCCAATGAAAAGGAATATGAACTCAAAATATCGGCAAATAATATTGCTCTATATGTTCATATAGATTCTGATAAATTCGATTTCATAGCATCGGACAATTTCTTCTCCTTAGCGCCTGGTGATACGAGAATTATTACGCTAAAAAATTTAGGTCTAATATACTCCTCGGAACCTGATTATTCAAAAGTCAAAAAAGGAGATTTTACAGTGAAATCGTTATACAATTTATTAGAGGATTCATAAGCTTTATACTTTCTAATTAAATATATTAATTAATTTAATTTGGAAATTAAAACGTGAGAATTTGACAAAAAAGGAGAAAATTGTTTTAATTGGAGCGGGTTCTCTACAATTTGGATTGGGTTCAGTTGGAAGTATCATCAACAGCGAAACTTTACAAGGTTCAACGGTAAGTTTGCATGATATTAATACAACCAATTTAGATTTAGTTACCCAAGCCTGTAGAGAAGCTATTATAAAAAACGAATTCGATATAGAATTAGAATCAACCACAGATAGGAAAAAAGCATTAAAAAATGCGACTTTTATTATTAATTCCATTGAAGTTGGACCCAGATTTGAATGGTTTGATTTAGATTATGAAACACCCCGTAAATATGGAAATAAGCAAGTTATGGGAGAGAATGGGGGACCAGGAGGTTTATTTCATTCATTACGAGTGATTCCTCCTATTCTCGAAATATGTGAGGATATTCAAAAAATCTGTCCAGATGCGTTCCTCATTAATTTTTCAAATCCTATGAGTAGGATATGTTTAGCAATAAAACGGAAGTATCCAGATTTAAGGTTTGTTGGACTCTGCCATGAGTTCCTTGGGTTTCAAATGCATTTTAGTAGAATCCTCGAAACTCCTCTAAGTAATCTTAAAATAACTGCTGGGGGATTAAACCATTTTGGAGTTGTGTTGTCTATAAAATATATTGACTCAGGTAAAGATGCTTATCCTGATCTTAGAAAGAAAGGTCCAACTTATCTCAGCGAAATTAAAGGTTTTGGAAATGATGTCGATTTAGTTAGCTATATTCTTGAAAAATTTGGATATCTAGCATACACTCCTGATTCTCATTATGGAGAATATCTATCCTTTGCATGGGAGAAAGCAAATTTGGAAGGAGTAAGATTATTTTATAATGGATATAAAGCATATACAATAAAAGCAGGGGATCGATTAGTTAAACGAATAAAAAGAGGTAGTGGAGCAAATCTAGTAAAACCCGATAATGAAAGAGCCATTCCTATAATTGAAGGGATTTTAACTGACTCAGGTCATGAAGAAGTATCAGTTAATCTACCAAACGACGGAGTAATCACTAATATACCCCAAGATTTAGTAGTAGAATGTCCGGCTATTGTTACTAAACATGGTATAGAAGCAATAAAACTCGGAGATTATCCAAAAGGACTAGCAGGATTATTAAGAAATCAGGCTTCAGTGCAAGACCTTGTGGTAGAAGCTATACTTAAAAAATCAAAAGATTTAGCTTTTCAAGCATTACTTTTAGACCCCACAATAGATAATGCTTCAAAAGCTGAGGAGATTTTTGAAGAAATGCTTAAAATAAATCAGGATTATATTGATTTAAACTAGTAAAGCTTGATTTACTTTTTTCTTATTAAATCTTCTTTTTCGAGATGATTAACTAACTTCAATATTTTGTTGGGCTTAACTAATGTCTTATATTCTAATGATAGAAAGCTTGATATGCTTAATATATCATAACCTTTCCCTATTAGATTAATCAGCTCATTAATTGGCCCCAAGAACTCGTATTCTAAGTCTTCAATAAATTGTTTAAATATCGGGGTTTTAAATAGTTTAAAAAGATTATCAGTAAGAAAAGGTCCCTCGAAGTTAAGTTCGTAATTATCACTGAATTTGGATTTAAGAGTTTTTATTTTTTCTTCATCAATTATATTTTTTTCATTCCATCTTAATCTCTGATATTCAAGCAGTTCATACATTTCACCTTTAGTTGATTCTATCAGTAGGAGAACATCTGAAGAAGTATCAATTAGCCTTATCCATTCTAACGATTCAAGTTCATATTGAAAACATGCGTTTAATATCTCTTGGCCCAACAAGAATAATTCCTTACCTTCCTCTGTTTCAATTTTATTTTCAGGAGAAGAAATAGATAAAGACAATTCATCAAGAAGTTTAATTGAATTTCCAATTCTTTTATATAATCCCTGATGAGATAAAGACCAAAATTTCTTTATAAGGTTTAAATCAAAAATCGAAAGGATATAAGAGATGCTTAGAGCAATAGCAATTACTCTTTTTAATTCTGTAGAATCACAATATTCAACTGTATCCATAGAAGAATGATAGTGAAGGTCTTCGTGTCCAAACATGAGCGAGGGAATTCCAAAATAGGAATCTATAAAAAGGATGTGATCGCTTCCTCCATCGAAGCTTTTAAGACGATAAGACATTGGATTTTTAGTCCCATTAATGGCAATTCCCTTAGGGTGATCGGCTATTCTTTTTACAAAGAACGATGTAATATCGTTAAGAATTGAAGGTGTAGAATGAGGAGCGAGGTTTACTTCTAAAGGTTGACCAATTTTTAAGGGATGTTCTCCTATCATATCTAAGTTTATACATACTAATACATTTCTAATCTTATCTTCGTGATATTTCATCCAAGGGACAGTACCATTAATCTCTGGTACCCATACGAACCTTAATGTTCGTTTAGGAATTTCTAATATTTCCTTTTCAATTGAATATTTAAAAGCTCTCGCTAACTCAAGTAAACCCGCAGCACCGCTAGCATTATCATTTGCACTAGGGAGTGGATGGCATAAATGAGCAATAATAACAATCTCCTGTTCAGGGAATTCCGTTCCTTTAATAGAAGTAGTTAAAACTTCTAAATTACCTTCCATAAATTCAGCATTAATACTTGCTTTTACTTTTACAGACCCTTTTTGCATCAACTCTTTTAAATGCATTGCTTGATTATAGGATATGCTAAAACCAAATTTAGCATTATTTAATCTTTCCTTTGTGGTAAAAAATCCATTATAAATGCGACGATCAAAATTATCTCTCGTTCTATTCAAGTCAGGAAAATAAATAACTCCTATAGCCCCACTTTCTTCGATGTATTGACGATTCATATAGATTGGACCTGACATCAATATTATTTTACCATTTATATCATTTCTCTC
>CAZDTP010000124.1:0-3343 GCA_964508365.1 uncultured archaeon
GAAGAAGACATGATAGGATATACTCCTAGCAGTCCACTCTCCACAGTTAAAGAAAATGCTTAATCCTTTTAAAGAAAATTATATTTTTAGTTCAATTCTATATTTTTCAATTATTCCTTCAAATTGCTTTCTTCCCGAATTCGAATTTTCTCACTTTTGTCTATTTAATAAAGCTTATACAAAAAATAAATTTTAAATTTGAATTGTTATGTTTTTTCAAGATATTAAATGCAAGAAATAAAGCATGAATTCGGATAATTAGATGAAATTATAATAAAATTCAAATTTCAGAAATAATTAATAATCTTTATTAAAATAAATATTAGGAATGGTGGTTTTAAAATTAGCAAAAGCGAAGAAGATAAGTGGGCGATAGTTCACATCTTTAGTAGCTACAACAACACGATCGTTACAGCAACGGACTTGAGCGGTGCTGAAACGTTCGCTAAATGCACTGGTGGAATGGTAGTTAAAGCAGATCGTGATGAATCTAATCCTTATGCGGCTATGCAATGCGGTTTTCGCGTAGCTAACGGGCTAAAAGATAAAGGCGTAAGAGGCATTCATATAAAAGTGCGAGCACCCGGTGGAAACAGAAGCCAAACTCCCGGTCCAGGAGCTCAAGCATGCATCCGAGCTTTAGCTCGTTCCGGATTAAGAGTTGGAAGGATTGAAGAAGTCACCCCAAAATCTCATGATCACTGCCGCCGTAAATTTTTAGAGATTTACCTCTAAAAACGGTTCAGGTGGGCATAGGGGAAGACGTGTATAATTTACATAAAGGAGGATCCTTCTTTTATCAATCTGGCAGAATTATTTATCGGGATTTTCCTTAATTCTGTTTAGATATTTCTTTTCAAATTTATTTTTCATTTCATAGTACATATTGATATAATCGTTTTGGTACCGATTTTCTGAACTTCCATGTGTAGAGTACCAGATACGATCGTTTTCTTGGCATTCAACGCAGTACCATTCCTGGTGATCCTCGATGTATACCATATCTTTATCTTGACTTGTACAAATAGGGCAACTACAGATCGACTTACTTAACAAACTAAAGAGTTTACTCTTTGTTCCTTGTAAGTAATAGAGTTCTGCCTCTTCTTCGGGCGGTAATTCGAGGGGAGGTGGGTATAAACTCGCGTAATTTCTTAAAATTTCGATCTCGTCGTATAGAGCTCGAATTAAAATTTCTCTTAGGTTATTTCGAATTTTTCTGAGTCGTTCAGTTTTGATAACAATTCTTCTTTCATCTTTCATTAGGATGGTAAAGGTATGGAAAAATAAATATTTAAATAATGATAAAAAAAATTAGGATTTATATTGAATAAATCCACTTGTTATTAGATGTGGCGTACCACAAAAGAAACGGTTTAGAATATATGTATTTAAGATGGGGGCAGGTCTATTTTTAGCGATCCATTCTTGCATCATACCTCTAATCTCTCTTTCAATGTTATTTTTGGGAATATCGTTGAAGAATCTTTCGATGATATAGTTATTTCCTTGTTCATCTTTGAAATATTTTCTTATGAAATTTCCTATTCCATTTTCAATTAAGAAACATCGTCTCTCAAGATAATCTTCCCATCGATCTTGCCATTTATTTATGTTAGTTTTATAGTATTGAGGACACTCAAGAGTTAGATCTATTCTTCTTTGGATTAAATCAAGAACTAATTCAGTTTTTCCTTCAAGGTCACTGTGGTTCTTATGCATAACGAGAGCTAATCTATTTACATCGAGGCACATCTTATCATTTATAAATATGTGATGTCTTTCGAAGGTAATTGACTCCATTTGGTGAGTTTTTTTAAATGATTCAGGTTTAATTGGTTCTAAAGTTAAAATATCCAGTCCTAAATCACGGATAATAAGTATAATCACATGAAACTTTAGAGTACTTATGGTATACCAGCTTGGATGATAAATTCGGGGTAAAAATAGATATAAATTTCGCAATTCAATGTAATCCCAAATAATTTTAAATATTTTAGAATATGAGCTGTAAGGTACAAACTTAATCAATTCTTTTAACATATTCATTAGACCAATCCAAGAATAGACCTTACCTTTATCAGGCTGTCCGAATCTATTGATTCTTCCAAATGTTCTGTATCTTAGAATTCTCCGTACATGTTTTAAGAGAAGAGGTTCTTTTTTTGCTTTGGATAATTCAAACCAAACCTTAAATGTTAAGTCATATTCTGGTTTCAAATGTAATGTTCCTGAGCTGTATTTGTCACCTATATATTTCACATCAAACGGATTTGCAAATATGAATCCTTCTATGAAATTTTCAATATCTGTTTTAATTTTCTGCAGAATTATGTCGTCTACCCTTTCAACATCTCGAACTTTATTGATGAATTCTTCTGTAGTTAAAAATCTGACTTTATAGATAAAACTGAAGAGTGTAGATAATTCAAGTCTTCTATATTTATAGTCACCCTTTAGATGAGAATCCTTCAAGGTTCTAGCTCTTCTAAAGAATAACCTAGAGATGTCTGTGTCAAAAATTCTAGCGTTCGGGAAATGAAGATTGATAATTTCTTTAATATTGTTAAAAAATTCCCTTTTGATTGACTTTTGATTAGGTCTTTTATCCGAAAGTGTTTTTATTTCAGTAGAGAAGCTAAGAGTGTAAAGGGTGTCAAATTTAGTCTGAATTTCATCGTATGATTTGCTTAGTTGGTTCATATATCGATCTGATAATCGGTTATATAAATCGTCAAAAGTTTCTTTTTTAGGAAAATGGCCTTGATTTATAGAATATTTCTTTTCTTTGATCCAGTTATAGTGAAAACCAAGTTTTCTCGAAAGTTCTGCGTATGATGGAGAATCTAGGATGCGTCTTTTAAACATGAGTTCTTTTAAGTAATCTACGAGGTTGGTGTATTCGTTTCTTATTTCTGCGAGTTGTTCTAAATTAATTTCGTCATTATTTAAATTATTCATTTTTTTCCATCCTTTGGTTTTTATCAGTTGCATATCGCGCAAACTGAAAAGTAAGATTGCATTAACGCGCAGTCTTATGATTTTAGTATCACAGTCAAATATATATATCTATTCTTCCAAACAGATGAGGAGTGAAGTTTAAAGTATTGTAAACTGGTTTAATTTTTATTAAACTTTGTCGTTGTAAACGGAGAATAGGTAGTTTAATAAAATATAAACTTAAAAATTAGGAAGATTCCTACCAGTGTATTTCTATCTTGATGGCTGGTGAGGGCCTTTTTCTGGTAGGAATCTATTAATGCTATAATATTGTTATATTTAAATAAAAAATGGCTATTTGTGTTTCTATTTGATTTTTTTTTTGAAGAGTAAATCTATCTTG
>CAZDTP010000125.1:0-3332 GCA_964508365.1 uncultured archaeon
AAGAAGCGATAATTTACTTTATGAACTTGTTAGGCTTGAACCCCATTTCCAATCTAAATATTGGTTAACTGCAAGATTATTTTCAAGATTAAAATCTAATCTAGTATGCGATCCTTTCCAAAATAGAGAATCTATTATGGTTTACGGTGAAGATTTTACTAAGGACATTTTCATGGAAATTTTCTACGATTTATTTGATCCTTATAGTCAACTCTATAAACAGCGAACTCAAACTCTTGCCATGAAATTCCTATCTTACTTAAATGGGATTTCGTACGGAACTAATTTTGAAGAATTTAGTCAAGGACCAAGCGTATCTGAGATCAATACCGCACTTAAGAAATTAAGTTTTACCGAGGCGGAACTACAAGGGTTATTACGTAAAGAAATCGATCCAAGAACTGGTGAATTAGTTTTTAGTTACGGTCAGACCAATAAAATGTGGTTAAAACTATTATACGATAAAATTACTAGCTACTTGCCTGATGACGGTTCAATATACGCTCAACAGAGAGATGCATTAAAATGTCTTGGAAACGATTATCATAAGATCGACGCTAATTCTATAGCAAGGAATAAAGAAGAATTTACAGTCGAAGAAGCAAGGATGGGCTTGAAAATCTTTGAATCGGCAAAAGCATTGTTCGGTCATTTCACGATTCGATTAATGTTTGCTAACATGATTGATTATTACGGAAGTAAGGATTCTTTTGGAATAAAAATCGTTAATAGACCTTCATTAGAAGCTCGAGGAGAGGCAAAAAATTTACCTATTGAGGAGCGTCAATACATGAAAGACTTCTTATATAAGATTGGTTTAATACCCTCGACATTTCAGTATGACAGACCAGTTAGCAGGTTAGTTTCCTATAAGAGTAAAAATGATGTCTTGAGCACCGTAACTTTTCTCTTTGGTTTCTTTTACTTAGAATCCCATATATATTTAGACATAGAAAATTCTGCCGACGTAAGAACATCCGGCAATACGCTAACTTTCTCATTAGGACCTCTAGTAGCTCTTACTGCCTCCGGAGGATTTAATGGAAAAAGTCTCCGTAGCTTATCTAAAAGTATTGGAGTTTATTTGGAAAGATCATTTGAGTTATATCGCTCTGATAATCTTGATCCAACAGATGTAAACATTCTTGGAAAAGAATTCCTTCTAGACCAATCGAGAGCTTTAGATTTTCTAGCTGAAAAGATAAAGGCTAAGATTATTGATGGACATTATTACATGGACACCGCTAAGAACATTTGGTTAGCTAATCAACTAATTGAACACGCTCGGTTAGGATTAATTTATGAGAAAACACCATCCCAGACATCAGGTTACTTACGAGATCAATTGGAAACTTTTATGGACAGCGCCGAATTTGAATCGAGGCAAAACACCTTGATTTTGATATTTAATTACTTAATGCCAAAATCTAAAAATCAATTCAAATTAGAAATTACGCAGAACGAGTTAGTTGAGAACGGCATTGTAGCTTGGGGAAGACATGCTTTACTTGATACTGCTGAATATGCGGGTTTTAAAGCTCAACTGTTGCATCAAAACAGTCATAATATCCGCAAATACTTAACGACTCTAATAAACGTGTTAGGAGATGGTGAAAAAGTTAGAATCTTTCCTCTTTTAGACCGTGGCGATGCTAATACAGGATACGAATTTTTCACAGATTCTACCAATTTTGATTGGAAAATTCTTCCTAATGGGGAAACGTATTTCGATATAGATTTACACAACGAGAAGTCCCTATACATGCTACAACACATCATTAACCTTCTCTATACTGGAAAGTTTGCGTTTGTCGTAAAAAAGCCTACAGGGACTTGGAACGACGAAGAGATGATTTTTGCCTTTAATCGAGACGGGTTCCTTGAACCAAGCGAGTTATACTCTCAAAATATGAAAATTGGCGAGTATTCTACTATATTTAGGGGGGATAACGAAAAATGGCGAAGAATATGGATATATCCTAAGGGTTGGAGCACTAGTATTTTTGCAGCGAACAATGATATTCTTTCCTATATAAATTATATCGTTAATCCAACGCAAGATAATAAACATATCAACGCTTTCATGAGGGAGTATATGAACCGTATGGAGCTCTTGTTTCCGGGGTATCGGTTAACTATGTATAAATACTTGTTTTTTAATATAAAACCTTAAATCCCTTAAATCTCTTATTAGGGGACTCCATGTAAAGGAGAAATTTTTTTCCCTATTTTTTTTATATTTTTTAAACTCGTATTATCAAGATTTGCTATTAAGCTGGAGCTTAAGAAAATTTCTTGGATTCCTTTTAATTCTTGGATTATTTTAACAATCTCATCCGAATTTAAACCTGAAAACGATCTTCTTACACTTATCTGCTTTAGGCTTTTAAAATTATGGATTCCTATTGGTAATTTAAGGATCTCAGCGAATGTAAACTGCAATCCTTTCACGCACTTATCCTCTATCGAGAACCCTCTTATACTTCTTTTCTCTTCATAACTCATAGAAGGATCTTCGGGATGTCGAAGTCCTACGCCACGATCTATACTTGGAACGAACTTGAAAATAAGGTTTAATTCTCGCTGTATTTGCAGAAGCGTTTCCGCTTCGCTTGGCTCGAGCAGTCCAAATAACAATTCCTCATTGCTTAGATCATCTTGGTACCCTTCGACGAAAAGATATTCTACGGCCGTATCTGAGCCGCTGAGCAGTCTTTTCAGGATTTCTTCTTTGAACTTGATTTGTGCGAGTTTATCGCCTGCCTTTGCTAATCTCTCGAGCAGCGGAAACGCTAAATTTGTTTTCAGCAATCGGGTATCGTACTCGTGCTCGTTCCATACTTGCAAATTCGAACAATGCCCCCAGAACTCCTCTTCGGGCTCTATTAGCGTGAAATTCTCGTCGTTTTCTACTTCTGGTAGTCCATCGTCTTTAAATATTTCGTGCTCGTGAACGTAATGATCGTAAACCTCTGCCGCTTCGTCGATTGAATCTACGCGTTTATACTGCCTTAGCTCGCTTTTAGGAATGTTTAAGATTAATCGCTTACACTGCATAAAGTATTTGCCAGCGATGTAGATTTCTGTTGAGGGGAAACGAAACTTCAGCGTTAGAAGATCGTTTACTATAAAATCGCTCATCGTCTTTTTTAGGTAAAAAATTCTCTTTTAGAGTCTAAAAAATTTAAGGAAACTCGTATATTTAAAATTTTAGAGTTGGTAATATTTTTAAATAAAAAAAATAAGATTTAAAAATTAAATCTAACGCTGGATACGGGCTGAAACCCAGTCGTAATAACCTTTTGCTTCTAAATGTTTAGGAATTTCTGCAA
>CAZDTP010000126.1:0-3294 GCA_964508365.1 uncultured archaeon
CTTCTTCCAAATATTGGTTAATGGGTTCAACTCCTTCCTCGAGTTCTTTCTCAATTTCTTTATCTAATACGTCCTGATCGTGATCGACTTCTTGCATTTCTTCCTTATTTTCGCTGACTAGGACTGTACTCGTTGATTGTGAACTAATGTTCTCGTGAAAACCTTCTTCACTTTCTTCTTCTTGTCTCTTTTCAGTATCAGGTTGATTTAGTTCTGATTCAATTTCTTCTCCGTAATCGTTCGGATCAAAAAGTGATTCAATATCTGCATCAGTTTCGTTTGGATCGAATTCATTTTCTTCGTTTTTTTCTCCACCTTCATTTGGATCGAATTGCTCGGGTTCGAACTCTTCATCGGGATCGTTAGGATCAAACTCCTCTTGTTCTTCGTCGCTCTCTAACTCGTTTGGATCGAACTCTTCAGAGCTTAGTTCATCATCAATTTCCTTTAGATCGGCTTCAGCCTCACTTTCTTCAAAATCTTCATTACCAACCTCTTCATCGTTTTCTTCCTCGGTCAAAGAGAGCAATCACCACGCTTCTGAAGATCGGAACGATTGAAGTTCGGTCAACGGAGCAGAATCGAAACTAACGGTTTGAATTGAGTATCTGTCACTATTGTTCCCATTTAACACTAGCGCCCTACGATCCCTTAATAGCATGAGGAAGTTCCGATCATCGAGAACAGTGGTGAATTTTCTAATGCAATCTTCCCCTAAGCGGAACAAAATCTTTAAGCTGGGAAGTTTAATTGCCGAATAGAATAAATCAGAAGGGGCTTGATCCGCAATGATAAACCCTAAACCTTTGCTTCTAAATTCCCGCATTAAACTGTTAAAAATTTTCTCTAGCTGTTCTTTAGCGATATAAAAGTCGTTATTCGTGAATTGGTCCCTAGATCGTTCAAAGATTTGATGCGCTTCGTCGATCACTATAAGGTGTTGTAATTTCCCAACTTCGTAATCGGGGGTTAAACTTCGAACCAACTGAAAAATTGCGTTCGCAATCAAGAGTTTTACGTAAATATTGCACATAGAAATATCGAGCATTATCTTCTTCCCATTTCTCCAATCTTTAAACCATCTTGGAACTGTGTTTTTGGGGATAAGCTTTAATGTGTTTTCTATGTCTGGCTCTGAGAGAAGAGAAAGCACGCGGTTTTCAATTGCGGTTAAAATGTTTGTCTGATATTTCTCGTGATATTTATGTTCTCGATACCACTTTCTTAATCCTTTAAAAAGCGTTGTCAGCGAATCTGGTAATCCTCCGTTCACTTTTCTGAAAGAATCCATTACTTTTTTTAAGATTTTATCTACGGGTTCTCTCAAACCAAGCGAGGCGGTTAAATAGGTTGCGGTTTCTTGAAGCCCTTTGTCGAAGTAAGCTCCACCTGCAAAATACGGCACGATGAAGTCTTTATCTCCATATTTAATCGTTCTATCTGTTTTGTAAAACAATTCTTGGTTCCCTTTACCAAAATTTAAGTATAAAACACCAATTTTAGGGGTTTTATCGTAAAATTCAATAGACATTTGTTTAATTAACTGAGTTTTTCCGGTGCCCGGTTGTCCTCCGATAATAACGCTTTTGGCAAAGTGATCTATGGGGATTAACGAATAATTACTCTCTGGAATTCCTTTATCAACAATATTTCCGATCCATACGTAATTTGGATTCTCTTTTCTAATTGATAAGTATTTAACATTTTTTAAGCGTAAAGTATTCGCTCGTAAGATAGGACACGAGTCTGGAAATGAGAAGTCAAATTTCTCTGGATTAACAAACGCAAATCGTTGGTCTTCGGGGATTTTATCGTAAAAATACATGTATTGTGCACCAGTTTTATTATATAGTAAGTTCTGCCACATGACGCGGCTTTTTAAAATGTTTTTCCAAATAGCACTATCAATTTGCTTAAAATGGATACGGTCGCCTTCTACATTTCTAATATCAGTTGTCAAGTAATCCAGAAAACTTTCAAAATGTATAATACATTTGTCAATTTCTTCGTTATCTTCCTCCCTATCCATAAATGGAGGGTCGTATCTAAGAAAAACTTTAAGCTTGAAGAGTTCGTTGGTAACTCCATCGTAGACGTTCCCAAGATTAAGAGAACAGGAGTCGTCTTTCTGCCAGTATACATAAAGGCATATTTCACCTACTTTAAACTTCCTAAACAGGTGAGTAAATTTCTCTATTATTGAAAATGGTTTTGGGCGCCTTGGTAAATCCAATTCAAAAAGGACATAGTTTCTATTCAACAAGCTAGGCGTGAGGGGAAATGCTTCGACTTCTCCTGAAAGCCCCGGAAATTCTAATTCCATATATCTTAGAAAGGAAAATCCCCTCGAAAGCGCTCCCTTTTTTGAATATTCACGGAAAAAGAAGGTCCATGTAAACTCGTTTCTAATTTGAAGCTCTAATCCATAGACTGTTTGGTCTAAAAAGGGGTCTAATAGAATCGACTTTGGAGCTCTGAACTGCCTACCGGTGTTAGAATCAGTTAGAATTTCATCTTTAATTTCAAGTGGTATTTGCGTAATCTTTACCCGTGATTGCCAATATTCTACTTCCATTATATTTTACCTCTAATTTTTATTTAATCTATCAAATTTCACCATTGAACTTCTCTTTCATTAGTATCCTCCATACGATGCCATAGTCTTCTCCTGTTTAAGCGTTTAATAGAATGATATCTGGGTAAACTAAGTTTCTTATAAATACCATTGAAACCCCGGTTTACACCCTTAAACGAATATTTCAATAGATAATAGCCAATGAAGATGAAAATGTAATTGATAATTTCGTGTATGATGGGAATCTGCAGCGTTGCGACGATATACCATACAGAAAATATCGAGGTTGCTACAAGAAAAAGTTGGTAAAGTGTATATTCAATATCGTAAGTAAAAGCAGAAACAATCTGAGACCAATCACCTTTCGATGGTGCAGAACCGAGAATTAGTGATATCATGAGGAAAATGTATAAAGCAGCGATTAATTCCGTAGTATTTGGATTATATAATTCGTGGAGAAGAAAAAAGAAGATCCAAAAAGATATGAATAGTGGGGCTAAACCTATAACGAGAGCTTGTAAGAAACTTATCCTAGGGTTAGGTTGAATGTTTACTTGTCCCCCATAGATTTTATTACTCGATCCTTTATTTTCCACTTTCTTTAATAAGACGATGTCATCGATCTTAGTATTTGTAACTAAACACATAAGAACGTGCGAAATCTCGTGAACGATAACTCCAACTATGGCTACTACCTGGATTACAATTTTTAGAGGTTT
>CAZDTP010000127.1:0-3052 GCA_964508365.1 uncultured archaeon
AACACATTTATGGCTTTTTTGCAATTCTCCCTATCGATTATTGCAGTAAAATTTAATTCAGAAGATCCTTGAGCAATTGCTTTAATATTAATCTGGTTTTCACCTAGAGATGTAAAAACTTTTCCAGCTATACCAGGTGTGTGAAGGATTCCAGCTCCAATTACAGCAACTAAAGAAATTTCTCGATCAATTTTTATTTTAAACCATTTCTCTCCAAAAAAATCAGAATTCCTCAATAAAAAGCTTACCTTCATTGAATCATCATATTCAATACCAAAGGTAATATTGTTTTCCGATGAACTTTGTGAAATAAAAACAATATTAACATTATTATCACCTAAAAGAGAAAAAAGTTTTGAAGCAGTTCCCGACAGCGGAACCATTGTATCACTTTCTAAGGTTACCATTGAAAGCTTTTCAATGGAGGTTATAGCTTTTATAGCATCATCATCCTGAACTATTTCTTCTGTAATCGTAGTAAAATCTTCTGATTCTGGTTCGTTGAAGAATCTAACTTCTGAAGGGACTTTGCTTTTTTCATTGACATCAAGACATAAAGGGTGCAATACTTTCGTTCCAAAAAAGGCGAGTTCTTTAGCTTCTTTATAAGAGATATTCCTAATTAGTGAAGTTTTTCTAGCAACCCTTGGATCCGCATTTAAAAACCCCTTAACATCTTTCCAGTATATAATTTTACACATGAAAACATCTCGTAGTCCATATGCAAGTATAGCTGCCGATAAATCACTTCCTCCCCTCCCTAACGTGGAAATTTTATTATCTTTCGTTGATCCGTAATACCCACTCACGCAAACTATATTATTCTTATCAGAGTTTATAATGGGATATAACTTTTGTTTAATTAGTACTTCTGTTTCCTCGAGTAGAGGAAGAGCTCGCCCAAAATTATCATCTGTAATGATAAGTTGATCAGAGAAGATATGATCTGATCTGAATCCATTTGAAGACAAATATTTACTTAAAAGGAAATTGCTGAGTTTTTCTCCATATGATACAACCAAGTCATAGATGTCAGCACTTGGACGGATTAATTTAATAAGTCGTCCCAGTTGCTTTAATTCTTCAATGTTAGTTTGAAGAAAATCTACTGTTTCGTCATATTCAAACCGATCCTTATCTAATATAGCATCAACAAGTTGAATATGCATTTCATATATTTCTTCAACAAGCAGATCACAATTGTTTTCTTCACTACAAGATTTTTCATAGAAATTTATTAATTTATTAGTTATTCCCTTGATAGCAGAAACTACAATTAACACTCTCGTAGATTTCATGTATTCTTTAACAATATTTGTAATCTGGAAATAAGAATTCCTGTTTTGTAAACAAGATCCACCAAATTTCATTATTGTCAAAGATTCTTTCTTTTCACTCATACAAACAAACCAATTGCTATTATAAAATTGATCTTAGATGTTGAAAAATTTGAAACTATTTTAGCTTTTTCTATAAAGAAAAACACTAATAACAAGCGTTATTTTGAGGAAAAAATATGTAGTAATAGAATCTTCTAAAAACGCTATGATATCGCTACTGATTTTGAAGACTCTAGAGCTTTTTTAATATTTGAAATTAAATAATCAATGTCAAAAGGTTTTTGTTTAAAGCTATACGCACCAAGGGACAAAGCATCATCTTTGACACTTGAATCGGCGCTAGCAAAGATTACTATAGCACTATTGTTGATTTTTAAAATTTCTTTCAAGGCATCAATCCCATTCTTAACGGGCATTCGATGATCCATTATGATTATGGAGGGTTTCTCAACAAATTGTTTATACATTGAAACAGCCTCTTCCCCGTTTCTCGCTAACCCAGCCACTTCAAAACCACTTAATTCTATAATCTCCTTGTAAAATAAGCGAAGCAAGGGTTCATCCTCAACAACAAATACATCAGCCGTTATTTGTCACCTCTGGTATTAGTACTATGCAATTGGTTCCTTTAGTGTAATCGCCTTTAACTCTATCTTCCATCCAGATTTCACCAGTATAACTCTCAATAATTTTTTTTACTAATGACAATCCCAGTCCCATACCATGAACACTGGTCTCTTCGCTATATCCTCTCGTAAATATTTGATGTTTCCTCTCGTCTGTAATGCCGATTCCATTATCAATAAATTGCATTTTAATATAGTTTATTCCTTGTCTCAATTCTTTATTTGCCTTTACTTCAATATTAATAACTTCGCTATCGTTATAATTTATAGAATTAGTTAAAAGATTATCAAATACATCTTCTAATAGTTCATTTGCTAGTATTTTAAAATTGTTTTCACTAATTTGAACTTCAATTTTTATATTTTTATCTTGGAACGCATTCTTAATGTAATTAATAGATTTTTTTAGAACATCACAACAATTTATTATAAACAATGAAGTTACCGATTCTGAAATTTTTGAAAGCTTTCGAACATTTGAGACTAAATTAGCTCCTCGCCTAACTTGTCTTTTAATTATATTAATGTTTCTTTTGATTGCATTTGATTTATCGGGCTTGTCAAGATACATTTCGTTAAGTTGGATGCCATTTGATATGTTTTGCAAAATATTATTGATATCATGAGTAAAAATATCTTTGTAGAATTCTGCTCTTTTATACGCTTCACGGTATGTGGCTTCCGACTTTTTTAATTCTATTTCAGCATTTCTACGTTCTGTTATATCAACTGAAGTCCCAATAATTCCCTTAATATCCCTATTTTCATCAACATATGGAATTTTACTTGTTAAAATCCATTTTAAGCCATCAAACGTATTCCAAGATTCAACTATATTTAATTTTGGTTTTCCACTATTAATTACTTCTAAATCATCGTTCAAATAGGTTTGTGCTACTTCTTCTGGATAAAGCTCAAACAAGCTTTTACCAATTAAATCTTCTCTCTTCATTCTATAAGCATCAGCAATGTATTTATTAACCCAAATAAAGCTGTTCTTTTTATCCTTAAAGAATACAGGGCCTACAATATGATCTAGGATCAATTCTAATTCTTCGCTCAGTAATTTGTATTTTTTCTGAGATT
>CAZDTP010000128.1:0-2963 GCA_964508365.1 uncultured archaeon
TTAATTATATCCTCAGCAAGTTCGTATCTCTCATCTCGGTTTTTTTCACGAGTTAATCGTTTTTCTACTTTAAGCGGAGTTCCAATTTTCACTCGTATTCCTGTAGTGCTAAATGTATTTAAAATCCGTGCTTTCTCAGTATAAATTGCTATCGGTATGATGGGCGCCATTGCAGCAACAGCAAATTTAATAATACCTGCCATCGCTTTCACCTGAACCTCAGGAGTAAGTTTCGATTCTGGCGTCATCGCTACAAGATCTCCTGCCTCGTTGAGGTAGTGAAAAACTTTATCTATTGGTACCGTATCGTCTTTATCAAGGGTGCTACGGAACATGCCTAACGATTTTAGAACGGGGCCATACATTTGATGTTTCATTAATTTATGATGAACCATAAAATGAATTCTACGTCCAGAGACTTGACTAATAATTGCCATATCTCTTAACGCATTATCGCTTATTGTAACTAATATAGCTTTTCCTATGATTGGTACGTTTTCCTTGCCTGCTATCTTCAAATCAGCGAAAGCCTCAAAACCAAACCCTCCTATACCTTTTGCAACTGCGTATAACAAATCTTTCATCAAATCTTTACTGACTACTTTATCTTTTCCTTTTGTTTCTTTTTCTTCTGTTGATGCTTCAACCATTTTAATCACTCCTTTATAATTTATCTATAAAATTGCTTACTTCCTCCATCCGTTTCTCGTAGTATCTCTTTAACTCTTTTTCGGAAACAAACGAAGGGATTACTTTTTCTAAGTAAATATCAAAAATTGTTGATAATTTCGTTTTATGTTGAAGGGACTCAAGAAATTCCTCTCCTAAGTGCTTCAATTGATTAAAAAAATCTGACATTTATCTTTTTCCTCTATTCTTTAATTAAGTTAATTGATCCCACTTTCCACATCGGGAACCCCAACGGGCAATTACTTTATTTCCATATTCAGGCATTTTTACTTGGATTATTTCGCAATTATTAGGGCAGTCGCCACAATTAAAAGCCGATGTGGTGAACTCTATTTCAGATACTTCAAGACCTCTGAATTCTGTCTCGTGCTCGTGCTCAATATAATAATCTCGAACAAGTATAGCCATTCCAAGAGCTCCCATCAAAACATTATATTTTGGCACAATGACTTTGCAACCTAAATGCCTTTCGAAAGCTTCTATAATTCCTTGATTATACGAAACACCTCCTTGAAAGACGATTGGTTCCTCTAAATCTTTTCCTTTTCCAACGTTGTTCATATAATTTCTAACAAGCGAATCGCATAATCCAGCGATTATATCTTCTTTACTATAACCTGCGTTTTGTTTATGAATCATATCTGATTCCGCGAAAACCGTACACCTACCAGCTATACTCACAGGATTTTTTGATTTTATAGCATAATCTCCAAAATCCTCTATGGCAATTCCAAGTCGCGCTGCTTGATGATCTAAGAATGATCCTGTTCCAGCTGCGCAAATAGAATTCATGGCAAAATCTATAATTATTCCATCTCGCAATAGGATTATTTTAGAATCTTGTCCTCCAATTTCCAAAATCGTTCTTACATCGGGATACAGAGTCTGAGCAGCTACAGCGTGAGCAATTATTTCTGTTTTAGCTAAGTCGGCGCCAACAATTGCCTTAGTTAAATATCTGGCAGAACCTGTCGTCCCACAACAGCGTATCGCGTACTCGTGTAAGTTTTCACTCTGTTCTATTTTATCTCGTAATTCACCCATCCCTGCTTTTGCTGAATCGATGGGAGAACCTCTGTTTTGTAAAAATACGCTCGTAAGCAGATTACCATCAGCATCCATCAGTACAAATTTGCAGCTTACGCTTCCTATGTCAATCCCAAGGAACGCATCCTTTAAATCTTCTTCTTTTACTACTTTTTCAGTAACTTCTTCCATTTATACTAACCATTAAATCGAATTTTGTATTAATTGATAACACTCGTTGTAAAATACATCCCCATAATGAGGATAAATCTTTTTATTCCCATTTGATACGAATTTAGCATTATTTTTAATTTCTCTATTCCTACGACCATGCATTAAATCGCTAAATGCTTCCAAACGAGTTCGAAACCCTTCCATACCACTTTGTTCGTCAAAGGAGAAGTATATTATAGGGAGGTCGTACATTTTTTTAAGTTTATTAGTTATAATAGTTCGAGCAGTTACTTCGGGCATGCATAGGAACGGATATTCGTGTACAAAGCCGTCAAAACCCGCTTGGGCTTTATCGATATATTCTCCTAGCACCCATTGCGCCTCTCCGCCGATATCCATAGGCATATGTGGATGCGAAAGATGCTCCAACCATTTTCTATGATAATTAAGGTGAAATTTGTGCACAACCCAGTCATAAAGACTTAGAGATTGATGAATCTCAATTTGCATTTCACCTAATTTACGTCTAATATCAAGATTCACATAGGGTTCTAAACTGATGTGAATCTCCCCCGAAAGTCCTACTTTTAAAGGACTTCGAGTTTTGTCCATATCGAGACTATTAAAATCTTCTTTAATTACATTCTTGAATTTTCTGAGCTCTGGGAGCGTATTAGCCTCGTCAAGTTTAATTAACAAATCGTTGAAAAGTTTAGTTGTATCTCCTTGATTTCGCTCGTATGCTCGAAATACGCCCTCAGCTGTTTGCATATCGTTCAAGAGCTTAGCTTTTTTCAAGAAAAAGATAACAGCTTTTACAAATTTAGAATAAATAAATAAATCTCTTCGACCGCTTAAATCTTGGAGCGTTTTGACCCAATTAAACTCGAGTAAATCTGCCTGATCTAAGGGAACGACATTTATATGCTTATATCCCATGTCTTTCAAGATTCGTTCTTGAACTGACGCGTAAAAGCCAAACCTACATGGTCCGCAATCGATAGCCATAACTAAAGTATCTGCTCCCTTCTCAATAGCGTTCACGAAGTCTCCAATCGTGGCTTTAAATGGAA
>CAZDTP010000129.1:0-2807 GCA_964508365.1 uncultured archaeon
CGAACAAGCTCGAGCTTTTACCATGCATGCTAACCGCAAAAAAATAACAAAGAACGACCTCTTACTCTCAATTAAATACAAATAGAGAGAAATTTTCTTATTAGACTTAATCTTTTTTTTCTTTTTTTCTTATTATTTCTTAAAAATAAATATAAATTATATTTTTATTGTAGAACATGAGTGATAATGCTAGCACAGAAGAAGCTGGCTTAATAAAAGCACCATTATGGAACTTAATGCTAGCTACAAACGATTGCTATCCTGGTTGTGGTTGTAACGACGATTATTTTGATATGACTTTAGATCGTGAAAAAAAGTGAGTGATAAACCACGATGAATTAAAAGCAATTCAACAAATTGATCAGCTATTATCGAACGATAATATTGATGTTGGAGACGTCCAGATTCAAACGAACATTCCATTTCAATCAGAAGAGGAATTTAAAGAATGGTTATTAGAGTGGAAAAATCTCATTAAAGGATCCCAAGAGTAGTGTAATATTAAAGAATTATAAGAAATAAAAGTTCAATCGAAATCGTGTCGGATCATAGGATTTTTATCCATGCATTCAACTCCAAATTGACATAACTCACAACCTACAGGATAATTTTGTGCTTTGTATTTCCAATTAATACGACGACTATATGTTTTAAGAATTGGTTTAAGGCGTGGTACCATATCTCTTGCGACTTTATTACGATATTTATTGCATTTAGTTTTATCATAACCCTTCTCTGTTATTGCATTGGCAGGACAATTTTTTGCACATTCTCTACATGTAGATTTAGCATAATATAAGCAATTTGCATAAGGTTCATTACTTTTTCTAGGAGTAGTTTTAAGCGGTGCATTTGTAATCACCGAAGCTAATCGAATGTTGCAACCTAGGTCAGTAATCAAGCCCTCATGTAATCCAAATGTCCCCAATCCCGCGGCAAATGCAATATGGTTTTCAGACCATGTAGAATAGAAATCTTTTTTTGCAACTAGGGTATATGCCTCGCTAAGTTTACCCGAAATAGCATTATACCCTTCATTTTTAAAAAATTCAACCGTTTGCTCCATTATATAATTTCTAAAATCCTTAGCATAATTCCTGGCAATAGAATAAATCTCTGCGGGTAAGGTTATTTTTGATAATCTAATTGGAGTAATACTTTTTGTTCTAATATCATCAGTAAACGGAAATACTATCGAGATAATATTAAGATTTGATGCGGGCAATTGTTTTTGGCCACTTGCTAACCACATTTCTAAGGGTGTATAATGTTCATATCCTACAGTCTCTTTAAATTTTAAAAAAATAGGGTCATTACCTTGAGCAACACCAACTAAAGGTTGTGAGAAAATTTTTCCACCTCCATATTTCTCAGGTAGGCGGTTAAGTTCACTGCTTTCGAATTTTTCTTTTAAATAATCCATTAATTCATCTTTCATAATTAATCTCAAAACATAATTATATTTACTCTTGTACAATATCGTCAATTCTTTATTTATTTTTTACTCTCTAGAAATACAGTTATTTTTTAAGGGAGTGGTTATTAGAGTGGAAAAAACTCGTTAAAGAATCACAATAGCAGTGTAATATTAAAGAATTAATCCCTTGATAAACGGTTTTTAAAAAGTCTTAGACTGAACTAAAACTAACCAAAATGTATTTTTTAAATCGATGCTTAGTTATTATATGTCCAAAAAAAATAGATTTTTGATTTGATATGGCTAATAATATTAGTGGTGAACGAAGGCTTGATGGAAAAGAAAGAGAAATTTTATTTCGATCTATGGATGTGATATTAGGAAATCTTCAAGACAATATGCAACATTTAAGCAAACCTAAACATTTTCTACATACTAAGAAATTTATCGATATGGTCTATGATGGGTTAGTAAAGAAGAGAAAATTCTTCTTGTTAGCAAGTGGACGCTCCGCTTTTATTTTACAATGCTTTGCGACAAGGTTAGTACACCTTGGAGCAGATGTTTTTATGGTCACTAACTTAGGGTCAATACCTGCACTAACAAACGAGGATGTTTTAATAGTCCTTTCTGGATCAGGAACAACATCGATTGTGGTAAGTCTTCTCAAAAATTACGTGAATACCGCTAAACCGTTTGGTATAATTTCAATTACTTCCCATCCCGAGACTATTATCGGGAGAGTTGCTGATATTACTATAAAGCTGAAGGGCCGTACTAAAAGAGATCAGGTTGATCTTCACGATGATACCGCAATTCTTACCCCTGAAGGAACAATGTTCGAGATAGCTGCTTTCGTATATTTGGATGGTATAATTGCTGAGCTCGCAATCAAAATGGGAAAAACTAACGAAGATATGTTAAGGAAACACTCAGAGACTATTTAAACAACCTTTACTTACATTCTTTGTGCCCATTATAGTTTATTTACGAGAGTAGTCATAAGACTAAAAATCAATGAGTAGATATCTCCCATGGGCACACTTTACTAATTCTATTACAATTTATTATTGCGTATCGAACAAAAGGGACCCAAGAGCTCCAGAAAACACAGAATTATCAACAAATTGTGGTTTAATTCCTTTGAATTTGCACAATAAGGACAGAGTTTGCTTCAGTGGCTTATTTCCGATGAGAAATCCTCCGCAAAAAATTACATTCTTTATTTTATGGTTTTCTGCCATAAGAGTCGCAATTATTCCTAAGTTTTCTCCAATTACTCCTATTAATGAGTTAATGATATCTTCCTTTTTTATCGAAATATAGTCATTTGCGTTGCTTATTTTACCGAACGAAGCAGCTGTGAATTCTCTAAATATCTTATCTACTC
>CAZDTP010000130.1:0-2695 GCA_964508365.1 uncultured archaeon
CTAAGAATATATTTGAAGTATCGGTCGTTTCATGTGTAATATGCCATAAAATCGACTGTCCCACGTGTAGCTTAAAAATAGCGGGTCCAGAACAGGAGACTTGCCACGTAGATTGCCCGTATTGCGAGCGATCGTATCATCTCCACTGTTGGCAACAAACTATCAGATCATTTGGAAAGTGTGGTTTTTGTCTTAAAACTCCTCCTCCTGATATGATGCCGTAGTAAAATTACTAATGTTCTAAACCAATTAGAAAGGTTATGATCCATTAATCATTGAAATTACTCTCTTTTTAGGTGAATTGGTTAAATTTTTTAAAGTGTAATTATTTTATACTTCAATTACAAGGTTATTATGATGGTTTTCGTGGAAACTTTAGAGAAGAGATTAAATCTGATTGAATTAGAAGAAAATATTCTTGACTTTTGGGAAAAGGCAGACATTTATGGCAAAATCAGAGAGAAAGAAAAAGATAAAGAAGTTTGGAGGTTTATAGATGGACCTCCTTATACTACAGGCTCAATACATCTCGGAACTGCCTGGAATAAAATCTTAAAAGATTTTATAATTAAATACAAAAGAATGAGAGGCTTTAGGGTAACAGATACCCCAGGTTACGATACCCATGGATTACCAATTGAAGTCCAATTAGAAAAAATCTTAGGTATAAAGAATAAACAAGAAATACATGAGTATGGAGTAGATAAATTTATAAAAGGTTGTAAAGAATACGCTCAAGAAAGGCTTTTAATAATGAACGAGCAATTCAAACGCTTAGGCTGTTATTTCTGGGATTGGGACAATCCTTATATAACTTTTAAAAACAGTTATATCGAAGGAATATGGTGGACATTGAAAAAGGCTTACGAAAACGGTTTAATGTACCAATTTTTTAGGCCATTAAATTGCTGTCCAAGGTGCGCGACTGCTCTTGCTAAGCACGAACACGATTATAAAAATGTCATAGATACAAGTTTATTTCTAAAGATAAAATCGGCAGATATGGACGATACTTATTTCATAATCTGGACTACGACACCCTGGACTTTAGTGGCAAACGAAGCAATTATGGCGAATCCGATTGCAGAATATGTAAAAGTTAAATTAGAAGACTTGAACGAATATTGGATTTTATCGAAAGCGTCCGTTACGCATTTAATCTCTGGGGAATTAGGCTTCAAATACAAAATTGTAGAGGAATTTTACGGCGAACAATTGGAGGGTAAAAAATACATACACCCCTTATTAGATGAAGTTCCGTTTCAAAAAGAATTGGCAAAGCAAAGTGAGACAGTACATACCATCATTTTATCGGAAGAATACGTTTCAGCCTCGGAAGGTGTTGGATTAGTTCACTCCGCTCCCGGTCACGGGCCTGAAGATTTTGAGGTAGGGGTCGCAAATAATATACCCGTTTTTACTCCAGTTGATATAAAGGGAGTTTACACGAAAGACGCAGGAATATTTGCAGGAAAATTTGTATTTGACGCGAATAAAGAGATTTTGGCTTTATTAAAGGAAAAAGGAACTCTTCTCTTAACTAGCGAGTTAGAGCACGAATATGCTCATTGTTGGAGGTGCGATTCAAAACTAGTATATCGAGCGACAAACCAATGGTTTTTTAAAACTGAAAGCATAGTTTCGGAATTATTAGAAAAAAACGCAGATATTTATTGGGTTCCTGATTGGGCTGGCAACAGATGGTTTAAAAGCTGGTTAACTTCTTTAAAAGATTGGTGTATCTCGAGACAGCGCTTTTGGGGGATTCCTTTAAGTGTATGGACATGTGATAACGAAGATTGTGGCGACATTACAGTAATAGGTTCGGCAAAAGAACTAAAAGAAATTGCTGGAGAATGCCCAGAAGACTTGCACCGTCCTTGGATAGATAAAGTTACTTGGAAATGCAAAAAATGTGATGAAGGAACAAAAAAACGAATACCAGACATATTAGATGTTTGGTTGGACTCAGGGTCGGTAATGTGGGCTTCACAGGAAGTATACGACGGTAAGAGCCATTACGACACTTGGGTTCCTGCGGATTTCATACTTGAGGGCAAAGATCAGATCAGAGGGTGGTTTAATAGCTTGTTGTGTAGCGCAATGGTTTCCACAGGGAAAAAAAATTACGATAATTGTTACATGCATGGCTGGGTTTTACGAGATAAAGTAAAAATGAGCAAATCGAAAGGGACAGCATTCTTACCAGAAGATCTTATTAATGGCACATTAGACCAAATAAAGAGCAAGAATTCTTATTCGCAGATAAAGGGTATCGAAACGTTCCGTTTCTATTGTATTGGAGCAACTCAACCAGGTCGCGATTTAAATTTCAGTGCGAAGGAATACGCAGATACGTATAAAACCATCAATACAATTTGGAATGTTTATGTTTACGCTAGTGAGAAATTTGGTTTAGCTAAATTTGATCCTTCTAAGGTTAAAATTGACGAGAAAAAGCTAAGCAAGTTAGATAAGTGGGTACTTTCAAGAACGCATTCTACAATTGAAAAAATAACAGAATTAGCCGATAAATACGAACTCCCATGGATTCCCGGTGAACTGAGAGAGTTAATTGTTAGCGATATAAGTAGATGGTATATAATGTTAAACCGAGAAAAACTTGATATCTATTCCGACGATCCAAATAAGCTCCAGATTATGGCAGTACTTTATAAGGTCTTATTCAATGTTT
>CAZDTP010000131.1:0-2669 GCA_964508365.1 uncultured archaeon
ATAGAAAATTACATTTTTCAAGATTTTAGAATGTAATAGCTAGTTTTTAGTATGAAAAAAATCGAATTTGTCTTATATATAAAATTTTAAAAACCGCTCTTTCTTACTTCATATTCATAAATCTAATTTGAATAGAGTGAATCAATATGCAATCTAAAGTAGATTTAGAAAATGCCTATGAAAATTTGCGTGAACATCTCGATAAATATCCTATTGGATTTCCAATATCCGAAACTGGAGCAGATATTAGAATTTTGAAGCATTTATTTGAACCCGAAGAAGCAGTAATTGCTACCATGCTAAAAGATAAATTTGAACCTTTAGAAAAGATTTATGAGAGATCTAAATTGAACATGAATATTTCTGAATTGAAAGAAAAGTTAGATACAATGGCAAGCAAGGGTGCAATCCATTATAAAATTGTAGATGGGGAAAGACACTATGCAAACGCTTATCTTGTTATTGGAATGTACGAGTATCAACTTAATAGGCTCACCCCAGAATTCTTAGAGGATATGAGTGAATATACCGGAAAGGAATTTGGTATAGAGCTATTTGGAACGAAAATCTCACAATTTAGGACTGTTCCAGTTGAAAAAAGTGTAACAGCAGAACACAGCTTACCAACTTATGAAGAACTTGAAAAGATCGTAAATAATTCTCCTGGTCCTTATGTCGCCATAAATTGTATCTGCCGGAAAGCTCATACCATGAGAGGAGAATCTTGTAAGGTTACTTCACGTGAAGAAACTTGCTTTGGAATGGGAGAGATGGCTGATTTGTATATTAATGAAGGGTGGGGAAGAAAGGTGACTCGCCAAGAAGCCCTCGAAATGTTACACATGAATCAAGAAGAGGGTCTGGTTTTCCAAGCCGAAAACATTAAAGATCCAAACTTCATATGTAGTTGTTGTGGATGTTGCTGCGGTGTTTTAACAAATTTAAAAGAATTTCCAAAGACCGTGGATTTTTTTTCAACTAATTACTATGCTCAAATTAATGCAGATGAATGTGTGGGATGCGGAACATGCATAGATGTTTGTCAGATCAATGCGATCAAAATGAAAAATGAAGTTTCTAAAGTCAATATAAGGAGATGTATTGGATGCGGAAATTGCGTTGCCAGCTGTCCCGAAGAAGCGATTCAATTAATGAAAAAAGACAAACTTGAAATTCCCTTCGAAACTGAAGAAGAACTCTTTGCAAAAATTCTTGCTAAGAAAAATGAAATTAAATCAAGCTAATTTCTCTTTTTTTTATTTTGAACCCTTTTAGTCATTCAATAATTATTGGGAGACCAAGATAACATATGATAATGATAAAAAAAATTAAATATTACTTCTAGCTCAAATTCTAACTTCTAACGTACTAAGCTTTCCTTTTAGCTATATTAAAAGGCATTTCTGAGTTTGGTTTTCGTGAAAGTTTTGAAGTACCAGCATAAATGATGACGACGATAACATAGGCACCTATCATTACACTTCCACTTATATAGAACACCATTAATGGTAATAATCCCAGTATGCCCGTGATGAACGCACCGTTGAAATTGAAACTGAAATGGAAGATTACGGTTATTATTAAACTTCCTTTGGTATTATTATAAGCCCAGGTCATTAAAATCGTTATAACGAGTACCAGAATTATAAATATATAGAATGGCATGCGCGGTTCTATAAAGTATAAAGGTATATGCCAACAAGCCCATATTAATCCCATGATAATGCTAGAATTAAGTGCACTAAACTTTGATTCGAGTCTTGGTAACGCAAACCCCCGCCATCCCGCTTCTTCACTTAAAGGACCGTTGATTAAAGTGTTAATTAGGGTGATGATAATTAATCCCCCCGTCAAGCCAGGGTTTCCAGGTGCTTCACCTCCCAACAGTAGGTAAAATAACGCAAATACTAAAGGACCTATCATAAGAAAAAATCCTGCTAAATACCAGAAACCACCTACTTTCCATTTCAGGAAGCCGCTCAATAATTGTTTGATTTCTGACCATCCCCCGATAATTCCTGCTATAATTATCGCAGATATCGTAGGACTCCAAATCGAAATGTAAAAGAAAAGGATATCTACACTCACTATCATACCAAAATATATAATCACGACGCTTATAATCATCATGAGATAACTCAGAACAAAAAATATTATGAGGGCATTTGTTTTGAAGAAGTTGATAAGAGAATTAGTTCTGAGATCTTTGGGTTCTGTTTTATTACTCATAGTCATAATTGATCTTCAAAATATATAAATGCTTAGTGTTATTGAACCTTATTACACGATTTTTTCAAGTTCGGCTAATTTGTTTAGAAACCATTTTTTGAACTCAGGAAAATTATCGATTGAAGGAATTGCGTGAGATCTTCTCGGTTGTATTGCGTTAGGTATAAATTCAGGTTTTTCGGTTAGATTACCTTTTTTATTCTCTGGTTCGTTTTTGCACTCTGAATCGATATCGCTAACAGAATAAGACAAATGCAACTTGTCTAATATTACCTGGAACTCCATTAACGCCTCTTCGGGATTCAAAAAATCTTTCGTGGCGTTTTTAAGCCAGTTAATCGCAAACTCTTTCGGCATCCCTTTTTCCCAATGGTGATTCCTAAGGTAATTGTAAAGCTTCTGGGGGTAGAAAAGCTGGGTTACTTCTAAATTTGCCGGAT
>CAZDTP010000132.1:0-2636 GCA_964508365.1 uncultured archaeon
AATTTCGTAAAGTATGCATTATAGCCTGAAACTCTGACTAATAACCATCTATAATCTATTGGATTGACCATAGCATCTCTCAAAGTATCCGATGATACGACATTAAATTGCCATTGCATTCCATTCAAATCAAAGAAGCTTTGAACATAACTAGTAAATAAATCTAATGTTTGTTCATGAGTATCTCCTGGATGTGGTACTAATTTTACATTATATGAAGCATTATTAGCCATTTTTAAATAATCTAAAGCCGCAACGCTCTGAATACTCGGGAGTAATATATCAGTAGTACCTGGAGCAGGAGTTAATCCTGGTGTCAAAGCCTTTCCTTTTTTTCTACCCGACGGTAAAGCACCCGTAAGCATTCCAAATCCAGTGTGATAACTAATCGACCAGTATCCTACAAGATATTTCCCACCCCTATAATTATCAGCAGAATTGTATATGCCATAACAGAAATCAATGATATCTTGAGCCAACCCAATTGTAGTATCTTCACCAGATCCAAATTTAGGAACCCGTTCTATTTTATCTAAAATAGATTCATATCCTTCAAAATCGTTTTCAATTGCATCCATCAATGTCGCAAAATCGAGATCTTTTCTATCATATACTAAATCTCTTATAACTAATAAGCTGTCAACAACATCCGTAAGTGCTACAAGAGCAACCCCTGATGTGTTATAAATTGCACCACCTTTAATAAGATCTTTACCTTTTTCTAAAGGTCCCTCGTAAAACCCGGACAATAAGGGAGTAGGATGAATAAATTCGTGTGCTTCTCCCAAAAAATTATTTATCTCAATTGATTGTTCAGCTAAATACTTAAGTTGTTCCTTGTAAGCATTGAGAAAGTCATTGAAGGTGGGAAAATCTGATCGAACATCTCCAGTTTCAACACCCATCTTTTCCCCAGTTAATGGAATATTACCGTTATTTAATGCCATTTCTAACGGAGCAACTAAGTTCAAAAGCATGCAATTTGTATGACCATAATGTTTTCCTACAATAGTAGGCTCTACACAACCAGTAACTCCCCAATCTCTAGCATCCTCCAAAGAAAACCCTTCATGGACCAATGCTTCAATCATAGTTTTATCATTATGGATGCTAGGAGATGCTCCCATATTTATGTTTACTTCAGTAAGCCTTCGCAAATACTCCCTCGAATTTATCCCAGAATAATACCTAGCATTCATATTTGGATCTTGAAAACCTAGCATTTCATTTGCTTTTAAAATAATAAATGTCATATCATTAACGGCATTTTTGCCTTCCTTATCCACTCCTCCAACAGTTACGGTGTCATCTGAAGAACTACCACCAAATAACTTCCATCCTACATTTGGCATTAATGGATCGTGATCATTGATTCTTATAAACAAGGATCCAAGCAATTCAATAGCACCCTTTATAGTTTTTTGTTTTTCTTCTTCATTTTTTGCTTTTTCAATATCTCTTAAGAAAAAGGGTTGTAACATCTGATCAAGTCTTCCAATAGACAAGGCAGAATTAGCATTTTCACAATGAAGGCATACAAAACTAGTCCAAATTGATTGAATTGCTTCATGTAGAGTGTCTGCTGGTTTTGCAGGTACTTTTGCACATATTCTTGAAATTTCTTTTAATTCTATTATTCTTTTTGCTTGATCTGGGTCATTAGGATCTAAACTATTAGCGATTTTGAGAGCTTCATCACTCAAGTTTTTTGAATATATTAATACACCTTCGATTGCGATTTGAACTGCCTTGTAAAAATTTTGTTTCTCAAGATCTTCAGACCGTTGTTCTAGCTTTTTAGCCTTATTTTTTACGCTTTCTAAACCTTCATTAATCACCATTGGAAAACCTGGAACGGTATGGCTGATGGCGTTAGTTTTCATCATGAAATAAAAAACCCATCCTTCTTCTAATGCTTGGGATTTTGGATTATTATTTTTTGTTCTACAATATTCCCTCACATTTCGTTCCATCCAGTAAGGAAAAACTTCAAGACTTAAGATATCAGCATCTTTATCTGAAATATCGTTAGGATTGAGTTCTCGTTCGCCTATTGTTTTTAATTCAGGCCATATTGCTGTCGCTATAAGTTCAGGATATAATGGTATACCAACTTCTTTCGATGTGGTGGAGCCGGCAATAAGGTGCATATCATGAATTATTGGTTTTTTATTAGACATTATATAATTCACAGCTCCTGCTTGTCGTAATTCTGGATCAAAAGGATTTCCGGCTTTATCTAATTCGAATCCATTTTCCTTATGATATTCTGTCACTAATTTCGCCCTTTCAACACATATTGCTGGTTTTAAGGCAAATCTTCTATTTTTTAAATATTTTAGCCTAGGAAAATCGTTTAAAGAATAATTAGCTAAATAAGGATCCTCTAATACACGAACATTATCAATTTTACGGTTTAAACTTTCGTTAACGAGTTTTCTGTTATCAATATCTTCAATTGGATAAAGCAATTGGCTTTCAGGACCCTTATAATCCTTGATTTTAGCCCCCATCACGAGTGATGTGAGATAAGAGAATTTAGTAAGGTAACTCATGTTTCCAATATATCCCATTTCATTTGTCAAAAGGTAATCAAGGGATTCTTCAGCGCTCTTGCTATAAAGGTTAGCCAAAGT
>CAZDTP010000133.1:0-2568 GCA_964508365.1 uncultured archaeon
TTAATACAAGGTGATATTACCAATCCCGCAACTGGATCACATACTAGTCCTAAGACATTCTTTAAAGTTAATGCGATTGCATTGGTTATCTGGTTATATGTTCCCCCTGCCATATATGTTATAGCTGCTGCAGCCATAGCGGAAGCAACTCCAACTTCCGCTTGACAACCTCCTTCACTTCCAGACAACATAGCTTGGTTCCCTATAATACTACCAACTGCGGCTCCAACGATTAAAGCATTCAAAACATCCTTGTCAGATTTTTCCAAGATTTCTTTTGCCTTAAAAAGTACAGCAGGCACAACACCCGAAGAACCTGCGGTCGGACAAGCAACAATTAGCCCCATGCCACTATTGTATTCTCCAATAGCCATTGACCATGCAATTGCTTCCTTCATATCATTACTATAGAAAAAACCTTCTGAAAGCATTTTTTTTGCTTGATTACTTGCTTCTTTTATAGGTAATTCGATATCAGAAACTAAAGCTTTTTCTAAGGATTGTTTCATTATATCTAATATCCTTTTTAAACGCAGTAAAATAGTAGATTCAGAGGTATGAGTATACTCACTTTCATCCTTTAATATTAACTCATGTAGAGCAATATTATTCCTTTCAGATTCTTCTATTAGTTGAGAGATCGATTCAAACATTTATAATCCTCACCCAAATTATTTCAGGATACTTCTCTATTGCTTCTATTACTTCGTTCGGAATTTCTGAGTCAGTTTCGAGCCATGTTAAAGCAATTTTTTTCTTTATATTCCTAGATATTTTCATGGAGCCAACATTTAGATTAAATTTTTGGAGGGTGCTTGCAATATTCACTATAGCACCAATCCTATCTTGATTTAATATAACCAAAGTGTTTGGTTCTCCTCCAAAACCCGCTTCTAATCCATCTACCTCTTTGATTATTATATTACCCCCTCCTATAGAAGAACCAATAACCCTCATATGCTCTGAATTATCTGTCATCTCAATACTAACTGAGTTAGGATGATACTCAACTCCCAAATCCACAATATCAAATCTATACTTTAATCCATTTTTCTCAGCAATTTCAAACGCATTCTTAATTCGTTCATCTTCAGGGCTATATCCTAATAATCCTCCCAATATAGCAATATCTGTACCATGTCCTCTATATGTTTCCGCAAAAGAACCATGAAGCCCAATTATTACACTTTTAGGTTTTTTCCCATAGAGAAGTTGGGCAACATACGCAATTTGGCACGCTCCTGCGGTATGACTCGAACTAGGACCGACCATAACATGACCCACTACATCAAAAATCGAAGTGTACTTCAATTGACATCACAATTAATTCATCTTTTATTTCGTTATAAGATTTATGTAGGTAATTTTAAATTAAATAATGAAAAATTAAGGAAAAAACAAAAATTTCAATATTAGCATTTCTTACGATTTAAAATTAATAAATTCGAGTCCAATTTTTTCTCTAATTTATGAGATATTTTTAAGACTTCGTTGGAACAAACAGTAAGGCAATAAGAAAAAATTATGTTTTCTGATCTAAAAAAAGGTTCAGATTTTTTGCAGGATAAAACAAAAAGTAAATCAAAAAGTAAAGTAAACGGGAAATAAAAAGTTAAAAGCTGTGTTAAAACCAGCTATGCCTGAGACGTGAATCTTAAAAAACTTCATTTATTTCCTTGTGGACACACTTTTAAACAGATAGAGCAATAGTTGTTGTTCAGCAGACTTTCCATGCACTTTGAACGATCAATATGCGTTATTATGCCTGAACCCTCTACTTTCTCAATCGGTTCTTCATAAGTTGCTTGCCCAAGACAATTCTCGATACAAGCACCGCAATTCTCGCAAAAATCTTCCATCTCGCTAAGATCTACTTTTTTTGTTTCGGGGATATTGGCATCCGTGGTTATCGCACTCCACCTTTGTCTCGGACCAAACTCGGGACTTAAAATTAACCCGTTCCGTCCCTTCATTCCTAACCCTGCAGCTACAGCGTGAGCAGTAAACAAGAGTTTTCCTCCAAAGGGATGATGAGCTTCCGTCTTGTAACCTTTTTCTTGCAGAAATCGCGTTAACTCTATCGTTTTTTCTCCTAAGTCGTAATACACTCTAAACGCCTCAATGCTAACTTGAACGCTAGGAGCTGTTTTGATCTTATCCCTATCCATCTCCATCCCAAGTATTATTGCGTTCTTTCCTACAATTGGAAGGTTTTTGAAAATATAGTTTTTTAACACAGGCGTATAACCAATAAGTTCAATATTTTTTTCTCTAGCTAAATTCTCAAATTCTATCCAAAATTCAGGTGTCGTCTCGGTATTGTTATTATCGCCATTTTGATATTTCGTTTTGTTTGCCTTTTGAAAGCCTTTAAATGTCCCAGTTAAATACCTACTATATTCTTTTGCGGTTTCTCGGTCCAATTTCTGTTCGGTTGATAATTTCATTGCAAAAAGCTCTTTTGGAACAACAAAGACTAAACCATCGTTCTCTCCAACAAAAGACGGCTCAACTTTTTCTTTTTCCATACTTATACCTCAATAATTTATAATACCAAAATTTTTACAA
>CAZDTP010000134.1:0-2366 GCA_964508365.1 uncultured archaeon
AAGCAGCCAGCTAGTTGCTTGTTCTTCTTCCCTAAGCAGGAACTCTGCCAATTTTTGAAAAATTATTCTATAGAGTTTCTAATCCTTTTATTCCGTATTTTAGAAACACTTTCGAACATTATTTACTTTAGTTAATTATTTAAAATCTTAAATCATTAAAGAGAGAATTTTTCTCCAATATTTAGTAGGACTGTATTTTCGAAATTTTCCTTAAACCATTGAGGATTTTCAGTATGGACGGGGATGATATAATCCGGATCGATTGTTTCAATTGCGCGAGTTAAATCGCTTTTTGAGGCGTGGCCTGATGCGTGAAATCCTTTAATAAATTCTGGTTTGAGTACCCCTTTTTTTTCAATAATTTCGAATCCATGAACCTCGAACTGGAAATGCCTGAGCCAATTATTTAGGCGGATAAAGTCAAACTCCGACTCTTCTTCGAAGGCTTCACTTGAAGAATAGATATACGTCCCATTTTTAGGTTTGATGTCTAATAGGTGCTTGATTTCGTAGAGGGAAAAGCAGAGGATATATTTTTCAGCGTTGTTCGCTATGGTTGTCGGTTCAATATAGTTTACTTGATCTTTTAAGAAATTTTTTTCCCATGAGCTCTCAGTAGCTTTGTATACATTGAAAACCAATATGTCGCTCGTTCTGTCAATGCCATCCACCTGTTCAAGAGCTTTAAGTAGATACATCTGTTTTGCGGGAACAACCACTTCTCTATTCAGTTTCTTCCCGATTTCTTTAAATATTTCAAGGCGTTCAAAGTTCCTTGCTGAAAAATCCCCAACAACAAGTCCTTTCGCTTCTTGAACAACGTTAAGGCAATTGTTATAGACTTGTTCTTCGGACTCGTTAACATCCTCTCTTGAAGCTCTTGTTCCTTCAATTATTAACACAGAGGCGTCTGTAGCGTTCTGAATAAAATGCTCACTTTTGCCCGCTTGTTTCCCGTGTAACCTAAAATCGCCGGTGTAAGCGATTGTCGTATCACCAGATAGAATATATGCGGTAGCCCCGTAAATTGAATGATCGACCTCAAAGCAATTGATTTGAAATTGCGTAGGATTCTTACTCAAATCGCATAATCCAGGGCAATCTAACGGTTTTAATGCCCCTGTTTTTTTGTCTGGAGCACTTTTAATGTCAGTGGTTAAAAAATATTCAAGGGTGGTAGAGAGAGAATTAGTACTAATAAGGTTTCTTGTTTTAAATGCCCCTTTTATAGATTCCAATATTTTTCCTGACTTCTGTAGAGCTTTCTTGCGATAAAAAGCTACTTCTAAATTTAGAGTTAAATTCGATGAGTCTGCCATTCCTTTAATGAGTGCTAAGGTATTTGGTGAACCAATAAGAGGAATTTCTGGATCCAGCAACCCTATGTTTCCAAAATGATCCATATGGGGATGACTAATTAATATGGCTTCAATATCTAATTTTGGAAATTGCGAAACATCTAAATCTGGCGTGATTAAATCTGTTCTATAGATATTTAATTTTGGAATCAAGTCCAATTGAATTAAGTCATATATGCCACGAGAGGAGCGTTCTTTTAAAAATTCTTGGTAGAAATGATGATATTTTTTAAAATTCATCCCAAAATCGAGGAAAACGCCTTTATCACGCTCTTCCACATAAATTTTATTACCGCCAATGGTATCTGTTCCATCAAATATAGTTATGGATGTCATTTTTGTCAAATAATGTTAGTTAGTTTGATATTATAAATTTACAGATTTTTTACTTTTTTGTGGTTTACAATGTTATTAAACGATTTTGTATGATAAGTCTGGCCTTCAAGAAGAAAAAATATTAGATAGAAATCACCTTTAACACAACCCATTTTTCAAACCTCTTTATTTTTGAATTATATTCTTTCAATCATATCGTTAATTATTGATCTATGACAAAACTCAGGATTTTCACAAGAACAAACAAGAAAAACGGTTTTCTTTTCTGCTAAATCCTTTAATTCTAGTAATTTTGAACAGGCTTTTAGATTTGAATAGATTTCTTCCACGAATCTAAATTTATATTCTTTGAAATCCATTTTAGGATTTTTAGTACCATTAGGTTTCGTAAAGATTCCGGCATCAATCAATAATTTTCTGCTTGGAGCAAGAATACTTTTAGAAGTATTCGTTATTACCTCGAAGTGAGCATCAGGATACTTGCTCTTAAATTCCTTTAAATTTGCTAAATGACAGTCTATTCTAATTCCCATTTTCTCTAAGCCTCAGTATTGTATTCGTCCTAACTTTCTTCAATTAAACAAACAGCTAAGTTCAAAGTTTGGGGTACACTCCAGGATCCTATTGACATTTCTGCCCCGAGATAATCGCCCGGTTTATCGGCAAAATTAA
>CAZDTP010000135.1:0-2326 GCA_964508365.1 uncultured archaeon
GCTATTCAAACAATCTAATTTTATAAATGGAGCTCCTGTAGGAGAATTTGAAGAAAATTTCGCTCAATACATTGGAACTAAATACGCAATTGGTATTTCTAATGGTACTGATGCATTAAAAATAGCTTTAGAAGCTCTTAATGTTGATTCTCCTTGTGGCGTTATAATTCCAGCCAATACATTTGTTGCTACAGTATTGGCGATAACTTACTTGTGTAAATTAAAGGCAGATATCCAGTTAATAGATTGTGATGATTACTTTCAAATTGATACTAATTTATTAGAAAAATGCTTGAAAGAGAATAGAAACAAATGGAAATCGTGTGTTATTATTCCAGTCCATTTATTTGGTCACCCAACAGATATTAAAAGGATCATTGAACTAGCAAATGAATACGATTGCAAAATTTTAGAAGATTCTTCTCAATCACATGGAGCATTAGTTGATGGTAAGAAAGTTGGGAGCTTTGGTGATATATCAGCATTCTCTTTATACCCTGGAAAGAATTTAGGTGCTGCTGGAGATGCAGGTATAATTACCACAAATAACGAAGAACTGTATCAAAAGTGTAAATCCCTTAGAAATTATGGTTCTAGCGTGAAATACTATTATGATTTTAAGGGATACAACCATAGACTTGATACTATACAAGCTATTATCGTTGATGAAAAACTGAAACATTTAGACAAGTGGAATGATATGAGAATTGAAGTAGCAAAAAAACTTAATGATCAAATGAAAGATAACGAAGAAGTAATAACACCAAAATTGGCTCCTTACGCAGATAAGAATGTATTTCATATATATGCTATCCTAATAAAAAATCGAGATGAACTTCAAAAATATTTGAATGATAATGGGATTCAATCAGGAATTCATTATCCTGTCCCCATTCAAAAAACTAAACCATTTAACTATCTCGATCATTTTAATAATAGAAATACGATTCGATTTGCTGATGAAATACTAAGTCTACCAATGCACCCATTTTTAGAAGATAAAGAAATTGAGTTTATAACAACTACAATTAATAGCTTCTTTAAATAAGCTTTTACTTAAAATTCTTGACTATTTTTCTTGAACCCTTTGATTTTCTTTAAATTTTGTCTTTAATAACAAAAATTTAAAATGAAAATCATAATAATAATAGTGTTTTTTAACTTCATATCTGATATTTAAATCATAGCGCAAGATATACTATATCGAAAATGAATCCTACAAACAAACCCAGAATTTCAAAAGACGACTACTTTATGAAAATCGCAGAAGTTGTGTCAGAAAGAAGTACTTGTATAAAAAGAAAAGTTGGTGCAGTGTTAGTTAAAGATTCTCATATTTTATCAACGGGATATAACGGTTCACCATCTGGATTTAATCATTGCACTCCAATAACCTGTATGCGACAGAACTTAAAAAGTGGTGAAAAGCCAGAATTATGTCGAGGAGTCCACGCGGAAATAAACTGTATTATTCAAGCTGCTATTCATGGTACTTCAATACAGGGTAATACTACTCTTTACAGTACACATTTTCCTTGTATGAGCTGTTTGAAATTAATTATTAATGCAGGAATCAAACGGATTGTTTATAAAAAAGGATATAATATGGAAAATAAGGTAAAAAAAGATTTGTTAAATGAATCCAAATTAGATGTCCAACAACTATTAGAATAATATGAATTAGATTTCGGTTAGAATAATTTTGTGTCAGAAGAATGGAAGAAGATCCATAGGTCTGAAATCAGACCTATAATATAAACAGAAGAAGAGGCTCGAAATGCGAGATGTTGGTTTTCTTCCCTTGAATTTTTGTTTACCATATAAAATGCTCTCTTTTAACCAAAAATATAGGATTATTATTAATCAATCATAAATATACACTAAAATGACCGTAATAGTTTAAATATAGTGATTGCTACTAATAAATTCAAGCGAATAGTATCACACATTTTACTTTATTCACATTAAATTTATATAGTAAAAAAGAATTTCTTTTTTTTAAAATAGAATTAAAATTTGGGAAGACTTAAAATCATGCAGAATTTAGAAGATTTAGCAAAATTTCCATCTGAGAACCCAAATCCTATATTAAGGGTAACTAAAAATAAGGTTCTGTATGTAAACAAAGCAGGAGAAAAGTTATTTTCAATAAAAGAGGGAGAAAAAGTACCAATATTATTTCAAAGTGAATTAACCGAAGCCCTCAATACAAATATTTTGAAAACATTTGAAGTTGAAATTGGGAATTTGAGTTATATTCTTGATATTGTTCCGATAAAAGAAGAGGGATATGCAAATATCTATGGGAAAGATATCACCGAGCGCA
>CAZDTP010000136.1:0-2318 GCA_964508365.1 uncultured archaeon
GCTCTTCAAATCTAATCGTTATAGTTATATTAGTATAGCCAAACCCCTTATCGTCCTCTGCTCGCACAGAAATAATATATGTTCCCTCTACGAAATCACTTGGATTAAAAGAAAATGCGTAATCAGAGCCAATTATGTGAGTTAAAACAGTCCATTCAGGCAATTGAGGATTATTGTTTGAATAGTAGATCATTATCGAAGCGTTAGAAAAAGTATCGCCCTCGTTGTCGACTATAGCGATATCTAAAGTAAAGTTATTAGGTCGAGTTATAATATCGTTATTTTCTACGTTTTGAATTTGTATTTGAGGTCGCAAATTCATAATAGAAATCGCAATTGATTTATAGGCATATCCTAAATCGTCTTTTGCTCTTACTTCAACTATATATTGGTCATTTGGAAACAATATTGGTTGTATCGTGTGCGTCCATTGATCAGTTGAACCAATTTGAGTCATATATGTCCAGTTTAATATCGGATTCGTAATGTTATTATAAATTCTAATTGAAACGTTATTGTAAGTATCCAACTCTGGATCGGAAATAGATACATTTATATTGTAATCGTAAAATTGAGAAACTAACTCGTTACTCTGAGATGGCGATGTAAAATTAATTTCAGGCTGATAATTCACTCCAATAAAAAAGGTTTCTATCCACGTATCAAAATAAAGCACTCCAGGAAAACCAGACGGGTTGAAATTTGCTGCTGAGGTAATATTGATTTTTATTGTATTATTATTACCGATATTTCCAGAAGTAATATTAAATTCATGCTCAATATTTCTCCAATTCAAGCCCCAATCATAATATTTTACTTGTTGCTGAGTGTCACCCTTAGTTAGCTCAGAAATAATAGTGTGACTATTTGTTAAGTATTGACTGAATTTACATCGAAATATGATTTTTAATTTTTGCGGTGTCCCCATTAAAATATCGTCTATTAAGGCTTGAGCGAGTGTAATATTATAAGATATTTGAGCGTAATAATACATGGTTATACCGTAATTTCGATATATTTTGCTGTGAAAAATATCCGATCCCTCTCGAACAATCGTGGCATTTGGATTATTCGAATAACTAATTTCTTTAGAAGCGTAAGATGGCGTTGCCCAAGCATTATATATTACCCTTTCTACTCCGACATCACCAGGATCAGATAATTTCAGACTTTCTTGAGTAGTGCTGGAATGAAAATTTGAGTCTATTTGAAAATTAAACACAGTAAAAGATATTAACAACAATATAACTACTAAAGAATATTTTTTTCTCATAATATCTATTTACCCTCAAGTTTTTTTAAATATTTATTTTTTAAAAAAAATTTTAAAGGTTGTAATTCTTGAATGTATAGTCATATTTATAAAATTGGGGTGAGGATATTTTCTAAATCGTTGTTTGTGTGGTTTTTAAATGCTTTGAGATATGTTCTGTTAGGGTATAAAGAAAAATTAAAAAACGCAAGGAATTAGGAAGAGACTTTGTGATGTCTTAATTTTTAATTCTATAAGAAATTTTATGCTAAATTTAGTAAATAAGGTTACGAGTAAACGTTTAAATACGAGAGCGTAAAAGTAGTTACAGAGCAAATGGAATAAGTTTTTGTTGTCCAAACAAAAAAATTTTATTACTTAATTAAAGTAAAAAAAGACTCGATTCTAGCGATGGAAAGCAAACTTGAGAGGCGGACAAAAGCCTGCGAATACTGTGGAAAAATATTTATCCCAAGCAACAATAGTCAAAGATTCTGCAAAGAAATCTGTAGAAGAACGAAATTTGTCTATGTCTAATATGTGGTAATGTCTAACCAAATTTTAGAAGATGCAGCACATTTAATTAATAAGGGTAAGTTGAAAGATGGGATAACCCTTATCGAAAAAGCCTTAAAAGTTAATCCTTATAACGCGTACGGATGGAATTTAAAGGGAAGAGTGTTGGAGGCGCTTAACGATGAACTCAACGCTCAAAACTGCTATCAAAAAGCGAAAAAATATGGGTTTGATGCGATTCTACTATTATCGGAACAAAAACGCGTTCCAAGAAACCCTGAACAAGTTGATAAAAAACTGATTGAGCCAATAGGATACTTTTCCGACGAAGAATCGTGGACACAACACGCTGTCTCGTTGTTATCCTTGTACAAATTTGAGGAAGCACTAATTTGTTATAATAAAGCGTTAGAATTCAATCCAGAATTTATACTTGCTATAGAAAATAAAACAATTTTGCTTAAGCTGACAAATTGGAAGGAACATAAGAAAATTTAAGAATTTTATGATTTGGAGATCATTTAAAAATAAAAAACTTGGATTTCAAAAC
>CAZDTP010000137.1:0-2277 GCA_964508365.1 uncultured archaeon
GACTACTCAATCAGTTAATGTCTACTGCAGTAGGATTTGGAATACAGGAGATCGAGAAATATAACTCGTTCTTAAGGATGAAATTGAAATCTCTTGAAAAATATGAACCCAAAACTAAAGAGGAGAAATCTTTAAATAAGATTATGATGGGAAGAGTACAAGAGATAATTGATTTTTTTACTTTTCATAAGGCAATTTTCGCAGATGATTTTAATTCAAAAACAACAAGTAATTCAAATGTTGTAATGATTAATTCAAAAGGAGCAAATTCAGTTGAAAACAAGAAGCATCTAAGCGTTATTGAAAATGAGATTGCTAAATTTATTTTAGATTGTCCGATGTTTGTAATCGAGGAGACACGATACGCCTTACCAATGGTATATTTTCTAACAAGAAAACAGCTAACCCAAGATGAATTAAGGAAGCTTACGGGTTTATCAGCAGGTCTTATCTCTGAATGCATAAATTACTTTCTTCAAAAAAGATATATTGAATTGCAGAAAATTAAAGGAATAAGAAAAAGATTTTATAGCTTACCTTCAATTGTTTTTTATAATTATCTTAGGTATTATCATCGCTTCAACTCCATCTTGGAACAATATAGCCAATTAAAGGAAATTAAAGATGAATTAGACGCGAATAAGGAAGAATTAGATAAGTTGAATGGTTTTTATGCCATCCAAAACAGATTAAACGAATTTTTAAAAGCAAAACCCTTAGTGGATAAACTAACTATATCATTCAAGAGAGCTCTTGATCAATTTAATCCAAATTAGAGAACGTAAATTTTCAAGTCCAGTACTTTGCTATTCGTGAAATAACCGAATAATAAAACAGATTCAAACTCAATTTAATACCATAGAATAAATATTTAATTAATAGCTCCTTTATAGTAACTATGAACTTCTCTTTTGATAAGATAGCAAATGTTCTTTACATTCGATTTTCAAATGAAAAGATCTTAAATTCAGATGAAATAGCTGAAGGAATAATTATTGATTACGGTAAAAATGAAAACATTGTAGGTGTGGAAATTCTCAATTTTACAGACAGAAAGCTAAATCTTAATGATCTCGTTCAAATGACTATTGAAGAATTAATCCCGATATTAGCACAATGCCAATGAGAGACATAGATCTTTGAGGAAGGGAAAAAAAAGATGCAGAAAAATCAAAAATTACTTTCAAACCACAATAAAGTATTTTAAATAACTCTGTTAAGATAATATATTGGGAACTATTTTTCAATCTAAAAATAAAACCAAATTGATTGATTATGACAGAAGAATTAAGTGGAGAATGGGTTATAATGAAGGATGATGAAATCATTGAAAGAAATTTAGAAATGAAAGTCATCTTAGAATTAGCAAAGAAATATGAAGGTCAAGACATAGTTATATCTAAAATTCCCTCCGCCACTTACTGCTTTTACTGATTTGATATGAAGAAAATCAGTTTTACTTTTAAATATAGTGTAAGACCTGGTGCAAGAAAAGCACCAAAAAATGTAAAAAACAAACTTCCAAGTTATCCCCTTATTCCAGTTAGATTTTATAATCCAGAGGATAAAAATATTAAAACCCCTTTATTTGAAGCTTTGTTAGATTCAGGTTCAGATGGTGTTCATCTCCATAGAGATATCTCCGACTCTTTAGGATTAGAACGGTTAAAAAAGACTGAAAGTGAGGGAATGGGAGGTAAATATAATAGCTATGAAACAGAAGTGGGTTTGATAATTGGTCGAGGTGGAAGAACTATAGATTTTGGAGCAGTAAGAGCGGTTTTTCCGGAAAACGATTTAAATGTTCCATGATTAATTGGTAGAAATCCTGTTTTTAAAGAATTTCAAATTATCTTTGAAGAATATAAAGAAAAATTCAAGCTCATTCCTAAAGAGGATGTACTATAAATTGTTCCTGAAATACCCGAAATTATCGGAGAAACCACGAATTATAAAATTTTAACTTGTTCAGCTAATATTTGATCTTTTAAAAGTGGGTGAATAGAATTATAAGTTAAAACATCAACTTTCAATTTTAACGTCTCTTCTAGCTCTATTTGGAGCGCTGCCAAATCTAACAGGCTTTTATCTCCTTTGAACTCAATTATGAGGTCGATATCACTATCTATAGTCATTTCTTCTCGTACTATAGAACCAAACAGAGAGGCCTTTATTACTTCATGTTTCTTTAGTATTTCTAATATTATTTCCGTATACTTTTCAATCTGAGATTCCATTCTTATAATTATTATTGTTCTAAAGTATATATATTTCTAC
>CAZDTP010000138.1:0-2269 GCA_964508365.1 uncultured archaeon
TTCAATTCTAGCTCTTTTTGGTATTCAAACGGAATTCCAAACCAAACAGCTTGAGTTTCAAACTCGATAATAGGAATATTATCTAATGGATGGCGAGATAAGGTTTCTTGAGATAACGTATCTATGACTTTGTAAGAATAGTACTCGTGCTCAACTTTTACTCTTCCAAAGAACTTCTCAATTAAATTCTTCTGTCCCGTATTATCTTGTAATTGTATTTCAAGTGGAGTTATATCCGTGTGTTTAAGCGATTGTGTATAAAATTCAACATCAGATCGTAATAAGTAAACGACTTTTTCATCTAAGTCCAAATCTTGCACTACAAAAGTTTCAGCTTCATAAAGATAAACTGCTCCAGGATGTAAATCCCGAAAAACATAGCTTTCGTCCTCGACTGTCAGGAGTTCTTGTCTATTATTTACTCTAAGAATTACTTTATAGCTCTTAGAAGAAAGCGCGTTTAATCCATACTTCTCGTTTGGAAAAAAGTCTCCTTTCCAATAATACTTGTCAGTTCTTATCATTAATAATGATTCAGAGATTAATTCTTCAATGCAATCGTCAAACAACTTTTTTTCCTCTATTCCGAACTTCGCATATTCGTCCTTACTTATTGGTATCTCCTTAGCTGCGCAACATAAGTGATTTTTTAAGATATATTTGTTTTTCAGTGTTATTAGAATTTCTTCTTGAATAGTTCCGAACAGTTGTTCATGATTATGAACATAAAATAAATCTAGTGGGTTTTGCATAGGGATATATGTCGAAATTGATAAATCTGAACCTCTTCCTGATCGCCCTATTTGCTGTTTAAAGCTAGCGATAGTTCCCGGAAATCCAGAGCTAATAGTAGCATCTAAGGAACCTATATCAATCCCTAGTTCTAGAGCGTTTGTGGAGCTAATTCCGAGAATTTCTTTTCTCTTAAATTTTTCTTCTATTTCTCTCCTTTTACTCTTACTAATACCAGCTCTGTAGCTATAAATTTTGTCTTTTAATGTTGGTAGCGCTTTTCTTGTCCAAATAGCCTGAAGTTCAGCCATTTTTCTCGAAAGGGTAAATGTTAATGTTTGGATACCTTTCTTATATTTCAGGTGTGAAGCAAACAAGTTTTTTGTCTCTTGATGAGCGGACCTATACTTACCCGATACTTTATCGTATGGTAAATCCCATAATATTACCTTTTTAGCTCCAGAGGGAGAATCGTCTTTATCTATAACCACAAACTCTTCGCCAATAAGTTTTTCGCAGAATTGTTTCGCATTACTTATAGTAGCACTTGATAAAATCCAAATTGGTTTAATATCATATAGATCAAGTATTCGTTTCAATCGTCTTAATAATAAAGCGAAATTGGAGCCGAAAATTCCCCGATAGATGTGAATTTCGTCTAATACAATGTATTTTAAGTTACTACATATTCTGCGCCATTTTTGTTTTAACCAAGGTAAATAGAAATGCAACCCGTATGGATTAGTTATTATTATATTAGCATTAGTTAAGATATATCTCTTTTCATTTGGGTTAGTATCGCCATCGTAAACTCCAATCCTATTTATTTTAATATTCGTATCAACTAGAATTTCTTTTAGCTGAAAGAATTGGTCTCGGGCTAATGCCTTAGTCGGAAAAAGATATAACGCAGTAGTTTTCTCGTCATTTAATAATGTATCCAATACTGGTAAATTGTAACACAAAGATTTTCCTGAAGCCGTTGATGTAACAATTACAGTGTTGTTTCCTTGCCTGATAGAATTTATTGCTTCAGCTTGATGTCTCCATAATCGAATATCCTTATTGTCTAACCATCTTTCTAACCTTTTTCTTAAAGGTTTATCCAGATTTTCAAATCGAGGTTTTAATTCTGGAAAATGTTCGATGTGAGATATTTGGCCGCAGTAAAAATCTTGAGACTTGAGATAGTTAAGAAAATCTTCAAAATCCACCATAAATAACTCAAGAGAATTAATGAACTATATTAATTAAAAATTTCAAAAGAGGAACGATTTTTTAATTTACCTAATGCTTGAATTCAAGAAAAAGTAAGTAGAACATGACTTAAATTACCTACTAAAATATAAAAATAAGTACCCCTTATTGAGATTAATTTAAATCTATAAAATTGAAGTTTTTTTCTAGATGAAATGTCAAATTCAGATTGGAAAAAGGTAGATTTTCAAGATTTCATTAATGAATTTAGTAAGAAAATAATTGTTGACAGTTCACCGAGATTACTTTACTCAAAGAAAGACAAAGAACATGAAGCGTT
>CAZDTP010000139.1:0-2163 GCA_964508365.1 uncultured archaeon
ATTTTCGATTAGATATCGGTCCATTTCATCTAAACATAAGCAAAAAGACGGCAGCTGTAATTTCTTTTGTTTCTATAATAGTAGCTGTTGCATCGTTAATATTTACTCTAATTTCTTTTGATCCTTCATCATCTTTTGTCAATATCATAGGAAATTTTGCTCCTGGAATTGGGTCCATCGTGTTCATCGTAATCTTTCTTATCACATTATTTAAAGAAGGTATTTATCCCCTCAAAGAGAAGATTAGTTATTTCTTAAATTTTGACAATACGGGGCTAATTAAATAAAAGAGCTAACTCTAATACTTTTCATATTTTTTTTTTATATATTCCCAAAAACTAGTCTTTAATTCGCTTAATTCTTTATTTTTTAATTTGATAAAGAATAAATCTCTTTTTACAATTTCAGGAAAACCGTTTATCTCTAAACTTCTAATTAATCCTGCTTTTTCTGCGTTATCAACCATCATTTCACTCATGATACTGATATAATTTGATTCACTTACTGTTGAAATAATAGAATCGTTATCGTTCATTTCTAGCTTAAATTTCAACTTCTTATAATCTGGAAATTGGTCTTCAAACGCGTTTCTCATCCCTGAACCCTTTTCTCGCCACACAAAAGAGTATTTCATGAGATCAGATAGATTGACTTTACCTTTAGAAATTTCTAATAATTTATGCTCAGGAGAACATATGAATTTAAGTTGGTCCTCTCCAATTTTAATCACATCAAAATCATCCTTGCGATAATTGATAAAACTACCGATTCCTGCGAAATCAGCTAGATTTTTGACGAGATTTTCTATAGATTTCAGTGAATTATTAATTTTAATTTTAAAATTCACATTTGGATTATTATCTCGGAATTCTGCAATATTTCTTGGTAAAATATGAGACCCTGGTGTTGTGGACGCCGAAATCACGATTTCCTCAAATTTTACAATCCCAAACTCTTCTAAATCTATAACGCACGAATCATATAAATCAATTATTTTTTGTGAATAATCTAGTAAGACTTTTCCAGCTTCTGTTATTTCGAACTTTTTTGTGCTCCTGTTAATTAAGGTTAGTCCAAAATCTTTCTCTAGTTGAGAAATTTGGTGAGATATAGTACTCTGGGAAATTGGAAGGTCATGTGCCAATTCTGTGAAGCTTTTATAGTTCGCTAATTTTATAAAGGTTCTTAGATATTCGATATTCATCGTCCTATTATCTTTTCTTTAGTGATAAGTTAAAAAATATTCTCTTGTTCAAATAAATAATGCCTTTACAATGTTAAATAATTTATCGAAATAATAAATAAATTAATACGAAAAAATTAATAAATACTTTTTAATTTCAATGATATAACCTATCGTTTTAAATTAATTAAAAATTTGGTCCAACATGACCGATAAGATAAAAACTTTTACAATTGTAATTGGTAATGGTGGTTATACTACCGAAAGACCTTATACAATGCTAAGGTTCGCATATACATCGCTATTAGAGGGACATAAAATAAATATTTTCTTAGTGGAAGATGGAGTGTTCGTAGGAAAAAAAAATCAAAATCCCTCATCTTATGACAACCTTGAAAAGTGGCTTAAAGATGTAATAGAAGAAGGTGGAGTTGTTAAAGCTTGTGGCGTATGTATTAAAGCAAGAGGCGTTGCAGCTGAGGAACTAATTCCGGGTATTGAAGTAATCACAATGAACGGCTTTGTTAGCATGTGCGTAGAAGCCGATAATGTATTATTCAGTTAAAAATAAAGCAGGTGTTATATTATAAATAAGGCTTATACATTGAATTGCAATGGATTAGTCTGCCCATTACCAGTGGCAAGAACTAAAAAAAAATTAAACGAAATGGAATCTGGAGATATTTTAGAAGTAAACGGTGATTTTGTAGAATCAGGGGAGAATATTAAGAGGTACGTGGAAAAGCATGGAGATTCTGTACTAGAATTTAAGATCAAAGGGGAAGATTACTACATCAAAATTGAAAAAGCTTAATTGAACTTATTTTTATTATCTATTTAAACTGAATTTTCATTAATTGAAAAACATCTTTTCTAAATGTAATATCAATTATGGTCGAATTAGTTGAATACTCAGCTTTTGAAAAAAACATTGGGAAAACGGTAAAAGTTAAAGGAGTTATAGCTAAAGCAATCTGGCA
>CAZDTP010000140.1:0-2126 GCA_964508365.1 uncultured archaeon
TTGCGATGGCGAGCAAAAGGAGTACCAAGATATTTTGGATACATTGGACCGTAGCCTGACTATACGTCCACAACTCGGAACTTTTTTTATAGTATCAGGACTTTCAAGCACTTTTATGGCTATTGGTATATTATTAATCAATGCAAAATCTAAAATATTCTGAGCCAAGGCTCGAAGAATTCTTTATTTTTAATGTAATATTATGTGTAAAAATTGTTAAATTGGTCCAGTGAGAAACTATAAATACTCACTTTTGGATATATATCTTAAGGATAGCTTTTGATCTGAATCCTTGATGATTTAATTTGAATGGTAAAGATTTCGTAGTTGTTCGCGGAAATAAAATACATATTCGAGAGGACGGCGTGCTTTTAATCTCTAATGTAAATAGCATTCGTGAAATTGAAGGGTTGGAAAAGCTTACCTCCCTTGAAGCCTTGCACATTTGGAGCTATACCCTTAATTCTATGGAAGGTTTGAATAATTTAACAAACCTTAGAGAATTACGCATCTGCGGAAGCGAGAAGCTCACAAAAATACAGGGGCTTGAGAACTTAACTAAATTAGAACATTTGAACTTAGGTGGTAATCGGATTGAGCGTATCACCGGATTAGAAACTTTAAAAAATTTAAAGGAATTGTTTTTTAAAAATCCCGAGAATGACGATATTGGAAACCTAATACACAAGATTGAGGGATTAGAACACTTAATAAATTTAGAGATTTTAAACTTTTCTGAATGCGAGCTTACTAAAATTGAGGGGCTCGAAAATCTCACAAACTTACAAATTTTAAATCTCGGTATGAACAGGATAACAGAAATTGAAGGATTAGAATCCCTCGTTAACCTCAAGAAACTACACCTGCATTGTAATGAAATTACAAAAATTAAAGGGCTCAATAATCTAAGGAGCTTAAGAGAATTGTGCCTAGAATCTAATAAAGTAAGTGTAATAGAAGGGCTTGATAATCTTGTTAATCTAGAAGCTTTAAATATTGCAGAAAATCCTATTATCGGAGCAAGGGAATTCTTTATCTCTCGAGCCATTGTTAAGCCTTATTTAAAAAATTTGAATAATTTGAAGGAACTTAATGCTAAACCGTACCCCGAATCAGAATGGTATTGAAAAAGAAATGTAAAGATGGTTCATTAGTGATTCGTCCTTTATATTATGTGTTTACAACGATATAATTGCGGAAAAGGTATAGGTTAAGAAAGATAAAACTTTCTCTTTTTAAGATCTAATACTTTCTGCCTTTTCTTAAAGAACATGTAAGATATTGAATTTTTTTTTGATAAATGTGATATCTCGGGACTAAGGCTTTCTGACGATGAGGTATAACATTCTAATTATATTATTATTTTGGATAACGAAGTTCTAATATTTTAGAAGACAAAATTTTATATCTATAATTGATATATCCATTATAGATACATTTCGATCTTAATAAAAATAATCAATAAACCTTTGAGAGTGACGCTTTTTGGTTGAGATAATTGCCGGAAAATTTGAAAAAGCAATGAAAAAGGGATTTATTAGTACCCTGGTATTACTAGTTTTAGAGAATGAATCCATGCACGGTCGTCAGATTAAAAAAGCAATAGAAGAGCGCACCTTTGGAGGGTGGGAACCCACAGACTCAACAATTTATACAATTCTAAAAGACTTGCGAGAAAAAAATCTAATTAGATCGATTAATACACCAGATACAGATGAAAAAACAATAACTTATAAAATAACAGATGACGGAAAGAATACACTTGAAATAATGGTTAAAAAGGAGCAGGAAATAAGAGAATCTATGAGATCTATACTCACATCTACCTTTGGAATTAAGGACGAATTAACTAGTACTGAATTGAATGAATTTTTTGAACAAAAGTCTCCTTTTACTAGAGCGGCTCATAAACCTGAAATTGAAACATTGCAAATATTAGAATTCCAGAGAACTTTTATAAAAAAAAGAATTGAAATCTTAAACAAAAAGCTTCAAAAGATTGAAGATAAGATTATAGAATTGGATGATAAAAATCGAAATGAAGATTTATCGTAAATTTAAATCAAAAATTGAGAAATAATGTCAGAAATAGTAATTAAACTAGAAAACTTAACGAAAAAATTTGG
>CAZDTP010000141.1:0-1971 GCA_964508365.1 uncultured archaeon
AAGGGAAGTTTAAGTGCAAATAACTCCAATATATTAAAAAAAATTAAACTTATTTTAAATCCATTTTTGTCTATACAAATGTATAGATTTCTTATGGAAGGTGGTCAAAATCCACATCATTACATCCTATAATGTAAAAAGAGTTAATAATTAATTCATTTTAATACCTTCTCTAATCAACCTCTATTGAATATAAACATAAATATAAATCATAAAATCTTGGTGTATAAAGATTTTTAATTTAGGAATATTCATATCTCTGAAAAAAAAAAGCAATTTGTTATTTCACATGGTAAATAAAAATTCAAAATTGATAGTTGGTACTGAATTGCTAACAAAAATCAAAAAATTAGAACTTCATTAAGACATGATTGAATTTTTCATATTTTATAAAATATGTCTATATCTTATGATAATCTATAATAATATATTACAAGTTATAGCCATTAATTATAATTAAGATTGGAAAATTTTTTTACATTTTTTTGCTGATTGTTTAACATATATTTCAATTAAGTATTGATACTTAAAATCGGCTTTCCCACTTTGTATTTTGGAAAAATGCTTACTCAGTTATTTAGTTTAAATTTTTTTTAATAACGAAGAAATTGAAATTTTCATATCTAATTATTTCTTATTTCTCTTACAAAATAAATTTAGAATTCCAAAAATAGCAAAACCAGGTTCCGGATTCAATAAATAATAGAATATGAATCCATTCACATAACAGTCCAAACAAAAGGTAAAACGAGATAAATTTGATATAGGATGAAAATCGTTAAAATATATAAGAAAAAAATTAAAGGATAGCGTACTTTTTTATTATTAATTGCTGAATAAAATTTGGTAATGCGAAATGGAATAATTCTTGGGAACATGAAACCTGTATGTCCATAATAAAATTGAAATTGTTCAGGATATTTCTTCTTTAATTTAATATCTCCAAAATCAGAATATATTATCATTAAGTAAGTAAATTGTACCCATGACACAATATCACCCATTCTTACTCCATGAATTAAAAACATAGGGAACATCATAATAATAATGGCTAAGTTTTGAGGATGTCTAATATAACGATAAATACCTTGTTGTACTAAACCTCGTTGTTTTTTATTGTAGAATATTAATTGAAATAATGATATGATAAAAATCATTATTCCAATAACGAAAATCGCAATTTTAATGAATACAAACACCTCTAAAATAATATTAGGGTAATACAAATAAGTGTTTAACCAAACAACTCGAATATCTCTATTAAAAATTGAAGGATCAGCTAAATACCAAGAAATATCATAAAAAGATAAGAAAAATACAAAAATTCCACTTATTAATAACATTGGAAATAGAATAATAGCTAGAACGGAGCTATAAAGTACATATATACTAAAAAATTTTAAAGATTTCTCTAAAATATTTTTTAATAATTTTCGTATATTCATAAGAATATAGTATTAGATCATTATATTTATATAAAATAAAAAAAACGAATAATTAATTATTTAATTATCTAATCTTACACTTGTACTTCCATAAATCTTAATATGAGTATCGTAAACCCAATCAATGTCTATATTTTCTCCAGTTTGTGTATAACCATAATCACTATATAAATTATGGGTATCGATGTAACTAATTGTTGCTTAATACACTGTTGTGTCAGATTGACATAAATCAAACCAGAAATCTCCAGTAAACTCATCACCATGTTTTGCGGGAACGGATACAGTGGCACCTACAAAAGCAGCAGCGCCATGATCAACAAAAGCTTTCGCCATACTTGGAATACCAGAGTCACCTGAATATCCATAACAAACAGTAGCATGAATAATCATATCGTAAGGATATATATCTATTTCAATATCATATAATGGAAGAAAAATCTTCAACTTTTAATCTATACCCAAAGATAGGATAGTTTTTTTGCCTCTAGAGAGATTCTTTTTACATCGGCTAAACTAACTACTC
>CAZDTP010000142.1:0-1959 GCA_964508365.1 uncultured archaeon
CATTGTAATAATCGGCATACAATTGTTTAAAAAATTTGGAAATAAATAGAAAAAACTCATAATTAATTCTTGCGAATTATTTCCCACTCGAAATTTTTTTTCTTATAACTCCTTCTGGCAGGTGATACTCACATATTACTCTCTTTAAAGTAGATTCCACAAATAGTAGATTTATGATTGCGGTATTACATGTAAACTTTTTAAGACGGATATCCGCATGTCCGATCTTGTAGAAAAAACTATGATGAGCTAAGTTTACGGATCGCCCTCTTGAAGCTTGACTTCGTAATAAAAATTGATCCTTGTGCTTGGCTTTACTGCAATCATTATAGCCTTATTAATTTATTAGTATCAATCAAATAGATGTGAGAATAATTGGCAAATATAAAAAAAAGAAATGAGAAAGCTCTCACAGAAGGTGAAGGCTTGCGTAAACAGGGACCCATCATGGGTCTAGACGTTCATAAAGATATTATCCAATATTGTATTGTAACTGAGATGCGGCTTTTAGAAGAGGCAGAATTAGAGAATACAAAAGGTGGTCTTAAAAAATTAGTACAGATCATAAAGAAGAGAAGGGTAAGAAGTGTAGCGATGGAATCTACATCTCAATATCATGTAAAGGTTATGTATTACCTTTTAGAAAATGAGGTAAGGATGTTGGTGGCAAATCCATTACAAACCAAGCAAACTCAAGGGAAAAAAACAGATATATTAGACGCACGGCGTATAGCAGTCGCACATCGAGATGGACGGTTAAAGGCGTCCGTGATTCCTCATTATGACTATTGGATGTTGAGAAAAGCAATGCGAAAGTTGGTCCAGCTCATTAATGATGCAACGAGAAGCAAACAAAGACTATCCCAATTATTCCACCAGAAAGATTTTAATGGAACGCGCTTATTAAAGACCAAGACGGGGATTGAAATATTATCCCTTGTCAATAATGGGGCGATTACCCATGAAATTATTAAACAAATTATCAATCGTTCCACTACGAGAAAGCTTAGCTTCTCAGAAAAGGATTTTCTGGATTTGAAAGTATTTCAAAAGTCCCTTAAATCAATGGAACGAATCACGTTCGGGACCGAATTAACACAGCTTAGAACAAATATGCTCTTACAAGAGCAGCAACAATTAATTTACGTAGAGATGGCTAAAAAAGATGAGCAATTTAAGAAGAATATGGAGTTATTACTCTCCATTCCCGGGATCGGTCCCGATACGGCGGCAATCATATTGTCAGAGATCGCGGACATTTCATATTTTGATAACCCTGCAAGTCTAGCAAAATGGGTGGGATTAGCACCTAAGGTGTATCAATCTGGACATAAAAAGAATATTACTGGTAAAATTCATAAAGGCGGGAATAAGTACTTACGTCGTGCTTTAGCATTAGCTACTCAAAATATCTATGCAAAAGCAAAGCAAAACCCCCTTCACCAATGGATGCGGGATAAAAAAGAAGTACGAGAATCTAAGACCCATAGATCTGCATATTGGCTTGTGATTTGCGCAGGTGCTCGAAAATTACTCGTTTATATTTACCACATCTTAAAAAATCAATGCCTTTGGAAATTTATGGAGGTACCAGAAGAAGTGGTTGAGAAAGTAGTAAAATACATTAAGAAGAAGACCAAAGATTTTCAAAAAAAAGTGTTTCAATTAGAACATGCCAGGAGCTTAATATTAAGAGAAACAACTACGATCCTTAGCGGTCTGGCTGTTCCTGAACTTAGTCCGAAATACCTCTTATATCAGATTTTAAAACATCCTGCAGTATACACATATACTTGAAAAAGTAATAAGATATGAAATGGATCCCGGGAAATAAAACATATCTGATGTGGTGATTAATAATCAATTAATAACCGATAAAAAAATTAATGAGTAGAAAAAAAAATAAAAAAAGTGGTTATTTATTTTTTTTTAGAATTTCTAAAAATAATCAAACATTTT
>CAZDTP010000143.1:0-1863 GCA_964508365.1 uncultured archaeon
GTCATCTCCACCTGCTAATGCAGAGAAATGAACGAAAACATCGGTACCATCTTCAGAATTTATAAATCCGAATCCCTTACGAGAATTAAACCAAAGTAAGAAGCACGGATGCCGTGCTATCTTTTTACGGTTCCTTTTACCATTGATTTTACACTACTTCTACTATTTTTACTTTTTTACAATCTAAAAACTTCTTTACATTTCAAAGAATTATGTAAATTAACGATCCATAGATAATTAACTTTTGGTTTTTCCTTTAAATCTCTATAAAATTTGATCAAAAAAAATAATCAACAAAAAAACAAAAAAAGAAGCACAAAAACTTCTACATAGTGAACTTAAAGTTCAGTAAACGACCGAAAAAAATACTCCATACTCCCATCCCAATCGTCTTCTTCCACCATCAGGGGCTTCTCGTGAAAATACATATCCCGTAACTCGTTGAAGCAGTCCACACAATACCATCTTTTGATCGTGGGGTTGAATGTCATGTCTTTATCGACTGCGTGACACGATCCACAGACGCAGATTGAATCCCTCAATTTATCAGATAGATAGTTCGATTTTGTACATAAGTTTATTACTCTTCTCTGCTCTTCAGTAGACAATTCCCGAAGGTTTCCATCTGGATCGTGTTCAATTGCTCTACGGCTATCTGTAATCTTCCCGCTTCGTCTGTTCGATTCGAGTATCAAAATGCGGCGAAAATTATTGCGTATCTTCTGAAGTGAAGAATTTTTAATAACGATCGTTTTTTTCTTTTTCATTTCTATGACCATTATCGCTTGTCAAGTATTTAAATTTGTCTATAACTTTTGGTTATATTTTGAAATACCGTTTCAGCAATTCCATGTCTCTATCGGTCAAGAGATGCGACAAGTCTTTTACGCCATCGAGAAGAAAGAAAGCATTAAACTTTTCCTTTACGATTCTATCGTACATTTGCAGAACAGGGTTCATAGGAATGCCATTCTCATCGAGTATAGCATCACCATTCTCATCTCTAAGTGTAAACCTAATACTTAAAAATTCTCTAATCTTCCCTTCTCTAATTAATTTCCTGTCATCATTCCAATCATTTAGTTGTCTTGAAAAATCTGGATTACTCTTCCACCAATCAGAAACTTTCCTACCAAGTATTTCGAGATCTCCAAACACTCTTTCGATATCTTTTTGCGTAACGTCTCTGTCGATTGCCATCAATTCTAATATACTATTTTCTAACTCATGTGATAATTGGACGCCTAACTCTGTTCTTGCTAAGGGAGCAAAACGACTGTGCCATTCCTTATCAAAAAGTAAAAATATATCAAATTGGAGCAAATGTTTCTGCCTTGAGTCCATGTGATGAGGTTGGAAAAGATCGGTGTCCGGATTGCCGTCGAAAAGTTCTGGTTTAAGGAAATCAAAAGACATGGGATTTTTTCCTCCAAATGTTACCAGCTTGAATACAATCAAACTTGCCTTGTACCAATCTTGATGGAAGATGGGATTATATTTCGTAGACGATGTTTTGCCTTTAAACCGCAATCCTAAGTGCCTATCTGCAACATAATCTTTAATCGTGTCCATGGCTTCATCGTATATTCTTATTTCTTCTGTATTCTTAGCGTCCTTTTTAAAATCCTTTATGAAATCGAGGTAAGTGACCATTAACTCGTCTATAGTTTCTCTTGAAAGGGCGGTCTTTTCTTCTAGGGCGGTATCTAAAGAACTGATTATCTTTTCTAAGGAACGCATATATATAAAATCTTTTCTAAGGAACGCATATATATAAAATCTATATATATATATATATGCATATATATAAAATCTTTCACACAACACCGAAATTATTTTAGTGACGGGAAGACATCAAGACCA
>CAZDTP010000144.1:0-1755 GCA_964508365.1 uncultured archaeon
TCTAAAACTATTTTTTTACTTTCTTCGATTGTTTGCTTGTCAGTCTCAACAACTATATCTGCTTTGTCTGGTTCTTCAAAAGGAGAATCGATGCCTGTGAATTGTTTGATCTCGCCGGCTCTAGCTTTTGCGTACATTCCTTTTATGTCTCTCTGTTCACATACTTCAATTGGGCATTTCACATAAACTAAAATGTAATCTCCAATTTCTTTACGAGAGTAATCCCTAATATCGTTAAAAGGTGAAATAAAAGAGGCCAATACGGCAACTTTATTTCGAGTTAGTAGCTTTGCTACAAAGGTAATTCTTTCAATGTTCATTCTTCGATCGTCTTCTGAAAATCCTAGATCTCGAGTTAAACTCTTTCTAACAATATCTCCATCAAGCCGTTCAACCTTCATTCCTCGAGCTTTTAGATCATCAGCTACGGCATCAGCTAAAACAGATTTACCTGAACAAGCAAGTCCCGTAAACCATAATGTAAATCCTTTATGTTCCATCTTTTTTTCTCTATCGTGAATAATATTTTCAATTAAAATTCTATACATTTTCCTTCTAAATCTTCTGGAATATTGATTCCAAATATCTTCAATATCGTAGGGACTATATCTAAAATATTTTTTGTTTCTAATTTTTTCCCTTTTTCGATTAAGGGGTCATTTATAATAAAAATTCCATTATAATCGTGAACTGCGTCGTCAGGACCAGTGTCATTTTCGTCTAAATACATACTTTTATAACCAATCGTTCCAGCAGATCTCCAATTCAAGTCGTCAAAATAAACTAATAGATCAGGAGCGTCGCCTCGTACATTCTCGTATAAATCTTCAGGCTTAAAAATCTTCGTTTTCATTGCGTTTCCTAAATTGTCGGGAATCGTTTTTAATTTTTCTGTTATAGATCTTCGATAGTTCTCGTATTCGGAGGGATCTATGATTCCAAATTTCTCTCTACCCTTAACATTCAAAAAAATTCGGGCGTAATAGCCCCCCCAACCCCATGCGTAAGTTTTATTCCAATCAATTAAATCTTCTTTTAACCTAGTTCCTGGAAGGGGGCGTTCTTTAAATGTTAATAACCCTAGTTTTTCTAAAGCCATATTTACACAAATACACCCTTTCATGGCCTTAGCACCATGATCTGAAACAACGAAAACAATAGTATCTTCACCAAGTAAATCTAAGACCTCTCCAATTTCTTTATCTAAGAATTTATAGAAGTTTTTCATTGCGGTTTCAAAAATATTACCTGGTTCAAATTTGTGATGCGATTTATCGTAATATTTCCAAAACGCGTGGTGAAATCTATCCAATCCAATTATAACAAATTGGCAAAAATCCCATTCCTTATTCTTTATTAGGTACTTGAGGACTTTAAAATGCATTTTTGTCATTTTATAAAGGTCTATTAATAACTGCTCCTTGTACGATGTCCGAAAAAGCACATCAAAAGTATAATTCTCTACAACATTACTTATTTCTTCCTTTAACTCGGGAGGATAAGTAAAGTTCGACAATGAATCAGGAGTGATAAAGCCAGAAATTAGATTCCCATTTATAGGTTGAGGTGGGAACGTAGGTGGTACACCTAATATTATTGATTTAAATCCTTTTTTACCTAAAATGTCCCATATTTTAGGTTCTTTTATGTTTTGTGAGTTTGCTACCCAAAAATCAGTATATGATTTTTCTTTTCGATGCCGAAACCCATATATTCCTAGAGTCCCTGCTTTTTTACCTGTTGCCATTACCATCC
>CAZDTP010000145.1:0-1726 GCA_964508365.1 uncultured archaeon
TCTCTTTTAAATTAAATTTAGGGATAATTAAAGGTAAGATTACAGTTGACAATCATGTTATTACTTTCGTTCTGTCAATCTTCGCAGTAGCGTTAGCTTATCTAATGATAATCTTAGTTTTTGATCCATTTTATTCCTCATTTTAGAGATATTTCATTTTTTTCTTATTTCCTCCTAGTAAAATTCAAAATATAATTCGAATTTAATATCTAAACGATTGAAGAAATTAAGTAAAAAAAAAGAGATACCGCAAAAAATTGCCGCTAAATGATTGTCAAATAGGGAAAAATGTAAAAATTATTGAGCCTGTTAATTTGTACGGTTGTGTAATTGGTAACAATTGTTTTATTGGCCCTTTTGTTGAGATACAAAAAACTGTTACTATTGGCGATGAGTCGAGGGTACAAAGCCATTGTTTTATATGCAATGGAGTGACCATCGGTAAACATTGCTTTATAGGCCATGGGACTACATTTACTAATGATTTATTTGTTGATTCTCCAAATTTTGAGAGTTGGATTCGGAGAGAAACAAAAATAGGAAATGATGTGCGGATTGGTTCTAATGTCACTTTACTACCTATAACCGTGGGAGATAACGCTATTATTGGAGCTGGCGCAGTTGTAACTAAAGATGTACCTGCTAACTGTGTAGTTGCAGGAAACCCTGCAAAAATCGTTAGAAAAATAGAGGATTAAATCAAAATGAAAATAGGTATAGTTGGAATTGGTTATTGGGGAAAAATAATTTTAAGAAATTTAGAAAGTATGGGAAAACAAGATATCGAAATATGTGATATTTCCCTTCCAGAAGAGAGAAAATATGAAAATTACAAGGTAGTTAATGATTATCGACAATTAGATTGTGAGTATGTGTTCATTACAACACCAACAAATACTCATTTTGAAATTTGTAAATACTTCCTTGAGAAAAAAATACATGTCTTCTGTGAAAAACCACTAACAACATCAAGTTCAAAAGCAGAGATTTTATATGACATCGCCGTTAAAAATAAAGTAATTCTGTTTACGGATTGGATATTTACTTTTAATTCTCATATTGAAACCATAAAAAAAGATTATGATAATGGCAAATTAGGTAAAATTAGAAGTATATTTATGAATAGGCTTAATTTAGGACCAGAAAGGTTTGATGTAAGTGCTCGCTGGGATTTAGCATCTCATGATATCTCTATTATTCAGTATCTTTTTTCAGAGCAACCCGTTAATATAAGTTGGACTGATTATAAAAGAAATAAGGATGCAAAACAAGCTGATAGTTCTCTTGGGTTCATACAATTTAAAGATTTTATAGCAACTATTAACGCGAGTTGGCACTATAGAAAGAAAGTGCGAGAGTGCGTATTTGAGTTTGAAAACTATTTTATCGTGTGGGACGATTATAAAAGATTCTTACAATACGAAGATTCGAGTAATGTAAGTTTTCCAATTTATTCTGGTAATTTAAGTTATCCATGTGGTGAATACTCCTCACCCTTAATTAATTCAATTAATTCCTTTTTTGCTTTTTTAGAAGAGGATATGATTGAACAAATGAAATTAACAGTTGATATTATAAAAATATTAGAGGTATAAAATTGAAAGTACTTTTTAATAACTTAGGGAAGCAATGGGATGTAATTAAAGAAGATGTGAAACCACGATTAGATTCGCTATTCAAACAATCTAATTTTATAAATGGAGCTCCTGTAGGAGAATTTGAAGAA
>CAZDTP010000146.1:0-1726 GCA_964508365.1 uncultured archaeon
TTCTTCAAATTCTCCTACAGGAGCTCCATTTATAAAATTAGATTGTTTGAATAGCAAATCTAATCGTGGTTTAACATCTTCTTTAATTACATCCCATTGCTTACCCAGATTATTAAACATTACTTTCATTCTCAAACCTCCAGTATTTTGATAACTTCAATCGTTAATTTTTTTTGTTCATTCATTTTCTCTTCTGAAAAAGCAAAGAATGAATTAATAGAATGAATTAAAGGTGAGGAGTATTCACCACAAGGATAACTTAAATTACCAGAATATATTGGGAAACTTACGTTACTCGAATCTTCGTATTGTAGGAATCTTTTATAATCATCCCATACTATAAAATAATTGTCAAACTCAAATACGCACTCTCGCACTTTCTTTCTATAGTGCCAACTAGCGTTAATGGTCGCAAGAAAATCGTCGAATTGTATAAAGCCAAGAGAACTGTCATCTTGTTTTGCATTTTTATTTCTTTTATAATCAGTCCATCTAATATTAACAGGTTTTTCTGAAAAAAGATATTGAATAATAGAGATATCATGAGATGCTAAATCCCAGCGAGCACTTACATCAAATCTTTCTGGTCCTAAATTAAGCCTATTCATAAATATACTTCTAATTTTACCTAATTTGCCATTATCATAATCTTTTTTTATGGTTTCAATATGAGAATTAAAAGTAAATATCCAATCCGTAAACAGAATTACTTTATTTTTAACGGCGATGTCATATAAAATCTCTGCTTTTGAACTTGATGTTGTTAGTGGTTTTTCACAGAAGACATGTATTTTTTTCTCAAGGAAGTATTTACAAATTTCAAAATGAGTATTTGTTGGTGTTGTAATGAACACATACTCACAATCTAATTGTCGATAATCATTAACTACCTTGTAATTTTCATATTTTCTCTCTTCTGGAAGGGAAATATCACATATTTCGATATCTTGTTTTCCCATACTTTCTAAATTTCTTAAAATTATTTTTCCCCAATAACCAATTCCAACTATACCTATTTTCATTTTGATTTAATCCTCTATTTTTCTAACGATTTTTGCAGGGTTTCCTGCAACTACACAGTTAGCAGGTACATCTTTAGTTACAACTGCGCCAGCTCCAATAATAGCGTTATCTCCCACGGTTATAGGTAGTAAAGTGACATTAGAACCAATCCGCACATCATTTCCTATTTTTGTTTCTCTCCGAATCCAACTCTCAAAATTTGGAGAATCAACAAATAAATCATTAGTAAATGTAGTCCCATGGCCTATAAAGCAATGTTTACCGATGGTCACTCCATTGCATATAAAACAATGGCTTTGTACCCTCGACTCATCGCCAATAGTAACAGTTTTTTGTATCTCAACAAAAGGGCCAATAAAACAATTGTTACCAATTACACAACCGTATAAATTAACAGGCTCAATAATTTCTACATTCTCCCCTATTTGACAATCATTTATCGGCAATTCTTTGAGGTATATCTTTTTTTTTACTTAATTTCTTTAACCGTTTAGATATTAAATTCGAAATATATTTTGAATTTTACTAGGGAGGAATAAGAAAAAAATGAAATATCTCTAAAATGAGGAATAAAATGGATCAAATACTAAGATTATCATTAGATAAGCTAATGCTACTGCGAAGATTGACAGAACAAAGGTAATAATGTGATTGTCAACTGTAATCTTACCTTTAATTATCCCTAAATTTAATTTAAAAGAGA
>CAZDTP010000147.1:0-1708 GCA_964508365.1 uncultured archaeon
AAGAAGTTTTCCATCTTCTCCTTCAATATGACAAAATTTAAACTTTCCTTTTTTAATTTCCTTACATGCTCTTTCCATCAAATTAAACATAGCTATAGTCATTGCTGCGTAACGGGATTCATCAAATCCTTCCGGAAGTATACTACTTATTGATGCACCATCAACATCACTTATAAGAATGACAGCTTTTACTCCATCAAGCTTCTTTATCATTCTCATTATGAAATTTGCATTAAACAATTTGTCTGAAAGTTTATAAATTTTATATCTGTCTAAAAACATTCCTGTCTCTTCTACTATGGTTTTTTCTTTTAATCTATTAATTGTAGTCCTTATTTTAGCTTCTTCAATCCCTAATATTTCACTTAATTGAAGAATTGTTAAGGCTTTTGTTTTTAATTCTTTTATTAATTTTTCTGCAATAGTTGTCATACAATCTCACCTTTTTTAAAAAATAATTGTTATATGAACATCATTCCTATTAATAAGTGATATGCCCATGTTATATATAGAAGATTATTTATTTAAATGTTATGTAAAAGTTATTTTGAGAATATAAAAATTAGAAAAAATAAATTATAATACCTAGTATAAAATCGTTAATTTCAAAATCAGAAAATGATAATTCGGTGGATACTTTGTATTTAAATAGGATTATTCCGATTATATAGTTAGGCAATTAAGTAATAATATAGGAGGTGTGGTCATCGTTTGGAAGGACGTAAAGATTTCGTTATAATTGAAGGGTTTCGTTGCTATGTTGAATATATAGACCCTTTCGGCGCCGTTTTAGATTTAATGGGTGCACACATAAAAGATATACAAGCCATTGAGGGTTTTAACCTTATAAAAGAGTTAAATCTTTTAGATTTGTCGCATAACGAAATATCAGAAATTAACGGTTTAGAGAGACTCGTGAATCTAAAAAGCTTGAGACTTACCGGTAATAAAATAATAGAGATTCAAGGGTTAGAAAAGTTGACTAAACTCCGATATTTAGAACTCAACCGCAATCAAATCACCGAAATTAAGGGATTAGACACTCTATCCAATCTAATGTGTTTAGATTTATCGGAAAATAAAATAACAGAGATTAAAGGGTTGGAAAATCTTAAAAATTTACAGACTTTAAATTTACAGCATAACAGGATTGCAGAGATTCCAAGACTAGATCATTTGGTAAAGTTAAGAAATCTATTTACCGAGGATAATCTTGTGGATCCTGTATATCCTCCAGAACATGTTGATTTGCAAAGATTAAAGTAATATTTCCTTGAAATGCCTCAACTAGATATGAGAAAAAGCAAAAATCTCACTCTTAAAGCGGGCTCTTGAAAAATCCCTAAGAATACCAAACTGTCTTTTTCGTCTTCTTTTATCAGTTTGTCCAAAAAATCTTTTTAATTTTAATATTATAAAAATTAGCGAAAATAAATTATAATACTTAGTTAAAAATCGTTAAATTCAAAATCAGAAAAAATTGATTTGATTCTCTCTTTATTTTTATTATTTAACCATTCAGAATAGTCATAGGATGGCATAATTCCTATTTTTTCTGGTTTATCGAGCCAGAGCGGATTATAAGGTAATAATCCTATTTTTTTTGCATTTAAGGATTTTAAATAATTGGCTAAGCTATTCAAATTTTCATCGGTATCTGTTATATTAGGAATAAGAGGAATCCTTGGTAATATTTCTATTGATTTGT
>CAZDTP010000148.1:0-1682 GCA_964508365.1 uncultured archaeon
GATCCAAATAAGCTCCAGATTATGGCAGTACTTTATAAGGTCTTATTCAATGTTTTATTGATGTTAGCTCCTATAAATCCAATGCTCAGCGAAGAAATATTCTTAAAAATGTTCAAACCTCGCTTAAAGTCAATGGGTTTGGAGGAATATGAAAGCATTCACCTGCAAAATTGGCCAGAAACCGATAAAACAAAAATCGACGCAAAATTAGAAGAAGAAATGAGATTTGTAAGAGACCTAATAGAATCGATTAGAGCGTTAAAGGAAGAAAATAAAATTAGGCTAAGATGGCCAAACAAACGAATAATTATAGAACCTAAAGAAGACATGCCTGAAATAGGATTTCCAGAGATTATTAAGCAAATAGGAAATGTAGAGGAATTAGAAATAAAAAAATCGGTAAAATCTGCGGATAATTTGCGAAAAATAGAACACAAATACGCTAATATTTATTTGGATGTTAGCGTTGACGACGAATTATTAAATGAACGCGTAGTTAACGATTTAATAAGAAACATTCAATTCTCTCGTAAAAAGAATGATTATAAAGTAGGTGAGACGATTTCATTAGCAATCGGAACTAATACCGATTATTTAAAGGGATACATCGAAACCAAAAGAGAAAGCATTTCGGATAAAGTATCGGCGAAAAAATTTGAAGTTTCTTCTGAGGAACTCAACGAAGAGAAGGAAAAAGTATTTGCAAAGTTGTACATTTGTCCAAATAAAGATTGCTCTGCTTCTTTAAAAGAAAATATTAACAAAAGACTAAAGAAGGGTGCTGAAGTACAGTGTCCGTATTGCAACACGAAGTTAGAGGAAGGAAATTTAAAGACTATTACATATAACTATAAAAGAGAAAACTAATAAATTTTCAATTTTATTATCTCGTTTTTATTTAAATTATTATTACTCTTACTTTTTATTTGCTACATTTTAGGATTTTTTTTATAATAGTCTGTCCAGTAATCAAACAATTCTTTTAGCGTTTCTTTAATCGATTTACTTGGCTTCCAACCCAATTCAGATGTGATTTTTGTATTGTCTCCAATTATTATATCTTCGTCAGTTTTTCGTAATTTATGAGGGGCGTTTTCAACTACTTTAATTTTTTTTTGAGAAAAGCTCAATGCGATGTCTAATAATTCTCTAATCTGGACTTTTTGGTTTGTACAAATGTGATACGTCTCTCCTGGCGTTCCTTTCGTAGCGGTTAACCAAATTGCCCTGATTGCATCTACCACATCCAATATATCTCTATATGGGTTTAAATTTCCTACTTCTATAACGGGTTCTTTCAAGCCTAATTCAATCTGAGCGATTTTTCTTATAAAATCCGAGGATGCGTCGTTAGTTCGTCTGATGCCGGTCAGATTGAAAAATCTCAAGTTAACTGCTTCTATCCCGAAATTAATGTAATATTGCCGAGCAAGAAGTTCTGCTGCGATTTTACTAATTCCATAAGGATGAATTGCCATTAATGGATCAGATTCTTTTAAGGGGCGACCTATGTTAGTAGTCGTACCAAATTCAGCAGCAGAACAAGCTAAGATAACGCGAGTTTTTAAATTGTATTTTTTAATTGGTTCAAACACATTTATAGTACCAATTACATTAGTTTCAATTGTATTAACTGGATCTTCCCACGACGGGATTATGTATGGTTGCGCTCCAAAGTGAAA
>CAZDTP010000149.1:0-1562 GCA_964508365.1 uncultured archaeon
GGGTATAACACCTTTTAGGTGATCATTAAATTTAAGTTTTTACTCATAGGCACTTAGAACGGTTTGAACGGAAATACGATCGTTTTCGAGGTTTCTATACCCTATTTTTTTCTTTTTACTACTTTTTATTAAATAACTATACAAAGAACGCCCCGCGAGATTTGTAAATGGGATATGTCCATATTCCACAAGGAATGTGTGAAGAGCGTATAATTTATGCCCGTATTCCTTATCTCTCTGCTTTCTCCCTGCTCCGCTTCGTTTCACCTGTGAATGCTTACTTTCTATCTTGTTGGTGGTAATGTGTTTTCCTTTAAAAATTTTGAATATAGGAAAGAGCATCCGAATCATCCATTTTTTGGCACCCGCACGAATGGATAACTTGTTAGTCTCGAAATTTACGAAAATTTTGGCAGTACCTTCTTTCTGGAACGAATCGGATTGGTACTTCTCCAATTTTTGCCGCCATCGTTCGTTCTCATTTTGCAACGTATCTGCTTTTCGAGGTCTGCCTCTCTTTTTCTGAATCTTGCCTTTAATGAACTTGATCTCCCATTTGAAATTCAACTCGTGCTTATTGCGATAAAATACCTTCCAATGCGTGTAGATCTTATAATGTAAAAAGTGAGGACCAAGTTTTTCATATTTGCTGATAATAATTTCTCCGCGTTGCTTTTCTCTATGCAATTGAGCCACATGAATTACTTTACTACCGAAGATCTTAGCAATTGATTTGTAAGAAGGCTCGCCATCGGTGATGAGGACTTTAAGTCTTTCTCTACACGCTTCAGGGATTTTGTGGAAAGCTTCAAGAATTGATGTCTTGAGATCGCCCTCATCTGCGAGTCCGATGGAAAGCGTTTCGTATTCATTGTTGATAAATACAATTTCTGTATCAGAATTGCCTCGAGAACCCAAATACGTCTCATCTCCTAATATTACGCCTCTTGGAAGTGCTTTTAATTTCTGCTCAATTACCTCCGAATTCTGTTGAAATACCTGCAAAACAAACGATTTTCTAAATTGGCTTAACTTTTGTTGAGGAATTTCCCATTGTTTTGCCACTCCAGTGAGCGGAAACTTTAAAATAAATAGCTCGTAAAGGATCATTTTAATCATTTGTTGGTAAGATAATAAATTCCACATTTCAATATCCCTTCCAAACCGTTTCCCACATTTTGAACACATAATTCTATGCTCTCTTTTATATTCTAAATTGTTAAATCCATCCCATACGAGAGAGCCTAAATGAGCGCATATTATTTGAGATGTTGATTTTGAATTCAGTTTTTGTGGTCCAGAAAAAAAATTTATAGGTATCTTTTCGTCTAAATTAGGATAAATTGTCATTTTAATCAACCAATTTTTTATCTCTACTTATTACTGGGGAGAACTCCTATATTAATGTTTTCCTTGAGGTTGAGACCCCACGCAGCACAAAGAATGATAGTTTGCTGAATAAAAAAATAACAAATCTAAGAGTTTAAATGATATCAATCTAAATTTTTACTAAATAAGTAAAAGAAAAAAAATTTGGTTATCACCTAAAAGGTGTTAATACC